>NVWQ02000016.1 GCA_002733715.2 Methylophaga sp.
CGTGTCACAACACATCACTGGAACAGTTTCGTCGTAGTTTTGTTTTGGCTCATATTTCCATTTGATAGCACCGTCGTTGCTTAGATCTAAAGCAAAAACGATGTTAGGGAACGCAGTATGTACATACATAGTACCGTCGATAATAAGAGCATTACCTTTGTGACCACGTAAAACACCTGTTGAGAAAGACCATGCCATGTTCAAATCAGCAACATTATCTTTGGTGATTTGTGCTAGTTTGCTATAACGTTGGTTGTTATAATTACCGGCTGCGGACACCCAGTTGTTTGGATTTTCTTGTAGTAACTTAATTTCATCTGCTACCGCTACACTTGTTACACCAGTAGTAGCAATTGCCATCATTGCGATTGAGAGAGTTTTCAGCTTCATAGTTATTCCTTCCAAAATATTTCATGAATTATTATTGCCACGTAGCCATTAATCAAAAACTAATGCTACACGGAACATGACTTTATCCTGAACACTCCCATGAGGTACTATGATGGTCTCCCCTTGTAGGGGGGGACTTTATCCCATTCGGAATGGGATGGAGTCCCGTAAACAAATAAGTTACATGCCAACCAATGACTTGCAATTAGTTACGGTATAATATCTACTTCCAAATCATCAAAATTATAGCGGTCTATTTGTACAAAACCGCCGTCTTTCATTTCAGGTACTTTATGAATTCTGACATCACCGACACGAATACTGCCGTCATCTTCATTCAACCAAAAATCAATATCATAATATTCGTTAGTGCTGCCGTGTTTGCGAAAGTCGGTGCAAGCAAAATAACGTCCATCTTCTTTAAGCCGTCGCACTGGTTGATGTACTCCAACAAATTCTAAGCTAACTTTTTCACCTGTTTCCTCATCAATAAGAATATATTCACCTTTATCTCGGAATTTCTGTTCCAGAATATTGCTTTCAATCGCTGAAATTACTTCCCATGCTTTTTTCTCTTCTGTCTCGCCAGGGTGTTCTGAAGCAGGGATCCACCACCATGGACGAGGGTCACGCATCCATAACGTCCATTTGCCATCATAACGTCGTGGCGCTTTATAAATGCGTTCCTCCATCACTAACAATTTTCCATTTTCAGGCTTTACCCAAAAATCAATCAAATATTTTTTATCTTCTTGGTTTTTTAAATGAAATTTCACACTGGGGAAGTAACCATAGCCATGCAATTTACGGGTAAAATCTATCTCGTTATAGGTTAACTGAAGATCACGCCCTAAAATCGCATCACGTAATGGAAATACTCCACCATGCGCTGCTGTTTTATCTGTAATATATTTATCGATAAATTTATTGACCTCTTTTGTCGAGAACAAGCCCATTTGGTCTTTAGTTTTACTCAAGCTATTCACGGCATAAAACTCTTTGGCTCGCTCCACATTTCTAGCTGAGTCTTGAACAAAGACTGATTTAGCATCTTCACTCTGGAAACAATAAGTTTTGTTGTCATCGCTAAGCCATGTCACATCACAATCCGTCTTGATCACTTTGCCTTCTGCCAAGCCCATGACACACAGGCCACCAAATTCTGAGTCATCTATAATGTCTGCATAAGCAGAAACCGTCATGCTAAGCAGCAATAATATCTTCATCAACATATTTCGCATCTTTATATCTCCTAAATATACCCTAGTAAATTTGTAGAGTTATCTAATATGACACAACACTACATTCTTGGTTTCATGTGTATTTCCTTTATTAGGCAGGATTATTTCACCACACTTTAATCATAAAAAATCCCCCCTTAAAAAATTAAGAGGGGATTTAATGTTAATCCTTAATAATAAAGACGTTATTACGGTATATAAACACCCCAAGGCATTTTCCCAACAGGTATTGTTTCTATCACTTCAAGCTTCTTTGTATCAATAACTGAGATAGTATGAGATCGTCCATTGGCAACATAAAGCTTAGAATCATCCGATGTTAATCCCATATTCCAAGGACGCTCACCTACAGGAATGCTTTTTATTACAAAATCACCATCTGTATCAATCACATCAACGGTGTAAGATTTACCACCTGAAATATAAACACGTTTGCCGTCTGATGATACTTTGACACCATTAGAACGCTCACCCGTATTAATTGTAGTAAGCAATGTCCAATCAAACGTATTCCATACCTCGGTTACATTTTCTGATTCATTAGCAACATATAGTTTTGTACCATCGGGAGTAAAGCCCATACCGCGTGGGTGACCCGCCGCAGGAAGTGTTCTGATGATTTTGGGGTTAATTGCATCAATTACATCTACAGAATCTGAGCTTTCTTGACTCGCTACCACCCACTTGCCATCAGGTGAATAAACGCAATGTTCTGGTGCATCTCCCATCACCTTAAGTGTCGCTGTTACAGAAAAACTTGCCACATCAATAAAAGAAACAGTTGTCGCTTCTTCTTCACAAACAACCAACGTTTTACCGTCAGGAGAAATATCAAGCCCTTCAACACCTTCACCTATGGCTAATCTATTCGCGACTTGTCGTGTAGCAAGATCCACTTTAATCAACTCTGCTGCATCGGCATCAACAACATATAAAAACTGTTCGTCATTATCTATAACCGTTGCATTAATTTCATCACCTAAGCGTCCTGATGCAGGAATTATACCTACGACCCTATCTGTTGCAGTGTCAATCATTGAAATAGTGGCATCTTTTTCATTAATGGCATAAGCCGTTTCACCTTGCATTGATTTAACTGACATAGTTTGACATGCCGACAGCACCAATACCAAAGGCAATAATTTTAATGTTTTCATTCAGCTTTCCTTTTTTATAATTCTTCTAAAAAAACCCTACTTCACCAACCAAGAGTCGGGCAGATATTACTTTTTCACCAGTTCCGGCGTTTTTCATCACCATTGAAAACAGTACGGATCCAAGCAATTATTTTCCACAGTTCCTCATCTGTTTTAATAATGTCACCATAAGGAGGCATGGGGCCAACTACGCCCTCCATCCCTTTACGGTAATAACCTAACTTAGCTAAGTCATCGCTCCCTAGAGTAATCAAGCGAAATAAGGTGTCGTCATCGCTGCCATAAACAAATACTTCATTCGATAATGGTGGACACATACCGCCACCACCGGTACCACCATGACAGCCATTACAACTATTTCCCATAAAGCGTTTATGGCCTTCTAATTCCATTTCTTCATCATCGGTGTACGGGTTTTTCAATTTACCTTTAGGCGTTGATGCAACACGTTCACGCGGACTCATGCCCACATCTGAAATCATGCCTTCTTCAACGACTTTTTCTACCGAATCAGCATTTTCTTGACCAGGGATGTAAATCGAAACACCTTTTCTCTTTGGTTTCTCAGCTTTAGCTTTCGCACCTGCTGGTAGAGGAGCAGCATAAGGCCCGCCATCTGCAACCGCTACTTGAAAGCTTTCTAAATTAGTATCAATAGCTGCTGTTTCTTGTTGTTCGGCGTTACAGCCTGCCGAAAGCAATAGCATTACAGCCACTAATGTTGTTTTCTTAAATATCATTTTTCTCTCCATTCTTTTTATTTTTAAATATTGGGGAAAGATCCATTTTTACCCAATACCCTCTTATAGCCGTTAAGATTCCTCTTAACTTATTTGCTTTGATTTTCTATAAACCGTGTTAGGAAATCGGCCGATTTTTGGGCTTTATCTTCCTTTGCAACATCTAATGCCGTTTGACCCAATTCGTTTTTCAATGAAGTATCCGCACCAGATTTAACTAACAGTGAAACCACATCGGCATGGTTATTAGCTGCGGCAATCATCAACGCTGTCACTCCACCCGCATTTTGTGCATTCACATCAGCTTTATACTGCGTCAACACTTGTGCCGCTGGTAACGAACCTAATTTAGACACAATCATTAATGCCGTATAACCGGCCTCACCCATTTTTGTATCTGGGTTTGCATCACTGTCTAATAATGCGACAATCGCTAAAGGCTGGCCTTTTTGTGCTGCTAATCCTAACGCTGTACTCGAGCTAAGCTTTTCTACTAAATCAAGATCAGCACCATAGCCACCCGCGATTAAACGGATCATTTTGGGTTCATTAAGGTATGCCGCATGCATTGTAGCCGTCCAACCATCGGTATCAACGGCATCAAGATCTGCTTTATGCTCAAGCAAAGCTCTTACCAAATCAAAATTACCCCCTTTTACGGCAAGCATTAACGGTGTTAGCCCTGCATTATCAGCTGTATTAATATCTGCACCTCGTTCAATCAAATAATCAACACGCGTAAAATCTTTCATTAATACTGAACTGATTAGCTCTTCATCAAGTGAACTACCTCCAGCCAGTGCTGCATCAATTACAGCAGGTAATGTCGTCAAATCAGATTGTTCGGTCGCTTGGAATTTAGCAACTACATGTTGTTGTTGTTTATAAGTCCCGTGTGATGGAATATCACCCGAGACAATGCAGGTATTACATTCAACAAGTGGCACACCAAAATCAACCAATATTTGTTTAATTTCAGCACGTTTTTCTACTAATGCAGCTTCAATTTTCTTCAGCAACTCAGTATCTTGTTTTTTCAATCCAACAGAAAGCTCAAATTCCATCGGTAAAACAGTATCAATGCTATTCATTGGCAATAATGCCAATGGTTTGCCACCATTCACTTTGTCAGTGTTATACCAACCGGCCAACGGCCCCCATGCAGCTGCAACATCTAGTTTGCCATCTACTACATCCTGTATTTGCCGTGTAGGTTGATTCGATTTAACCAAATCAGCATTATGACTGATGATATGAAGCTTTAGATTGGCCTTTTCACCACTCACGCCGTGCTCCATCAATTCAGTTCTCATCGCTGAGTGCTGAAATACGCCCACACTAAGCTCTTTTAAGCGTGGGTCATCTAAGCTTTTAAAATCATAATTTCTATCTGCGCGTGATGCTAAAACAAAAGTACTACGATACAACGGCGTTGATGTAATCATTCTGTCATTATCGGGCGACATGCCCATCAATACATCACAGCTATTATTTTTAAATGTTTGGCGAGTTAATCCTCGCTCAAGATAGGGTCGATAAAAATAGCTTGTTTGTGTACCCAATGCTTCGGCAAGCACTTCGGCAATTTGATTTTGAAACCCTTCTCTTTGTGTATTTGATAAAGGCATATTGCCAGGATCTGCACAGATCCGTAATGCTACCATTTTTTCTTCAGCTGAAATAACAGATGTTGTACTTGCCAACATAACCGAGGCAGCCAATGCTACCTGTAAAAAACGTGCCATTAAAAACTCCTCAACGTAAAAAGCCGATGAGCCAACACCTGTGTAGGAGCCAACTCATCGGCATACTTCTTACTTAGATTGTAATAATCTAAACAATGCTAGTCCTTACGGATAAACACGGAAAGCTGTGAATAAACCACCTTGTGGGATAAGGTTTAATCCAACAGTTTTTGCCATTGCAGTCGCGCCGATCGCACCATATTTATCAGAGAAATCTAAATCAGCTGTAACAGGTAAGCCTGCCCAACCGCCGATTCCGCTGAAGATACCAACATACTGTTTACCAGCAATTTTCCAAGAAATTGGGTTGCCGATGATGCCTGAGCCCAATTTTTTGTTCCAAAGCACCTTACCTGAATTACGGTCTACCGCACGGAATTGACCTTCCATATTACCGTAGAATGCTAAACCACCTGCAGTAACCAATACGCCACTCCAGTTTTGGTATGAATCAGGAATTTCCCAAGCTGTTTTACCGGTAACAACGTTGAATTTTTTCAACTTACCAGAAACACCTGGTTTTTCTTGATACATGTAAACGTTCGCAAATACATACACAGTACCTTGTTGAGTATGCGTACGTTCTTGAGGTTCATCTTCCATACACCAGTTGTTAGTAGGCATATAGAACCACTCTGGATCACTAGGATCTACCGCACCTGGTTGTTGATCTTTACCACCTTGAGCAGATGGACAAGCAGCCACATTACGACCACGTTCAAATGGAGAATGCTCTTTCACTTTAAGTGGACGACCGGTTACTAAATCAACTTTAGTAGCCCAATCCACTGTAACGAATTTATGAGCACGTAATAAATCACCATTTTCACGATCTAATACATAAGCAAATCCGTTACGATCGAAGTTGACCAATGCTTTATGCTGTTTACCATCAACTTTTAAATCAACAAGGATGTTTTCGTTTACACCATCATAATCCCACTGATCAAACGGTGTTTTTTGGTAAGCCCACACCATTTCACCAGTTTTAGCCTTACGCGCCATAATCGTCATAGACCATTTATTATCCCAGTTACCTGAGTTAATTTTAGGGTTATATGCATTACATTTTTCATGTGTTAGGTTCTTGCCTGTTTCACCACAACGATAAGCAGGAGACCAATGACCAGGGTTACCAGTACCCATATAAACGATGTCTAAATCTGCATCGTAGCTGAACCAAGCCCAAGTTGCACCACCACCAATTTTCCACTCATCATTCGGGTAGGTAATCATACCTAAATCATGACCGTAAGTTCCGTAGTGAGGATTATCTTTATTAGTTTCTGGTGTTAAACATACATCTTTATCAGAACCTGTACTATGACATTTCCATACTTCTTTACCTGTTTGCAAGTCATAAGCAACAGTACGACCACGCGCAGCAAACTCATCACCACCAAAACCAGCGAATACTAAGCCACCAGCAATCATTGCAGGACCCGTATGTGTTTCACCTTTGTCAGGAAACGCATGTTTAGTGATCCAAATTTCTTCACCTGTTGAGGCATCTAACGCAATCAATAATCCATCTAAGGTATGAAATACAACTTTACCATCTGCATAGTTCAAACCACGGTTAACGGTGTCACAACATGCACGCGGCACAGCTGACAAATCACGATCCGTTTTCTTGTTATAGTTCCAAACTTGTTTAGGATTATCTGGATCAGATAAATCTAAGGCTTGTACAATATTAGGCCAAGCACTGACGAAGTACATCATGGGTTTGCCGTTGTGATTAACTACAACAGGTTGACCTTCATGTCCACGCAAAGCACCGGTAGATTGTTCCCAAGCCATGTGTAAGTTACCAACCGTTTTTGTGTTGATATCTTTTAGACCACTATGACGTGTTAACGCATAATCACCACCAGGTGAACCCCAAAGGTTTTGATCTTTATTATTAGCAATGATTTCATCATTTGCAAATGCTTGGCCCGCTAGACCCAGCATAGCAGCCGCACTAAGTGCAACAATAGATGATTTCAAAGTAAAGTTTGATTTCTTCATTCTTCTCCCCTTCCATTTTTATTAGAATTTACGTCACCGCAATGTGCGGATAGCGTGGAGATACTATAGTCAGCCAAAACTCATTTAGATTGAGAGTAGTTCCTTGCGCAAAGCAGGATTTATTCCTTTCATTTTTGGGATAAAAAAAGCTCTATATCCAAAAGAATATAGAGCTTTTTAATTGATCTTAAAAAAACAGAAACTACGTTGATGGGATCGTGATCGGTTTTCCTTGTTGCCACGTTGAGGCGAGCTCTTTTGCTTTTGCTAATTGCTTTTCATCTAAACTAAATTCAAGCTCTTTTTTCATTTTACTTGCTTCGCCATGACCATCGCGCGTAGCTAGATCTAATAAGGCATAGGCCAAAACCATATCCTTATTAACGCCTACACCTTTTTTATACATCATTCCCATAGTGTATTGCGCCTTATAATGCCCTTGCTCTGCTGATTGCCTAATCCAGTCAGCTCCTATTTTCTCGTCTTTTTTAACACCATTACCTTCTAAATAAAGGATACCCAGCATCAGCTGCGACTTATAATTTTTTAGATTGGCTGATTTTTCAAACCATACAGCTGCCTCTGCTGGGCTTTTCTCCACTCCCCAACCTTTCATATACATATCGGCTAAAGCAAATTGTGCCGCAGCAAAATCTTGGTCTGCCGCTTTGCGATACCATGCCACACTTTGCTCGGCATTTTTCTCAACCCCTTGTCCTTTGGTATACATCACGCCAAGATTATATTGTGAATTAATATCACCTTTCTCTGCAGCTTTAACATACCATTTTGCCGCCATTTTATAATCTCGAGGCACGCCTAGGCCATCATCGTAGAGTACCCCCATAATATATTGAGACTTAACGTCACCACTTTCAGCAAGCGGTTTGAATTCAGTCATGGCTGTTTGATAATCGCCTGACATCATGGCAGACTTGCCCTGCGTGAAATCTGCATTAGCTAACATTGGTAGTGATGCTATTAATAATACTGCTACTGTTTTTAATTGTATTTTCATTCTATTTCCTTAAAATTTCAACCTTCAATAATTCCGTGTCGAATGGCTAATCTCACCAACTCAACAGGACTATTAACCTCTAATTTTTGTTTTAATAATGTTTGATAATTCGCTACGGTTTTTTGACCAATATTGAGTAATTTGGCAATTTCATCCACCACCTTACCTTCAGCAAGAAGGCGAAATATTTCAAACTCCCGTGCTGTCAATTTCTGAGTCGGATTATCATCACCCGACATACTTTGTAAGGCTATTTTCTGCGCCATATCAGCACTAAGATAGTTTTTACCCGCTGCTACCAGACGCACTGCATTGACTAAGTCTTCCGCGTCCCCAGATTTTGCAACATATCCTACTGCGCCCGATGTTAACGCCTGCGTCGCAAAGGTTGCATTTTCATGCATTGAGAAAATAATTATTTTTGCATTATTATAACGTGCAATAATCCTCCGTAAGGCCTCAAGCCCACCCATGCCCGGCATAGACATATCCATTATCAATACATCAGGTAAACACTCGCCAAACACTCGATATGCTTGCTCGCCACTTTCCGCTTCAGCCACGACCTCAATTCCATCATGCTGCTCTAATAACCGCCGCACGCCTGATCGCACAACCGCATGGTCATCCGTTAACAATACCCGTATAGATGTACTCATTTTTCACCTCTAGTTATACATGGCAATTCAATATTCACTTGGGTTCCTTTATTTGGGAATGCCACAATCTCTAACACGCCGGCCAACCCTTCTACACGTTCTCGCATACCCGGCAATCCAAACCCTGTTGTTCTAATAGATGTGTCAAAACCTTGTCCATCATCACTGACTGACAAAAAAATCAGTTGGTTTTTTTGACTCAGAATAATCTGAATATTTTCTGCTCGCGCATGCCTAGAAATATTGGTCAAACATTCCTGAACAAGACGATATAGTGTGATCAGTACTGCTTCGTCATAATCAGAAAACAGTCCTTCAATACTATATTTCACCGTAATATCTTTATGGCGTTGCTTCCAACCATTAATTAATTCTTGCAAAGCGGCTTCTAAACCTAACTCATCCAAACCACTAGGGCGAAGTCGTTGCAAAATATTATGCACAATATCCATCATCTGACGTGCTACGGTATCAATAGCTGATGCGCTCTCTTTAGAAGCTTCAATTGTTTTTGCTTTCAAAATAGCAGAGGCATCAACATGAATAGCGGTTAAATGCTGACCAATTTCATCATGTAATTCTCTAGCAAGGTTTTTACGTTCCTCTTCTTGAACCTGAATCATTTGCTGGGTCAGATGACGGTTATCGGCAATACTTTCTTCTAGCGTATTGGCCATCACATTAAATTTATCACTGATACGGCTTAACTCAGGCAAGGTAAACTTGGGTAACCTTGCCTCTAATTTACCTGATTCTAAATCTGTTAATGCCTCTAAAATATTATCAATCGGGCGCAAAGCTCGACCAACGAAATAATAAATAAGAATATTCACAACAATAAAGAATATACCTACAAATATCAGCATGCCTTGCATTTCTTCCCATACTTCCGCTATTTCATAAGAAGGATCCGGGGTGATCACTAATTCACCTACAATCCTGCCACCTCGATATACCATCCGCTTTGTTATCGGCATTTCATCGGTAACAGTATCCATCATGCTTACAAACCATTTTGGCGGAGCATCATCAGATGGCCTGGACTGATTGGTATCACGTAGTCGCCCGTGTGCATCATAAAAATCTATTTTCAGGTGACGTACATCGGTTAATTTATTTAACTGAAAAGTGCTTCCTGAGCCAACATAAGCAGGAGAGACTTGCCCAGAATTAAGGCTATACGCTAGAATTTCAGAATCTAGCATATGTAATGCCAAAATTGCCGTTGAGGCAATTTCAGCTTGAACATTGCCACGAGCATTTTGAATTGTAAACATCCCACCACCAATAATAAGTGTTAAAAACAACAACACGGTTATAATCAGGTTTATACGTAACTTTAGATTCATTTAATTCAATTCATAAATAACATCAGGTAGTTTAAATAAATACACCTTAAATCAATATAGGATTTTCTCCTATTAGGAAGGAGGGCTCGTTAATTTTTAGGCAAAAAAAAAGCCCTGATACTTTTCAGTATCAGGGCTTTTCGGATTAAGCTTTTGCTTAACGGTTGCAAATGTACATTGTTACTTCAAAACCGAAACGCATATCTGAATATTCTGGTGTAGTCCACATAATAAATACCTCTAATAATTAAGTTTAAATTCTTTAACCGAAACACTTTCCAGCTTTCACAGTTCCCACTATACGGAGATGTTCAATAAGCTGTTAGCGGAAAAACCCTGAATGCACTCAGGATATTCCTGAATCAATTTAATCAGACACTGGCTCCCGCATAGTTACAAATTCTTCTGCTGCTGTCGGATGAATACCTACTGTGGCATCAAAATCTGCCTTAGTTGCCCCAGCTTTAATCGCAATTGCTATGCCTTGCATAATTTCACCCGCATCGGCACCCACCATATGCACACCAATCACTTTATCCGTATCAGCATCAACTAACAATTTCATTAGTGTACGTTCTTGTGAACCACTAATTGTATGCTTCATTGATCGAAATTCAGATCGATATTTCACTACATTCGGATATTTAGCCCTTGCCTGCTCTTCCGTCATGCCTACTGTGCCGATATTAGGCTGACAGAATACTGTAGTTGCAATATTGCTATAGTCCATTTCACACGCTTCATTATTATAAAGTGATTTTGCCAATGCCATGCCTTCTGCCAAGGCAACGGGCGTTAACGCCATGCCGGGTGTCATATCCCCTAAGGCATAAATACTTTTTTCACTGGTTTGAAAATCATTGTTAACGGCAACATGTCCAGACTTAGTCAACGTTATATTGACATTTTCTAAGCCTAAATTAGCTAATTGTGGCTTGCGACCCGTGGCATATAACACTACATCGGCCACTATTTCGCCCCCTTCTTTTAATTTGACCTTCAACGTGCCGTCACTTAGTTTTTCAATGGCATCAACATGTGTTTTATAGCGTAAATTTATGCCCTTTTTAGTCATTTCAGTTGCGGCAAATTGACGAATTTCTTCATCAAAACCATCTAAAATGTGATCGCCACGATGTAATTGCGTCACTTGCGATGCCATGCCATTAAAGATCCCTGCAAATTCAACAGCAATATAACCTCCACCCACGACGACAAGTCGTTTAGGGAATGCTGCTAAGTCAAAGATCTCATTTGACGATAAAACATATTCATTGCCTGGAAAATCAGGGATAAAAGGTTGTCCGCCTACAGCTAACAAAATACGTTCAGCTGTATAGTGCTTGCCTGCCACCTCAACCGTATGGGCATCAATAATTCGTCCGCGACCTTTTTTCAAGTCAACATTCGCACGATCTAAAATACCACCATAAATACCGTTTAGTCGGCTGATCTCAGATGATTTATTTTCGCGTAATTTTGCCCAATCAAAGCTTGCTTTTCCTGACTGCCAGCCAAAACCTGCACTTTCTCTAAAATGTGCTGAATATTCAGAGGCGTAGACATATAGTTTTTTAGGTACACAACCGACATTTACGCAAGTACCACCTAAATATAGATCTTCACATATTGCTACACGTGCGCCATATGATGCCGACATTCTACTGGCTCGCACGCCACCTGAACCCGCACCTATCACAAATAAATCATAATCGTATTGCATTCTATTGATTTCCTAAGTTATGAAAGGTAAAGGCATCGACTAAGTCGATGCCTTTATTTAACACTATTTATAATGCATTCAACATCGTGTCTACGTCACTTACTTCAAACGGATCATCAGGGCAATTGTCCATCAAACCCGGTTCAGCAAATAGCTGTTTAATTTCACCATCAACTACATGCATTGAATAACGCCATGTACGATGACCAAAACCTAGATTTTCTTTCTTCACTAACATGCCCATCAAACGTGTGAAGTCACCATTACCATCAGGTAACATTTTCACTTTCTCAACACCTAAATTTTTAGACCACTGGAACATAGTGAAAGCATCATTCACGCTTAAACAATAAACTTCATCAACACCTTTTGCTTTTAGCTCGTCATATTTAGCTTCGAAGCCGGGTAGATGGGTGCTTGAACACGTTGGTGTGAATGCACCCGGTAGTGCTAGCACAACAATACTTTTTCCTTTAAAGATATCGCTTGATGTAACATCCTGCCAGCGGAATGGATTATCGCCACCTAAGCTTGCATCACGAACGCGCGTTTTGAATGTAATTTCTGGTACTTGTGTTGTCATTTCTGTTTCCTCATTTAATTATCGTTTAATTTACTATGACTGCAACTCCAATTATCACGGCTATGGCTGCAACCAGTGGGATATTATTGAGGAAACACCCATTATTGTAAAACAAGTTATTTCTATTTATTTAATCGCTTTTTTCGATTATAGAGTTTAAAGCAAAAAAAAGCCCCGATACTTTTCAGTACCGGGGCTTTTCGATTTAGCTTTTGCTTAACGGTTGCAAATGTACATTGTTACTTCAAAACCGAAACGCATATCTGAATATTCTGGTGTAGTCCACATAATAATTACCTCTAATAAGTTAATCGAAAACCTTTCTGGCTTCCATGGATGACACTTTACTCGCCTAGAGAAGTGAGTGTTAGAGGAAAAATCCTGATGTCACTCAGGATTTTCCTGAGCATCCTTTATGCATCCAATACACCACTACGAATAGCTAGCCTAGCTAACTCGGCAGAATTCGACACATTTAATTTTTGCCTAATATTAGTGTGGTGCGTCCCTACAGTTTTAGGGCTCAAACTAAGAATATCAGCAATTTCATTGACACTTTTTCCTTCTGCAAGCAATCTGAATACCTCAAATTCGCGCTGACTTAACACCTCTAACACATTGTCAGCCCCCGTAAGTTTCTGCATCGCTATTTGCTGGGCTATTTCAGGGTCAATAGACATCTTACCTTGAGCCACTAGCGCTAGCGCTTTAATCATTTCTTCCGGTGCACTACGTTTAGGGATAAACCCTTTGGCCCCAGCCTGCAAGGCCCGCGTGGTAAAAATACTATCTTCATGAACACTCAGTACTAAAATACGAGCATCAGGATATCGTGCAATAATTCGCTCAATAGCACCAATTCCACCAATGCCAGGCATTGAAATATCCATCACCACTGCATCAGGTTTATGTTTTGCATAATCTTGCACAGCCTGCTCACCACTGCCAGCCTCAGCAATCACTATGAATTGTTCATTGTCTTCCAGCAGTCGCCGAAACCCAGCACGAACCAGTTCATGATCATCTACTAATAATATTGTTGTTGTCATAGTGTTTTATCTGCTCCTAGCGGTATAGTGACACATATAGTCACACCATCGCCTAATGCACTTTCTAATTGAAAAGTTCCACCCAAGCTTTGTGCTCGTTCCCTCATGCCTAACAAACCAAAATCAACATCAGAATGAAAATCTAATATTTCCATACCTTTGCCATCATCAGCAATAACTATTTTCAGTTGTTGGCCTTGTTCTTCATCAAATTCATTGCTTACTGAAACAGTTAGTTCAGTTGCATTTGCATGCCGTACTGCATTGGTAATCGATTCTTGTACTACTCGAAATACTGTCATATTCATCATTTCATTTAAATGATCGAGCTTTCCTGTACAAGATAACTTAAAAGCGATATCCGGCTGTCTAATTTGCCATGCAGAAATACTTTCTTCTAGCGTTGCCAACAGGCCCAAATCGTCCAGTGGACTAGGCCGTAATCGTGTAATCATATTATGCACAACATCATAAATATGGCTTGCAACATCAATTATCGCCTGCGCACTAGCAAATACTTTTGGCTCATTATCAACAGTCCGATTACGGATGAGTACTGCATCTGTTTTAATAGCCGTCAAACATTGACCTAGTTCATCATGTAATTCACGCGCCAAATGCCGACGCTCATTTTCCTGTACTTCAGACATGTGTTGTGCCAACAACCGTGTTTCTCGAAGTTGATTTTCTGCTGCCTCGGCTTGTTTA
This sequence comes from Methylophaga sp., assembly GCA_002733715.2. Taxonomy (GTDB): domain Bacteria; phylum Pseudomonadota; class Gammaproteobacteria; order Nitrosococcales; family Methylophagaceae. Next base: position 14,376 of record NVWQ02000016.1, read on the forward strand.
TGTTCGGTAATATCTCGCAGAGTACAAATCACTCCGCTCACGTTCCGGTCGGTATCTAATAAAGGCACTGTCGATAATAATATTGACAAACTTTCTGTATCTGAAATCGGTAAGCTTGTTTCTAAATTTTCAACTATCTTATAGCTTTGTAAAATCTCGGTAATTTTCTTTTGGTTTACCGTAAAACCTAAGCTTGCTAATTCAAGCCCCAACAATGAAGATGCTTTTTGATTAAGTAACTGCTCTGCCGCGGGGTTACACAGCATGATTCGTCCGGCATTATCTAACGATAAAATCGAATCACCAGATTGCTGAACCAAAACAGCTAACCGCCTATTTTCCTCCATACTTTGTTCTAGTGTTTGCCCCATTTGATTAAATGTTTGGCTAATTTTATTCATTTCTGGCAAAGAAAAACTCGGCAGCCGTAAATGAAGATCGCCGCGCTCAAAACCAGATAATGCAGTCAATAAACGCTGTAGAGGTCGCATCAATCGACCAACACCCCAATATAAAAACATGCTGGTCAACACAAAAATAGCCAACCCTAATGTCAGAATATTTCGAATATCTAACCAACGTTCGCCTATTTCGTTAATAGGGGCGGCATAAATAACCATGTGCCCAGCACCAAAGCGTTTCGTCAAAGGCCTTACCTTTGGCAATAACAGCTTCACAAACCAATCAGGAGGCTCAACAGTTTTATATTTTTTGGGTTCGCCTTCAAACAGCAACCCTTGTGAATCAAACAATAAAATATGTAGGCTTCGAATTTCACTTAAGGCCTTAACAAGATCCTGTAAATTCTCATATACATTGACTTCTCGATTTAAGTTACCAGACAATGAGACAGTGATTATGCGTGCAGCAGAGGCCATTGTATCTTCCATTTCGAACTGCACCGATTGGCGTGCATTAGAAATTAGCACCGACGTTGTTGCTAATAAAGATGCCAATAACAATAAGGCAAAGAATAACGTTACTCTTAGTTTTAGACTCATTGTTTAATTTTATTTAACTCGCGTCTCGGTTAAACCTTTCGCACCCATATTGTCTACCCATCTGATTTCAATCAAATCATTACTTTCGCCGCCCACTAACTGAAAAGAAAAATAAGGGTTACGCGCTGTAGCTGTGCCGCATTTTATAGTTAATACTTCTTCTTCATTACGCCAGCAACGAATATCTTGAATAAATTCAGCAGGAATAAGTACACCTTCTTTATTTTTTGCACGGCCAGTATGCATCGGATGTGCTAATAATAGGCGCACACTAGTATTGCCCTTTTTTAATTTTGCGCGAATACGATCTTTGGAAACTAAGCCCATTAGCCACATCCCCCAATATCAACTTCAACAAAGCGTGAGGTTTTATATAATTTACCTTCTGCACGAATTATGGCTATTACTTGTGAATCTTCTCTTATTTTGATCATGCTTTTAAAAGGTAATATAGCCGCAGGCGTTAAATCAAAACTCATTGCCAATGGAAAAGGATTTTTTTCTACTAATACTGCAATACGCTCAATATTTTCTAAATTACTTTCAATTGCTACTGGAACAGATGCCCCATTCACTGCATAACTCGGGGGAGAACCCACTTTAAAGTTCAATGCTTTATCCGAAGCAATTTCCGCTTGTCCCACCAAGGACAATAAAGCGTCCTCAACTGTTTCAGAATTAAAGGCATCCGTTGGCCAATGAGCTAATAATCGTTGTGGCACAATTAAGCCACTTGCTGCCACCAGTGCCAACGTTGAGGCAGAGATAGCACCTTTTAAAATTGTTCTACGTTGCTGATCTGTTTTAGACATTTATAGTTTTTCCATCTGCGCTAATGACACTTCAACCTTGCGCAATTTAGAATTAATTTTAGCCAATTGAAATTCATCATTTTTGGCAAAACCCGCTGCCAAACGCAATTGGTCTGCTGCCTGCTCTAACTGACCTGAGCTATAATAATACTCTGCTAGCCAACTATGTGCTTGGCTTTTCTCCCCCAAATCATCTTTTGCCTGAGCAAGTAATTTATACAGTTGTAGTGAAGGAGCGCCTAATTCTAGCTGCCTTAATAATAACTTCGTTGCCTGTTCAGGCATACTCACTTGCAACAACGCGGTGACTTGCTTAAGCGTTAATGCGTAGTCATCAGGATATAAACGTTGGCTATCATGATAAATCTTTAGCGCAGCAGAATATCGCCCCACAGCAATTTCAATATCAGCTAATGCTAATTGGTAACTTAAGCGATCACGATCATTATCAATCAGTATCTGTAACTCTTTTCGAGCCCTGGTATGCTCACCTTTTGCCTCTAATGCCAAACTATAACCATACCGCGTTGCAGCCTCATTTAAATTATTGCCGTCTTTCAAAGCGTTGGCATAATACTGAGTAAGCTCAGTTAGGTTTGTTGCCGCCATAACACGCAATTTTTCTCGCACTAAATAAAATTGCAAAGTATCACTGAGCTGCCTCTTCAGAGGATATGTCACCGCACGTCCCCGCGCATCAGCAATACGCGATGTTGTTACCGGATGAGTCCGTAAAAATTCTGGCACCGCACCACTTCCGCCATAAAAACGGCTTGTCTGTTGTAATCGCTCAAAAAATACTGGCATCGCTTGTGCATCAAAACCCGAACGCACTAAGGTTTGCATGCCTAAATTATCAGCCTCACTTTCATGAGCTCGAGTAAAGTTTATTTGTGCTTGCACGCCGCCCGCTTGCACAGCCATTAATCCTGCGGCTCCCGCACCGGGATCTGCAATTCCTAGCAACAATGCCGCAATTAATCCCACTGTAGTGGCCAGATTAACCTGTTTTGACTTTTCAAAACTACGTAATAAATGTCGCTGAGTAATATGTGCTATCTCATGCGCCAATACCGATGCCATTTCATCTTCGGTTTGACTGGTCAGCACTAACCCACTGTGTATGCCAATAAAACCACCAGGTGCAGCAAAGGCATTAACCGTGGGGTTAGGCACTATGAAAAAGGTGAAAGGTAAATGCGGCGCATCACTATTAGCCACCAACCTTGCTCCAACCGACCGTAAGTAGCTATTCACTTCAGGATCGTCAATCAAGTCTATCGACTGCTGCAGTCGCCAAAAAAAAGATTGCCCTATCTGATATTCCTCTTGTGGTGAAATTATTGAGCCCGCGCTATCTCCAATCTCAGGCAAGTCAATATCAGCAGCCTGAGCAACGAATACTGGCCCAGCCCATAAGCCGACAAATAATAGTGTAAAAAATAATCTCATGACATATAGGACATTTAACTGATGACAAGGGTTCCTGCAAGACAAAATGTGTTTTTCAGTCTATTATAGTAGATTAGTTTTAATTTATTTCGTATTATTTTTTGAGAAAAAAACATGTCATATTTTGATAAAGAACTCGATACATCCGGTTTAAACTGCCCATTACCCGTACTAAAAGCGCGTAAAGCTCTATCAGAAATGGCTATTGGTGAAAAACTACACCTTATCGTTACCGACCCCGGTGCAAATCAAGATATTCCCGCATTTTCTAAAATGACTGGAAATCCGCTAATTGAAGCGACCGAAAAAGAAGGTAAATTGCACTTCATCATTGAAAAAGGTGCTGAATAATGGCTAAAAAATTAGCGATCATTGCTAGCAAAGGTACACTTGATGGTGCTTACCCACCATTTTTATTAGCATCGACAGCCGTTGCACTCGGCTTTGAAGTGAAAATATTCTTCACTTTCTATGGATTGCAGTTGCTCAATAAAAACTTAAACCTAAAGGTATCACCTTTAGGTAATCCTGCCATGCCAATGCCGGTTCCCGTGCCTAGTATCGTTCAGATTATCCCTGGTCTCGAATGGTTTGCCACATGGATGATGAAACGCAAACTAAAACAAAAAGGTGTTGCTAGCGTAGAAGAATTACGTGATATTTGTGTTGAAACAGGCGTAGATCTAATTGCCTGCCAAATGACCGTAGATCTATTTGATTTCGATAAAGCAGATTTCATTGATGGCATCAGCTCAGGCGGCGCAGCCACTTATCTAGAATTTGCTGGTGATGCTGACGTAACGCTCTACATCTAATCAACTGTGGAGCCCCCGGCGCGATTCGAACGCACGACCTTCCCCTTAGGAGGGGGACGCTCTATCCAGCTGAGCTACGGGGGCAACAGCCGCGAATTATAACAGTTTCCAAATAACAGAAACAAAAAAGCCGTAATGAATTTAATCATTACGGCTTTTTTATTTTTAAACTTAGGTTTAATTAAGCAATCGGTGCTTTTGCTTTACGACGTAAACCCATAAAACCTAATAGTGCAGGTGCAAATAAGAATGCCGCTGCAGGAATAGGAACTGCATTTGGTGAATGCAATAATGTTCTTGCTCCTCCAGAAACTGCTTCAGCAAATAATTGCAATGCAGCAGCTCCAGTTCTTTCATATAACACAACATCTAGTGTATGCCAGCCTGCTAACAACACCACTGATGACAAATCAAATGTCGGAGCATGTGGATTAGGACGAGAAATATAGGCGGCACTATCAACTAGAAAATCAATTCCATCATCAGACCATGATCCAACGTAGGAATCAACGCTCAAATAAAAGTCACCTGTAACATGAGCAATAAAAGTATTATCATTGCCCAAAGCATGAGGCCAATAATTGGTAGCAAAACCATTTACCACTTTGCTCGAAGAGTAATCATAAAAATTAACGGTTTCACTTGAATAGGAATTTGTTGCAGAGTTGGCATCAACATATGCACGAGCAGGCGTTGTGTGATTCAACTCTGGAGTCGAAAAGCCCCATGCAGCATTATCATAAATATCAACAACAAATGCAGCATTAGCAGTTGAAGCCGCTAGACCAAGGGCCAATATCCCTAAAAACTTATTCATTCCTTTCATTTTTCACACCTTAAATTAAAAATACCAAAATTTAGATAACATTATATCAAGGAAAACCACTATAACTATTGTACCTTGGTACTATAATCGCCAGTAAATCTAAGATTCTGTGAACTGGTAGGTCTTTTTGTCACTAAATTATTTCTTCTCTTATTCTAGTAATGTTGTTATATGTGCTGTCACAGCACTTGCGTTACCCTCTAGGTTGTACCCACCCTCAAGCATTGATACCATCTCACCGTGGCAATGTTTGTTTGCGATTGTTTTAACCATTCGTGTCAATATTATATAGCCATTGTTACTTATCTCAAAACAACCTAACAAGTCATCCTGACGACTATCAAAGCCAGCAGAAATTAGAATAAGATCCGGTTTGAATGCCTCAGCGGCAGCTAACAGCTTATTTTTAAATGCACTAATAATATCTTCGTCATTTGATCCACAATCTAAATGCACATTGATGTTAAAACCTTCTCCCTCACCTTCGCCAATTCGACTTGGAAACCCTGTTCCAGGATAAGCAAACATATCATGCGTTGAAAAATACAACACACTGGGATCAGAATAAAATGCCCATTCGGTGCCATCACCGTGATGATAATCCCAATCAATGATTAAGATCTTTTTTCGGTTATATTGCTGTTGGGCGTATTTTGCTGCAATAGCAATATGGTTGTAATAGCAAAAACCTTCTTCTTGTCCTGTGTTTCTTGCATGGTGACCTGGGGGGCGTGATGCACAAAAAGCATTTTCTACTTGTTTATTGCATACGGCATCTACCGCCGCCAATACGCCAGCCGTTGCTAAAACAGCATTATTATGTTTTCTCCTCTGCCATGTTTTTATCGCTGCAATATGTTGCGGTGAATGGATTAGACTTAACCATTGTTCAGCATCATTTTTTGGCACAATGGGCATTGTTTTGTTTGCAAGATCATTGGCAATAATATGTTGTTTTATTGCTTGATAACGCGCTGGCGACTCAGGGTGTTTAGCATTGATATGGTGGTTAAGGAATGCATCATCAAGCACTAGGCCGGTTCTCAATGTAGGCTTTGCATTACTTTTAGATGCAAACCCAATTGCCAATGTAGCCAATACACTTTTGGCAGATAATTCTAGAAGTTGTCTACGTTTCATATTACTTATTATACCCGTGACCATTGAAGATACAGGTTTCTATTTTTTGTCATCCTCGCCTATGCGGGGATCCATGGGCAATATATAGCCACTATCGTTGGATTCCCGCTTTCGCGGGAATGACGGGCTTTGTTGTTAAAATATCTACAACTTCATTTCACTTTGGTATATACGATCTGAGATACGCTAAAGTTTAGCTTAAATATGCTGTAAAAGGTATGATCCAACAAATTAATAAAAAATATAATTGTTATGAGTAAAAAAGCCATATTGCTTGCAAACTTAGGCTCACCTGATTCACCCAGCCCAAAATCTGTTAGCCGCTATCTCAACCAGTTTTTGATGGATCCTTATGTAATTCAATTACCGTGGTTATTGAGACGCCTTATTGTTAGCTTATTTGTATTGCCTTCACGCCCTAAAACATCAGCCAAGGCTTATCAAAGTGTCTGGCTTGATGATGGCTCACCTTTAATTGTATTGTCACAACGATTAAAAGAAGCACTACAACAAAAAGTAAAACTACCTGTTGCTATGGCCATGCGTTATGGTGAGCCAAGCATTGAACACCAGATACTAGAGCTTGCTGATCAACCTGATATCTCAGAAATAGTGTTTATTCCTCTATATCCACATTATGCCGAAAGCACTGTTACTACCTCTGTTGAGCAGGCTCGATTAGTAATCAGGAAACATGCATTAAATATTAAGCTGACCGTGGTTGAACCTTTTTATGACAATCCCAATTATATCTCAGCCCTCGTTAAGAGTGCCCAAGCTTATCTTGAACAGGATTATGACCATATTCTATTTAGTTATCACGGCTTACCTGAATCACATATTCGTAAACTGGATAAATCAGCTGAAAACTGCTTGATCGATGGTCGCTGCTTGCAAACAGATCATGCTCATCAACAAACCTGTTATCTCCACCAAGTTTTTCGTACTACGGATTGTTTTGTTAAGAAATCAGGAATTGCTGAAGAAAAATATTCAGTCGCATTTCAGTCTCGCTTAGGAAAAGCTAAATGGCTTGGACCTAACACTGAAGATCGTTTGCGTGAATTAGCCGCTAGTGGCAATAAAAATATATTAGTAATTTGCCCGGCATTTGTTACTGACTGTTTGGAAACGTTGGAAGAAATTGCCATTCGCGGTCAGGAAGTCTTTAAAGATGCGGGAGGAGAATCCCTCACACTTATTCCCTGCTTAAATGATCAAGCCGATTGGGTTGATGTATTGGCCTCGTGGTGCCAATAAGTTATACCCGTTATTCATTCAATCTGTGAATTTTCACTCCTCCGTTATTCCGGCAGGCTTTTAGCCGGAATAACGAAACGGTAAAGACTGAAAATTGATTTCAATTGGGTATAGAAGTCTATTTTAGACACGGCCTAAAAGTGGCTGCTGAACCACTTGGTTTGAATATTCGCCGCCCGGCCCGTATGAACTTGCTGTCATATCACGGCCACGTAATATACTCATCGCCTTCTGCAAATATTGACGATTTACATTAACGATACTTCCGTTGATTTGATTGTGTTCTTTACAAGCAAATGCAGTAGTGCGTAATTTTGTTACTAATATTTTCAATGCTGAAGCTTCTGTAGCAGATTGATTTGCAATAAAGGCATCAAGTCCATCTTTACCTGCTGGAAACCCCTCTATTTTTAACATTTCCTCGCGTTGACGGCTTAACTGTTCTAAACGTACGACAAAAGGTTGTTTCTTGGCTGACATCTCATCCATTACTTCAGCATCGGACGCTGTCAATGCATCACGCTCACCCTCAAGTAGTGTCAGCAGTTGGGCTGCCGTATCTTCTTCTGCTTTCAATATACCGCTTAACTGTTGTAATGATGTCATTGCCATTATATTTAACCTGCTAGCCCGTTATTAGAGCTGTGTTTCAAAATCAATTATATTCTGTGCCAACTCAGCAGCATCAACCGTATAAGAACCCTCTGCAATCGCAGCGCGTAAGGCTTCTACACGTTCGCTATTTACAATAGGTGTATCTTCTAGTGTTTTTTGTATTGATTGCAATTGTGTTGCCTCATTTGTCAAACTCACTGTATCTGTTCGAGCTGTAACCGCTTGTATATTCTGTGACTTATCACCATCACGGCCACCGTTGTCACCCACTTTGGTAGAATTGAGCCCCGACTGTGCCGTCGTTTTTATATTATTTATTTCTGACATTGTTCAATTTCCTTTAAAGTCTGATTACTACATCGACCCCGTTCACCAAAACTTTAGTATAAGTCACACTTTTATTTTTATCCTAATAATTTTTTTAACTTTACATCGCTACCTTAACGATGCCAGGGGCTTGTACAATGCCCTCTACCACGCGTTTTGATGAACTATTCTTAACTTTGACTCGCTGACCTAATTGCGCATCCGCGAGCGCTGTTCCATTCATCCTAACTTCCATCTTACCCACCGAAACTACCAGCAGAATCAGCTCTCCTCGCCGAACTATTTTCTGTGGCCTAATACTATTAGGGTTAATTACCGTCCCCATTGACATAGAATATTTTAATTGCTGACCAATAAGCTGATTTTCATCAACCAGATAACCTTGTCGTAATGTACCAATGTCTCGCGTTTGGCTTTTAATATCTCCTGCCGTGATAATATGGTTTGCAGGTAAAGAACTGTTTACAACCATAACGGTTTTAAATACTTTCACTTTCACCGGCACATACACCGTCCATGTGCTTGGAAGGCTGCACTTTACCCCGATCGTTTGATGGCCAATCTCAGCCCTAGCGTTTTTTGTAAATACTTCCAACTCTGAACCGCACGCTTTTAGCCTCAATCTACGGTCTAATGACTCCATTACCACTTGTGGATTATCATGGTGTGTTTGTGCCTGTTTTAAAGCATATTCATAAGCTGCTTGCTCAATATCAGCTAATGCATGCAAGTCTGCCGCTTGCACATTCATTACTAATAAACCCAAAATTAAACTTATTGTATATTTCCAAATCATTATTTTCTCCAATGCGCCAAATTACAGGCATCATCATTACTTAAATTGAACAAAGCAAAGACTGTGCCCATTTGTAATTTGTGACATTCAAGAATCGATATTATCAACCGATAAAGAAGAGTGAAGAATAGAACAAGCTGCTTACAGTAATAAAAAAGGCACGTTAAAACGCGCCTTTTTAGTATTCAATTACTGGGGTGAAAGCCCTGTGCCAGTAAGATCTGGCGGCATCGGAATCACTTGTTCAACCACCGTAACCATATCTGCTTTTGCTCGCATTAAGTTAGTACCAATAAAGCCACCAAAACGGTATGCCCAATTATTAAGTTCTTTGTTAATAATTTTTACTTCTTGCTGAACTTGCTCTGCCGTTTTTAATTTATTTAAGGCCACAATATCCTTAGGTGCCGTTTTTACCAAAGCAGCATCATATTCAGCTTTGAATACTGAGAAATAGGATCCGTCAATAAAAGAAGTTTCAGCTGTGATCTTTAAACCATCAAAGGTAGTAAATTCAGCTGTAACTACTTCTGATTCACCACGGGATAAATCTTTTAACGGTTGCACATCTTCCATACGCAATTGAAATAATGTACCTGCCATGTCGTAACCCAACTGCTCATATTTGAAGATTGTTTTACCTAACGCTTCTGGTGTACCAAATTTATCTTTCACTCCAATATTAACAATCGTTGCCTTGTCACCATTGGGTTGAATAATATCAACACGTGCAATTCGTTCACGCGCAATATTGATAACTTCACTTTTAATCCAGTTCAGCATAAGTGGATTAATATTCAAATAACCTTCTGCCAGCCATGCACGCTCCTCGCCTGCACGTCGCACATAAAAGCGCCTTGCACCTTGAGTTTGGCCTACTTCACGTTCATTACCCAAGATTAAGCTGGCGACCTCCTTATCACCATTGAGCATGGTGATCTGAATCGACTCACCACCATCATCCACACCTTCAACACCTAATAAAATATATTGTTCAGGATTGGCTGTTTTACGTTCAATGATTTTCGCTTCACTAATATCAATTAATGCTCGTTTAACCAAGTTAAAATCAGCTAAGTGATTCCAGCGCTCTTTGACGAACCAGTCTTCACCCTCTTTATATAAGGTGAATTCATCCTGACGGCTTTTCACTTTGAGAGTATCTACACCACTCAACTGACCAAATAATTCAGGAAACAATAATGAATAATCATCTGTTGTATCTATTGGTCTCTGTATCGTTATTAGCATCAAAACAACCATGACAGCTGTCACAATAGCTAAGATGATGAGACTGTTTAATTTTTTTATCATTTTATCTAAACCTACGAATTCTAAATATTAGGAGCAATCAATTATTGCTGATGTCTGCCTTTTGTACGTTTACGGACACGTAACCAACCTGTTATAACGGCTATCAATGCAACAATGAGTGGTACTAATCCAATGTTATAAAACTTTAGTTTTGTATCTAAGTCATCAATATCTTTACGTAAATTCGCTTGTACTTCTCGCAATTTCTGCTGTAATTTATTGACATTGGCTCGTAACTCAGCAATTTCCTGTTTCTGCTCCGAACTTAAGATCTCTTCACCACTACCGCTACGTTCTACTTGCATCCTAGCAATTCGTTGCTTTGTTTCATCTAGTGTTTTTTGCAACTCACGTTCTTGTGTACGGTAGTGTTTCTCAGCTTCTTGTTTTAGTGCTACAACATGGTCAAATGGACGTGAAAACCCAGCGCGTGAACGCACACTTATTAAACCATGATTGCCTGACATATCATCAATAGCGTTAATCAAGAAGTCGATATTATTTGAGGTGTTATAGGCAATTTGTTCACCATAAAAATCTTGTAATTGTACCCAAAAGCGATCTTGCAACATATCAACATCCGCGATTGCGATGACATCAATAGATTGCTTCGATTCATCTAAATGGTTTGAGATTTTTTTGACCACACCCTCTTTAGTTTTACCACCATCAGGGAAAGCCGTTTTCACCATACCATTCACCCGAACAGCATAAGGATAACTTAAGGTTCCAGCGTGATATTTAGTTAGCAAAGCAAGTGGATCATTACGAAATTGTACAATTCGTTTATCCACTAGCATCGCTTCGTTACTAGATGAAAATAATGTAGTCAGTTTTGTTGATGCGCCTTCAATAGCTTCAAAACGACCCGCCGTAGCCACTTCTAATTTTTTCAGTTGGCTGGTAATAGCCTGTTCATTACTCAATTGCTCAGCAGGAAGCCCTTGCCACAATACATAATCAATAGGTTTATTGCCTGTTCTAGCCCCGAAATCCACTTTTATCGCTGTTTTACGATCGGCAACCACATCGGCACCATTACGCTCAAAACCCCAGGCTTTAAATAATTTAGGTAGATTTGAACTACGCGAATACACCATAGCCGCCATTGGATTATCAGGATCTTTTTCTGGGATATCCGCTTCAGAATAAGGGTCGACAAAGCTAATCAACTTGCCACCTTTCAGCACATATTGGTCAATAGCATAAAGCGTGCTTTCTACCATTTCTTTGGGATGAATAACGACTAACACATCGATACTAGAAGGGATACGTTGAATATCAATTGGCAATACCGTCACATTAAATAGCTGTCTTAATTCCGCCATAAATGCCCATGGTTTTGCACCATCCGATGAAGGTGCTTCGCCTTTTAAAGGGTCATAGTCCTCACCATTAACTTCTAAAGAGCTGATCACGCCAACTGTTTTTCTATTTGAACTAGATAATTTATAAATCAGTTTCGTTACATCATACTCAAGCACATCTTCTTTTTCAGGCTGGAAGAAAGGAATGCTTTCAACACCATCAAGCAAGTTGTTGCCCGCTAAACCAAAATATAAAGGATCGTCTTCACCTTCAATAGGAACACCTTGCAGACCATACTGCTTAGCCCGTTGCTCATTATCGGTATACGGCATTGGGTTAATGGTAATCAATTCAATTTTGCCATTTGAAGCACGGCGATATTCTTCAAGCAATTCCTTCACCCGTTGTGCATAGGACTTCAAGCTCGGGAGTTCTTGTGCCACTTGCTCTGAATAGTAAAACCGAAGTGATATAGGATCATCTAAAGACTCAATAATATTTAATGTGCCTTCAGACAAGGTATAAAGCTGATCTTCTGTTAAATCAATTCGAGCTGATTTCAAATTACCGTTTGTTACAATGTTGAACGATAAAAATAAGATAACCGCAAGTATCAAACCGGTGGTTGATAATAATTGTTTATTCATCTGTGTTACGTCCTAGTCGGCCTTGCGAGCGTTAATAACAATGGCATTAGCAAATAACCAAACCAAAATAACGGAGGCGAAATACAACATATCTCGCATATCGATCACGCCTTTAGAAATCGCATCAAAATGCGTTAAAAAGCTAAATGAACTAATGGCTTCTACCAAAGTAGCGGGGGCCCAACTGCTAAAAAAGTCTAATACAATGCCATAGCCACTTAATACAAATATCAAACTCACGATTAGGCTTAATACAAAGGCAATGACTTGGTTTTTCGTAAATGCCGAAATACAGGCACCAATCGCTAAAAACCCGCCCGCCATTAAGAAGCTACCAATAAATCCGGCAAAAATAACACCATTATCAGGAGAGCCTAAATAATTTACCGTGATCCATAATGGAAAGTTCAAAAACAGCGCCAAACCAGTAAATGCCCACGCCGCCAAAAACTTACCTAATACCGCATCAATAACCGAAACAGGCAGTGTCATTAATAATTCAATTGAGCCATTCTTACGCTCTTCTGACCACAAACGCATTGAAATCGCAGGTATTAACAAGACATATAGCCAAGGATGAATGGAAAAGAATGGATATAAATCAGCCTCACCTCGCTCAAAGAAATTACCCATAAAGAAGGTTGAAAAGCCTGTTAAAAGTAAAAATATGATAATAAAAACATAGGCCACAGGCGTTGCAAAATAACCGCCAATTTCGCGTTTCATAATAAACCAGATATTTTTAAGATTCATTACGCATCTCCCATTGTAATAGTCCGGAAAACCTCATCCAAACGACCATGTTCAGCATAAAGTGAATCAATTTGCCATTCTTTATCACGCAAGCTTTGAGATAACTCTGCTGTGATTTGTTTACCCTCTTTCGGATAAACACGAACGCCACGTTGTGTATCTAAGGTTTCTACTTCAGCAACAAACTCAAGTGAGTTTAGGAACGATGTAAATGTAGCTTCTTCTATATCTACCACAGCAACCACTACAGCATTGTGATAACGCGACATTGATTCTAGCTCGTGCGGTGTGCCATCAAACTTAATTTTACCATTGGCAATTAATACATTGCGAGTACATAAAGCATGTACTTCTTCAAGAATATGCGTAGAAATAATGATCGCTTTATCGGCCGCCATTTCATTGATCAATGTACGCACTTCATGTTTTTGGTTCGGATCAAGACCATCAGTTGGTTCATCCAAAATTAGTACTGGTGGATTGTGTAAAATTGCCTGCGCTAAACCAACACGCCGTTTATAACCTTTAGATAACGTTTCGATAGGTTGGAACATTACGTGTGTGATGCGCGCACGTTCCGCAGCAGAATCAACAGCACGTTTTTTCTCTGTACCCGTCAAACCACGTATATCCGCAATAAATCTCAAAAAGCCATCGGGTGTCATATCTGCATAGGCAGGTGCACCTTCAGGCAAGTAACCTAAGCTCGCTTTTACTGCGATAGGATCAGTAATAACATCATGGCCACAAACACGCACTGTTCCGCGAGTCGGCGCTAAAAAGCCCGTAATCATTTTCATGGTGGTAGATTTGCCGGCCCCATTTGGACCCAGAAATCCTAAAACCTCACCCTTTTTAACAGAAAATGATACGCCATCTACCGCTTTGATTTCACCAAAGTGCTTTGCTAAATCTTCAATTTCGATTCTCAATGTCATACTATTAAGGACACCTTTATTATTCAATATCTTTTTGCAAACCGCATATTATTCGGAGCTTAGGGGGGGCAAGTCAAGTTTGATTTACTGTGAAGAAGCTCTATACTTACAAAATCAGCTCTAGGAACAATCAAAAATGGCATTTAAACAACTTACACAGCGTATTCAAAATATAGGGTGGCGTGTCCAAGATAATTTAAGCGACCCCACTACGCGCTCACAAATCATTAAAAAAGCGCGCTTTATTATTATTGGTATCGTTTTAATATTCACCATACTCATTCTATGGATGAACCGTATCCCTGATCAATTTAATCCCGTAGAGAATGCCATTCAAATGGCCGCCAGCAAACAACAAAATGTGGTCACTGGTTACACCTCAACCGCAACAGTTATAACGCTCGCAAATACACTTCTCAACAAACCTGGCGGCTACCTAAGCAATGATGTTACCCCGCCCTCTATATGGATAGACAATGTGCCTAACTGGGAGTTCGGTGTTTTAGTACAAATTCGTGATTTTTCCCGGGCATTACGCAATGATATTAGCCGCTCACAATCTCAATCATTAGAAGATGAAGACCTTGCCATTGCTGAACCTCAATTTAACTTTAACTCTAATTCGTGGTTGTTCCCACCCTCAGAGCACGAATACAAAAAGGGTATTAGTGCGTTGGAATCATATTTAGCAAGACTCAGTAACGAAGAACAAGCTAATGCACAATTTTATGCCCGTGCCGATAACTTGGCTGATTGGCTAGCAATTGCACAGAAACGTTTAGGTAGCCTCTCTCAACGGTTAACGGCAAGTGTCGGTCAGATACGAATTAATACCGATTTAGCGGGTGACTCGGCAGCGCAACAATCAACGTCCTCATCTGCAGAAATTGTAGCTAAAACACCTTGGTTACAAATTGATGATGTGTTTTATGAGGCACGAGGAACTTCGTGGGCATTAATTCATTTATTAAAAGCGATGGAACATGATTTTTCCACTATTCTTAGGAAAAAGAATGCGCTCGTTAGCCTTCGCCAAATTATCCGTGAACTTGAATCTACCCAAGACACTGTTTGGAGCCCAATGATCTTAAATGGTAGCGGCTTTGGGATTCGCGCCAACCATTCACTTGTTATGGCCTCTTATATTTCACGTGCCAATGCAGCTATGATTGATTTACAAGCTTTATTAAATCGTGGTTAATCACAGAGCTGGCATGCCATCGTTGCTGTTTAATTAGACTTAGTTCACGTAATAGCCTAGAATCACGCTGTTAAACCCTCATATAATTTTAAGGATAAGTTCCCATGAACAAATTTACTGCTACTTTATTACTTTCATCTGCATTAATGCTTTCTGCTTGTGATCAAGCTCAAGAAGCTACTGATTCTGCCGCTGAAATGGCTGGCGATGCTATGGAAGCCACTTCTGAAATGGCTGGCGACGCTATGGATGCTACTTCTGATGCAGCAAGTGCTGTCGCTGACTCTGCCTCTGAAATGGCTGGCGATGCTATGGATGCCACTTCTGATGCAGCAAGCGCTGTCGCTGACTCTGCTTCTGAAATGGCTGACGATGCTATAGATGCTACTTCTGATGCAGCAAGTGCTGTCGCTGATAGTGCTTCTGAAATGGTTGACGAAGCTAAAGAAATGGCCTCTGATGCGATGGATGATTCAGCAACAGAAATGCCAACTGAAGATGCTGCTAAAGACGCAGCTGCTGAGTTAATGCCTCATTAATCAGCACCCAATATAATGCCTTTCAGGTATTAAATAAAAAAACCGGTAATGCATTAGTATTGCCGGTTTTTTATTGCGTGCTACTCCATCGCATCAGGATAAAATAACTGTTGCCCTGATTTTTTGAAATCAGCAATAATTGCTTGGCCCTGTTCACTTGTCACAAAATCAATATATTTTTTTGCCAATTCATATTTTACATGGCCATGCTTTTTAGGATTAACCGCCATCACATGGTAGGGATTAAACAAAGCATCATCGCCTTCAAACAACACCTTTAAACTCGTTTTATCAGCAAAGGCAATCTGAGTACCTCGATCAGTCAAGGTATACGCCTGTTTTTCATCAGCCATTTTTAATACGGCACCCATGCCTTGTCCGGCTTGAATATACCAAGTGCCTACAGGGTTGATTTCAGCATTTTTCCACAGCGATTTTTCTTTTTTATGTGTACCTGAATCATCACCACGCGAAATAAAATCAGTTTTTTCTTGAGAAATTAACTGCAGCGCCTGAGTGACTGTCTCAGCTTGGGCAATATTGGCAGTATCATTATCTGGTCCAATGATGACAAAATCATTATGCATCACAGCTTTTCGATCAATGAAATCACCCGATGCAATATATTTTAACTCTGCCGCCGGTGCATGTACAAACACCACATCCACATCGCCATTGCTGCCAATTTTTAATGCTTTGCCGGTGCCGACTGCAATCACATCAACTTTAACCTTATATTTTTCTTCAAAGGCAAGGTTTAAAACAGCAAGAAGACCTGAGTTCTCCGTGCTTGTGGTTGTTGATAACTTCAAATGTTCAACGGCAAAAACCGAATTAATATTAAGTAATAAAATAAATAAAAATACCCTTGCCACCTTATAATTCTCGCACCCAATGACCCGATTTTCCACCTGCTTTTTCCAGCAAACGTATATCAGTCATAATCATACCTCGATCCACAGCTTTACACATATCGTAAATAGTTAATAGCGCCACTTGCACAGCTGTTAATGCTTCCATTTCAACGCCTGTTTGCCCGCTAGTTTGAACTTGAACAAGGCATTCAACAGCCATATCATCATCTAAGACCTTAAAATCGACGGTCACCTTAGTGAGCGCCAAAGGATGGCAAAGTGGTATCAGGTCCGATGTGCGTTTTGCCGCCATAATCCCGGCAATACGAGCAATCCCTAGTACATCACCTTTTTTATGATTACCTTGCTTAATCAAATCTAAAGTTTTATCCAGCATCATAATTTGGCCTTTAGCCACAGCGGTGCGTTTAGTAATGGACTTATCCCCGACATCGACCATATGCGCTTCGCCGGCTTGGTTAAAATGAGTAAGATCTGACATGTCGGGCAACCTTATTAAATGATATGCTGTTAATTTTGAATGAAGTGAAGACAACAAGCAATGACTATTCAAGTTAAATTTTTTGCCAGCCTGCGAGAAAAGATGGGGGTCAGTGAATCTAAAATTGAATCCGTAGCCACTGCGGGGGATGCTTGGGATCTTGTCACTAACCATGCCGAACACCCCATTAACATATTAGTTGCGATTAATCTTGAATATGCCCAATTTGATAGCCCCGTTAATGATGGTGATGAAGTCGCCTTTTTTCCACCGGTAACGGGCGGCTAATATGTCGATTCACATTTCAGAACAACCATTTGATCCCTGGGTAGAAATTACCCAACATCAAAAACAATCGGCGCTTGAAAAACAATTTGGCGCAACGGCAACCTTTATCGGTAGCATGCGTGATTTCAATGATGGTGCAAAGGTTTCATCCATGGTGTTAGAACACTATCCCGAAATGACACAGCGTTATTTAGAAAAACTCGAACAACAAGCACATCAAAAATGGGATTTATTGGATTCACTCATTATTCACCGTGTCGGCGATATTTCATTAGCTGATCCCATCGTACTGATTGCATGCTGGTCTGCACATCGCAGGGCAGCACTTGATGCTTGCAACTGGTTGATAGAAGAACTAAAGCATAATGCGCCGTTCTGGAAAAAAGAAAGCCGACAGGATGGTGAGCGATGGGTTGAAAATAATACCGATGGCACTTAAAGCTTAAAATATTGAAGCCAATCACAAATTAAGAAAATTGCAATAAATCATTCCTTTCCCTGTGGCATACTCCGATCATCACGGTAGGGGTAGTAATTGCATGAATTTCCAACAAAAACGAATCATTTTTACTGCATTAGTTCTACTTTTACTGGCAGGCTGCGCTTCATCTCCTACCTTTGTAAACGGCAATGAATCATTTACTGAGGCAGAAAAAAATGCCCACTTTAATGCTGTATATTTTAAAACAGAAAAACAATTTATAAATTCCCCTCCGCAATGCATTGCCATTTTACCTTTCGGTAACAAAACAGGCGATACACCAAACAATTCAACTGAACGGCTTACATTGACAGATGAGAAAATTGAGCAATTACGTTGGATCTTATATTCACATCTAGCACCCCATTCATATCAGGATGTAGAGCTAAAAAAAGTAGACCATGTTCTATCAAAACTAAATAACAAACACTATGCCGCTATCGGGAAAAAGCTTCATTGTGATGCACTGTTAATCGGTGAGATCACAGAATATGATGCTGATTTCTTGGGGCTTTATTCACAAATATCCATCGGTGTTAATCTAAAATTGATTACTGCAAAAGATGGCTCAGTATTATGGCAAGGTCATCATATAGCCAAAAGCCACGGCGGCAGTATTCCTATAACACCCATTGATATTGCTGTTGGCGTTTATTCTGCGACTGAAAATATCAGTGATGAGCAAGTGGTACGTGTTGAAGATGATCTGTTCAGACGGTTGCTGTCAACATGGCAATTAGATCAGATCTCACCACAACAAAGCAACACAGTGTTAGCTGATATAAATGTAGAAGCATTTCATGTAACAGCACAAAAACTGTTTTTGCGTAAAGGTCCAGGCAGGCATTTTAATGCTCAAGATGTTTTAAACCACAATGAACAACTTACATTAATAGATTCACAACACTCACCTTGGGTACAAGTAAAAGTGGCTGATGGCCAGTTAGGTTATGTCCATAACAAATACATTAAGTCCAATTATTAATCAAGCCTTCCAACAGACTATCAAGTACCAAAAAATATTTTTACGATTTCCCCTCTTCTTGTCTATACCCTCTAGCATCCGCTAAAGCCTCAAACGCTTTATTAGTCGTAAAGAATACCTCCCCCGATAATGACTGAAGTAAAGGAGAATACTTTAACTTGTCATAAACAGGGCCTTTTATTTCTGCTAAATGCAGCTTGCATTCTTGCTCTAACAAATCACAGTTTAGTTCGTTCAGCACTTCCATCGCAGTCGTGTCCACCCTATTGACGGCATTCATAACCAATACAAGATCTGTCATCTCTTTTACTTTCGACATCTCATTACTGAGCCGTGCTTCAACTGCATTAAGATTGCCAAAGAACAAACTTTCATCAATACGTATAAACAGGACATTTGGAATAGTTTCTACATGATGCCGAGCTATATTTCGAAAATGCTCTGTTCCTACAATACGCCCGATTACAGCAATATGTGGAACACTGGCACGATAAAGTAAGGTGGCAAGAGATAGGGTTACACCCAAAATAATTCCACCTTCTAACCCTAATAAAATAACACCACCCGCAGTACCTAATAGGGCAAGCCCATCGGCTTTATCATATGACCAAGCATGTTTAAATGATTTGAAATCTACCATACTGATAGCGGCCACCATTATATTGGCTGCAAGCACTGTCAGCGGTAGGCGGGCGAGCCAATGTGATGCTCCCGCTACAATTGCCATCATCATAAATGCGGATACAATACCTGCTAAAGGTGTTTGTGCTCCCGATGCCAGATTAACTGCTGAACGTGATACACCAGCACCCACTGGCATCCCGCCATAAAATGCGGCAACAATATTAGATGTCCCCAGACCAACCAGTTCCGCATTAGGCTTGATTCGCTCTCGTCGCTTGATGGCTAGAGATTCAGCGATTGAAATACCCTGCACCATACCAATCAGCGCCATCAGCAAGGCTGGCAAGGCAAGTGTTTTAACGGTGTCGTATGCGGGTAAAAAGAATTCAAAACCTGGTAATCCTTCCGCTATATGCCCAACAACGGTTACATTAGCTGTGACATCAAGCTTAAAATTCACTACCAGCACCGTGGCCAAAAAAACGATTAGTAACGGTACTAATCGTGCAATGAATGTTGCACGGCTACGGCTTAGTCCAAAACGAGTCAATAATGAAGCCAGATAAGTACGAGAGAGTATGAGAACCAAAAAGGAGATTAAGCCCATCATCATCGTCATATAATTATTTTCAGAAAACTGTTGCGTTAAGGTATTGAACAGAACATCTATTCCTCCCCCTTGATACGAAATTCCGAGCAATGATTTAAGTTGACTGATAATAATAAGAACAGCCGATCCTGAAATAAAACCACTCATTACGGGGCGGCTTAATAATTGTGATAAAAAGCCCAAGCGGAACCAGCCAAAAAGTAACAATATCATGCCTGAAAACAGTGCAAGGCTGGCTGATAGCATAATATATTCCGATGAGCCAGGGCTCGCCATCGGGCTTAAAACGCTATAGGTCATAATCGCCGTGATAGCGACAGGCCCCACTGCCTGCACCATACTACTGCCAAACATTATATAAGCTAAAACAGGAAATATACTGACGTAGAGACCATAATGAGGCGGTAGCCCTGCTAACAAGGCATAAGCTAAACTTTGTGGTATCACCAAAATAGTGAAGATGACACCCGCTAGTACATCATGACTTAAATGTTTAGTTTGATAATGTTGTAACCAGCTAGGAATAATTTTATTGACTATTTTCATACCATTAATGTTCTTAGGTTTTATTCTTATTATTCTAAACCTAAGTCCAGAGAGTCCCATAGTTCATCAATTCGGGCCACCACATCGGCATCACGCTCAATCGGCCGCCCCCATTCGCGCTCTGTTTCTCCGGGTAATTTATTAGTCGCATCCATTCCCATTTTTGAACCTAAACCTGACACTGGAGAAGCAAAATCAAGATAATCTATCGGCGTATTTTCTATTAACGTAGTATCACGTGATGGATCCATGCGGGTGGTGATCGCCCAGATCACATCATTCCAATCACGTACATTGATATCATCATCGACCACAATAATAAACTTGGTATACATAAATTGGCGTAAGAATGACCAGATCCCCATCATCACCCGTTTAGCATGGCCCGGATATTGTTTTTCATACTGACTACTGCCATACGGTATGAACAGCCTTCAGGTGGCAGATAGAAGTCTACAATTTCGGGGAATTGTTTTTGTAGAATAGGTACAAACACTTCATTGAGTGCCACACCTAAAATAGCAGGTTCATCAGGTGGTCGGCCTGTATAAGTGCTGTGATAGATGGGATCTTTACGTTGAGTAATGCGTTCAACAGTGAAAACGGGAAATCGATCTACTTCATTATAGTAACCGGTGTGATCGCCATAAGGCCCTTCGTCAGCCATATCATCTGGGTAGATAAAGCCTTCTAATACAATCTCGGCACTAGCAGGCACTTGCAAGTCATTGCCAATACATTTCACTAATTCTGTTTTTGAGCCTCGTAATAAGCCTGCAAAAGCGTATTCTGATAAAGTATCAGGTATCGGTGTTACCGCTGCTAAGATAGTGGCAGGGTCACAACCTAACACTACACTCACAGGGAATGCTTCACCCGGATGTTGTTGTTGCCATTCTTTAAAATCTAATGCGCCACCCCGTTGTGATAACCAACGCATAATTACACGGTTTTTACCAATTACTTGTTGGCGATAAATACCCATATTTTGACGTGGTTTATGTGGGCCTTTTGTTACCACCAGCCCCCAAGTGATCAGTGGTGCAACATCTTCTGGCCAACAATGTTGAATCGGATAATTACTTAAATCAATATCGTCACCGTCAATAACTTGTTGCTGACAGGCGGCTGATTTGACCACTTTAGGTGCCATGTTCAATACTTGCTTGAAGATAGGCATTTTCTGCCACGCATCTTTCATACCTTTAGGCGGCTCAGGTTCTTTTAGAAAAGCTAATAATTGCCCTACTTCACGCAATGCTTCAACTGATTCCTCCCCCATGCCCAATGCCACACGATGTGCAGTGCCAAATAGGTTGGTTAAAACGGGAATATCACTGCCTTTCGGATTTTCAAATAATAAGGCAGGGCCGCCAGCACGTAAAACACGATCACTGATCTCGGTCATTTCTAAAACGGGATCAACTTCCACTGTTATCCGTTTAAGCTCACCGCGTTGTTCTAGGTGATCGATAAAATCTCTGAGATCAGTGTATTTCATAGGTTCTCGATATTAACAGTAGATTCCCGCTAAAATCATGCGGGAATGACGACCTTTTCTAATTCAAACGGCAATGCCAGAGTGGCGTAATAGCGCATCAATTTTCGGTTCGCGTCCTCGGAATTCGACAAATAATTCCATTGGTTCTTTTGATCCGCCTTGCTCTAAAATAGCTTGTAAGAATTCAAGTCCTGTTTGGCGATCAAAAATACCTTTCTCTTCAAATTTAGAAAAGGCATCGGCTGATAATACTTCTGCCCATTTATAACTGTAATAACCGGCAGCATAACCACCAGCAAAAATATGCGAGAAACTATGTGCGAAACGATTAAATTCTGGTGGTTTCACTACAGCAACTTGCTCACGCACCTCAGTTAGTATTTTCTCAACTTGGTTTGCTTGCGCAGGGTCATATTCAAGATGTAACCGGAAATCAAAGAGTGAGAACTCTAATTGTCGAACCATAATCATTGCTGATTGGAAATTGCGAGCCGCAATCATTTTATCGAACAAATCTTGTGGCAACACTTCGCCCGTTTCATAGTGACCTGAAATCAAATCTAAGGCTTCGCGCTCCCATGCCCAGTTTTCCATAAATTGGCTTGGCAGTTCAACGGCATCCCATGCCACACCATTAATGCCTGATACGCCAGCATGATGGATTTTGGTTAGCATATGATGTAAGCCATGACCAAACTCATGAAATAAGGTGGTCACTTCATCATGGGTAAATAATGCCGGTTTATCGCCTACAGGTTCTGAGAAGTTGCAGGTTAAAAATGCTACTGGTGTTTCAATGCCTTGCTCAGTTTGCCTACGAAGCAAACATTCATCCATCCACGCGCCACCACGCTTGTGATTACGAGCGTATAAATCTAAATAGAACTGACCACGTAGCTCACCTTCACCATCAAAAATATCAAAGAACCGGACATCTTTATGCCACACATCAATATCATCACGTTCTTTAATTTCTAGACCATAAAGCTTATTTACCACTCCAAATAAACCTGACACTACTTTATCTTCAGGAAAATATGGCTTTAATTCTTCTTGAGAAATTGAATAACGCTGTTGCCGTAATTTTTCGGCAAAATAGGTGACGTCCCAAGCTTCTAGTTCGGTCATGCCATCAGTTTCGTTGGCAAAGGTTTTTAATTCTTCAAATTCTTTTTCTGCTATCGATTTAGACCGTGCAGCTAAATCATTTAAGAAATCTAACACTTGCTGTGGTGATTGTGCCATTTTGGTGGCAAGCGAACGCTCGGCATGATTAGCAAAACCAATTAGATTGGCTAACTCATGACGTAATTTGAGAATATCTTTCATCACCTCAGTATTATCCCACTCACCCGCATTGGGGCCTTGGTCAGAGGCTTTAGTAGCGAAGGCGGTATACATCTCTTCACGAAAATCGCGATCATCAGCATAAGACATCACAGGCATATAAGAAGGAAAGTCTAAGGTAAATAGCCAACCTTCAATTTCATCACGTTTAGCAACTTGTGCCGCCATTTCTTTTGTTGACTGAGGTAAGCCAGCAAGCAATGACTCGTCAGTGATATGTTTCTTCCATGCATGAGTCGCATCCATCAAGTTTTGTTCAAATTTGGCTGTTAATTCTGTTAATGATTGAGAGATGGCTTTAAACTTATCGCGATCTTGCTGGGACAATTCAACGCCAGACAATCGAAAATCACGAACGGCATTGTCAATTACTTTTTGCTGGGCATGATCTAAGTTTTGATATTCTGAACCTTCGGCAATAGATTTGTAGGCCTTATATAAATCCTCATTTTGACCTAACTCAGTGCCGAATTGGCTTAACTTAGGCAGACAAGCATTATAAGCAACACGCAATTCATCTGAGTTCATCACCGAATTCAAATGACTAACAGGTGACCATACGTGATCTATAGTGGCATCTAACGCTTCCATCGGTAATACTAAATTTTGCCATGTGGCCTTTTGTAGATCACTAAGCAATGTATCAACAGTGTTCTTTGCATTTTCTAAAACATAATCTAATGCTGGCTCAATATATTCAGGCTTAACCCCTGAAAAAGAGGGCAATCTATTTTTTTGTAATAATGGGTTTGTCATGGCTCTTCATTTTTGAATTTATTAACTAGTACGAGTATACGGCAAGTTAATAGTTCAGTATAAATATTAAACAATAATTTATTGTGAAATGAATCTCAGTAAATCCCTACTAAAACAAGGAAAATAGCTACTTTGTTGTATATAAACAACTACCCCTTTAAACTTGGGTGTTTTTTACAACATAAACTTGTTAACATAACGGCTACATGCGATTATTCGCCTACAAATATTGAGAGCTTTTTGAGAATTATGCATAAATTTAACTCCTTCTCCCGAATCGGAACCCTTGTTGCCATCCTCCTATTAAGTGGTTGCGCGACTACATCACAGTCTGATGACCCTCTGGAAGGATATAACCGTGCAATGTATTCGTTCAATGATCTTGCTGATCGTGCTGTGCTAAAACCTGTTGCTAAAGTTTATGACGCAATAACACCCGATCCGATTAGTAGAGGCATCAGTAATTTCTTCAGTAATTTAAATGAGATCACTGTTATTTTGAACGATTTACTACAATTCAAATTCGATCAAGCTGCGCATGATACAGGCCGTTTCCTATTAAATAGTACTGTAGGCTTTGCTGGAATATTTGATGTTGCCGGGTATGCTGGCCATACAAAAAATAATGAAGATTTTGGTCAAACACTTGGGGCATGGGGTGTAGAGCCAGGAGCCTATGTTGTTCTACCCTTTTTTGGTCCGCGTAATGTACGAGATTCATTTGGCTTAGTAGCCGATATTTATACCGACCCTGTTGTTTATATCGACGATAATGGCACTCGAAATGCATTTGCTGCTACACGCATTATCGATTCACGCGCTTCACTTCTTGGTGCAAAAAATGTACTTGAAGAAGCTGCACTTGATGAATATATCTTTGTTCGTGATGCTTATCTGCAACGTCGCCAAAACCTTGTATATGATGGCAACCCACCTGAAGAAGATTTCGACGTGTTTTCAGACGAATAATCAATTCATCGGGACAAGCAGTTCCCAACAACCTATAATAACGAGCCGGACATTAGTCCGGCTTTTTTACTTTCTAAAGAATGAATCTAGAACATGACCACTGCATTATTCATCGTTGCTATTCTTGCTGGCTTTGCCATACTTATTTGGGGGGCAGATCGCTTTGTCGATGGCGCAGCTAATATCGCAACAAATTTTGGCATATCGCCTCTCATTGTTGGTTTAACAATCGTTGGATTTGGTACCTCTGCACCAGAAATGTTGGTGGCTGCATTAGCCTCTTTTGATGGAGCACCGGCACTAGGTATTGGAAATGCTCTCGGTTCTAATATTGCCAATATCGGTTTGGTATTAGGCATAACCATTCTAGTCTCACCGCTTGCAGTGCACTCCGACACTTTGAAACGTGAATTTCCCTTGCTCGCCTTTATTATGGGACTTGCTATATTCTTAATGTGGGATCAGCACTTAGGCTATCTAGACGGAATAATTCTTTTCTCCGGATTTATTCTTACCTTATTTGGTATGGCTTACCTCGCTGTCAAAAGCAGTAAAGGTGATCCTTTAGAACGAGAATTTGAAGAAGAATTCGCTGACGCTAAAATGACAACTTCTCAATCCATTGTTAGCTTTCTGATTGGTTTAGTTGCATTACTTATAGGTTCAAAATCATTAGTTTGGGGCGCAACCGGTGTGGCGACTCTTTTAGGTGTGAGCGATCTTATTATTGGTCTAACCATTGTTGCCATTGGCACTAGTTTGCCTGAGCTTGCCGCATCTGTAATCTCTGCATTAAAAAACCAGCATGATATCGCCGTTGGTAATATTATTGGCTCAAACATGTTTAATATCCTTGCTGTTTTAGCTATGCCTGGCCTTATTCAACCTTCACAACTAGATCCTAATATATTGTACCGGGATGTTCCTGTAATGATTGGCTTGTTTGTAATGTTATATCTCTTTGCTCGTATAGGAAAAGATGGCAAGCTGGGTCGTTTCGCAGGTTCTACAATGCTGGTCACATATATTGCTTATAATGTATTATTAGCTTATCAAAGCACTGCAGGAATCGCCGCGTGACCGACAACGAATCACAACAATTAAAGGCTTTAGGCCTTGCTGTCATTAATACTGAGATTGAGGCTATATCCGCCCTAAAAGATCGTGTTGATGATGCCTTTGTTAACGCTTGCCAATATTTACTGCAGTGTGAAGGTCGAATTGTTGTTATCGGTATGGGTAAATCAGGGCATATTGCAGGCAAATTAGCCTCAACATTAGCCAGCACTGGCAGCCCTGCTTTTTATGTTAACCCTGCCGAAGCGAGTCATGGTGACTTAGGCATGATCACTAATAAAGATGTTGTTTTAGCTTTATCTAACTCCGGTGAAACTAGTGAAATATTAACTATTTTGCCACTCATTAAACGATTGGGCGTACCTTTAATCGTGATGACCGGCAAACCAAATTCAACACTCGCAAAAACGGCAACCACTCATATTGATATTAGTGTTGAGAAAGAAGCTTGCCCGCTTGGTTTGGCACCAACATCAAGCACAACAGCCGCCTTAGTTATGGGCGATGCCCTGGCTATTGCTTTACTTGAAGCTAGAGGTTTCACCGCAGAAGATTTTGCTTTATCTCACCCAGGTGGCAACCTTGGTCGACGTTTATTGCTCCGTGTTAAAGACATTATGCATTCGGGAGACAGCATTCCTCAGGTCAAGAGTGATGCTCTGCTAAGTGACGCCTTAATCGAGATGACTAAAAAAGGCCTCGGCATGACGGCTATCGTCGATGATAATGGCAATATGACAGGAATTTTTACTGATGGTGACTTACGGAGAGTGTTGGCTCAAACCATTGACATACACACTAGTCCGATCGCAGATCACATGACAACTAAATGTAAAACGGGACGCCCTGACATGTTAGCAGCTGAAGTGCTCGCCATTATGCAGCAGCACAAAATTAATGCTTTATTAATTCTTGATGATGAACAATCATTGGTTGGGGCCATTAATATGCACGATTTACTACGCGCTGGCGTCGTATAAAAAAACAAAGGAACTCCTTAATGCAAGATATTCTCGCCCGAGCAAAAGATATAAAACTGGTCATCTTTGATGTAGACGGTGTACTCACCGACGGTAGCATTATCATTGGTGATGATGGTGAGGAATACAAAGCATTCCATTCTCGTGATGGCCACGGCATGAAACTCTTGCAATATACAGGAGTCGAAATAGCCATAATCACAGGTAGAACTTCAAAAGTAGTGGAATACCGTATGACGAGCCTAGGTGTTGCTCACCTATACCAAGGTCAACAAGTAAAATTACCTGCTTTTGAAGATCTGATAGAACGACTTGATTTAAAACCTGAGCAATGTGCTTATGTCGGTGATGATTGGGTCGATATCGCAATCATGAAACGCGTTGGCCTTGCTATTGCGGTAAATGATGCCGATGATATTGTTAAAAAATATGCTCATTGGATTACCCCCGCTAATGGTGGAAAAGGTGCAGCACGCCAGGTATGCGAACTCATTATGAAAGGACAAGGTACGCTAGAGGATCAAATTGAACGCCATCTCTAATATTCCCCTTATTGCCAAAATACTCTTGCCAATATTGGCTATTATTTCAATTTGGCTATTATCGGGGGAAGACAATAAAAATAATCCATCACAGGATGAACAGGTGAGAACCAGTGATTATTCTATGACAGAATTTACGCTCACTATTATGGATGATTCAGGCACGCCATCACGCGTTATAACGGGCGATAAAATGTCCCATTATCCTGATGATGACAGCACAGAAATCTTATTTCCTGTTGCTCATGTCATTGACCAACAAAAAGACACTTGGATCATGTCGTCAAATAGAGGGCGAACTCAAGGTGAAGGTGAAGAAATAGTACTCACCGGTAATGTTATTATTACTCGCCAAGATAATAATGAAATCGAATTACGAACCGAGAAACTTATTTTAGATACTTTGCATAATACCGCTTATACTGATCTAGCTGTTAACATAAAGTCACCCTATGGAAACACTAATTCAGTAGGCTTGCATGCGGCACTCGAAGACAAAATGATTAATCTGCACTCACGCGTAAAAGGATTCTATAATGCTCCGCCTAGTCAGTAAATTATTCTTTATATTACTCGTTTCATTGCCATTTTATACTTGGGCAATACCTGGTGATAGAGACCAACCTATTGAAATTGAAGCGGATCATGCACAGCTTGATGATGAGCAAGGCATTACACAATACAAGGGTAAGGCGATATTAACGCAAGGTACCTTACGTATTGAAGGTGATATCATTACCTTCTACTATGATGACGATAAACAACTCACCAAAGCGGTAGCACAAGGAAAACGTGCCTCCTATGAACAAGTTCAGAAAGTAGGCGAAATGCCTATTCGTGCCAAAGCTTACACCATGGAATATCATGCAAAAGCTCAAAAAATATATCTCATAGGCAAGGCTCATGTTTGGCAAACGGGTAGTGAGTTTAGTGGCGAACGTATTGAATATGATATTGAAAGAAATATTGTGAATGCTTCTGGTCGAACAAATCACACCGAACAAGCTAAAAAAGGTGAACGTATACATATCATTATTCAACCGCCGGGGCGATCAAAAAAACCATCATCAACTGTCGTAAAACCAAAACCTGCTACAAGCTCAACTTCAGAGCCGGCAGATACAGATGAGCTCAAACCAAGAGATGACAGTTATCCAACAGCAGTGACAACAACAAACCTTAATGTTAGAACCGGTCCTGGCACACAATACGAGAAGTTAGGCGTGCTCTACTCTGGTTCTGAGCTATTCATTCTCACCGAACAAAAAGATTGGGTGCAAATCAGAGGTGTGATTAATGATCAAATTGTGATTGGCTGGGTTAGTCGTCGCTATCTACAACAACAATAAGGGTTAACCGTTGGCACTGTTATCTGCTCAAGAATTATCTAAACGTTTTGGCGATCGCCACGCAGTAAAATCAATTTCACTCGAAGTTAATAGTGGTGAAATTGTAGGGCTACTTGGTCCCAATGGCGCTGGTAAAACAACAAGTTTCTATATGATTGTGGGGTTAATTCCCGTCGATCATGGCACTATTTATCTTGATCAACTAGAACTTACTCATGAGCCCATTCACAAGCGCGCACAATTAGGCATTGGTTATTTACCGCAAGAAGCCTCTATTTTTAGAAAGCTTAGCGTGGCAGATAATATTTTTGCTATCATCGAAACACGTGAAGATCTTGATCTTGAAGCCAAACATTTATTACTCGAACAATTATTAGCTGATTTCCATATCGAACATATTCGTGATTCACTAGGTATGGCTTTATCCGGCGGAGAGCGCCGCCGAGTAGAAATTGCCCGAGCATTAGCGATGGAACCAAAATTTCTATTATTAGACGAACCTTTTGCGGGTGTTGACCCCTTATCGGTAATTGATATTCAAGGCGTAATTAAAGATCTCGCTGCACGCGGTATCGGCATTCTGATAACCGACCATAATGTACGTGAAACACTTAGAGTCTGCGAACGTGCTTATATTTTTAACGAAGGTGAAGTTATTGCCAAAGGCACACCAGAATCGATTCTGGAAGATAAACAGGTGCTAAGTGTTTATCTCGGACGTGATTTTAAGCTTTAAAAGATATACTTTTAATTTATAGAAAATCTAATTTAAACCTAATCCCTCTTAGGAAAAAACAACCTAGGCTCCACTTTCACATTATTCAAACTCACTCCTAAATGTAAATGCGGTCCAGTTACCCGTCCTGTCGCCCCGACGGTTCCAATGATCTCACCTTGTTTCACTGTTTGGCCTATCTCAACACCAATTTTATCTAAATGAAGAAATAAGGTTATTAAACCCTGTCCATGGTCAATAAAAACTGTGTTTCCATTAAAGAAATAATCACCCGTATCTCGAATTATACCGTCTGCTGGTGCATGAATTTCAGTACCCGTTGGCGCGGCAATGTCCATTCCACTATGCGGTCTTTTTGGTTGGCCGTTAAATACACGTCTTCTTCCAAATAAACCACTAACTCGACCCTCAATTGGCCAAATGAAATTCATCGCCACATCACCTTCTGTCCAGTACCTTAATGCAGCCCCTGTTTTAACCTTCTCAGCATTAATTCTGGTCATATCGTAATTAGTGGGATTCACTTTTCGTTTATCTGTGATTGTAATATGTTGTGTTGGGTAGGCTTTATCTTCCACTTCAAATAAGGTTTTACTAGTTTTCCCTGCCGATATAACGGTCACGCGCTGTGTACCAATTTTTACACTTAAGGGAATGCCTACAACCGCAATCCACTGCTGATCTTGTTTTAACACCATGACCTGTTGTTTGTTATAAGTCACCACCGGCTTTTCATCAGAAATAACTGCCAGCGGCACAATAACTACACCACCAGGCACGGCTGATTTCCGAGGTAAAGTTGTGGCTGATGCCACCGACAATGTCATCAACAGTAAAACAAACCCTAACAATTTAATCATTCTTTATCTCTTTAATTTCACATAATAATTGACCATGTTGTAATCGGACATTGATCTGCTGCTTGAGTTCTAATTTTCTCGTGTTTTGCACTACTTTTCCAGACTCAGCTGCGGTGGCAATGCTGTAGCCACGTTCTAGCGTATTTAATGGACTCACCGCTGACAAAGTACGCATTTGTTGCGTTAAATGTGATTGATATTTCTGTAACTTCTGCTTGATTCTGCTTTCTAATCTTTCAGAAAAAACCATCACTTTCTGTTTTTGCACTGCAATCTCAGCTTGTGGATGCTTTAAGCGTACTGACCAATAATCTAATTGCTGCCGTTTATTATTAATGATATGTAACCAGCTACGATTTAACTGCTGTCCTGATCTATTTAAGTCTTGAATTTGTTGGCGAATTTTAGCTTGTGGCTGTGGCAAGCGCTGTTTTAAATGTTTTACATGCCGATTCTCAGTTTGTATCCGATTACTGATTAATAAATTTAGTCGGCGGAAATGATTCTTTATTTTAGCCAACAATTCGATACTATCTGGCACCGCTATCTCAGCTGCGGCTGAGGGAGTAGGCGCGCGCACATCGGCCACAAAATCAGCAATAGTAAAGTCAACCTCATGGCCCACTGCACTGATAATTGGAATTTCACTAGTAAAGATAGCGCGTGCAACCTTTTCATCATTAAAGCTCCACAAATCTTCTAATGAACCACCGCCACGACTGACAATAAGTACATCACATTCTTGCCTTTTTCCCGCTAACGTAATGGCATCAGCAATTTGCAGTGCAGAATCTCCACCTTGTACTGCTACTGGATAGAGAATGACATTAGCCGCAGGAAAACGTCGATTGAGCACCGTT
The DNA here is from genome assembly GCA_002733715.2 of Methylophaga sp. Classification (GTDB taxonomy): domain Bacteria; phylum Pseudomonadota; class Gammaproteobacteria; order Nitrosococcales; family Methylophagaceae. Next base: position 45,987 of record NVWQ02000016.1, read on the forward strand.
AAAATATCATGGACAGCCGCACCATCGGGTGATGACACCACACCAATACTTTGTGGCAATGTAGGCAAGTCTTTTTTATGGGCTTGATCAAATAAGCCTTCTTCACCTAAACGATGTTTCAAAGCGTCATAAGCACGCTGCAAAGCGCCACTGCCCGCCTCTTCCATATGCTCAACAACTAATTGAAACTCGCCACGACCTTCATATAGCGTCACTCGAACACGCAACAACACTTGCATGCCATTTTTAGGGGTAAACCGCACATTACGATTTTTATTCCTAAACATGGCACATCGCACCTGTGCGGCTTCGTCTTTTAGCGTGAAATACATATGGCCGGAGGCAGGCATCGCTAGATTAGATATTTCGCCTTCCACCCAAAGTAGAGGAAATGAACCTTCCAATACAGCTCGTGCTTCCCTCACCAAGCGTGAAACGGCATACACTTCTTTAACTGGGCGTGATGCTAATGTTGAGTTATTATCTATTGCCACGGAGCTTCCTATAAAAAGCCTTAACTGCTCAGTTTACCCCTAGAATTTATCAGTTTAAGGCAGGAAATGTGAGTTCACACGTGTGAATGTCCATTTCCGAACGCAGAAATGGTGAATTCTAGGGGTAAACTGAGTAGTTATGTTATAATTGACGGGATAATACCACAAGTACTATCAGGATCATGCCCATGAGAATTGCTCAAGAAGCACTTACCTTCGACGATGTTTTGTTACTCCCCGCCTATTCTAACGTAATGCCGCGCGACGTGAGCTTAACGACCAAACTTACCCGAGATATTAATATCAATATTCCACTGCTCTCTGCAGCTATGGATACGGTGACGGAAAGTCGTTTGGCGATTGCGATTGCACAAGAAGGTGGTTTAGGTATTCTTCACAAGAATATGACTATCGAAGAGCAAGCGGCTGAGGTGCGTAAAGTAAAACGCTTTGAAAGTGGTGTAGTACGCGACCCAATCACGGTTTCACCAACAGCCACTATTGGTGAAGTTATTGAATTAACCCGCGCTAATAAATTTTCAGGCATGCCTGTTGTCGATGGTGACGATCTTGTCGGCATTGTAACCAGTCGTGATTTACGATTTGAAACACATTTTGAAAACCCTGTTTCATCAGTTATGACCACCAAAGAAAATCTAGTGACCGTAAAAGAAAATGCCAATAAAAAAGAAGTGTTAAATTTACTTCACACCAACCGTATTGAAAAAGTATTGGTCGTGGATAATGGCTTCCACCTTCAGGGTATGATCACCGTTAAAGATATTCAAAAATCTACTGAAAACCCATTAGCATCAAAAGATGATCAACAACGTCTACGCGTAGGCGCAGCAACAGGAATTGGTGCCGAAAGCCAGGCTCGCGTTAAAGCCTTAGTTGAAGCTGGCGTCGATGTCATTGTTGTTGATACAGCACATGGTCATTCTCAAGGTGTATTAGACCAAGTACGCTGGGTTAAAGATAATTTCCCTCAAGTTCAAGTAATCGGTGGCAATATTGCTACTGGTTCCGCGGCTACAGCGCTTGTTGAAGCCGGTGCAGATGCCGTTAAAGTCGGTATTGGCCCCGGTTCGATTTGTACAACACGTATTGTTGCTGGTGTCGGTGCACCACAAATTACAGCTATCAGTAATGTTGCAAAAGCGTTAGAAGGTACAGGCGTTCCATTAATCGCCGATGGTGGTATTCGTTTCTCAGGTGATGTAGCTAAAGCGCTTGTTGCTGGCGCCCATACCATTATGTTGGGTGGCATGTTCGCGGGCACAGAAGAAGCGCCCGGCGAAGTGGAATTATTCCAAGGTCGTGCTTACAAATCATACCGCGGCATGGGTTCTTTAGGTGCGATGCAGCAGAAAGAAGGATCCAGCGATCGTTATTTCCAAGAATCTAGCGAAGCAGATAAATTGGTTCCAGAAGGCATTGAAGGTCGCGTTCCTTTCAAAGGTAATTTAGGCCCCGTAATTCATCAGTTATTAGGTGGAGTTCGTTCTAGTATGGGCTATACAGGCAGTGCCAATATTGAAGAAATGCGTACCAAACCCGAGTTTGTTCGCGTTACCTCAGCAGGCATGAATGAAAGCCATGTTCATGATGTAACCATTACTAAAGAAGCACCGAACTACCGCGTAAGTTAAACTATGCCTGTGCCCATTCCATCTACAGAAAAAAAGTATACGTTACAAAAGCCCGTCATTGATCCTTCGGTTACTTCGTTTCCGCGAAATCGTTACATGGATGTAACTTAGTAGGGCAATGCAGGAGCAATTGCCGAGCGGGAATCCAACGATAGTGGCTAGTTCTACTTCCCATGGATCCCCGCATACGCGAGGATGACGAACAATAGTTTTCTGCAGTTAATTTATTTTAGAGATTTTTATGAGCCACAATATCCACGACCACCGAATTCTTATTGTTGATTTTGGTTCACAATATACCCAGCTTATCGCACGCCGCATACGTGAAGCCGGTGTTTACTGTGAATTAAGAGATCCTGAAATAACTGAAGCCGAAGTAAAAGAATTTAATCCAAAAGGAATTATCCTTTCAGGTGGCCCAGACTCAACAATTAGCAGTGAAGCACCTGTCGCCCCCCAATTTGTATTTGAACTTGGTATTCCCGTATTAGGTATTTGCTACGGCATGCAAACCATGGCAATGCAATTAGGTGGTCAAGTTGAATCATCCGAACATCGTGAATTTGGTTATGCTCAAATTCGTGCCCGCGGCCATTCAAACTTATTACGTGATATTGAAGACCATGTTACAGAAGAAGGTTTTGGCCTACTCGATGTCTGATGAGTCATGGCGATCGCATATCTAAACTCCCTGAAGGTTTCAATGTTATAGCCAGTACAGAGAGCGCGCCATTTGCAGGAATGGCTGATGAAAAGCGACAATTCTACGGTGTGCAATTCCACCCAGAAGTCACACACACTGTTCAAGGCCAACGCATTATCGAGCGTTTTCTAACTGAAATTTGTCAATGTGAAACCTTATGGACATCAGCACAAATCATCGAAGACAGCATCAAAACAATTCACCAACAAGTCGGTACTGATGATGTCTTGTTAGGACTTTCTGGCGGTGTAGATTCATCTGTAGTTGCCGCTTTGTTACACCGTGCTATTGGCAATCAATTGACCTGTGTATTTGTAGATAACGGATTGCTTCGTGAAAACGAAGGCGATCAAGTCATGGCTATGTTTGCTAAAAACATGGGCATCAAAGTGATTCGTGTTGATGCTGAGCAACGCTTTCTCGATGAACTCGCCGGTGAAAATGATCCGGAGAAAAAACGCCGTATTATCGGCCGTGTATTTGTAGAAATTTTTGAAGAAGAATCCAATAAACTAAACAATGTTAAATGGTTAGCACAAGGAACCATCTACCCTGATGTGATTGAATCCGCCGCAGCTAAAACAGGTAAAGCTCAAGTTATTAAAACACATCATAATGTGGGTGGCCTACCCGATCATATGACACTTAAATTACTTGAACCTTTACGTGAACTATTTAAAGATGAAGTGCGTAAACTAGGTGTTGAACTCGGCTTACCACGTGATATGGTTTACCGTCACCCCTTCCCTGGCCCAGGTTTAGGCGTTCGTATCTTAGGTGAAGTTAAAAAAGAATATGCTGACTTATTACGTAAAGCCGACAAGATTTTTATCGATGAACTTTATGCTCACGATTTATACGATAAAACCAGTCAAGCTTTTACCGTATTTCTACCTGTTAAGTCAGTTGGAGTTATGGGTGATGGTCGCCGTTATGATTATGTTGTTTCACTACGCGCCGTAGAAACTATCGATTTTATGACTGCACGCTGGGCGCATCTTCCTTATGATTTTTTAGGCTTAGTCTCAAACCGAATTATCAATGAGGTTGAAGGGATCTCTCGTGTTACTTATGATATATCTGGCAAACCACCCGCTACTATTGAGTGGGAATAGTTACAACGATTTAAGTTGCTGATTGAATTAGACGGCGCTACTACACACTACTTTTACACGCAAAAAACAATCGTTGTTTTATAACGCTTTTGGGCATATTGTTGCGCAAAATGCTGCACAGAGATGTGACAACTACGATTAATAGTAACGAAGTGTGTAAATTTGGGTTTAAAGAAGCAAATAGTTAACGAAGATGAAATAGCAATATTTGACGAAGCTGTTATACATAAGCGCGGCGAATATTGGCAATTTAAGCTCTGGCTGAATGACGAACAAAAGTACGCAAGGAAAAGCTTACGCACACGTAGCAAAATAACAGCAATAGAAAAAGCCAAACGCTTTTACTTAGAGATATTAGCAGACAGGCAAGCGGGCAAACGATACTTTACGCTGACAACAAAACAAGGCGTGGCGAAGTATATTGAGTACAGAGCAAAAGACGTTGAAACTGGCTTAATAGTAAGCGGCAGACTGACGACAATACGCACACACTTAAAGCACTTTTTGAGAATTATTGGCAAAGACACAAAGCTTAGAGAATTAGGTTATTTGGATTGTGAGGATTACTTTTACAAGCGGCACAAGGAAACGAACGGCAACGTAAAAGTAGTAACGATACAAAACGAACAGAGCACTATAAATGCGTGCATTTTATGGCTGTTTAAAAATAATGAAACGTACTTTGCAAAGTTTGACTTTAAAAGGCTGGCAAAAGTAGACAGCAATAATGAAGCACTGCGAAGAGCTACATTTACATTGAATGAATACAAGCAGCTTTGCGTTACAGCTAAAAACTATGCAAATGAATGCAGCGATAGCGGCAGGCAAGATGAATACGTTATACGCACATTAATACGTTATTTTATTTTGATAGCTGGGCACAGTGGCTTACGAGTTGGCGAGCTATTACAATTAAAATGGAATGACGTAGAATTTGAAGCAGTAACAAGCAAAGGCAAGGAACACTTGTTGGCTAAGGTTGCAGTTAGGGCTGAGACAAGCAAGGTACGTAGAAGCAGAGTGCTTTATTGTAAAGGTGGCGAGCACTTTAAGCAGTTACAAAAAATACTAAAACACGATAATGGATTAATATTTAGTACGGATAGCATTACTAAAATAACAAAACGTAAACTGCTCTATCACTTCCATAAAATCGTAGCATTAGCTAATATCCCAAATAGCACTACACGTGCACTTGTACCTTATAGCTTAAGACACTTTGCAATTACACAACGCATATTAAGCGGCTTAAGTTTGCACGCTGTGGCGAGTATGTGCGGCACGAGTGTTGTGCAAATAGAGCGAACGTACTGGCACGTTAATAATGAGACGAGGCTGACAAGTGCTTTAGCTGATTACGTGCAAAATGACGACGGCACGATTACGTTAACGTAAATACACTCCAAAGCAATACCCCTTTCCACGCTTCAAGCCCCAAAACTAAACAGCATTAACGTGCACAGCAAGATATATCTTGCCGTTTGCTTTTGCACGCTTAAAACACGTAAATAGTGCTTTGATTTATTTTAGGGTAATCATTGGTTTGCATAAATAGAATTATGCAGGCAAATAAACAATACACAGAAGCAAGATACGACGAACGGCTACAAGCACAGACGCTTGAATGGATGGGGCAGCACGAAGAGCACTTAACGCACGCGTGCACGTTTACGATGGAGCAATTTGACGGCAACTTAACGGCTGAGCAGGCTTGGAAGCAGTGGGAGCGATTTTGCAAATATTTGAATAGAAAGATATACGGCAATGCAGCTAAGTTGCACGGCAAAACACTATTAATACTGCCAGTATTACACGGCGAGATTAGTTATAAAAATTTACACATACACGCAGCTATTGGCTGTGTTGACGATAGAAGTTATGGCTTTGCTGAATTAAAAACGATTATTGATACAGCTTGGCGTGAGATGAAATGGGCAAAGAATGATATTGAAATAGTGCAATACAGAGATATAAACTGGATTGACTATATGCTAAAAGAAAGCGTGCGACTTGATTTGCACAGTGTTGATTTAACGCGTTGCTGCATAGCAAAAACATTACAACAATAACAGCAGCACAAAATTACAAAGCGAAGTGCTGACTTGCGTCTACTTAGCTATTTGCAAAAGCACTTATTAGTGCTTTATTAGCGAAGCTTTGCTCAAAGTAAATACATAGAACTAAAACATAAAAGCATAAGCACTAAACAAAGAAAACGAATAACAGCTAAAGCAAATAAACACACAGATTAAATGAAGCGCTAAACAGGTGTAACTGAGATATAGCGAGCTTACAGAGAAATAAAACATATTAAGTTGGCGCAGATAGAAACAATGAGAATACTTAAAAGCTTTGTTTATTTAATTAAGGAAAGCTAAGCACTTGAAATACATAAGGAATACACGACATATGAATATATGGGATAAAGCGGTAGGAATAATAAACAAAAGAAAACACACTACAGTTAATGAAATTACTTGCTTAAAGAAGGAAAAGACAATGACGGCACGTGTATTGACTGAGAAAGAGCTAAAGCAACTGCTACTGTTTATTACAACGAGAAAATACGCAGTACGTGATAGAGCGATTGTATTAATGACGCATTTGGCGGGTATGCGAGTTAAAGAGATAGCAGCAACAAAAATTAAAGACGTGCTGGCAAGTGATGGCAGTATTAAGAATGAAATACGTTTAACGGCTGAGCAAACAAAGGGCAAATATGCACGCACTATTGTAGTAAGCGAAAAGCTACAAAAGGAATTACGCGTTTACTTGCAAGCACGCTTTGAGACAGAGCAACTTGAAATTATTACTAATACAAGTGAAATGAACAAGGCATTATTTAACACGCAAAAGCGCAATTACTTTAATGCAAATACACTGTGTTATCACCTGCATATGCTATACAAAACAGCAAATTTACAAGGTGCAAGCTCGCATAGCGGCAGAAGAAGCTTTTTGACAACATTAAGCAGTAAGGGTGTTGCACTTAGAACAATGATGGAGCTTGCAGGACACAGACAGGCGCAAACAACAATGCAATATATAGACGTAAGTGAAGATATAAAAAGAGCAGCTGTGGAGTTAATTTAAAATGAAGATAAACGAAATAGAAAGCATTAAGCCGATTAAAGCAAAGACAGCTGAGCAGTTACGTGTTGACACACTTAAAAATAAAAAAGACAAAGCAACAGATGCATTAAAGGCTGAACGCGAACAACAAAAGACAGCAAAAGCGAGAAAAAAGATAGAGACGGCAAATAAGGTTATTTACGCTATAAAAACGTAGCGCTTGTAGGCGGGCAAGCAAGCAGCTACAACAAAGCTAAGTGTTTACCAAGCTGCTTATCCAAGCTTGAAACGTGCATAAAAAACCACTCAACAGCAAAATCCACAATCTCCTCTACTGCTATCTCGTCATTTTTAAAAGCAAATACTTTCGTTTTAACGCTTTCCAAGCAATAGTTGTGCGCCCTAGTATGCTCAGCATAGCCGCTATAGCCAGTATCTATCATTACGTTTTCTTCGCTCATAAAGTGGAAGCGTACAAACTGCACAAACTCGTTAATTAACCTAACAACTCGCTCCTTGCTTGCTCCTTTCTCACTTTCATTACAAATATGATTTAACAAGTCAAAATACATTTGATGCTCTATATCGATTCGCTCGTTATTTACGCTTAACTCTTTAGTCCACTTAATTTTCATAAGCACCCTTTTCACTCTGCTGTTAATTTCGCTATAATCTATCACACACTTAAGCTGCGCACTGTGTAAGTAACTAACTTACAAGTTATTGAAAACATTAGAGGCACACTTAAAACACTGCAAAACAAAACACTGAAAACTAACGCAGCAGCTACACAAAGCGACTTTGAAGATGCAGCTAATTGAAAAGGCTGGGTTAAATGGAGGGAGTAGCTATTGAGTGGGAATAATTGAATCCTTTCAATATCACTTTATAATTAGTGGCCGTGTTCAAAGCGTTGGCTATCGTTACTCATCTCGTAATTATGCCCAAAATATAGATTTAGTCGGTTGGGTAAAAAACCGTGCAGATGGTAAAGTGGAAGTGGTTGCCGAAGGTAATAAAATCACCCTAGAAAAATTATTAACCTGGTTAAAACAAGGGCCGCGTTTTGCAGATGTAAGTAACGTCGAAGTTACACACTACCCTGCCACCGGTGAGTTTAAAAAATTTAGTATTCGTTAAAAAAGAGGATTTCATGGCTACCAATTGTTTTACACTATCAAGTTTTGTTGTCCGCTTAGTTTTTGCCCTAGTCCTCGTTTACGCTAGCTATAACCCGAGTGGTTACAGCCTCTTCCACTGGGCTGAAAAAGCATTATTTGGTGAAGCACTCTTAGTCACACCACCTTTTGCCATGGCCATAGTCATACTATTAATTGGTTGGACAGTTTATATCCGTGCCACAGTACGTTCTTTAGGTACACTGGGCTTATTTCTAGTTGCAGCTTTCTTTGGCGTTATTATCTGGTGGTTAATTGATCTTGGCTGGATTGGCGTTGATAGCTTATCCGTTATTACTTATATTCTATTATTCCTATTAGCCACAATACTCGCCACAGGCATGTCTTGGTCTCATATCCGCCGTAAAATGTCTGGGCAAATTGATGTTGATGAGGTGGATGAGTAAACTCATAAAAAACAGCTTATATAGAAAATTATAATTTTCTATATCCAATAAAAAGGGCAGTTAAAAACTGCCCTTTTTTTGTTCAAATTATGATATCTAATTAAACATCATAATTGGTAGCAGATATATCGCCACCACGACCTGTCCAGTTAGTGTGAAAGAATTCACCGCGTGGTTTGTCTAAGCGCTCATAAGTATGGGCACCGAAATAATCACGCTGAGCTTGTAATAAGTTTGCCGGTAAACGTTCGCTGCGATAGCCATCATAGAATGCTAATGCACTGCTAAATGTTGGCGCTGGAATACCGATTGCAATCGATGTTCCTACTGCTTTACGCCAACCCGGTAAAGCTTCTGTAATTGCATCAATAAAGAATTGGTCCAACAATAGATTTTCTAAATCTGCATCTTTATCAAACGCATCACGAATATTAGCTAAGAATTGGCTACGAATAATACAACCACCACGCCACATTAATGCGATGCCGCCATAGTTCAGCTCCCAACCGTATGTTGCAGCTGCTTCACGCATCAGCATATAGCCCTGTGCGTAAGAAATAATTTTTGATGCATAAAGTGCATCGCGAATCGCATCAACCATTTCTGCTTTATTACCACTAAAATCACTTGCAATTCTTGGTAATACTTTAGAGGCTGCTACACGTTCATCTTTGCGAGCTGACAGACAACGGGCAAATACTGCTTCACCAATTAATGTCAGTGGAATACCTAAATCTAAGGCATTCATACCTGTCCATTTGCCTGTACCTTTTTGGCCTGCAGTATCAAGGATATGGTCAATTAATAAACTGCCATCATCTTCTTTAACAGCCAAAATATCACGTGTTATTTCAATTAAATATGAATCTAAAACACCTTCATTCCATGTGCCAAAGACTTTATGGATCTCGTCACCCGACATGCCTAAACCTTCACGCATCATTTGGTAAGCTTCACAAATAAGTTGCATATCACCGTATTCAATGCCGTTATGGACCATTTTCACATAATGGCCGGCACCATCATTACCCACCCAATCACAACACGCTTCACCATCCACTTGAGCTGCAATAGATTGAAAAATAGGCTTGACTGCTTCCCATGCGCCTTTATGTCCGCCCGGCATAATTGATGGCCCAAAACGTGCGCCTTCTTCACCGCCTGATACACCTGTACCTATAAAGAAAATGCCTTTTTCTTTTAGTGATTGCGTGCGGCGATTACTGTCCGTGTAAAGTGAATTACCACCATCAATGATAATGTCACCATGATCTAAATAAGTAACAAGCTGATCAATAAATTTATCAACAACTGGACCTGCTTTCACCATCAACATAACACGGCGTGGCGCTTTTAGGCTTTCAACAAATTCTTTTAAATTATGAAAACCAATAACATTGGTACCCTTTGCTGGCCCTTCAAGAAAATCATCTACCTTGCTGGTCGTACGATTGTGTACTGCTACAGTAAAACCATGATCATTCATATTTAGAACTAGGTTTTGCCCCATTACGGCTAGACCGATCAAACCAATATCTGCTATTGCTGCTATATCCACTTCACTCATTTATCTACACACCTTAATATATTCGCCATCGGCTTCGCGGGTCGATCCAACGATAAGCCTACATTTTCCCGTGGCAAGATTTCGTTCCACGGCACCTGATACTTCTATTGTTTCACCTAGCTTTGCTTGCCCGACATAAGTATGTGTAAATGAAAGAACATCGGGTGTCATTTCATCATCCACCACATAATGTGCAGGAAAATCAAAAGCACGGTGATCATCAACCACCGTAGTTTTTATTGTTCGCATTCCTTGCTTTTTATACTGCTTGTTATCTAGTTCAACTTCGTCAGCCAAACACACCATGCCAATATCAAACTTTGTGCCCTCTATTGCAGCTTTATTGAGTTTGCGATTTTCATGCCAAGCAAATTCATCAAAACTTAGTTCGCCTGCACGACGGTTATAATTGTCAACCATTAGCATTTCATCTAACTTATCCAACGCCCTGTCAGCCAAGGCCGCAGCTATTGCTTCTCGTGTTTTATGAAATGCTTCTCGCCCATAAACCGTTAAATCTATATCTGATTCTTGGTGCTGCTGATTAATCAACATTGAACCTGTCAGCCCTAAATTGTGGCATTCAGCCCCATAGTGCACCAGAATAGGGATTAATTTGTGAAATTTAACTTCAATCTCATCTCGCGGTTCTCGCTGCAAAACATCTTGCAAGCGCTGTTCAGGACAATGATGTTCGCTGATATCTGACACCTTAACGGCATGAAATTCTGCATCAACTTGCACTGATTTATAACAATACTTTGGATAATTCTGTTGCAATAATTGATTCGCGCCCTCGGTATCTATTTTTTCCCAGACACCGTCATTTAAAACATAGCGCAAAAAGCAGGCAACCTTTCCTTCATAAGCTTGGTAACTCACCACAGCAAAGATTAACCCTTCTTTCGTTTGGATAAAATCTTTAGGTAAATACGGGAAGGAAATATCTCTCATTGCAACAGTATATTATATACCCGTTACCATTCAAAATGCAGATTTATTGTATGCATAATGGCTGTGGTAGCAAGGCATATTATTGATGTAATAGTTATTCTATTGCTCAATAATATAACGCGGCTAGCGCAGTCAGTATGCGTGCTAGGGATTTTCATTTTGAATGGTCACGGGTATTATACCTAATTGCTGGTTTCGTGTTAGTTCTACCATCGCCGTCTAATCCAAATCCACAAGCCAGTTAATGACAATATAATGAGTAAGATACCAATCAGATCTAACAAGTAGGTGCCCGCAACTTTAATAATCCGTCCGTTGTGAAGATCTAAAATAAAACGTTCAACAGTGATGCCTTTACCGTGAAAATATATTGCTAACTCGGCTTCAACACTTTCAGGCATATTTAAAGGAACACTCCACCCCACACCCTGCAAAGAAATGCGTTCCCACTGATCTAATAAAAAATCACTTCGCCATAAACCATCTCGAGTTTGCACAATAGGCTCACCATGAAATAAGCCAATATTTTGAATATTAGGCGGTACACCTGCAGTAGCCCCCATACGCTCAATAAATTCACCGTCATGATTGAGCAGCACTAGTGCATCATCTGTTGCTAAAACCATTAAATCGTCCAACATTATCCCACCTAAAAGAGCACGTTCTATATGTGCGACAGGTTTTGCATCCACAAATATCTCTGTGCCAAATTGTGAAATGGTTCTGTGGCCTAATAAATACACCGCATCAGGCTCCACATTGGCTATATTGTAATGCTTGAGTAGCCAATTCCACGTTAAATAGCGGTTATCTAATTCTAAGTCAGAGCTATGATTTAGCATTATTCCAGTAATGGATAGCAGTAAAACGAATAAGACAATGATGGGGCCTATCGTGTGATGAATATTTCGTGACAAACTCATGAACAAGTGCTCTAGTGATTTTTAGCTAGATATAATGCCAGTCTCACCACTTTTGTCATAGCCCTAACGGACAAGGTTGCACCTGAAATGCCGTCAATATGACGATCTAGCTGATCATCATCAAGCTCAGCTTGTTTGAATTGTTTGGTAAATGCGGGGTAACGAATCTCATCACCTCGACTTTCTCGAAAAGCCAACACTTTCACCATTTCCACTTTATTTTCAGCAATGACAATGCCAAAGGTAATGGGTTCTGTTTTTCCTATCTCTTCTAATACCCATGCAGTACGATTTTCATTTTTCCAATATCGTATTCTCAGTCCAGCATAACGATGCCCTAAAATATTCGCTACACTGGTACTTATCTCTCCTTTCATCCATATAACTCGGCTCTTAGGCACATTATTATCAAATGCTTCAGCTAAAAAATTTTGATCGGTTTGATAAATACCTCGCGCGCTAACGCAAAAGGTCGTTAGTAACAATAATAAGACAAATAAGATTTTTCTAGTTAACATTAGAACTGATAGCCAAGACCTATATTAAAACCATCAAGCTCTGTTTGACCTTTTGGTGCATCTTGATTTTGATAATCAAATTTAACTACAACATCTTGATGTAGCCACCAATTTGCACCGATATTAAGTTGTTGGTATTCACTGTCAAGACTCTTTCCTGCTGTATTATCCCACTCGTTGTAACGAGTAAAAACGCCAAAATTATCACTAAGTTGGTACGATGGTTCAATATACCAACCTGTTTGTTCGTCAGCACCAATAGATGCAGGTCCCCGACCATCCAAGTCCCATGTTGCATAGAGTGCTCTGAATCCAAAAGGTCCTTGTTCAAATACTGCATGCGTTTCAAATAATATTGCACTGCCAGATGCTGGATCTAGACTTTGTGTCATATCTTCTTGATACTGAACTGTCGCAGCCAACTCCAAGCCAGGAAGGGCTGTCCATTTTAATCTACCTGTATAAGCAAAATCCTTAGCTACAGCTTCAGCGACTCCTTGTCGACCACTTCTAACTTTATAACTATTGCTTGCAGATGTTTTTAACCCCGAAGAGGCAGCCAGATCATAACTAAAACCGTTGACTAGATTTCCACTCAACATAACTCCTGCTTCACGCCATGTTGTAGGAAGTATATTCTTTTCTATTGGGTTACGTTCTGTCCCATAAAATGTTGTTGGTTCATGAGTTTCATTAATAATACCAACCGGTGTCAAAAATAAACCGCCAGCCAAACGGTATTTCTCATTAATATCATACTCAATATAAGCTTGCTCTAATTCTATTGCTCCAGCTTGACCATCACCTGCAATAGTATGCTCAAGTTCTAGTTCTGAAATAAACCGTAATTTATCATTAAATTGGTGATCAAAAAACAATACAAAACGATGAAAATCTATTTCATCTTTATCCGATGAGCCATTTTGATCATCTAAATTGTTGTAATGCAACTCACCGTAACCGCCAATTGTCGTTCTATTTGCAGCAATCGTCGCAGCTTTAGCCGCTTCTTCTGTTGCATCAGCCACAGCTTCAGCTGTTTCACTGGCTTCTTTAGCCATATTCTCAACAGATATTACTTGAGACTTTAAACCTTCATTCTCAGCTTTTAACGTCTTATTTTGCTGCTGCACATCAGATAATTGGTCTTGAATTTGTTGCAACTTCTGCCAAATTTCTTCATTTGTTGGTGTCGCTGCTTGCGCAGCTGAAACTGCAGCTAATAAGCTAGCTACCAGCATTGTTCTTTTAAAAATCATCATTACTCCTTAATCATCATAAATTGATGTTGAAGAGTATACCTACAATTAAATCTAAATGCAAATCATTCTTGTTTAGATTAAATTCTAAGCAATTAGCTGCTTTCTTTTATTTGAGTAATTTTGCCGATACACTTCCAACCATAAATTGGCTTTATTTTCCCACTGCTTTTGACATTGGGTATTTGGATTATTTTCAAACAACAATCGATAATTTCTTGCTATGGAAAGAGCAATACACGAGCTCTGCTGCTGGAAATATATTTGTTCGAGTTGGCAGATAGAGCTCAATATAAGTTCACGATCTCGGTGCTTGATCACAGGTTGAATGATCATGATTATCGAAGAGTACTGACTGTCACAGATCGAATCATTGCCCAAACACCTTTTTGTGAGGGCTTATCTAAGCAACTAAAATCAGAAACCTGCAACTTACCATCTCTAATTAATAATTCCAGCGTATCTGAGTCAAAAGCTACATGTATGGGGTATGCTTGGTTTTCTGCAAAATTATTTGTATTCATAACCATCTCCTTTGCTAAGAGACTTGATTATAAATAGATATTCCTTTAGATGCAAATGATTGTTATTTAGATTTAAATAGGTTCACCCTCGACTACCGCGTTTTTTATTCTTCCGTGCTGTTTCTTTGGCTTCTTTTTTAGCTCTAATTTCAGCCATTTCAATTAATTCTTTTTCCATCATTTCAGGCGTTTCTAGTGTGATTCTTCCAATGGTGATATCACGAAACTCGGTCAACACTATCTTGGCCGCACGATCTAAGTCCACCAATCCACCAGCACGTAAACAGCCACGTTTAGCACCAATCATCTCTAATAATGGCAACTCATCTTCTGGCAATTCATCTAAGTGGTAACGCGCTTTTAATAACTCCGGATAAAATCGCCTGAAATAATCCACTGCATACATGGCAATATCATCATTACTAACCGCTGTTTCTTTAATTGCACCGGTAATCGCTAATCGATAACCACCATGCTTATTTTCTAACTTTGGCCACAGAACACCGGGGGTATCTAGCAATGTAATGCCTTGTTCAAGTTTGATTCGTTGTTGATTTTTCGTCACTGCCGGTTCATTGCCTGTTTTAGCAATCATGCGCCCAGCTAGAATATTGATTAAGGTTGATTTTCCAACATTAGGGATCCCCATAATCATGGCATGAATATTTCGGTCATTTTTTGATTTTTCTGGCAACATTTTGTGGCATAGATTTAACAATCCATGCATTTTTTCAGGTTCTTCTGTTGTTAGCGCGATGGTTTTTACACCTTTCTGTTGCTCTAGATAATCCTGCCATTGCTGCGTTGCTACAGGATCGGCAAGATCACTTTTACTCAATACTTTTATACAAGGTTTATCACCTCGAATATCAGTCAGCATCGGGTTTTCACTACTAAAGGGAATACGCGCATCGAGGATCTCAATAATAAGATCAACTGTCGGAATGATCTTACGCATTTCCTTGCTGGCCTTATACATATGACCGGGATACCAGTTTATATTTGCCATTTACTTTGTGCCCGTATCAACTAATGCAATATGTGTTTTTTCGATCACAATTAACCGTTTTTTATAGAGCTTCCCTAACGCCTTCTTATAACTCGATTTACTCACACCAAATTGTTTAGCAATAACATCTGGCGGACTTTTCTCTGTCAAACTTGATTGTCCGCCCTCTTTCTCTATAAAAGCTAAAATCTGTTCCGATAATGCATCCAAAGCTTGTCGCGTCACTAACTGCAAACATAAGTCGAGTTTTTTATCTTCTCTAATATGTTTGATATAACCTTTCACCTTTTGACCCATCGTTATTGGTGTTAGCACATCACTTTTAAAGAGTAATCCAATGGTGCCGCCATCAACTACCGCGCGATAACCTAAGTCAGTGCGACCACAAATCAATAAATCAACTTGTTGTTGTACCTTATAATAAGGTGAGGTGTCAGCTAAAAACTTATCTAATTTGGTGCTAGCAGCAATACGTTCAGATGCCTGATCAACATAAAGATAAACAACGTACGATTGCCCGACTTGCATTGGCTTTTGTTGTTCACCAAATGGCACCAATAAGTCTTTCGGCAAGCCCCAATCTAAAAAAGCACCAATACGATTAACCTCAATGACATTAAGATAGGCGCATTCCCCTACTTCTGCCTTGGGTGTTTCAGTAGTGGCAATCAGCAAATCTTCAGAATCTAAATAAATAAAAACCTCAAGCTCATCGCCCACCGAACAACCTTCTGGCACATAACGCCGCGGCAACAAAATTTCTTCACCATCTCCGCCATCAAGGTAGATGCCAAAATCCAGTCTTTTTAATACCGTTAATGTGTTTAGCTTTCCTAATTCAACCATTTCTTTCTCAATTATATTTTCTTATCACACATTTTAACCCAATCAGTCATGTCACGATAGAAATCAAATATTTAGACAAACAATAATCCTTAAACGTGTATAAAATACAAGTCAGATAACTAAGGACAGAACATGCCTCTTTTTCACCCAAAGATACTTGCTAAAGAACTCACTATTCAGCCTGTACCTGTCAACATATTACCCATTATTACTGACTGGGCTGATAGCATATCTAGCAAAGCCATTTACAGCCAAAAAGAAACCGCACTCAGTGGACAGTTTGTACAAAAGATCTTGGTTGAAGTTTTAGGTTACAGCGGATTTTCTAATAATCATCAACAATGGAATTTCACCCGAGAAGAACCACTTGGAAAAGGGAGTGTTGATGTAGCATTAGGTCAATTTACAACCGACAGCAGCAAAGTCATCGTGCCCTTTGAGCTCAAAGGCGCTAAAACTAAAGATCTTGATGCCATTATGTCAGGTCGTCATAAAAGCCCCGTGCAACAAGCGTGGGAATATGCAATGGATGCCCCCGGTGCGCAATGGGTGATGATCAGCAACTATGTTGAGATTCGGCTTTATGCCGTTGGTTACGGCAGGCAAAATTATGAGGTTTGGCAATTAGAACAGTTAACTGATCCTACTGAATATGCACGTTTTATAGCACTACTTCATGCTGATAATTTATTAGGCACACAAACAAAAACATTATTAGAAGCGAGTGAAAAAGCTGAAAAAGACATTACCGATTGCCTTTATGCCGATTATAAGCATCTTCGCCTCAACTTAATTAACACCTTAGAAAAAGAGAACCCAACGCTTGTCGCTGAACATGTGGTTAATCTGGCTCAAACATTGCTTGATCGCATTTTATTTATCGCCTTTGCCGAAGATCGTAATTTACTACCCGATCATACCTTAGAAAAAGTCTATGATCATAATGATCCCTATAATCCTCGTCCCGTATGGGAAAACTTCAAAGGTTTATTTAACGCTATTGATAAGGGCAATGCACAACTGAATATTCCCGCCTACAATGGTGGTTTATTTGCAACTAATACTGCACTTGATGACTTAATTGTTTCTGATGAACTCTGCGCTAGTTTCAAAGAGCTAGGTGATTATGATTTTGAATCAGAAGTGAGTGTTAATGTGCTCGGTCATATTTTTGAACAATCCATCAGTGATCTTGAAGCCATTCATGAAGCATTAGAAAGCGGTCAAACCTTATTACAATCCACCAGCAAACAAACCGCCACCAAAGGCAAACGTAAACAAGATGGCGTGGTTTACACCCCCAATGATATTACCCGTTTTATTGTTGAACATACCCTAGGTAGCTATATCAACCAAGCCTTTAACGCCTTATTACTGAACTATATAAAAACCAAAAAGCTAGCCGATGGTGACCAAGATATTAACTGGAAAAACCAAAAGTCAGAACAACAATTTTGGAGCCACTGGCGCGAACAACTGATGCAAATTAAAATTGTTGATCCCGCCTGTGGATCAGGCGCATTTTTAGTGGCTGCTTTTGATTATTTACATGATGAATATAGCCGCATTAATGAAAAACTCATTGAACTCACTGGCACCATCGATCTATTTGATCTCGATAAAGAAATTCTCACTAACAATCTTTATGGTATCGATATTAATGCCGAATCTATCGAAATCAGCAAACTGTCTTTATGGCTAAAAACAGCCAAGCGCGGCAAAGCACTCACCAGTTTAGATAATAATCTGCGTCATGGTAATAGCCTTGTGTTTACCGAGTGTGAAACAGACACTATCGCCATTAATGGTTTTAATTGGCAAGCGGCTTTTCCTGAAATCTTCGCACAAGGTGGTTTTGATGTAGTGTTGGGCAACCCGCCTTATGTTCGCCAAGAACGCATTAGCAATATCAAACCCTATTTAGAACAACACTTTGCCGTTTATCATGGTGTGGTTGATTTGTTTGCTTATTTTTATGAACTGGGATTAAAGCTGCTCAAACCCAATGGCTTATTGGGTTATATCTCCTCCAGCACCTTTTTCAAAACCAGCAGTGGTGAAGGCTTGCGCCAGTTTTTAAGCCAACAAAGCCAACTCGAAGCCATTATCGACTTTGGTGACCTGCAATTATTTGAAGGCGTCACTACCTACCCCGCCATTATTATTGCCCGCCAGCAAACCGCTAATAACGAACACCTTATTGCCTTTTTAAATATCACCGAATCCAGCTTGCCCGAAGATTTAACCGCCTATTTTCATCAACACCAGCACACAATGGCACAGCAACAGCTAGGCACACAAAGCTGGCGCTTAGAAAGCAGCCAACTGGCACAACTCCGCCATAAACTCACCGCAGACCACCCAAGTCTAAAACAAGCCTATGGTTCGCCCTATCGAGGTGTATTAACAGGCTTTAATGATGCTTTTGTGATTGATCGCGCCACCCACGATCAACTGATTGCCGATGATCCCCGCTCTGCTGAGCTCCTGAAACCCTTTTTAGAAGGTAAAGACCTGAAAAAATGGCATAGTGAGCCGCGTGAATTATGGTTGATTTTTACTCGTCGCGGTATTGATATAGAACAATATCCTGCTGTGCTTGAATATCTAACGCAATTTCAACAACGGTTAACGCCCAAATCAAAAGAGTGGGATAAACAACAAAAAGCACTGCCTAAAAATGAACAAGAAAAATGGTCAGGTCGAAAAGCGGGACCTTATCAATGGTATGAGATCCAAGATACTGTTGCTTATTATGACCAGTTTGAACAGCCCAAAATAAATTATGGTCATTTTTCACCTAATCAACTGTTTGGCTTTGATAGCCAAGGCTATTTTTCTAATGATAAAACGTATATTTTGCCCAATGCTGATCATTTCTTGCTAGGTATTCTTAATTCATCAGTAAGCTGGCTATTGATTACCTCAATGTGTCCTTTTGTGCGCGGGGGGTATTATGAAGTTAGGGCATATTATATGGAAACCCTACCCATCCCCAATGCCAGCAACCCACAAAAACAGGCTATTGGTCAGCTTGCGGAACAATGTCAATTGTTAGCTGAACAGCGCTATACCATCGAACAAAGTGTGCGCCAGCGTATTCCCGATCTTTGTCCTGAGGAACGCGATCCGAAACTCAGTACCAAACTAAAAAACTGGTGGCAACTTGATTTTTCCGCCTTCCATAAAGAAATTAAACGGCTGTATAAACAAGATATTCCCCTCGGCGAACGCAACGACTGGCAACACTGGTTAGCAGCTGAAGCTGATAAAATCCAACCATTATCCGCCCAACTTGATGCGCATGAAAAACAGCTTAATCAGCAGGTGTATCGTGTATTTGAACTTACACCAACACAAATCAGCTTATTAGAAAATCAGCTGAAACAATCATGAGTGAAAATTTTTCTTTTAATCAATATGGCAGTGTCACACTTTATTGCCAACACTGCAAAAAGGCACCTATTTTAATGAATGGTGGCGGCATGCCTATTAAATTAGAAACGCTTATAAAGGGCAGTTCACCAAAAAGAAAAAAAGAACTCCTCGAAGCAACTAAAAAGCACACAATCACTTATCACCACCATCATCATAAAATAATGGAATGCACGTCATGTAATATTCTGAGCAGTAAATTTTTTATCATCTTGTTTGATGGCCAGTCTACAGAGCCTGTTTATACACCTACGTTTAACTGTTGGAAGTGTTCAACAGCACTGAGTCCCGCCACAAAACCACCGCAAGAGTATTGTTGTGCTAGCTGTGGTCAACAACGCTTAGCACCACGTTATGATGAAATGCTCTGGGATTAAATAACGCCACTGTACTTTACACCATGTCTGATTCAATTCTTGTCACTACAGTACAATTAATGTGTTGATTCAAATTCAGCTTGAGTTCAGCTTCTAGTAGTATAGTAATTGATATTATCTGCCATCAGTCAACGTATGATCACTCTCACTTAAGGGATTAACTCTAATGATTAAGTTTTTTGCTTCCATACTACTCTTCTTATTACTTCAGTCATTTTCTGTTCACGCTGAAACTAACGCTTTAGATGCTGATACGGCATCACAGTCCACTTCTATTGAAAAATCTTCAGCTGATGACTTAATGAATAAGGGTATTGCAAGTCATAAGTTAAATACTAAGGAGGGCGCAGAGCAATCTGTAATTTATTTTGTTCAATCTGCCGAAATGGGCAATGCCAATGCTGCACGGCTGCTCTACGAAATTTATATGAGAGGCGGACACATCACTATAGATAAAAAGAAAGCATACCAGTGGCTTCATAAAGCAGCCGAATTAGGTAGTATTCGGCCTGCTCATAGTTTAGGGCATGCCTACCAACAAACAACTAAATATTTTAATAAAGATCTAGACAAATCATTCCTCTATTTCAAGCAAGCCGCGCTTGCTGGAATGTCAGAAGCTAAACGCGATTTGGGACTCTGTTTTTATTTCGGTCAGGGCACTGCGAAAAATGAAAAGAAAGCCGAGAAGTGGATGCAAGAGGCGGCAACAGAAAATGTGTCATTAGCTCAATACAGAATGGGGCTCTGGTCAGTCAAAGGTTCGTTCACAGCACATAATTGGTTCAAAAAAGCACTCAAATTATTTAAGGCTGAAGCCGAACAAGGCAATAAAGAAGCTGAGTTAACATACGCATATATGCATGATAAAGGCTATGGTGTGGATGAAGATAATCAAGTTGCTCGCAAAGGCTATCTTAAACTTGCCAACGAAAATAACAGTGAAGCACAATACCTTCTAGCTTTAATGTATCTAACCGGTGACGGGGTTACAAAGAATATTAAAACAGGCAAAAAATGGTTGCTATCAGCTTATAAATTAGGTGATCCCTTTGCTAAAGGCATCCTAGAACGGAATGGCTGGTTATGACAAAAATTTATAGGGCCATAACTAATATTTTAGTTATTGGCACAATGCTTGTTCTCGCAGCTTGTGCCGCCACTGAAAATATCACAGTCAATAGTCATGCTCATATACCTTTTGTTTATCAGTACATCGAATATGAGCATCCTGTGGATGCGGTTTATTTTGGCGATAGGATTTACCCATATTATCAACGTCACAATGCTTATATATACATGTCAAACGTGGAACGATTAGCTGTTGATCATTACTTAAGATCACTTAATCATTGCTACTCTGGAAATTGGTTTGTTGAAGTAGTTTCACAGCAAAGCGCGACGCTTATTGAGGGCGACAATGGCCGGCGATGTGGTAATGTTATGCAGGTATATAGAAGTCTTTATACACAAGGTTATTCGTGGCAATCACTTGCTGACGTAATTGGCAGGGGACCTTTTTTTACATTGTTAAATACTGAGGATAAATGTAAAAAAACAGAGGCAACACTTGAAGCTAAGCTTGATGAAAAGGGTTCTGCACATTTCTATTGTGATGCGAAGCTTTGACAATTGTGTATTAATTTAAAAGAGATTGAAGGGAAGTAATTATGATAAGAACAATCACCGCTATTTTTGTTTTGATAGTAACTATTACAATGTTTGGAACTGCTGGGGCAGATGGCAGCGTTGTTTTTGACAAATACTTTAATGGACTAAAAGATACTTCAGGCCTTGCTAAACAAGTAACCATTACGGTGGATAGTATAGTTCCTTCTGCTACAAGGACAGTTATGAAAATTACCATCGCCGCACCCGATGTAGCAATATTTGTTCATCGCAGAAATGAATTGGATGATCTAATTCTAAATGATCTTCGTCAACGTATTATAGCTTTAGGCTCAAAGTATGATTTAAAACCGATGATAACGCAGTATAACTTTAGATCAAATGGACAAGCACATAATCATGTACTTATTGGTTTAATGGTCATCCGTAATCGAAACGGTATTTGGCAACTTTGGGAAGGAAGACTTGCGATAGATAGTCGGTTGCCAGGCGTGTTTGACCCAGGAGATAGAAACCCATTAGAAACAAAAGTATTTATTGCACAATTAAATGGGGATCAAAAACGAGTTGCAGAATTGTCCACTCAGCCTACTGAAAAAGCCCCTGAATTTTCTGGAAATGAGAAAGCTGCATTAATAAAAATCCCCTTAGATAGTTTGAGCTTACTGCCAGTGAAATACAGCTCTTCAGCGCTTACAGGCTATAAAAGTAATGCCGTACCAACACATCCACAAATTCCATCCGTATGGAAGGCCGTCAATGATTATGGTTTTCCATTTGCAAAGCCCCTTTCTCTAGAACAACTGTCTGCAAAACTTGATGTGCTTGGTTTAACAATGAAAGAAGCTAGGCAAAAAGCCGAGATGCTTGCTAAAACAATGCCTAAATCTGGTTTTTCTGCTACTACGCGTAAACAGTATGCCGATACATTATTTTTCCCTTATGTTCGTGATATTCAAACCCAAATGATTCAAATTATGGCAGCGGTTCCACGCAATGAAGAATCTTTAGAATTGAGTAAAAAAGTATATGATGCACTCTTTCTCCATGGTGATAGATACTTACAGCGCTGGGTGGATGTATTCTATGACCCGAATGATAAAAAATCTTACTCAAAATTAAAAGATCCGCTAACACAGCAAAGATTTGACTATGTTCGCTACAATTCGAATTTGATATTCAAGGCATGGAAGTTAGCCCATTTTAGAGAAATGGACGATATCATTGCAAACAAACTTGAAAAAGAAGGCGCTGATCTTAATCTCTTGCTTATTGGTTTTATATTTGATTTGGGAGAACGTGTTCCTCCTCTCGCATCACTAGATGAAAGATTTTGTCTATATGAAAAATGTTCATCACGTTTTCGTGCTCAAATAACGGGACAATCAGGACAAGGGAAATTTTCGACAGAAAAACAACTCGCTCTTATTGCAGACTTAGAAAATAGAATTCAGAAGTATTTGTCACAATGGAAAAACACACACAATAATAAGCTACAAAGTGAAATTGCTTTATTTGCACGAGACAAAGCCTCTGCTCGTCTTAAAAGATTAACTGATTATGCCGTGACTGATCTCAACGCAATCACGACAACTAGCGTTAAGCAATATAATCAATGGGAAGAAAAAATTGGTAGACCACTACGTTTGCTGATTGATGACAGCCAACGATTATTTGAGATCGGGTTCGATATAAAGGCAAAAGACAATATATTAGATACTTATGGAATGGAGGGAGGGAGTTATGCAGATCTGAACTCCCCTTACCATAATCTAGCGACATCATTTATTATCGCGCAACAACGCTGGCTAGATCGGACAGAAAAAGGAACCATTGCCGATCTAAATCAAACATTACCGACAAGTATTAATGATAATGCTCAGGCAACCATTGTCTATAAACGTCCTCCGCGATTCCGCAATCGACTGGTCACGCCAAGTGAATTATTATTTGAAGGCATGGGTGAGCAAGCAGGTAAAGCAGCGGCAGGATTTTTATCTTATGGTGGCCAAATAAAAGCACTTGAAAATAGAATTAAAACATCGCGAACAGCATTTTTCGCCTGTTATCCAAAATGTACTAATAACGATAAGCTTCGAAAGGATTTTTCTAGAGCGCTTGTAGAAAAAGATCTCTACTTCCTACAATTAACAGGAAGAAGTGGTTCGCTTATGAATACTCAAGCGAGACGAATGTCACTTGTTATAGAAGCACTGTCACCAAGTTCTGGAACAACACTGATTGATCATGGTATTCCCAAACGATGTGGTAACTTATTTTCACACTGGACAGTTGCTTATGGCAAAGCTCACGGACAAGATGGGATGGCCGAGATGTCAAAATCTTTTGAAGCAATGGCTAAGTTAGCTTCTGGAAGCTTGACCGCAGTGGCAGATTTCAAACAAGTTGGAAGGGACATGATTTTAAAGCAACAACAAGCCTTTAAAGATACTCAAAAGGAATATGGCCCATATCAGCTATGTAGAGATCAATGGGAGTTCGACAATGCATCAAGATAAAGATTAAATCACGGATATAAATATAGTCACGTATAATATCTTTTCCTTACTTATCCATCTAAACAGGGACTGATAATGCCTAAAGCCAGTGATTTAAAACGTGGAATGGTCGTCGAAGTTAATGACGAACCTCATGTCGTCAAGAATATTGAGGTGCGTAATCCTTCGTCTCGTGGTGCATCGACCTTATACAAAATTCGATTTAATCATTTAAAGACCAAGCAAAAACGTGATGAATCATTGAAAGGTGAAGAATTTCTAAAAGATGTTGATTGTGAGAAAAAAGTATTGCAATTCTCGTATAAAGATGACGATGGCTATACATTCATGAGTTTAACTGACTATGAACAATACACTATCAATGCTGGTGATATTGAAGATGAAAGCGAATATTTAGTTGAAGGTCTTGAAGGTGTGGTTTCCATCTTACTTGATGGCATTTTAGTGGCAATCGAATTACCTGCTGCAGTAGCTATGGAAATTGTTGAAACAGCGCCAGGCATTAAAGGTGCTTCGGCAACAGCTCGTACTAAACCTGCTCGTTTTGCAACTGGCTTAGAAATTCAAGTTCCTGAATATATCGAACAAGGCGAAGTGATTAAGATTAATACCGTTACCGGTAAATTTATGTCGCGAGCGTAAAGCTAGCCAGCACATGCGGACTAAAGTTAAACATACGCTACTTATAATTATAGGCTGGTTTTTCGTTATTTTAGGGGCTATTGGTGCAGTGCTGCCACTGCTCCCTACTACGCCTTTTTTGATTATTGCATTGGCCTGCTTTTCTGAAAGCTCACCCCGCTTTCACCGCATGCTATTAGCTAACAAATGGTTTGGCCCGCCGCTTGCACAGTGGGAGAAATCGAAAACTATTCGCCGTAAAATAAAACATAAAGTAATGCTATTGATCATTGCGACTTTTTCTATTTCAATCTTTGTATTGTCAGGTAGGATAGGACTACAGTTAATGCTGGTCTGCTTCTGCCTTATTTTATTAACCTTTGTATGGCGACTAAAGGAGTCTGGGGAATGAATGTTTTTGATGCTATCCGCCAACGCCACTCGACTCGTGCCTTCATCGATAAAGATGTGGCTATTGAAAAAATTAATCGTATTTTAGATATTGCTCGATATTCGCCATCGGGTGCTAATACACAACCTTGGCAGGTCGCTGTTGTTTCGGGTGATTCAAAAAACAAATTACAGTCCACTATAGAGCGGGCATTTCAGTCAGGTGAACCATCGCAAATAAGTTATAAGTATTATCCCGTAAACTGGAAGCCAATTTATAAAGAACGTCGGCAGCTATGTGGCTTACAACTATACCAATCATTAGGTATTCAACGAGCTGATAGTGATGCACGCAAAGCACAATGGGCGGCAAATTATCGTTGCTTTGATGCTCCAATCATGTTGCTGTTCTTCATTGATAAAGAAATGGAAACCGGCTCGTTTCTAGATTATGGGATGCTCTTACAATCTATAATGCTAGCCGCCATCGAAGAAGGTCTAGCGACCTGCCCTCAAGCGGCATTAGCCGAATATCCTCAGATAGTGCAAAAGGCTTTGGGCTATTCGGATGATATGACATTGATTTGTGGTATGGCGCTAGGTTATGAAGATTTAGAAGCTGATGTAAATAAATACCGCACGCCTAGAGAATCAGTAGATAATTTCACCCAATACTTTGATTAAAATATAAAAAAACTAACGCTATTGATCCCTCGGTTACTACGTTTCGGCAATCTTTTAGCCGGAATCTGTACTAGCAATAAAATTCCCGCTAAGCTTGTGCTCAGCTTGACTGGGTAAACATGCGGGAATGACAAAAAATTGATTGAATAAGGAACGCAAATGAATCTTGACGACTTTTTAAAACAATTAGAACACAATCCAGAACAAATAGAATTTAATGACACTATGGCCACTATTGAAGCTAACTATAACTTTACACCTAGCTCATTTGTAAATGGTGACACTGTTAATGAAGCCAATCAGAACAATGGCTCATGCAAAATATTTTCTTTTGGCTTGTTAAATGAATTATCAGAGCAGCAAACATTAGCTTGTTTTGGTGGATACTACCGAGATGATGTATTAGGGAATCCAAATGGCGATGATCATCAAAATATTCGTAACTTTATGGTTTCAGGTTGGAAGGGTGTTAAATTTGATAGTGCTACGCTTACTGAAAAATAACTCTAATCATCTCATCTCGACCAGAGAGAGATCTTTTTTTAACTTGGATAGACTTTAAGGTCTCTCCCTCTGGTCGCGATGACATTGTGGTGACCTCTTTCCTATATGCAAGTTGAATTTTTACGAGTATATCGCAGGCATAAAAAAGGGCTGATTAAAAAACCAGCCCTTTTTATTTTTAACTTGTTGTAGCTTTATTTCTTTTTGCTGAACTCTGTTTCGCCGCCATCTGCAAGAATCTTAGCTTGAGATTTCCAGTCGTCACGTTCGATGCGACCTTTAAAGTTCAATTCAGTATCAACTTCTTCCATGCGTTTCTTAGTGAATTTAGCAATTTCACTGAATGTAGTAATACCTAAGGCATTTAATTTTTCTTCTAATTTTGGACCTACACCAGAGATTTTTTTCAAATCATCTTTTTCAGTCGCTGCTTTCTTCACTGCAGGTTTTTCTTTTGCAGGTGCTGCCGCTTTTTTAGCTGCTGGCTTCTTAGCACCTTTTGCTGAAATACTATCGATTAAGATTTCTGTGTAGCTTTGGCGATGGCCGGCTTGACGACGGTAATGCTTACGACGACGGAATTTGATGATTTTAACTTTTTCGCCACGACCTTGTTCACGCACTGTTGCACTAACAACCGCACCTTCAATCATAGGTGCGCCGATTTGAACATCATCACCGTCAACTAACATCAATACTTCTGCTAGTTCAACTTTATCACCAGCTTCAGCATCAAGTTTTTCTACACGAAGAAATTCACCTTCTTCAACTCTATATTGCTTGCCGCCTGTTTTGATTACCGCGTACATCTTTTTCTCCAATAAATTTCGTAGTGATACTTCTATTCACCTTAGCCGAACAATTTTACACAGGCTTGATTAGTAATTCAACTCTAATTCACAACAAATTAGAATTATTAGCTGATTACTTATAGTAGTACCCGCTCAATCCCACCATCTTTCACATTTTCAATAAACTTGTGCTGCCAGTTATCACCTAGAACATTATTCGCAACTTCCACTACTATATAGTCCGTTTCAATATCAGTGCCTTCGTTATAACGTTCTAATCCTTGTTGACAGGCTGGGCATGAGGTTAATATTTTCACATTACCTTTCACCGCTTTTTTCTCGCCGGTTAATTCCACAATACCTTTGACGATTTCTTCTTCTTTGCGGAAACGTACTTGTGTCGCAATATCAGGTCTGGCGACTGCAAATGATCCTGATTCACCGCAACAGCGATCACTTAGGGTAACTTCTTGCCCTAGTAATTCCGCCGCTACCGTAGTTGATTGGTATGTTTTCATCGGCGTGTGACAAGGCTCGTGATAAAGGTATTGCACACCTTCTACACCTTCCATCTTCACCCCTTTTTCCATCAAATATTCATGTATATCTAATAGGCGGCAATCTGGAAATATCGCTTCAAACTGGTATTTCAACAATTGATCCATACAGGTACCACACGACACAATTACCGTTTTGATATCCATATAATTAAGTGTGTTTGCCATACGGTGGAACAATACTTGGTTAGCCGTTGAAATGGCTTGACCTTTATCAGTATCCCCACTGGAATGTTGCGGATAACCACAACATAAATAACTTGGCGGTAAAACCGTTTCAGCACCAACGTCATAAAGCATAGCAAGTGTCGCTAATCCTACTTGACTAAACAATCGTTCTGAACCACAACCGGGGAAATAAAACACCGCGTCTGAATCTTCATTCACTTTATTAATATCACGCAAGATCGGGATCATCTTGTCATCTTCAACACCTAACATGGCACGCGTTGTTTTTGATGGCAAATTGGCAGGCATCGGTTTTTTCATAAAATGAATAACCTGTTCGCGGATCGGTGTTGTGCCCGTCGTTGGCAATGGCGTTTTTTTCTTACTACCCAATAGCCCCATATATTTAGCGGCTTTATGCGCTAAACGTTGCGCTTTATACCCCATATAGATCATGCCTTTATGCATCAGCTTAATGGTCAGCGGATCGGTCGCATTTAAGTACGCCATGGAGGTCCATGTACCAATATTAAAATTGCGTTTACCTTGTTTTTTCAGGATTGCACGTAATTTGACGGTAACATCACCAAAGTCGATGTTCACAGGGCATGGATTTAGACAACGATGACACACAGTACAGTGATCGGCGATATCATTCATTTCATCAAAGTGCCGCACAGATATACCGCGGCGCGTTTGTTCTTCGTAGAGAAATGCTTCCATGATCAAACCGGTTGCTAAAATCTTATCGCGTGGTGAATATAATAAGTTCGCTCGCGGCACATGAGTGGTACATTCTGGTTTACATTTTCCACAACGCAGACAATCTTTAATATCGTTATTCAAGTCGCCTAAATCACTCGCCTCGAGGATCAGCGCTTCTTGCTGCACTAATTGTAATGACGGTGTATAGGCTTTTTCTAAACCGGAACCCGCCAATAATTTACCGGCATTAAAGTGGCCATTTGGATCAACTTGTTCTTTATATTTAGCAAACGCATCAATGGTGTCTTGATCCAAATATTGCATTTTGGTCAAACCGATACCGTGCTCACCTGAAATAACACCGCCAAGCTCTCCAGCTAGAATCATCACTTCATCAACAATACGCTCTGCTTCATGCATCATCGCATAATCATTAGAGTTCACTGGAATATTAGTATGCACGTTACCGTCGCCGGCATGCATATGCAGCGCTACAAATAAGCGACTAGAACGATGCTCAGCATGTATCGCATCCATCTTATTACGCAAGGCTTCTAGATCATGACCTTGTAATAATTCTTTTAATGGTTTTTCAACTTCTTTACGGTATGAAATACGTAAATCACGACGTTGTAACACACTGAATAAGGTATCGTCTTTCTGAAGGTTTACCTGAGTTTCTTCAGATAATAATTCCAATTTATCTTTAGCTGGCGTATCAAAATTATTTAATACCTCATTCCAGCGCGCACGTACGGCTTCAAGCAATGTGCAAGCAGCATCCAACTTGGTTTGCATAATGGCATCATTTTCTGCACTTTCATCAATATCTGCATCATGTTGTTTGAGTTCCGCAGGATTATTTGATAAATAAGCACACACAGCATCAGCCATCTGCAATTTATTGCGCGTTGATTGCACGATATTAATCTTTTCGATGCTATCGTTATATTCCGATAAACGATCCAGCGGAATAACCACGTCTTCATTAATTTTAAAGGCATTGGTATGTTTGGCAATCGCCGCTGTTCGCGCACGATCAGCCCAAAAGCGTTTACGGGCTTCGGCACTTACCGCAATAAAACCTTCACCATCACGGGCATTAGCTAAATGAACAATTTCACTACACGCCGCGGCAACAACATCTTCATCATCACCCGCAACATCAATCAATAACACCATTTTTGGTAATACAGATCGCGGCGCTTTAGTGGTGTAATCAACTGCTTTTACATAACGCTCATCAAGATGTTCCATCCCCGCTAAAATAATGCCTGGATTGTTATCCAGCACATCTTTAGTTTCAACAATCGCCGGTACGGCTTTGCTTAAATCATTACCGAAAAATTCTAAACAAACAGTACGGGTATAAGTAGCCATGCGATGCAATACAAATACGCCAGAGGTAATTAAACCGTCACAGCCTTCTTTTTGAATCCCCGGCAATCCACCTAAGAATTTATTGGTAACATCTTTACCTAAGCCACTCTTGCGCAACTCCTTAGCTGGAATTGAAATGATTTCTGGCTCACCGATCGGATTGATACCATCGGGTTGATAACGCGTAATACGAAAGTCTGCTATTTCAACATCATGGATTTTGCCCAAATTGTGATTTAGGCGCTCGACTTCTAACCATTGTGAATCAGGTGTAACCATACGCCATGACACTAGATTATCCAGCGTTGTTCCCCACATTACGGCCTTTTTACCACCCGCATTCATCGCGATATTACCACCAATAGTACAGGCATCTTGTGAGGTTGGATCTACCGCGAAGACAAGTCCATTCTTCTCAGCTAAATCAGAAACACGACGCGTAACGACACCTGCTTCCGCGCGTACAGTCGCTACTTCACCTTTGCGGCCAGGTAGTTCACGATAAATAACATCGCCTAAGCCTTCTAGTTTTTCAGTATTCAGCACTAAGCTATCAGCAGATAATGGGATTGCACCACCGGTATAACCCGTACCACCCCCGCGCGGAATAATCGTTAATCCCAAGTCAATAGCAGCGGCAACAATAGCAGCCATTTCATGCTCAGTATCAGGTGTAGCCACCGCTAAAGGATATTCAACACGCCAGTCAGTTGCATCAGTTACATGAGAGACACGCGATAAACCATCAAACAGAATATTCTGTTTCTTTGTGGCACGCGATAAACGGCGCATGACCTCTTTTCTACGATCTTCAACAGAAAATAAGTCACTTTCAAAATCGAGTACGGCCTGACGAGCATTCGCTTCTAACTCAATAGCTAAATCATTGTCATTGTTCTGTGCACGCTTGCGAATTTGATCTAGGCGGTGATGCAAGGCGTGGCGCAATGACTGCCAGCGTTTAGGGTTTTCAATCAAATCATCTTGAATAAAGGGATTACGCGAAATAACCCACATATCGCCCAGCACCTCGAACAACATCTTGGCACTTCGGCCCGTTTTACGTTGCTCACGTAATTGTTGAATGCTATCCCACATTGACTCACCCAAAAATCGAATAACGATTTCTCGGTCAGAAAAAGAAGTATAGTTATAAGGTATCTCGCGAATTCGATTTGGCATGTTTCTCAGAACAACATTAAAAAGTGATCTGTATATAATATCATGAAGTATCTCTTTATATAGCCTACAAAAAATAGGATAATCTCTTTCTTAATTATTTATCTGGTCTTTAATCAATGGAATTGCCACATATTCTTGCTCTTGCAATTTTGCAAGGTTTAACAGAATTCTTACCTATTTCTAGTTCTGCTCACCTCATTTTGTTGCCGCTTATCGCTGGTTGGGAAGATCAAGGCTTAGCATTTGATGTTGCTGTTCACGTCGGAACGCTCAGCGCAGTTGTCGTTTATTTTCGAAATACACTCAAAACATTGATCCATGATTGGATTCAATCGGTAATTTTGCGCAAACACTCAGGTGACAGTTACTTAGCATGGGCAGTATTACTCGGTACAATTCCCGCTGGCCTCGCTGGCCTTCTATTAAATGATCTGGTCGACTCACATTTACGTAGTCCATTAGTTATCGCTACCACTACGATTGGTTTTGGCTTGTTACTTGGTTGGGCAGATTGGTATGGCAAACGCCAGCGCACGCTCACTCAATTAAATTGGAAAGACATCTTATATATAGGGCTTGCTCAAGCAATATCACTTATTCCTGGCACCTCTCGCTCGGGCATTACCATGACGGCAGGGCTAATGCTAGGCCTAAATCGCCAAGCTGCAGCGCAATTTTCATTCTTATTATCTATACCTATTATTATATTAGCCGGTGGTTGGATTACTGTTAAACTGATAAAATCAGCAGTACCAATAGAATGGTCAGTGTTGGGCTTGGGTGCATTATTCTCAGCGATTAGTGCCTATTTATGCATTTATTTCTTTATGAAATTAATTAACCAAATAGGTATGTGGCCATTTGTTATTTACCGCCTAATACTAGGTGTTGTGCTATTAGTTCTATTTGTATAGTAAATATTCTAGAAATTCAGTTGACAGTCAGCTTCATCGTGCGTAGAATTTCCTCTCTTATTTAGACCCGCTTGCGTAATTTTTTAGGAGCCACCCGCGGAATGAAAACAACCACATTAAGTGCAAAGCCAGCAGAAGTTCGTCGTGACTGGTTCGTAGTAGATGCTGACGGCAAAACATTAGGTCGTATGGCTACTGAAATCGCGCGTCGTTTGCGTGGCAAACATAAAACGATTTACACGCCTCATGTAGATACTGGCGATTACATCGTTGTTATCAACGCTGATAAAATCCGCGTGACGGGTAACAAATTAAAAAATAAGATGTATTACCATCACACAGGTTATATCGGTGGTATTAAATCTATCTCTCTTGGAAAACAACTCGATAAAGCACCAGAACGCGTTATCCAATCTGCTGTTAAAGGCATGTTGCCAAAGAATCCTTTGGGTCGCACAATGTTCGGCAAACTAAAAGTATATGCTGGTGCAGAACACCCTCACACAGCCCAACAGCCTAAAGTGCTGGAGATTTAAATCATGGCAGATACATATTACGCGACAGGCCGTCGTAAAAGCTCAACAGCACGCGTTTTCATGAAAGCGGGTACAGGAAAACTAACAATCAACACACGCACAATCGAAGATTACTTCGGTCGTGAAACGTCTAGAATGGTTGTTCGTCAACCGCTAGAACTAGTAGAAATGCTAGGTAAAGTTGATTTAAAAATCACTGTTCGCGGTGGTGGTAACAATGGTCAAGCTGGCGCAATTCGCCACGGTATCAGCCGCGCACTGGTTGAATACGATTCAGAATTAAAATCAGGCCTACGTAAAGCAGGCTTTATCACACGTGATGCACGTGCGGTAGAACGTAAGAAAATTGGTTTACATAAAGCGCGTAAACGCCCACAATTCTCAAAACGTTAAAACACAAATACATTACGTATTTCAAAAAGGCTATCTTCGGATGGCCTTTTTTGTTTGTGGCACTTGGTTTATTTTAATGAGCCTGCTTTAAATCTCAATAAAAATTTCCATGGGTACCATGCTCAATAAAAGTTAAATGCAACTCGTCGTCCACATATACCCGTAACCATTCAATCTGCAGAATTCAGCGGCAAGTCAGGATTTTTATCAGCAATTTTACCTATGCTCGCCCAATATTCAATTTGCTTTGGTGCACTACGATGTTGTGCCTTGCCGTTTATAACAGCATCATTCACTAAACTGTCTGATAATTTAATTGCTTTTGCCATATTATTACACCTTTCAATCAAGGCGTTTATCACACATAAAGGTTTCACAATGAAACCTTTGTTATTTTTTATACAATAGCCCCTTACCCTCAGGCTGTGTTTTAAACCGCCTATGTGCCCATAAATATTGTTCTGGCGAGTGGCGAATTTCATGTTCAATAATGTCATTAATTCTCTGGGCATCGGCAACATCATCACCCGTTGGAAAATCGGTTAATGGTGCACCTATAGTGAGTGTGTAATGCCCTTTTTCATCACGTCTAGGCGTAAAGGGTATAACCGCTGCGCCACTCATTTTTGCTAGTCGTCCTGTGGCAATTACTGTTGAGGCTTGCACGCCAAAAAACTTGGCAAATACACATTGTCTTTTACCCAAATCTTGATCTGGTGCATACCAAACAATTTTATTTTTACGCAAAGCGCGCACCATTGCTCGTGGTTCTTTTTGCATCACAATCCCTTCACTATGATGCGTTCTCGCTCGCATCATAAAGGCATTAAATAATGCATTTTTTAATTCTCGAAACATGACATAACAGGGAAATTTCAACATAATCAGGCGCCCACCAATTTCCATACTGGTGAAGTGCGCTGTTAACAGAATCACACCGTTGCCTTTTTCTAATGCCGCTTCTATATGCTCTAAGCCATGATAACTGACTCTTTTTTGTAAGCGTCTATCACTTGCCCACCAGCTCAGCGCAGTTTCAATCATCATCATGCCCATTGTTTGATTATTTTTTTCTAGTAAAGCATGGCGCTGCTCATCGCTCAGTTCTGGAAAGCATAATTCAAGATTACGTTTGGCTATACGCCGCCTTGCTTTTATTGCAGGTCGAATCAACACAGCCATTACTTTTGCCATCCATAATTGCATTTGGATAGGACAATAAATAGATAGTCTCATCAGCAACAGGCCAAACCAGCTTGGCCAAAATCGAGGGTGGAAAAATTGTGCCTGTAAAAGTTTCATATAGTGAGTCATTAACAAAGTTAAGCTATGCTATCATTCTCGCAACTTTATCGCTAAACAAACCTAAAGTAGGGATACATAAATACCGTCATTCCGGTAATCTTTCAGCGGGAATCCATAGCCCTGCTAATAGATTCCCGCTAAAACATGCGGGAATGACGATTACATATATTGAGACACCGTTGAGACTATTTTATACCACGCTATTTTGTATCGGCATACCCTTTATAATTCTTCGCCTTATCTGGCGAGGTTTTAGTGTTAATGCCTATTGGCATCGCTGGGCGGAACGCTTTGGCAAAGGGCCTGTTATCTCAGATGATGCTGCTATTATATGGATCCATGCCGTGTCGGTAGGTGAAGTCGAAGCATGTCGGCCTTTAGTCAAACAATTACGCACCGAATATCCAGATCATCAATTATTAATCACCACGATGACACCTACAGGTAGTGAACGGGTGAAACTGTTGTTTGAAAATTCCGTTTTTCATTGCTATTTGCCTTATGATTTACCGTTTGCGATTAAGCGATTTTTAAATCGGACTAAGCCACAATTTGGCATTATTATGGAAACGGAAATTTGGCCCAACTTAATTTATTATTGTCATAAACGTAATATTCCACTTGTACTTGCTAACGCACGTCTGTCTGAACGTTCTACAAAAGGCTATGCGCATTTTCCTGAGTTTATTAAGGAAACACTGCAAAACCTACCTCTGATTGCCGCGCAAGGACAAGATGACCGGAAACGCTTTCAACAATTAGGCGCTAATATTGAAAATGTACACGCAATCGGTAATCTAAAATATGAAATCACCTTGCCCGCCAGCTTAACAGAGCAGGCAGATGCCATGCGACACTTATGGGACAGTAATCGTCCTGTATGGGTCGCCGCCAGTACACATGAGGGTGAAGAGGAAATGGTAATCAATGCTGCTCGGCAAGTACGTGCGCTCTTTCCCAATTTACTCTTGATCATTGTGCCTCGTCATCCTCAACGCTTTGATCGTGTTGCCGCGTTGGCAGGCAAGGCTGGGTTTAAAACCTTGCGCCGTAGCGATCAACAAGCTTGCCCAGCTGATGTGCAAATTTTGGTTGTGGATACAATGGGGGAATTGCCATTATTTTATGCGGCTAGTGATGTTGCCTTTGTCGGCGGCAGTCTAGTGCCTCACGGTGGTCACAATGTTTTAGAACCAGCGGCATTAGGGCGAGCCATTGTGACGGGGCCGCATTATTTTAATTTTAATGAAATTACGACTGACTTCTTGCGAGCCGATGCCATTATTGAAGTATCAGATATTCAGAGCCTAGCCGACACTACGATTAAGCTGCTACAAAACCCTCAACAACGTGCACAAATGGGCGAAGCAGCGCTACAACTTATAGCGGGCAGTCAAAGTGCCAGCACACACCTCATCAATCTCATTAAATATAATATTACACATCATGCCCCAGACTGATGAATATTGGATGGAAAAAGCGCTGTTGCTCGCAGAACAAGCGCAGCAACAAGGTGAAGTTCCTGTCGGCGCCATTATTGTGCGTGATGATGAAATCTTAGGAGAAGGCTGGAATCAACCTATTGTTAGCAATGATCCAACGGCTCATGCCGAAATACAAGCATTGCGTGCCGCCAGCAAACAAGCCGAAAATTACCGTCTACCCGATGCTACGCTTTATGTCACTTTAGAGCCTTGTGTTATGTGTGCCGGCGCGATTATTCATACTCGCATTAAACGCTTAGTGTTTGCTGCTACAGAGCCAAAAACAGGTGCAGCGGGTAGTTGTTTTGATATATTCAATGCACCACAATTGAACCATCACGTGAACTGTGAACACGGCGTACTCGCAGAACAGAGTAGTCAATTATTACGTACCTTTTTTCGTAGCCGAAGACAATGATAGAGCTATCAGCAAATGAATGGCTCGGCCTGCTAACTCACCTTAAAAAATGGGTAAGCAACCTTCGACGCGCCGGTAAACAACGTAAACTTGAATCAAAATCAGCATTGCGAGATGTTATAAAAGCCGTAAGAAAAACAACCGTCTATGCTCGCAGTCTCAAACAAGATAATAAAGCCTCTTTAAAACAAGAAAGTGAATTATCACTATTATGGACAGAACTCTCATTTAAATTAGATGATCTTGATCTAGCTAAATTAGCTAAACGCTGTCATATCACCGGAATTTATTGGTCAGATCCCTCGCAATTGGATAATGACTTTCTAGATAAAGCAGAAGTGGGGCTGGCAGATATTGAACGATTGGCTAAATTAAATCTTCAGGAATTAAACTAAGATGATTTCATTAGAAACACTGACTACATTTTTTGGCTGGTGTAGTGTTATTAATATTGCAATTTTATTGCTAACAACACTTTTATTACTCGGTTTTAAAGACTTTGTATCAAAAGTTCATAGTAAAATGTTTGGGCTTAATCAGCAAAGCATCCCTCTTATTTATTTCAATTATCTAGGCAATTATAAAATAGCTATTTTTATATTTAGCCTTGTTCCATATCTTGCTTTAAAAATTATGGGATAAAATAAGCCTACCCAATACTACCCCAAGCAGGCTAAAATAGCACCGTTAAAAATCCATCGTTTCACTGGACGGAATCATGCCTGAAACCACGCAACAACAAGCTCTAAATCAATCCATTCATACTCTCGATGAGGCAGTAAAGAGTGGACGGTTTGTGCGCATGCGTCGGTTACTATCCAGTCTTCATCCTGCAGAAACAGCGCATTTATTAGAATCACTGCCTCCAAAAGAAAGAAATGTCTGTTGGCCGATTATTTCACCTGACCTACATGGTGATGTGCTTGCCTATATGGGTGATGATGTTCGTGCTGATTTACTAAAAAAAATGGATACGGCAGATCTAATCAGTGCAACTGAAGCTCTTGATACCGATGATATCGCTGATATTCTGCAAGATTTACCCGAGCACGTTATGCTCGAAGTGCTGCGTACAATGGACAGCCAACATCGTCGACGTGTCGAAGCTATCTTGGCCTATGAGGAGGATACTGCCGGCGGATTAATGAATACCGACGTCACCACCGTTCGCTCTGATATTACACTTGAAGTTGTATTGCGTTATCTGCGTCTGTTAGGTGATGAACTCCCTGCTAATACCGATAGTTTATATGTTGTTGATCACAGTGATCACTACCTAGGCACATTAGCCTTATCACAAATCGTAAGCCGTAGCCGTTCGCTCACCGTTAATGAAGTAATGTCACATCAAATTGAAGCCATCAGTGCTGATACACCTGATACTGATGTTGCCCATCGCTTTGAAAAGCACGATCTTATTTCCGCGCCGGTTATTGACAAAGATAATCGATTAATCGGCCGTATAACGATTGATGACGTGGTCGATGTTATCCGTGATGAAGCGGAACACACCATGTTAAGTATGGCCGGTTTAAGTGAAGATGAAGATACCTTTGCCTCTGTTAAAAGAAGTGTTAATCGTCGTTCACTTTGGTTAGGCGTCAACTTACTCACTGCATTTTTAGCCGCATGGGTGATTGGCTTATTTGATACTACTATCGAAAAACAAGTTGCCCTAGCAATTTTAATGCCTATTGTTGCCAGCATGGGTGGCGTTGCTGGCAGTCAAACGCTTACCTTAGTTATTAGGGCTATGGCACTCGGCCAACTGAACGATAAAAACCAACTCTGGTTATTACGAAAAGAACTTTCTGTAGGCGCAATTAATGGTTTCATTTGGGCTATCGCCATCGCAATAGTGACCACTTTATGGTTTAACAATATTGAATTAGGTTTATTAATTGGTGTTGCCATCATCATTAATTTAATTGCTGCCGCCCTTGCAGGTGTTTCTATTCCATTGATATTAAATAAATTTGGTAGTGACCCTGCAATCTCTGGCGGTGTATTATTAACAACGGTAACCGATGTTGTAGGATTTATGGCATTCCTAGGATTTGCTACACTGTACATAGTTTAACTTCTCACTTTAGGTCAATATAATGTCAGGCAATAGCTTCGGAAAATTATTTACAGTCACCGGTTTTGGTGAAAGCCATGGCCCCGCTATTGGCTGTATTGTAGATGGATGCCCTCCAGGATTAGAGCTTACAGAGGCAGATTTGCAAGGTGACCTTGATCGCCGCCGCCCAGGCAAAACACGCTTTGTTACCCAACGAAAAGAGCTCGATAAAGTAAAGATATTCTCTGGCGTGTTTGAAGGTAAAACGACTGGTACCCCTATCGGTATGATCATCGAAAATACAGATCAACGCTCTAAAGATTACGGCAATATCATGCATCAGTTCCGTCCTGCTCATGCTGATTATACTTACCATCAAAAATATGGCTTCCGTGATTACCGGGGTGGTGGTCGTGCATCGGCTCGTGAAACAGCAATGCGTGTTGCTGCAGGCGGCATTGCTAAGAAATATTTGCAACAACAATATGGCATAGAAATTCAAGGTTATTTGTCGCAATTAGGTCCCGTTAAAATTGAAAATCTCGATTGGGATTTTATCGAAAAAAGTGCTTTCTTCTGCCCTGATCCCGATAAAGAACAAGCCATTGAAGATTATATGAAGGCCCTAAAAGGTAATTCCATTGGTGCACGAATTAATGTCATTGCTCGCAATGTTCCGCCCGGTTTAGGTGAGCCGATCTTTGATCGCCTTGACGCCGAAATCGCTCACGCCATGATGAGTATTAATGCCGTGAAAGGTGTGGAAATTGGTGCAGGCTTTGAGTCTGTTACTCAAAAGGGTACTGAGCATCGAGACGAAATCACACCTGAAGGCTTTTTAAGCAATAATGCCGGCGGCATTTTAGGCGGTATCTCTAGTGGACAAGATATTTTAGTCAGCATGGCATTAAAAGCCACATCCAGTCTGAGTATTCCGGGTCGTAGTGTTGATACCGATGGTAAGCCGGTTGAAGTGATCACCAAAGGCCGTCACGATCCTTGTGTTGGTATTCGTGCAACACCTATTGCCGAAGCAATGCTAGCGATCGTCTTAATGGATCACATGCTTCGCCATCGTGCACAGAATATGAATGTAGATTCAGGAACACCGATTATTCCTGCTCAAGTTTAATAATTGAATGCTATCTCACATCATCGTCATTCCGGTGGGCTTCTTAACCGGAATCTGTATCAAAAAACCAGATCCCCGCTAAAAATCTGCGGGAATGACAAAGTAGTCTAGTGCCACTTAAAAATACGCCCTACTGGCGGCTATCAGGCTTTTACTTTTTCTATTTTATCGCCCTAGGTGTACTCGTACCCTATTGGGGGCTTTACCTACAGTGGCAAGGTTTTTCAGCACGTGAAATTGGTGAACTCACCGCAATATTACTTGCCACCCGTATTGTCGCACCCAATGTATGGGGCTGGATAGCCGATCATCATGGCAAAAGCATGCAAATTGTTCGCTTTGCCAGCCTTGCCGCCACTATCGCCTTTGCCACTATCCTATTCGATAATTCCTATCTGTGGATTGCTCTAGTGATGTTGGTATTCAGCTTTTTCTGGAATGCCTCCCTCCCTCAATTTGAATCCA
This sequence comes from Methylophaga sp., assembly GCA_002733715.2. GTDB lineage: Bacteria > Pseudomonadota > Gammaproteobacteria > Nitrosococcales > Methylophagaceae. Next base: position 85,859 of record NVWQ02000016.1, read on the forward strand.
CCACATTGCAACACCTCGGCGACCATAGTCACCACTACAGCAAAATTCGGCTTTGGGGGTCGATAGGTTTTATTATTATCGTCGTTGCACTAGGAAGCTTGTTAGAACATTTCGATGCCAGCATCGTGCCCTACTTTATGCTGGCTAGCTTAGCCGCTATATGGCTAGTAAGTTTAACCGTACCCGAATCCGCATCACGTCATTTACATATTAACCACGAACCCATTCTAAAAGTACTCAAACGACCTGAAATTTTAGCCTTCTTAGCTATCTGCTTACTGATTCAATTAAGCCACGGCCCCTATTACACCTTTTACACCATCTACTTAGAACAGCATGGCTACAGCCGCAGTCTAATTGGCCAACTATGGGCATTAGGCGTAATCGCCGAAGTCATCATATTTTTATTTATGCATCATTGGCTGCCGCGTTATGGCATCCGTAAAATATTACTTGTCAGCCTATTGCTCAGCACGCTACGCTGGCTGATTATCGGCTTCTACCCCGATTCATTACCCTTGTTACTATTTGCACAACTACTACACGCCGCTAGCTTTGGCACATTTCACGCTGCTGCCATCGCATGGATCCATAAACACTTTGTAGGTAAAAATAAAGGCAGAGGCCAAGCACTTTATAGCAGTGTTAGTTTTGGCATGGGCGGCGCGATTGGTAGTCTGTTTAGTGGTTATTTCTGGCTTTCACCCGGCCCAACATTCACCTTTAGCATGGCAGCATTTGCAACAATTATTGCTTTTTTTATTGGTTTGCGTTGGTTGAAACCCTAGACTGATTCCCCTCATTAATATGAATATAATGAAAATTATTTCTTAAAAGCGTTCCGCAAACTATAAAACGAATTAAAGAGGGCATTTCCCTTATTCTGGAAGTTACAACCATTTGACGTTACAACGTTGTTAGACTATTCTGTCTAAAGTAAGTAATTGGGGTAACGCCATGAGTGAATTATCAAAAAGATCAACGGTTTATTTTGAGGCCGATGTGCATCAAGCATTAAGAATAAAAGCGGCTTCTGTACATCAATCCGTATCCGAAATTGTTAATGAAGCCGTTCGGCTAGCGCTACGTGAAGATCAAGAGGATTTGAGTGCGTTTACCCAACGAGTTAATGAGCCGACTTTAAGTTATGAAGCATTATTAGATGACTTAAAAGCACATGGAAAACTATAAACTTGTCTTTAAAAGATCTGTAGCTAAAGATCTTAGAAACATCCCTAATAAGGATGTCAAAAAAATATTAAGGACTATTGAGAGTCTATTGGATGACCCACGTTCTGAAGCGTGTATTAAACTTTCTGGTCAAGAGCGTTATCGAATTAGGCAGGGCGTGTATCGTATTGTGTATGAGATTCAAGATGAGGAATTAATCATCTTAGTTGTTAAAGTCGCACATCGTAGTGTGATTTATAAAAAATAAAAGGAGATACAATGTTCATATCAAATCTCGAATTTATGACAGGTAAAAAAGTCATTAAACATTTAGGTTTAGTGCAAGGCAGTTCAGTTCGTGCCAAACATGCTGGCCGCGATATTATGGCTGGCCTTAAGAATTTATTTGGTGGTGAACTAAAAGGCTATACCGAGTTGCTTCAAGAATCACGTGAAGAGGCAACTAATCGTATGATTGAGCAAGCTCAAGCTACGGGTGCCAATGCAATATTAAATGTGCGCTTTTCTACCTCTAGCATCACGGCTGGCGCTGCTGAAATTTATGTCTATGGCACGGCAGTTATTCTTGATGGGCTCGATTAAGCAAGGAGTCATGCTATGTATGAATTAGTCGTTACGCTTATTTTAATCTCACTTGGCTACTTTTTTGGTCGCCGCGCAGAGAGGAAACATTACAAGAGTATTATTGCACGCGAAAAAATAATGAATAGCCTGCCTGCCATGGCAAGCCGTATGCCACCTCAAGATGGCAATTACGACCAGATGTTAGTGTCTGGCAGTGTCGTTATCGCCAATGATTACTTTAAAATGTTTGTCGCTGGTCTTCGTAATTTGTTTGGGGGTCAAATGCGTTCTTATGAAACACTATTAGATCGAGCGCGCCGTGAAGCTGTTTTGCGAATGAAAGAAAAAGCAAAATCATTGGGAGCGGAAATGGTTTTTAACGTGAAATATGAGTCATCGAATATATCTGGCCAAACTAAGAAGAAACCGCCCATTATCGAAGTACATGCTTACGGAACTGCTTTGAGAAAAATATGAATTACGAAAACCCACATATCCCGGAAGGGATAAACACTAGCGAAGAGCATCCGCTTAAAAACTTTTTCATTTTGCTTATTGGCAGTGTTGTGCTGATTGTAACGTTGTCAGTCGTGCTGGCTGTTAGTGGAGGCTGGCTAGCAAGTAAAATTCCATTTAGTGCCGAAAATGAAATTGCCGGCATGTACAATGTTGATGAAGATGTGGATGACGTAAACGCACCTGAATTGACAGCATATTTGCAAAGCCTAACCGACCAAATCAGTCAAGCGCAAAACCTACCTGATGAGATGAAAATTACTGCACATTATATTGATAGTGATACCGTCAATGCCTTTGCTACCATTGGCGGACATGTTTTTCTCTTTCGTGGGTTGTTAGAAAAATTGCCCAACGAAAATACCTTAGTCACGTTACTCAGCCATGAGATAGCCCATGTAAAATACCGTCATCCTATCAAGTCTCTAGGCAGTGGTATTCTTGTTGGTATTGCTATTTCAACCGTTACCGGTAGTACAAACTCTGACCTATTAGGCAGTGCTGGATTACTCAGTAGCCTAAAGTTTGGTCGAGATATGGAACAACAATCGGATGAAGAAGCCATGATCACTTTGCAAGCTCTCTATGGCCATTTAAATGGTGGCACGGAACTGTTCAAGATTTTCCAAAACATGCGTGAAGAAATGGATATAGATGAACCCGTCGAACTATTTAGCACTCACCCCTTAGATGAAGACCGTATTGCAAACTTTACGCAAGTTGCTAAAGATAAGGGATGGCTAGAAGCGGGCAATGTAACGCCTTTGCCTGACTTTTTTGAGGCGGCACTAGCATCATCAGAATATAGTGACTATGATATTGATTAAACTTTACTTCATGGATAAGAAGTCACTATGGAATCTGTCTTTGTATTGGAACATCTCCACACATTACCTAGTGGCGAAGAAAGCTGGAAAAGAATAGGCATCTACCGAACGTGGGATGATGCACTCGCAGCCATTGATCGTGTTAAATCGCAGCCCGGCTTTTCTGATTTTCCATTATTAATCGACAGAATGGATGGCAAAGATGGATTCCATATTGATAAATATCCTTTAAATGAGGATAATTGGCAAGAAGGGTATGTGACAGTTTAATTTAAAAAAACATGGATATTTTAGAATATGACCTCGAACAGCACAGCGCTAAAACTAGATCGAAAAATACTTAAACAACGAGGCTTAGTGCTGGAAACAGCATCCAAAGAACTCAAATCTCATTTCATTGGTATCGACAAAACAATTGATGAATTAATTGATGCCATGCGTGTTTGGTACTTAATGCCTGAAGCACTTACTCGTCCTGTTATCATCAATTTGTGGGGTATGACAGGCGTGGGGAAAACTGATCTGGTACGTAGATTAGTCGTTGCGCTTGATATGCAAGATCGTTTTGTGGAAGTGGAATTATCCAACGGCGATGAAACCAAGTGGTTTTCTTCTGTCGGTTCAGTATTAAGCCGGAATTCACTGAATGATTCTGCTCAAAAAATTGTGTTGTTTGATGAGATCCAACGTTTTAACACCATAGATTCAGATGGCAAACCACTGACCAATACCAAGTTCTCTGATTTCTGGGAATTGCTTTCTGATGGACGTTTATCACGACGAGATCGCGATGATCTGGATTTTTTACTTGCTGAAACTATGCGGGCAGACAGGGAGTTTAAGCAACAACTCAAAAAAGGCGATATTGATGTCATTCCTCCTCTAGCATTATATGAGGCACAACATATAAAAAATGCATTGGATATGGACGAAGCTATTCATGAAATTACAGTCATGTCACGGGAAAAGCTAATCCAACGCATTGAGGAAGCGCGAGTAAGCAAAAAAATCTACGAGCCCGTTGATCATTCAAAAACGTTAATAATAATTTCTGGCAATCTAGATGAAGCCTTCTCAATGGCAACGCGTACTGCAGAAGCTGATATTGATGCTGATATTTTCAGTGCATTCACTGAGAAAGTGTCTATTGTTGATGTTAAAGAAGCACTTTCAAAACGGTTTAAACCGGAACAGGTTGCTCGCTATGGCAATATTCACCTCATTTATCGTAGTCTACGCCAAGCTGACTTTGTAGCACTTATCCGCCGAGAAGTTACGCGCATCACCTCAAATGTAAATACATTATTTGGCATTAAGATCACCGTTTCAAAAGAAATTGAAGCCATTATTTACCGCAATGGCGTATTTCCTGTTCAAGGTGTGCGTCCCGTTTTTTCTAGTATTAGTGATATTCTAGAGTCAAATTTATCGCGCTATATTCTTGAAGAGATGATGGCGGAGGGCAAGAGTATTGCCGTGGATTACGATAGTGGTAACAAATGTTTAATGGCAAAACTATCTGATGGCACGCTCATAGAAACCCCCTTTATTGGCCGATTAGATCGTGCACGACAAAGTAATTTAGAAGATGTGGTTGCCAATATCAGTACGCATGAAGCTGGGCATGCTGTTGTTTATGCCGTTTTATTTGGTTTGGCTCCTTTACAACTTGTTTCTCGTGTTGCCTCAACAACGGCTGCTGGCTTTACTTTTCCACATGAAATTCATGGCACAAAACAAAGTTTAATTTCTAAAATAAAAGTCTATCTCGCAGGAGGAATTGCTGAAGAAATTGTGTTTGGGGATGATAATGCCAGCGTAGGGAGGCAAAGTGATCGTGAAGAAGCTACTTCATTAGCATTGGATTTTATTCGGCGCTATGGCTTTGATGAAGAATTTTACGCAAACTATACTTTGACCGATGAATATAGTATGGATAAGTCAGCAACTGACGTAGATGTTGAGAAAATGATGGCAAGACTCGAAAATGAAACACGAGAAGTATTACTGTCATGGAAAGATTTATTGCTTGATTTATCTGAAGTTTTACGCTTATCAGGAAAAGTAAATGGGCATTTAATGGCTGAAATTGCAGAAAAACAGGGTTTAATCGTGCAAGTGCAGGCAGAAGGCCATCTTCATGTACCTGATTATGCTAATAAGTTACAACTTGAGCGAAAACCCTAATCCAAAATGCGTTGCGCCCTCCAGTATTTATTTTTCCAATAGACATTATCAAGTCGGGAAATTATCACCCCTTTACTGGTCGAAGCATGAAGGAATCGGCCATTTTCCAAATAGATCCCGACATGACGCGTACGCCACCCTGTTTTGAAAAAAACTAAATCGCCCGTCTCTAGCTGCCCAATATAAACGCGCCTTCCTCGCTTGACTTGCGTTGCTGTAGTGCGAGGAAGTATCACGTCAAACCGATCTTTAAAAGTCCGATAAACAAAACCTGAACAATCCACGCCCTCTTTGCTTAAACCTCCTAGTTGATATGGAGCTCCACGCCAATCGTTATATTGGGCATAGAGCGCGTCTATCACTCCGGTTTGATCACGTGTAGCATGCTGGCTACCACAGGCTGTTAAGAGTAAACTCAAGGCAGATAGCCATAAAAGTCTGCTGATATAATGTTGCTTATAGAACGTATCCATTTAACCTCTTTTTTGTGATAAATACCGCAGTTTTTACTAATCTACATTGGGTAATATTATAAATCTGTGAACAAAAACACTCTCTTCGTTAATTCGTTGCTAAATCCCCTTCCCATATAGCTTAACACTGCTTATACTAGCACGGATATCTTGGATAGAAGGAGTTCGGAAATAGGCAGCTTTCTCTGCCTTTGACCAAGCATTTATGCATTTCTCAATAAAAAAAGGGCTTGATTTGCCCCTTGCCGGTAGCCCCGAGCAAATAATTTCTGACGCTAACCCAATTAACTCAGTGGCTGTATTAGGCACCGATTTCATAGGAATGAAGCCCACAATGCTGATTGAAGAAGGTCAGCGCGTCAAGTTGGGCGAAGCGATTTTCACCGATAAAAAGAATTCCGGTGTTCAATTTACATCACCTGGCGCGGGTACAATTAAATCCATTAATCGAGGTGCACGTCGAGTATTACAATCTATCGTTATTGAACTTGATGGCAGTGACGAAATCACTTTCAAAAAATATGAGCCGACGCAATTATCTGAATTAAGTCGAGATGATGTTAAGCAGAATTTACTTGATTCCGGTCTATGGACGGCAATCCGCACCCGCCCATACAGTAAATCACCTTCTCCAGAGTCAGTGCCCAGCTCAATTTTTGTTACGGCAATGGATACTAATCCATTGGCTGCCGATCCTAGCCTTATCATTAATGAATATTCAGATGATTATATAAATGGGCTTACAATTTTAAGCCTTCTTACCGATGGCAAAGTGTTCGTTTGTCAGGCTGAAGGAGTAAGCACTGCAAATACCGCACAATCGAATATCGAAACACATTCATTTTCCGGCCCACATCCTGCGGGTTTAGCCAGTACCCATATTCATTTTCTTGATCCCGTAAGTGCTAACAAAACGGTTTGGCAAATCAATTATCAAGATGTTATTGCTGTTGGCAAATTATTCACTACAGGTAAACTATGGGTGGAACGTATTATTTCACTCGCCGGACCTTTGGTTAATAAGCCTCGTTTGCTTCGCACTCGTCTTGGTGCAAATACTGAAGATTTAGTCCGTGATGAAGTGCAACATGTGCAATCACGTGTTATTTCTGGTTCGGTATTGCATGGTCATACAGCAACTAACTGGGCCGGCTTCCTAGGGCGTTTCCACCAACAGATTTCTATTATTGAAGAAAGCAATGAACGTGAGTTCTTCGGCTGGATCAAACCCGTTGGTAAAAACAAATTCTCAGCCCTAAATATCTTTATTTCAAAAGCATTAGGCAAAAAGCAGCTGAATCTAACAACGTCACAAAATGGTAGTCCTCGAGCAATGGTACCTATTGGTAACTTTGAAATGGTAATGCCACTCGATATTTTGCCGACTCAACTATTACGCGCATTAGTCGTTAAAGACACTGATGCTGCACAAGCTTTGGGTTGTCTTGAACTTGATGAAGAAGACCTTTCGCTTTGCTCTTTCGTATGCTCTGGCAAGTTTGATTATGGCCCAATGCTACGAACTAACCTTACTCAAATAGAAAAAGAAGGATAAGCATGTCGCGTTTACGACGTTTCCTTGATAAATTAGAACCTCAATTTCAAAAAGGCGGCCCTTATCATAAGTGGTTTGCTGTCTTTGAAATGTTGGATACTTTCCTTTATTCGCCTGCTGATAATACACGTGGCTCACCGCATGTGCGTGATGGTATTGATCTCAAACGACTGATGACCTATGTTGTCATTTCAACTATCCCAGTTATTTTGATGATGCTTTGGAACACCGGCCATCAAGCTAATAGTGCAATGGCATCAATGGGCATGGCTGAATTAGAAGGCTGGCGCGGCGATATCATCAGTTATTTGGGCATAGGCTTCGATCCCAATAGTCTTACTGCAAGCATGTTCCATGGCTTACTGTATTTCTTGCCTATTTATCTCACCACCTTAATCGCCGGTGGTACATTTGAAGTATTGTTTGCCGCAGTGCGTAATCACGAAGTAAATGAAGGTTTCTTAGTCACATCAATGCTTTATACGTTAATTTTGCCTGCTTCAACACCGCTATGGCAGGTTGCTTTAGGTATTATTTTTGGCGTGGTATTAGGTAAAGAAGTATTCGGTGGCACGGGTAAAAACTTCTTAAACCCTGCTTTAACGGGTCGAGCCTTTTTATATTTTGCTTACCCCGCTCAAATGTCGGGGGATGCAGTTTGGACAGCAATTGATGGTTTCACTGGTGCAACACCACTTGCATTGGGCGCAGCCGGTGGCTTGGAAGCCATTACCAATGCTGGATTCACATGGTCGCAATCATTCCTTGGTGCTATGCAAGGCCCAATCGGTGAAACATCAACCTTGGCCTGTTTACTCGGTGCGGCATTCCTACTGTATACGCGTGTAGCCTCCTATCGCATTATATTCGGAGTATTCTTTGGCATGGTCGCAACCACATTACTATTTAATGTTATTGGTAGTGATACCAACCCTATGTTTGCCTTGCCGTGGTATTGGCATTTAACGCTAGGTGGTTTTGCCTTCGGTATGATCTTTATGGCGACTGATCCTGTTTCTGCAGCAATGACAAATACGGGTCGTTGGGTTTATGGTGCTTTAATTGGTTTTATGACCGTATTGATCCGAGTCGTTAACCCCGCCTTCCCAGAAGGCATTATGTTAGCCATTTTATTTGCCAATATTTTTGCACCTCTAATAGATTATTTCGTGGTGCAAGCTAATGTTAAACGTCGACTAGGGCGAAGTTAAGATGACTGAAAATAATAAAAAACAAGGATTCTTTGGCAGTATTTTAAGCCTGCCTAACGATAGCCCTAAAAAAACTATTATCGTGGCCTTTTTGCTGTGTTTAGTGTGCTCTGTTCTAGTTTCAACAGCGGCAGTGGCATTAAAGTCAAAACAAGTTGCTAATAAAGAACTAGACATCAAGAAAAATATCTTAGCAATTACTGGGCTTTTATCCGATGACAGTGATATTGAGACGGTATTTGAACAGTTTGAAGTAAAAGTAGTTGATCTTGAAACAGGAAAGTATGCTGATATAGATGCATCGAGCTATGATCAACGTAAAGCATCAAAGGACCCGGCTCAAAGCATTAAGCTTACCTCCAAACAAGATATTGCCGGTATTAGTCGCCGTGCAAAATTGGCGTCTATCTATATATTGAAAGAAGACGATAAAGTAAAACAAGTGATCTTACCTATTCATGGCTATGGTCTTTGGTCTACGCTTTATGGCTTTATCGCTTTTGAAGGTGATTTCAATACCATCAAAGGTTTACAGTTCTATGCTCATGCCGAAACGCCTGGTTTAGGTGGTGAAGTAGACAACCCTAAATGGCGCAAACAATGGCAAGGTAAAAAAGCCTTTAATGACCAAGGTGATTTAAAAATAGAAGTTATCCGTGGTCATGTCGACTTTAAAATGGCTGATGCCGTACACAAGGTAGATGGCCTATCTGGCGCCACATTGACCAGTAAAGGCGTATCAAACCTTGTAAATTATTGGTTAGGTGACCATGGTTTTGGCCCTTATTTAAAAAATATGCGCTCTGCGATGGAGGAATAACAAATGGCAAGCGAAATAAAATCAAGTGTAATTGACCCACTTATCGATAATAACCCTATTACGCTACAAGTTCTGGGGGTTTGTTCAGCATTAGCCGTCACCACGAATATGATGGCTGCTTTAGTTATGGGAATTGCCCTTACCACGGTAACCGCATTTTCGAGCGCTTTTATCAGCTCAATAAGAAACCATATTCCATCAAGTATTCGCATTATTGTTCAAATGACTATTATCGCCTCATTGGTAATTATCGTTGATCAAGTACTTAAAGCGTATGCATATGAGATAAGCAAACAATTATCGGTATTCGTTGGATTGATTATCACAAACTGTATTGTTCTAGGAAGAGCCGAAGCCTTTGCAATGAAAAACCCGCCTGTACTAAGCTTCTTTGATGGTATTGGTAATGGGCTAGGCTATAGTTTAATCTTATTAGTTGTTGCCTTTTTCCGTGAATTACTGGGTGCTGGAAAGTTATTTGGCCACCAAATCATTCCCGTTGCTAATGAAGGTGGCTGGTATATCCCTAATGGTTTAATGTTATTACCTCCTAGTGCTTTTTTTGTGATTGGCTTGCTGATCTGGGCGATTCGTAGCTGGAAAAAAGAACAAGTTGAAGAAGCTGATTATCAGATCCATCAAGTCCATCGCACGGAGGTCTTATAAATGGAGCATTACCTCAGTCTTTTTATCCGCTCAATTTTCATTGAGAACTTAGCCTTAGCATTCTTTTTAGGAATGTGTACTTTTCTTGCTGTTTCTAAAAAAATCGAAACCGCTTTAGGTTTAGGTATAGCGGTAATTTTGGTTCAAATGATTACTGTTCCTGCAAATAATATACTTTATCAATACTTGTTAAAAGATGGCGCTTTAGCTTGGGCAGGATTGCCTGATGTTGATCTCAGCTTTTTAGGTTTAATCAGTTACATTGGCGTTGTAGCCGCCATGGTACAAATCCTTGAAATGGTCATGGACAAGTATGTTCCAGCACTTTATAACGCCCTTGGGATTTTCCTGCCACTTATCACCGTAAATTGTGCCATATTGGGTGGAACACTGTTTATGGTTGAGCGTGATTACAATCTAGCAGAAAGTGCGGTTTATGGGGTGGGCAGCGGCTTAGGTTGGGCCATGGCAATTACCGCCATTGCTGGCATTCGCGAAAAATTAAAATATTCCGATGTACCGGATGGCCTGCAAGGCCTTGGCATAACATTTATTACCGCAGGTCTTATGGCACTTGGCTTTATGGCATTCTCAGGGATTCAATTGTAATGGAAATCATACTCGGTATTGTCTTATTCACTCTGATCATCATGAGTCTGGTAATGATGATCTTAAGCGCCCGTTCAAAATTAGTGTCTACTGGTGATGTCAGTATTAATATTAATGATGAAAAAACAATTCAAACACCTGCTGGTGGTAAATTATTAAACGCACTTTCTGATTCAAACCTATTTGTTTCATCAGCCTGTGGTGGCGGTGGAACTTGTGGTCAATGTAAAGTCAAAGTATTCGAAGGTGGCGGTTCAATATTACCCACTGAATTGTCACATATTACTAAACGTGAAGCAGCAGAAGGCGAGCGTTTATCTTGCCAAGTAGCCGTTAAACAAGATATGAAGATCCAAGTACCTGAAGAAGTATTTGGTGTTAAAAAGTGGGAATGTACTGTTCGTTCAAATGACAATGTTGCTACATTTATCAAAGAACTTATTTTAGAGTTACCTGATGGCGAAAATGTAGACTTCAAAGCCGGCGGTTTTATTCAAATAGAGTGCCCTGCACATGTCAGTGAATATAAAGATTTTGAAATTGACAAAGAATATCATGATGATTGGGATCGCTTCGATCTGTGGCGTTACACCTCTACAGTAAAACACGAAGTTATCCGTGCCTATTCAATGGCAAATTATCCTGAAGAAGAAGGCATTATCATGCTAAATGTACGTATCGCCTCGCCCCCACCAGGAGCGGATGATGATATTCCACCAGGACAAATGTCATCATTTATCTTTAATCTAAAAGCAGGCGATAAAGTGACTATCTCAGGTCCTTTTGGTGAGTTTTTTGCTAAAGATACTAATAAAGAAATGGTATTCGTCGGTGGCGGTGCAGGCATGGCACCTATGCGTTCACATATCTTCGATCAACTGCGCCGATTAAACAGTAAACGTAAAATATCGTTCTGGTACGGTGCTAGAAGCAGGCGTGAAATGTTCTATGTAGAAGATTTTGATACGCTACAAGCTGAAAATGATAATTTTGAATGGCATGTTGCCTTATCTGATCCCACGGAAGAAGATAATTGGACGGGGCATACTGGTTTTATTCACAATGTGCTACGAGAAAACCTATTAAAAGAGCATCCAGCGCCTGAGGACTGTGAATATTATATGTGTGGTCCACCCATGATGAACTCAGCCGTTATCACTATGCTCGAAGATATGGGTGTAGAACGTGACAATATCTTCCTTGATGATTTCGGCTAATGTCCATTTTTATTGCCACCTTTATCATAATCAGTATTGCCGTTGTAGGTATGGCTATTGGCGTAATTTTAGGGCGACCCGCAATAAAAGGCAGCTGTGGCGGCTTGAATCAAGTGGGTTTGGCCGGAAGCTGTGGCGGTGCGTGTTCTACCGAAGAAAAAGAAATTTGTGCTCAACGAAAAGCTGATAAACTTAAACAAGAACGTTAATTAACGGAGATTGCTTTATGATTGCATCACTCAAAGTAAAAGACTACATGGCTGTTAATAAATGTACCTTTAGTCCTGATATGGATATTCTACGAGCAATTCATAAAATGCTAGATTCTCGAATTTCTGGTGCCCCCGTTCTTGATGAGCACGGCAATATGATCGGTTTTCTATCTGAAAAAGATTGTATGCAGGTTGCACTTAATGCCGGTTATGAACAAGCTGGTGCTGCAGGTCGTGTATCTGAATTCATGACTAACAATGTCGAAACAATTGATGTTGAAACACCTATTCTTGAGGTGGCAGAATTATTCCTGAAAGGATCCTACAAGCGCTTCCCCGTGGTGATGGATAACCGTCTAGTTGGCACTATCACGCGTCAGAACATTTTAAGAGCCTTAGAGTACATATCAGCCCCTGATAGTAACCATAAACCGGGCAAACAAAGCACGAAGCAACATATTCACATCTAAACATTACCATCGCTTAAACCCTTCGTTAAACATAACTGTCGAAATACTCATATCATCATTTTTGATGGTGTATGTGATGCTGCTGTTAATGTCATTATCAAGCATGATCCGGTAATGTATTCGTGTTGACACCAATGCAATAAAAATTTATTGAGATAGAAATCCATTAAATCTCACTATTTTGAATAGTTGGGTAGGTTGGGTTGAGGAACTAAACCCAACAATAATTGCAATGCCATGGTGTTGGGGTTCCTTTCGTCACCCAACCTACAGCATAGTGGTTAACGGATGGTATTAGCCACATACCATATAACCTGAATTTAGCGGACAGTAATCGTCGCCCCGCTCAGGCATAAAAAAACCGGCAAAAGCCGGTTTTTTTATTTTTATACTGTTAAAGGTTGCTTTAGGCTTCCGCTTCAACAACTTCTTCTAATTTACGGTCAACAAGCTCAACAATAGCCATAGGTGCTTTATCACCTGCTCGCAGACCTGTTTTAAGAATACGCACATAACCGCCAGGGCGTGATGCAGAACGTGGACCTATGTCAGTAAATAGTTTCGCTACGATTTCTTTATCACCTAAACGTGACAAAGCAAGTCTACGGTTTGCAACAGAATCAACTTTACCTAATGTGATTAATGGCTCAATCACACCACGCAATTCTTTTGCTTTTGGTAATGTTGTACGAATGATCTCGTGTTCCATTAAAGAGGCCGCCATATTTTTAAACATAGCTTTTCTGTGGCTTCCGTTACGATTTAATTTACGACCTGAATTACGATGACGCATGATAATACCTTATTTTTGTTCTATAGATGTTGGCGGCCAGTTATCAAGGTGCATACCTAGTGATAATCCTTTAGACGCTAATACATCTTTGATTTCTGTTAATGATTTCTTGCCCAAGTTTGGTGTTTTTAACAGCTCCATTTCACTACGTTGAATCAAATCACCAACATAATAAACATTTTCTGCTTTCAAACAGTTTGCTGATCTTACTGTTAGGTCAAGCTCATCAATTGCTTGTAATAATGCCGGATCGACTGTTACTTCAACCGTTTCTATAATTTCAGGTTCTAAGACAGTAAAGTCTACAAATGCTGATAACTGATCACTTAAGATTGTTGATGCAAATTTAATGGCATCTTCAGCATCTAAAGTACCGTCAGTATCAACATCAAGAATCAATCTATCTAGATCGGTACGATTTTCTACCCGAGCACTTTCAACATTATATGTCACCATATTTACAGGGCTGAAAGAAGCATCTAAATATAATTGACCAATAGTACGCTCTTCTTCTACATTACGCGTATTAGAAGGCGAGTATCCACGACCAGTTTCAACTTTAAAGGTAATAGCTAAGCTACCACCAGTAAGGTTTGCAATAACATGATCTGGGTTAACCACTTCAACATTATGAGGAAGCTCAATATCACCCGCAGTAACAGGGCCTACGCCTTCTTTATTAAGCGTTAACACCACTTCATTTAGATCGAACAATTTAAACGCTAAACCTTTCATGTTCAAAAGAATGTCAATAACATCTTCTTGAACACCATCGATAGCTGAGTATTCATGAACAACGCCATCAATTTGGGCTTCAACTACTGCTGCACCTTCCATAGAAGATAACAATATACGGCGAAGCGCACTACCCAATGTGTGTCCAAACCCGCGCTCTAATGGTTCTAATACAAGACGAGTGCGTGTAGCACTAATTTTTTGTATGTCGACCATGCGTGGTTTAAGAAAGTGACTCATATAAGTCGTCATGTAATTTCCTTTAAGTAAGTCTTAAATAGTTTTTAACTAACGCTAAAACTATTTAGAGTACAGTTCAACTACTAGGTTTTCGTCGATATCTGATGCTAATTCATCACGTTCAGGGATACGTTTAAATGTACCTGAAAGAAGTGTAGAGTTAACTTCAAGCCACTCTGGTAAACCTAATTGCTCAGCAACTGACATTGCATTAACAATACGATCTTGTTTTTTTGATTTTTCACGCACTTCAACTTTATCACCCGCTTGAACTAGGTAAGAAGCGATGTTAGTTACTTGACCGTTTACTAAGATTGATTTATGCGAAACAAGCTGTCTTGATTCTGCACGTGTTGAACCAAAGCCCATACGGTATACAACATTATCAAGTCTTTGCTCTAACAAGAACAATAAGTTTGAACCTGTTGCACCTTTACGTTTGTCAGCTAATTTGTAGTAGTTTCTGAATTGCTTCTCTAATACACCATAAATGCGACGAATGCGTTGTTTTGCACGCAATTGAACTGCATATTCTGATTCACGTCCACGACGTGCACCATGCTGACCAGGTTTTTGATCAAGTTTACATTTATTTTCTAAAGGGTTGCCTCTACTCTTTAAGTAAAGATCTGTACCTTCTCTGCGGCTTAATTTACAAACTGGACCACGATATTTTGCCATTATAGATTCTCCTTACACTCTACGTCGTTTAGGTGGACGACAACCATTGTGCGGAATTGGTGTAACGTCTGTAATGTTATTAATTTTGAAGCCTAAGTTGTTCAATGCACGAACAGCTGATTCACGACCAGGACCAGGACCTTTGATTTCTACGTCAAGATTCTTCATCCCAAAGCCTTGAGCAAGCTCGCCCGCTTTTTCTGCTGCAACCTGTGCTGCAAAGGGTGTGCTTTTACGTGAACCACGAAAACCACTACCACCTGCTGTTGCCCAAGCTAATGCATTGCCTTGGCGATCAGTAATTGTAATTATGGTGTTATTGAAGGTTGCATGTACATGAGCAACTCCATCTACCACATTCTTTTTTACACGCTTACGTTGACGTGCTGTCGAATTTGCCATCGATAAGCCTCTTTATTTAATCATTCTGCGCGGACCTTTACGTGTCCTTGCATTTGTTTTTGTTCTTTGACCGCGTAGTGGAAGCCCTCTACGATGACGAACACCACGATAACAGCCTAAATCTCTTAGACGTTTGATATCCATGGTTACTTCACGTCGTAAATCACCTTCCACGGTAAACCTTGCAACTTCAGTACGAAGTGTTTCCACTTCTTTTTCTGTCAAATCTCTGATTTTTGTATCTTCTGCAACACCTGCCGCTGCACAGACTTTCTGCGCACGGGTGAGACCGATACCATAAATCGAAGTTAGAGCTATTACCGTGTGTTTTTGCACAGGTACATTTATTCCAGCAATACGAGCCATTGAGCTACCTTAAATCCTTCACAAGTGAACAGAGAATTTTAACACAAACATCCTCTATTCATCAATAGTTTAATTTATTAACGTGTTTTAACCTTGGCGTTGTTTATGGCGTGCTTCTTTACAGATAACACGAACAACACCTTTACGTTTCACGACTTTACAATTACGGCAAATTTTCTTAACCGACGCTTGAACTTTCATCGAATCTCTCCACAAAGCCTACTAATTATGGTTTTAGTTTAAAAAACCGGACATACCTTTATTTTTCTTGTTTGATTTTTTCATCAAACCTTCATATTGCTGTGACATCATATGCGATTGTATTTGCGATACAAAATCCATCACAACGACCACAATGATCAGCAAGGATGTACCACCAAAATAGAATGGTACGCTCCAATAAAGTATTAAAAACTCGGGTAACAAACATACAGCTGTAATATAAATTGCTCCAGCTAGTGTAAGCCTGCCCATAACGCCATCAATATAGCGTGTTGTTTGTTCACCTGGGCGAATACCCGGGATGAACGCACCAGATTTTTGTAAATTCTCTGCTGTTTCTTTTGGATTGAACACTAATGCCGTATAGAAGAAGCAAAAGAAAATAATTGCGATGGCATAAGCCATGACATACATTGGTTGACCTGGTGACATCAATGTTGAGATATTTTGCAACCATCCCATACCTTCTGAAGTGCCAAACCAGCCTGCGATGGTAGCAGGGAATAATATAATACTTGAAGCAAATATAGCCGGGATAACACCCGCCATATTAACTTTTAAAGGTAAATGAGAAGACTGCGCCTGGTACATACGCCGACCTTGTTGTTTTTGCGCATAGTTTATGACAATCCGTCGTTGACCACGCTCCATAAACACTACAAATGCCGTTACCAGCACAACGACTGCCAGGATAATCATTAAACCTAGTGGATTGATTTCACCTTGTCTGGCCTGCTCAAATGTTTGTCCCATCGCTGATGGCAATCCAGCGACGATACCGGTAAAAATAAGCACTGAAATGCCGTTTCCTATTCCTCGCTCATTGATTTGCTCACCTAGCCACATCAAAAACATGGTACCGGTCACTAAACTGACTACAGCGCCAAAATAGAAGCTAAATCCTGGATCAGGTACTAACCCAGGCATCATATTTGGAAAATTGGTAGCAATACCGATGGCTTGCAAACAAGCGAGTATTAGTGTTAGATATCTGGTGTACTGATTAATCTTACGACGACCGGCTTCACCTTCTTTCTTGATCTCTTGAAGTCTTGGGTCAACAAAACTCAACACCTGCAAGATAATCGAAGCAGATATGTAAGGCATAATCCCTAAAGC
>NVWQ02000005.1 GCA_002733715.2 Methylophaga sp.
AGTTTTATACACAGACATTCGAGCCTTGCGCGAACAACGAAACATGATGGATAAACTGATTGTTGATTTCAGCAACGCATGGGACAAAACCATGCTACAATCAGATATTCGCTACCGCGATATGAAAGGCAACAAACATCAACGTGCGCTTGGAGAACTGCTTCAACATGTATTTAATCACCAAACCCATCATCGAGGGCAAGTTACCACACTTCTTTCCCAAGCAGGTATTGACCCAGAAGCTACGGACTTATTGGTGATGCTGATGGAAGAAAAAGGAAAATAGAAACAGGTATCATGAAATATTCCTTTCACACTTGCAAAAACAATCTAGTCAGTCTAGTCTGTTTGTGATATTTGGAGGTGCTTATGACAACATGCCAATTACAAGATGCAAAAGCGCGTTTAAGTGAAGTGGTTAAGGCAGCTAATCAAGAAGGTCCGCAAGAAGTGACTGTACGCGGTGAACCATCGGCAATTATTCTTTCTGTTGAAGCCTATAAAAAAATGCAACGACAACAGCCTGATTTTGTGTCGTTTATGCAAAACTCACCGCTTACGTTTGAAGATGTGGATATACAACGCAACGATTCCTTAACCAGAGATATTTCATTGTGAGCTATTTACTGGATACCAATGTGTTATCCGAATTGGTGCGCCCCAAGCCCAGCGCATCGGTAGTGACATGGTTTAACGATGTACCTGATGAAAGTTTATACATCAGTGTGTTAACCATTGGTGAGATTCGCAAAGGTGTAGAAGCTATTGCCGATGGTAAACGAAAGGAAAAGTTAAGGCTTTGGCTTGAGCATGAGTTACCCGAATGGTTTGGTAAACGCGTGTTAAATGTTGATGCAGATGTGGCAGAGCGCTGGGGAAGGTTGCAAGCGCAAGTCAAACGACCAGTACCAGCGATTGATAGTTTACTTGCCGCTACAGCTTTGCACCATGATCTGCGTATGGTCACAAGAAATAAGAAAGACTTTGATTACCAAGGGCTTGAAGTGATTAACCCTTGGGATGCTTGATATCACAGTTTGTGATTTCAAAATAGGGAGGGTTGATTAATGTTTAATGATAAATTATGTATTGTGTCCCCGGAACTTAAGAGGTGGCTAATGTTTAACTATCAAATGCGCGAAACAAGACCAGCCTCCTTTTACGATGGTTTGCGATGATAGGATGGATGAACTGATGAATGAAATAGATATTAAATTGCCAGTCATGGCTGATGATATTCATACCTCCTTGGATGTTTTACAAGGAGCTCCAATACCAAAGTTAACACGGCTGGAAACATTTGATGAGGGAAGATGGGAAGATATAACACTAGAGTTAGTGCATCATTGGAAAACACAATATCAAAAAGTTGTTAGATGTGGCGGTGGTGGAGATATGGGCAGAGATGTTATTGCCTATTCTCCAAATGGGGATTGGGAAAATTTTCAGTGCAAATATTATGCGAAGCAGTTAACCCTCGATGACGCTATTAAAGAAGTTGGTAAATTAATCTATTACTCTTATAAAGGTGAGTATCCCGCCCCAAATAAGTATTATTTTGTCTCACCAAAAGGCGTTTCAATTCAGCTTCTTAATCATTTAATGGATAGTAAAAAACTTAAAGAAGAATTGATTAATAGATGGGATAAGCAGTGTAGAATAAAAATAACGACAAAATATAGAATTGAGTTAGATGAAGACCTCTTGTCGTATATAGATAACTCAATAGATTTTAAAATATTTGATCACATTCCACCCTTAGATATTATTGAGTTGCATGAGCAAACACCTTACCACGCGGTTAGGTTTGGTGCTTCTACACGTAAACGACCTAAACCAGCTAATCCTCCTTTGATACCAGAAGCCTCAGAATTAACATATACGTCTGAACTGCTATCAGCTTTCGGTGATGCAGAGAAGAAGGATGTTAACAATAAGAATCTTACTACATTCCCTGAATACGAACAGGAATATCATAGTGCAAGAAGGAATTATTATTCGGCAGATGGCTTAGAGAAATTTTCAAGGGACTGGTTGCCTAATGATTCTTACACAGAATTATTGGATGAATGTTATGAAACTATATCACCAGTGGTTAAGAGTGAACATAAAGATGGATATGCGAGATATTTAAAAGTATCTGCTCAGGCGGCTGGAACAAACTACTCTTCTCATCCATTGCATCACTACATTAAGGTTCAAGATAAGAAAGGACTTTGCCATCATCTTGTTAATGGAAAAAAAGTTAAGTGGGTAAAATAATGACTTCTACAACGCACGCTGCATTTAATGGAGCGCTTGAACTAGGAACGCGAAGTTCATTGATTTTAACTGCTTTAGAAATGCGGTTTAGTTTAGATGACCTTGTATTGTTGGATTACGCTTTGCTGTACTCGCAGGACTTTGGAGGTCCAGCAAACCTACACCCAGCATTACCTAATCATATTGCAGAAATCGGTCATCGACGAGAATTTCTTCCAGAGTCATTATTATTTTTTTCAAAAAGAGGGTTGATCAGCGCACATATTGAAGAGTCTGGGTATTATTATTCAGCCAATCAGCAAACACTTCATTTTGTAAGTTGCTTGAAATCAGAATACTACAGGAAATCTTGGGTTAGATTAAGCTGGCTAAAGAATAATTATAAATATTTATTGGAACGGTCGTTTCCAAAGTTTAATGGATGAAGCATGATAATCACAAAAATTGAAGTAAAGGGCGATGAAAAAAAGTCCGCTATAGTAATGCTTGAAAAAGGGTTGAATGTAATTTCTGGTGCATCTGATACGGGGAAATCATACATTTGTCAGTGTGTTCAATTCATATTGGGTGCAGAGGAAGCACCAAAGTCTATTGATGAAGCCAAAGGCTATTCTTCTCTTGAGGTCACGTTCGAGGAAAGTGATGGAGGCTCTTTTATTCTGAAAAGAGAATTAAAGAATAATGCAGACCTTACCTTGGTGGAGAATGATGTCACAAAAACTCTCAAACCAAATCATAAAGGAAGGGAAAACTTATCCAGTTATTTTTTGGGGAAAATTGGTATTGGAAATCAAGTTCTAGTATCAGGCACAAAGTCTTTAAACCATTCTTCACTAACGCTACGAATATTGGAGAAACTATTCTTAGTCGATGAAGCTAGAATTATTACAGATGACTCACCGCTAGGGAGGGGGCAAAATACAGAAAGAACTTTGGAAACATCGTTACTTAAAACGCTTTTAACAGGACATGATGACTCTGATGTTCAGATGTTAAAGAAAAGGAACCAATCCAAACAATCGCAACATATCAAAATAGAAAACCTCGAAGATTTTATGAGCAGGTATTTTCCAAGTGATGATGTTGATGAGAGTAGAGTTAAAAGAATTTCTGATGATGTTGATGCTATTGAAAAATCAATTGAGCTGGCTGAATCTGAGCTAGATGCACTATTAAAAACAGGAAGTGAAGGCATTGAAAGACGGAATAACCTAGCATCAAGATCAGAAGACCTGAACAGAAAACTTGATGAAGATAAGACTGTGTTAGAAAGATTCCATCTTCTGCTTTCAAAATACAGATCTGATAGAGAGCGGCTAGAAGCGAATTCAGAGGCAGCAAAATATGTAGACAGCCACTACGCTGCAAATTGCCCGACATGCGGAAAAACTTTAGATGAAAGTTCTGATATTAGTGTGGAACTTGTTTTATCTAGTAATGCCTCTGAAATAAGAAAAATGGATAGGAAAGCTGAAGGTCTTCATTCAACGATACATGAAATAGAAGCGCATAAAGATGGCATTTTCAATGAGCTTACTTCTATTGGCGACGAGCTTAGGGACTTGGAAAATAGCCTTGACCCCAATATTTCTAAAATGATAACTGAAACACGGAATATTATTAAATTTCTTACAAGAAAAAAAGAAAATTTAACCGTTAATCTTAATCTAGAAATAAAGCGAGAGAAAGTTCTGAAAGAAATCAGAACCCTTCAAGTCGAACATGATAAAATTTCTAACAAATACGAAATTCCTGATTTTTCTTTAGAACTTCAACAGTTTATGCAAGAAATATCACGCGTATTAACCAGATGGGACTTTCCTAATGGAAGTCAAGTTACCTATGATAAAGAAAAAAGGGATATTTCAATAGGGGGTAAGCCTAGAGGTCACTTTGGGAAGGGGTATCGTGCCATATGTTTTTCTGCCTTTGCTATTGGGTTAATGAATTATTTATGTAAAGAGAAGAGACATGTAGGTTTTGTGCTCTTAGATTCTCCTTTAACAACATATAAGGAGAGAGATGAAATTTCTTCAAGCGAAGAAAATGAACAGGCTTCTATTGCGAATAATTTAATATATGCCTTTTACCGCGATCTATGCGATTTCTATAATGATAAACAAATTATAGTTTTAGATAACCAAGAGCCTAGCGAAGACATTCAAGATAATATGAATTACGTTCATTTCTCTAAAAATGAAGATATTGGCAGGTACGGTTTTTTCCCAAGGTAAGCTGATGTGGAAAAGGGGACGCTACCCTTTGATTACTCGCGCTTTCAATATAATTGGGGTCAGGCTTTTGTAGAAAAGGGGTCAGAGCCCTTTATCTCTAAATTGTTGATATAAACCATGTTATTTATCCTTCCAAGCCGCTAACAGATAACGGGGTCAGATACTTTCTTGAGA
>NVWQ02000017.1 GCA_002733715.2 Methylophaga sp.
ATTTCAAATTCAGCTTGTACTACGGGCACTAATACCAGTTGCGCCATGCGCTCACCCGGCTCCATGATAAAAGTCGTGTCGCCGCGGTTCCAGACCGAGACAAATAATTGCCCTTGATAATCCGAGTCAATCAAACCCACTAAATTGCCAAGCACGATGCCGTGTTTATGACCCAAACCCGAGCGGGGCAACAAAACTGCGGCAAGAGAAGGGTCATCGATATGTATAGCTAAGCCTGTTGGAATTAATACTGTTTCACCTGCAGCTATCGATATATCTGTATCTAAACAAGCGCGCAAATCTAATCCCGCGGATCCTAATGTTGCATAATTGGGCAAGTCAATCGTGTCACCCAATCTTGGGTCAAGCAGTTTAAGTTGTATCTTTTGCATTATATCGCTCAATAATAAGTGTCATTAAATCTCGGGCTAACTGATTTTTCGGTGCCATCGGAAACATCTTGGAGCCTTCAGCCCAAAATACCTGCAATTCATTTTCATCTACTGCAAACCCTCTACCTTCACCCACTTGGTTTGCTGCAATCATATCTAATTTTTTCCTTTTCAGCTTATCCTTTGCGTATGTTTCAACAGACGTTGTCTCTGCCGCAAAACCCACAACAAATGGTTGTTTATCTCCACCCGTGACAGCTGACACAATATCTAAGGTAGGCGTCAATATTAACGGTAGCTGATCCTTTTCCATTTTCTTGATTTTATTTAGTTCAAGCTGTTGTGGACGAAAATCTGCCACAGCAGCACAAGCAATGAATAAATCGCAGTTATCAATATGTTTTATCACCTCATCATGCATTTGCTGTGCCGTTTCCACATCAACGCGATTAACATTTGTCGGTGTCGATAAATGTACGGGCCCTGAAATCAAGGTAACACCTGCTCCTGCTTCAGCTGCAGCAACCGCCATTGCAAACCCCATTTTCCCCGAACTTCTATTGCCTATAAAGCGTACAGGGTCTATTGGCTCATATGTTGGGCCTGCAGTAATAACAACGTGTTTACCTTGAAGTCGTGCAGGGACAACCAATAATGCTAACGCTGACACAATATCATTAGGCTCTAATAACCGCCCTTCTCCTTGCTCTCCACACGCCTGATCGCCACTGGCTGGTCCTAAAATCTGGGCACTTTGTGACCTTAATTGTCGTATATTATTTTGCGTTGATTCATTTTGCCACATTTTGTTATTCATTGCTGGTGCAATTGCAAGTGGGGACTCACTCGCGCTACAAAGGGCTGTAAGCAAGTCATCTGCACGCCCACTTGCTAGCCTTGCAATCGTATCCGCCGTGGCTGGTGCAATGAGAATCCAATCCGCCCAGCGTGCTAGCTTTATATGTCCCATTGCAGCTTCTTGGTCCGCATCTAGCAACTCAATCGCGACAGGATGACCACTTAATGTTTGCAAAGTAAGTGGCGTGATGAACTCACATGCGGCCTTGGTCATAACCACTCGAACATCAGCACCTTTTTCACGCAGACGACGTACTAAATCAGCTGCTTTATAAGCAGCGATACTGCCTGTCACCCCTAAAACAACTTTCTTATCTTGCAAGGAATTTTCATTCATTTTGCTAATTCTTCCACCACTAATTCACGCAAATTCAACTCTGCCAACATATCCTCTTGAACATCATTAAGCTTTTGCAATACCCCCTCAACAGCGACACCCACTTGTCGTGTTGTTACCGTTATCTTCGCTTCTTCAGCGATACGTAGCGTATTCAGTATGGTTTTCACCTGTATTTTCGCTATATCTTGTGCCGGTTGATAACGTGGCTCTTCACCTTCAAGCTCAACAATCAATTTTCCTTGTTCCAACATAGAAAGCAAATCTTGTGTCAGGTCCCCAGCTAATCCTGTTTGACCCTCCAATTCTTGCAGGCTTAATGCCGGTTGTTGCAAATAAAACTGCTTCGCCATAACCGTCATTAACCATAGTCCTTCTTTATCACGTAACCGAGGGCTCAAGCTATAATCTTGGCCACCAAAACGTACTAATTTTGGATGCTGTAAATAATAGGCTACTTGTGACCCTGTCAGCAGAATAAACCACGCTAAATATAGCCAAAGCATAAAAAAGAATAAAATAGCAAAGCTTGAATAAATAGCCGTGTAATTAGAAGACGAAGCCACAAATGAAGCAAATAATTTACCTAATGTTACCCATAACACACCTGCCACAACAGCCCCGATTAAAGCGGGGCCAATTTGAACCTGGGTATTAGGTATAAATTTATATAAAAAGGTGAACGCCAGAATAATCATCAAATAGGGAGCTGTTTTGCTTGCATATAAAATTAATGTTCCAAAGGGTTCTATCGCCTGCAGGTGCTGCACGACATCATGACTCATTACTGTGGCAGCAAGCCCCAAAGCACTGAATACTAAAACTGGACCGATCATGACTACGCTCAGGTAATCAGTGAAACGTCGTGCTAATGTTCTAGATTTTTTTACTCGCCAAACAAAGTTAAAGGCATTTTCTATTTTTTGAATCAAGGCGATAATGGTATAAAACAGCATTGCCACCCCTAAAGAACCAAGCACTTTTACATCTACATTTTGTACAAAGCCAATGATGTTAGCAGTTATTTCAGGCCCTTTTGGTCCCAAAGGCTCTAACGCACTAAGTAAGACAGGCTCAATTTTATTGTGTACACCAAACGCCTTTAATACTGAAAAGGCTACAGCAATCAGGGGAACCATTGACAATAGTGTCGTAAAGACCAAACTCATTGCTCGCAGATTAAGCTCACCTGTGGCAAGCTCACGCATAACGATATAACTCACTCGAAGAATATTTATCATCCATCGCCATATCAACCCTGTTCTAGCGGGTAGTTCTTGCCATAAACTTACTGAAAAAAATAGTTTTATTTTAGCTATTAAGTCGATCATTGCTCTCTTCACTGGTTCTTTACACTGGATTATCAATATCAATAAAATGGTGCCGCAAATCATATTTTTCGGCTAAATTCTTACCTAAAGCCTGTACACCATAACGCTCGGTCGCATGGTGGCCTGCTGCAAAATAGTGAATACCTAACTCTCTCGCCAAGTGTACTGTTTGTTCGGAAATCTCACCACTTATAAATGCATCTAAACCTAATTCTGCTGATTGCTCAATATAACCCTGTGCAGCGCCACTGCACCAACCAATACTTTTAATAGGTCGATTATGCCCTTCAATCAATAAAGGTTCTCGCTGTAAAACATGCGAAATTTTGTCTGCAAAATCTACTGCCATCATGGGTGATTGTATGTGACCATGAAGCGCGATATTGGGTTCTCCTGTACCCTTAATACACCCATGAACCTCAATCTCGAGCAGTTTAGCCAACTGTGCATTATTTCCCATAACCGAATGCGCATCAAGCGGTAAATGATAGGCAATCAGATTAATATTATTCACCAATAACTGTTTTAATCGTCGCTTCTTTATACCCACAACCCGAGGATCTTCACCTCGCCAAAAATAACCGTGATGAACGAGAATAGTATCCGCCTTAAGATCAAGCGCAGCATCAAGCAATTCCTGGCTTGCTGTCACCCCCGTGACAAGCGTATTAATAGTCTCATTACCCGCAACCTGTAAGCCGTTAGGGCAGTAGTCTTGGAACTTGTCTGGCTCCAAAATAGTCTCAAGATACGATAAACATTCAGTTCGGCTTATCATTCGTATAATGCACTTTTAGTGATTCAAAACATTCACTATACCCGTTATCATTCAAAATGCATGTTTTTAATGCTTATTATGGATGGGCTAGCAGAATGTATGTTCTAAATATGCATTTGGAATAATAGCGGGTATGTAACAAATTGGAGAAAAGACATGGAAGCAGTCAGCATAATTGCCTTAAGCATGGGTGCTGCCTGGGCAAGCGGAATTAATCTTTACGCCACTATTTTTATGCTTGGTTATATGGGAGCAACAGGCAATATGGATCTGCCACCTGAATTGAATATTCTCTCCAACCCAATGGTAATGACAGCAGCAGGCGTCATGTATTGTATTGAGTTTTTTGCTGATAAGATTCCAGGACTAGATTCGGCTTGGGATGCAATCCATACCTTTATCCGCATACCGGCAGGTGCAATGCTAGCAGCAAGTGCCATAGGTGATGTTACCCCTGCAGTTGCACTCACTTCAGCATTATTGGGCGGCACATTAGCAGCGGGAAGTCACGCTACAAAAGCAGGAACGCGCTTATTGATAAATACTTCGCCAGAGCCCGTGACAAACTGGACAGCTTCAATTAGTGAAGACCTATTGGTTATTGGCGGCTTATGGACAGCATTACATCACCCTGTACTGTTCATCGTTGGACTTATCATTTTCATCGCACTAATGATTTGGTTGTTACCTCGCCTGTGGCGGCTAATCAAACGCTTATTACAACGCATTGGAAGTTGGTTAGGTTTATGCGAGCCACCACCGCCATTCACTTCAAATGGAGATACTCGCGAGCTACCGCCAACCTAGTCTTTCAGACGGTAATAAACACCTGAAGCACTGCGTCTCATTTCAAAGGCATCAGAATAGCCCATCACAGTTTCAGAGGCCCCTAAAAATAGAAAACCACCTGGGTTCAATGCCAGAGCCATTCGGTTAAGAATGTCTGTTTTACGTTGTGAAGCAAAATAAATCAATACATTACGACAAAAAATAATATCAAATTTACCTAAAGAATCATAAGTTGAAAGTAAATTTTGTGTTTTAAAACTGACCCGCTGCCTAATGTCATCAGCTACAATCCACCGACCATCATTTTTCCTGAAGAACTGCTGTTTTCGCTTCGAAGATATTCCACGTCCTACAATACTTTCATCATATTCTGCTTGCTTCGCCTGTTGTAGCATACTCGCTGAAATATCCGTAGCAACAATACTCGCTGAGTTTAGATTGGTTGCTGCAGTCAGAGCTTTGTATTCACTCAAGGCAATGCTTATGGTGTAAGGCTCTTGACCAGAAGAACACGCTGCCGACCAAATTTTACACTGGCGTTTTTTCTCTTTATCCCACAAAGGAAAAACATCTGTTACTAACGCTTCAAAAGGACTTCGATCTCGAAACCACGATGTTTCATTCGTTGTCATAGCATCAATTACTAAGTCCCGTAAATATTGAGGCCTACCCAATTCCATAGCCGTTAATAACTCAGAAACAGAAAAAAAATCTTCATTTCGTAATAGCTTGGTCAATCTGCTAATTATTAAATATTGCTTACCTTCTCCCAACGTAATACCACAGGCTTTTTCTAGGAAATCCTTAAATTTCTTATAATCATCTGGCGCAATATTGTTAGTCATTATCATTAGTTTATTTTATACATTTCAACGATGTTTGTTTATATTTATATTTCAATAAGTAGTTGTCTTTCACATTTTTATACCCGTAATATGGTATATTCCTTACTATCAAGGGAGGTCTCATCTAAAAACAACCTGAACTTAGAGTGGGGACGAGGAGCAAACTTATGGCAACTAATAATATTATTTCTTTTGGGTCATCTGATAAAATGGCATCAACAAAATCAAGCTTTAATAGTAAAGCACTAAAATCGTGCCGGCCAATTATTGCAAATTCTTTACCTAATTGCTTCGTTTTTTTAAATGATTTAGATGATATTCTGTTTAAGCTTGCAGATAAAGCAGAATCAAATCAGGAACAAGAAGAATTTTTTGTCGCTATGCGTCAATTCCGAATCAATCAAGAAAAGCTTAAAAAAGATTTCACACAACTTGTTTTAGATGATTTTGATGAATTTTGCTCGTCGTCGTTAGCAAAAAATAAAAGCTCGGCTAAAGATTCGACATCGTCGGCAAACTTAGAGTTATCAATTCTAGATAATGAGTCCCTAGAAGAAGATATTGCCGTTAATCGTATTGCCATGAAAAGCGAAACCCTATTTGGTCATGATATGGCTAATTTAGACCAGCGATTTGCAAATGCCCTAAACATCAAAAAGGTTGATGATAATCCTCTAAATCCTGAACGCATCGCAGGTCATATTAAAGATGTAATTGCGCCACTTTCATCAAATATTGAAATAAAGTTAGTTGCTTACAAACAGTTTGAAAGACATGCTGTTAGCGAATTAGGTAAATTATGTGCCCAATTAAATGAAAACTTGATTCAGCAGGGTGTACTCCCTAACTTAGAAAAGAAAAAACCCAAAATAGAAGACGCACATCAAGCTACATCTAATATTATCAATGAGATGGCTGATTTAGACCTTGATGATATTGGTGATGAACAATCCGGATTAGTAGATCCTTCTCAATTTTTTGAAGGGCTTCGCCAATTTCTAAATAAACCCCAAGGCAACCAACCAAATTATGGCGGCCGTTCTTCTGCGCCTATAGCGGAACATTCAACAGTATTATCTGCACTATCGGGCTTACAACAACGCCCTAAAAGCCAAGTTTCTTTTGATGCTGATGGTTCAGCCCATTTGCCTGATATTCGCCAGATTTTGATGGACAGTCTTTTGGTCACTCAACAAGATGGCACGCAAGTACAACAGACTGTTAGCCGTCTCGACGAAGATGCAATGGATCTTATTGATTTATTGTTTGAATTTATATTAGATGATCAATCAATTCCTGCACCTATTCGTGCAGTGCTTGCGCGCTTACAAATTCCTTTGCTTAAAATTGCCCTTAGCGATAAAGACGTTTTTAGTAAAAAAAGTCATCCTGCTCGCCGATTGTTAAATAATTTAGCAAAATCATCGACAGGGTGGAGTGAGCAACAAAGCGCCCAACAAGATAAACTTCAAACTAAAATTGAATCTATTGTAGACACCATTCTGCTTGAATTTGAGACAGATATTCAGTTATTTCTTGATCTAAACACTCAGTTTAATGAATTTATAAGCCAATTAAACAAAAGTAGTCAAGCGGCTGAACAACGAATTGTGCAAGCAAATGAAGGGCAAGAAAAATTAATTTCCGCTCAACAAGATGTTGACAATGTGATTAATCAACAGTTATCGCAGCACGATCATCTTCCTAAAGTTGTAATATCACTTATCGAAGACGGTTGGAAACATGTGCTTAAACTTCGCTTATTACAAAAAGGCAAAGACAGTGATGAATGGAGAACATCGATTGAGCTAATTCAACAACTTCTGTGGAGTGTTAGCCCTAAGCCTGATGAAGATGATCGTAAAAAACTATTAGAAATCATTCCCGGTATGTTGAAATCTCTCCGCGAGGGATTAAGCGGTGCTTCTTTTAATCAGCATAAAATCACCGCTTTATTCAAAGATCTACAGCAGTGCCACATTCAATGCATGAATGGGGCGGCTATCGCTGATGATGAATTACAAGATATTGATAAATTATCGTTAGCCACCGCAAGCAAACCTGACTTAGAAACATTGCCTGCTTTAGATGAAAAGAAAAAAGTTATCTCTGACAATCTTGCAATGCAAAAAGCCAAACAGTTGAGCGTGGGCACATGGTTAGAAATAGCAAGTGATGATGGTAAAGCACCACAACGAATTAAGTTCTCATGGCGTAGTAATCTAACCGGTCGCTGTTTATTCGTTACTTATCAAGGCACTAAAGCCGCAGAAATTGCGATCACTGAGTTAGCAAGCTGGTTCCAACAGGGTAAAATCTTAGTAATTGATCAATCTACACAACTAATGGATCGGGCATTAGCGTCAATGATGGAAACCGTAGATAGTTAATAACTCAACCAACATCCCTTCGAATGTATTAATTACAGGCTGCTCTACCGGCATCGGTTTTTGTGCTGCAAAGATATTACATCAACGCGGCTATAACGTTATTGCGGCTATCCGAAAAGCTGGAGATGCCACTTCTCTACAAGAATTCGGCATCACTACCATTGTTCTTGATCTCGATGACAGCCATTCAATCCAGCAAGCATTCAATTTTTCACTTGACCGTTTTAAAGGTCAAATTGATGCATTATTTAATAATGCCGCATACGGTCAACCAGGTGCCGTGGAAGATTTAACACGTGATGTTCTTCGTCAGCAATTTGAAACCAATATTTTTGGCACACAAGAATTAAGCAACCTTGTAATAGCTCAAATGCGAAAACAAGGTAATGGACGAATTATATATAATAGCTCAGTCCTCGGACTTGTATCCATGTCTTTTCGAGGCGCCTATAATGCAAGTAAATTTGCATTGGAAGGCTTGGTAGACACGTTGAGATTAGAGCTTTATGGCTCAAATATCCATATCAGCTTAATTGAGCCAGGCCCTATCCTAAGTGACTTTCGTAAAAACTCTTTTAAAAAATATCAGCAAAATATCAACCGAGATCAAAGCGTCCATAAGGATACATATCTTGCCATGGAGCAGCGCTTAACCAAACAAGGAGCAGCGGTACCTTTTACATTACCTGCAGAAGCCGTTGTAAATAAGCTTATCCATGCATTGGAAAGCAAGCGACCAAAAATTAGATACTACGTCACTTTCCCAACCTATCTGTTCGCATTCTTAAAACGTATCCTGCCTCATCGTTGGCTAGATTATATTATTATGAAAATTCAATAAGACTCTTAGATTCACCCTTCCCTTGCACTAAATTCAACATCATGAAAGAATGACATGAATCTATTTTGTTTGGGTATATGTAGATAGCTTTAACTGAAACTATCATAGACAAGGAGTTAATCTATGTTTACTAGAACTGCACTATTTATCGCTACGAACTTAGCTGTTTTATTTGTTTTAAATTTATTGATCACCATTTTTGGGCTCAATCAACCAGGAATGAATTGGACTCCTATGCTAATTATCGCTGGAATTATGGGCTTTGCAGGTTCTTTCATTTCATTACTAATGTCAAAAACAATGGCTAAGCGCTCTGCTGGTGCTCGTGTAATTACCAAGCCAAGCAATGATACCGAACGCTGGTTAGTGGATATCGTCACATCACAAGCTGAAAAAGCTGGAATCGGTATGCCAGAAGTAGCTATATTTGATTCACCCGCACCCAATGCCTTTGCTACAGGTGCTAACAAAAATAGTTCTCTAGTCGCAGTTAGTACAGGCTTACTTGAGGCCATGACAAAAGGCGAAGCAGAAGCCGTATTAGCTCATGAAATCAGTCATGTTGCCAATGGTGATATGGTGACATTATCGTTAATCCAAGGCGTGGTGAATACCTTTGTAATTGTACTATCACAAATCATTTCATCCTTAGTTGATCGTCGACGAGGCGGTGGTTATAACAGCAGTGGTTATGGCTTTGGCCGAGGCTTGGGCTATCGAGCCACTTATATGATATCTCAATTGGTTCTAGGTTTTTTAGCTACGCTCATTGTTCGTTGGTTTAGCCGTTGGCGTGAATATCGTGCTGATGCAGGCGGCGCGTCACTGGCAGGAACAGATAAAATGGTTGCGGCACTAGAAAAATTACAATCATTACAACGCCCAGCTCAACTACCTGCACAGATGCAGGCTTTAGGGATTAACGGCGGTTTGCTTGGTGTTATGGGCTTAAAAAAATTAACGATGACGCATCCACCTCTAGAAGAGCGGATCCGTGCTTTACGTGATAACCCTGTTTCTCCTAGCTCTAATTCTGCTGAAGCGGTTATTCGACAATAAATAAAGATAGGGTGACTTATTTCTAAGCCACCCAATTCAATTAATTAAAGATTAATTTATCCCCTTCAACAGTGACCTTTATCGTATCACCTGCTTTAAATCGACCCGATAATAAGTCATTCGCTAAGTTATTTTCTAGCTGTTGTTGAATAACGCGTTTCAATGGTCGCGCTCCATAAACCGGATCAAAACCGGCCTCTGCAATTAGATCTAATGCTTCATCACTCACATCTAAACTCATATCACGCTCTGCTAAACGCTGATGTAGATGCTCCAATTGAATCTTAGCAATCGCATGAATTTGCTCACGTTGCAATGGATGGAAAACCACTACATCATCAACGCGATTAATAAATTCGGGTCTAAAATGCTGACCGACAATTTCCATCACGGCTGACTTCATTTGTTCATAGTTTTCTTCTCCCGCCATTTCTTGAATCACATTTGAACCTAAGTTCGATGTCATCACAATCACAGTATTACGGAAATCTACAGTACGACCTTGCCCGTCGGTTAAACGCCCATCATCTAACACTTGTAATAAAATATTAAACACATCGGGATGCGCTTTTTCAACTTCATCAAGCAAGATAACGGAATACGGTTTGCGGCGTACCGCTTCGGTCAAATAACCACCCTCTTCATAGCCAACATAGCCAGGAGGCGCACCAACCAATCGCGCCACTGAATGTTTTTCCATAAATTCGGACATATCAATTCGCACCATCGCATCTTCCGTATCAAACAAGAATGTAGCCAATGATTTACACAATTCAGTTTTACCTACACCAGTAGGGCCTAAAAATAGGAATGAGCCGTTCGGGCGATTAGGATCAGATAATCCCGCTCGTGAACGGCGAATTGCATTGGCAACCGCTGTTACTGCTTCGTCTTGACCAATCACACGTTCATGCAAGGCCTCATCCATTTTCAACAATTTATCGCGCTCACCTTCCAGCATTTTAGATACGGGAATACCTGTCCATTTAGATACTACTTCAGCAATTTCTTCTTCACCCACTTTATTTCTAAGCAAAGTGAAGTCTTGCATTTCAGCTTGCGTTGCGATATCCAATTCTTTTTCAAGCTCTGGAATTTTGCCATATTGCAATTCAGACATTTTAGCTAAATCACCGCTACGGTTAGCCACCTCTAAATCCATTCGTGCTTTTTCAAGTTTTTCTTTAATGCTCTGACTACCATGCAGTGCCGCTTTTTCTGACTTCCACACTTCTTCTAAATCAGCATATTCACGTGCCAGCTTTTTCATCTCTTTTTCAAGTATTTCGAGACGTTTTTTAGATGCATCATCTGATTCTTTTTGTAGTGCTACTCGCTCAATTTTTAGTTGAATTAAACGACGCTCCATCCGATCTAAAGACTCAGGTTTAGAATCAATCTCCATCCTAATTCTACTACCCGCTTCATCAATCAAATCAATCGCTTTATCGGGCAACATACGATCAGTAATATAACGATGTGACAAGGTAGCCGCTGCCACAATGGCAGGGTCAGTAATATCGACACCATGATGCACTTCATACCGCTCACTCAAGCCACGCAGGATCGCAATAGTGTCTTCAACCGAAGGTTCACCCACCTGTATTTTTTGGAAACGACGCTCTAAAGCCGCATCTTTTTCAATATATTGGCGATATTCATCTAATGTTGTCGCGCCAATACAATGCAACTCACCTCGTGCTAACGCAGGCTTCAACATATTACCGGCATCCATTGCACCTTCAGCCTTACCAGCACCCACCATGGTATGTAGCTCATCGATAAACAAAATGATTTGCCCTTCTTGTTTAGACAAATCTTTTAATACTGCTTTTAAGCGTTCTTCAAACTCACCACGGAATTTTGCACCCGCAATTAGTGCTCCCATATCAAGAGAAAGTAAGCGTTTACCTTTCATGCCTTCAGGCACTTCGCCATTAATGATTCGTTGCGCCAAACCTTCAGCAATCGCTGTTTTACCCACACCTGGTTCACCAATTAATACAGGATTATTTTTAGTGCGGCGTTGCAATACTTGAATAGTACGACGAATTTCATCATCACGCCCAATCACGGGATCAAGCTTGCCTTGCTCAGCAAGTTCTGTCAGATCAATGGTATATTTTTCTAATGCTTGACGTTGCTCTTCAGCATTGGGATCAGTCACTTTTTCACCTCCACGTATTTTGTCTATCGCTGCTTCTAATGCTGATTTATTGCCTCCATTTTTACGCAATAAATCCCCCGCCTGCTTTTTGTCTTCCATCACCGCCAACACAAACAATTCACTCGAAATATATTGATCTTTGCGTTGTTGAGATAGCTTATCTGTTTGATTAAGTAAGCGGTTTAAATCTTGTGATATATGAATATCACCACTGCCACCTTCCACTTGAGCTAGGCGAGCTAATTGACTCTCCAGCTCAACATTATAAGCAACTAAATTGACACCGCTTTGTGCAAGCAATGGTTTTACTGTACCCGATTGTTGCTGTAACAACGCCAACATTAAATGCGCAGGTTCAATAAATTGATGATCCTTACCCACAGCCATGCTTTGAGCGGCAGCTAATGCTTCTTGAAATTTACTGGTTAATTTATCTATTTGCATACTATTTGTGCTCCTATATTCGTAATCATATTTAATACATGGGGAAATAATCTATAAAAATCAAGCCCATCCCTATAGACAGTCTCTTTCATCTCACCTACACTTTCACTTTATCATCAAACATTCAGGTTATATGTCACTTTTACGACAGTGGTTCAAAAATAATATTCTATCGCTTGGCAAAGAGATGCGCCTATCGTATATGCCCCCTCTTATGGTCTATATGGCTGCGGGGATCTCAGGCTTATCTGCTATTGTTGGCACTTTCTTTGTTAAAGAATATTTAGGCTTATCTGCAGAATTTCTTGCCGCATTAGGATTTTGGGCCACCATTCCATGGGCACTTAAAATGCCGGTCGGTCATTTGGTTGATTTGATTTGGCGTTATAAAGGTTGGTTGGTATTTTTAGGGGCATCACTCATCGCAATGAGCCTACTTATCATGGTAGGTTTGCTGACCGATCGCGAAGCGATGGCCGCCATTATGCCAGCCGAACACTGGTTTGTTTGGAGCGCACTACTGGCCCCAGTTGGTTATGTTATTCAAGATGTGGTGGCTGATGGCATGACCGTTGATGCCGTACCTCATGTGGATGAAAACGGCACAGCAATCCCCGAAGACCAATTAAAACTGATGCATATCACCATGCAAACATTAGGACGTGTTGCCATTATCGGTGGTAGCATTTTAGTCGCATTGGTTAATCTTTATGTGTTTAGAGATGCCTCATCATTATCAGAATTAGAAAAAATCGCCGCCTACCGCGGTATCTATCAAATGTCGTTAATTATTCCATTTGTATCGGTATTAGGCGTGGCATTAGCAGCAATTATTCAACATAAAGAAACAAAACAACTCCTCGCTAGCGGCATGAATATGGCAGATATTCACGCGTCTCGCCATGATGCCATTGAAAAGACTCACCCTAATTGGTGGATTTTAGGCGGAAGTCTTGTGTTTGTAGCGTTTACGCTTAGCATGGGATTAAGTGATTTCAAATATAGCCAAGAGATCATCTTTCTCGGTTCATTCGCTATTATCAGCTTTATAATCTATAAACTGACCCTTGAACTCAAGCCGGAAGCCCGCGCCACATTAGTCGGCACCGCCATTATTATTTTTGTATTCCGCGCCCTACCCTCACCTGGCCCCGGCATGTCGTGGTGGATGATTGATCAGCTCGAATTTGACCAACAATTTTTCTCGGTACTGTCATTAGTGGGCAGCGTGCTCACACTCACCGGCATGTTTATTTTCCGCCGTTTTATGGCGGGGCATTCTATTGCTTATATCGTCGGCATGCTCACCATTGTCACCACCTTTTTAGCACTACCCATCCTCAGTATGTTTTATGGTTTTCATGAATGGACAGCGGCGATGACAGGCGGTATAGTGGATGCTCGTTTTATTGCATTAGTAGATACGGCAGTTGAATCACCGCTTGGGCAAATAGCGATGATCCCGATGTTAGCCTGGATCGCAAACTCCGCCCCTGCTAATTTAAAAGCCACCTTCTTTGCCGTAATGGCGTCGTTTACCAATTTAGCCTTATCACTTTCTCAACTGGGCACAAAATACCTAAACCAAATCTTCACCGTTACCCGAGAAGTTAAAGACCAAGCCACTGGTGCAATTCAAACACCTGCAGATTATAGTGATTTAGGTATCTTAATCATTATTTCGATTTCGATTGGTTTAGTATTGCCTTTTGTGGCGATATTTATTGTGCGGTTTACTCGGTTTAGATCGGCTTGATTATAAGCTTAGGTACACCCAAACAGCTTAAGCATAGTTAAGTAAATTGATAAAATACTTCCGTAGATTTAGATTCCCGTCATTCCGGTAGGTTTGTAGCCGGAATCTATCTTTACTTCACTAGATTCCCGCTAAAAACATGCGGGAATGACACCTTTATTTAGACCTGGTTTAACGGAAAAGCAATTCTAAACTCAGCCCCCAGTTCTTTATTCACCACATTAATCTCGCCATTCATATTAACCACCATTTGATGTACTAAAGCTAAACCAATGCCTGTGCCCACTGTTTCACGTGTTAGCTCATTTTCTGTTCGGTAGAATAATTTAAAGATTTTTTTGATCTGCTGCTTATCAATACCGGGGCCATAGTCCCTTACATTAAATTGCACTTTTCCGTTGCTTAGTTTTTGGCATGATAGTTCAATCTTTTTCAATTCCTCTTTAGCTGAAAATTTAATAGCATTATCAACTAAATTAATCATAATTTGACTAAACCAGTCTTCATCTACTTCAATCGTTTGTTGGCTTGCATTGTCATCACAATGAAACTCGATTTCAAAACCTGCTCGTTCAACTTGAGTGGATACTTTTGATCGCACCCCATCCATTAATTCCGCAACCGTTATTTTTTTCAGCACCGCACCTTGTTCATTGCGGGTCATTTTTGCCAAATGAAGTACATTATTAATTAAACGTGATAGTCGCTCACTTTCATCAAAAATAAAATCATAATAGGTCTTTTTTTTGTCTTCACTCGCCCAGCCTTCGCGTAGCATTTCGCCATACATACGGATTGAGGTCAGTGGTGTTTTTAGTTCGTGACTAACGGCGGATACAAAATCTTGCTGTTGATTGGCTAGGTTGATCTGACCGACACCTAGGCGATACATTAAATAAAACCCCGTCAACAAAACAAAGCTCATTAATGCGGCCAACCACATAATTACTTTGCCGCCGGGCCCCGCGGGTAAGTCGGTAATGCTAAACAATAATTCGATATCACTTAAAGGGTCAGAAAGGCGGGTTTGGTATAGTAACTCGCCACTTAACTCTCTTCTGCTTGATAGATAACCTCCTGCGGATTGTCCACTAAAAGCCGCTAACACATTGCCTTGATACACAGTAAGTAATTGGCTCATTTGTGCCAATGCTGTTTCAGAAAAGGCACTCTTGATAATTTTATCTAAAAATACGTTTTGTTCAATTAATAAGCCTTGAATATAGCGCTGGTCATTGAGCCAAACTTTGCGAAACAATACAAAATGACCGCTTTCTAATTGGCTGAATTCAAAAGGATCAATTTCACTTTCAAAGGTGTTGATACGTAGTGATTGTAAATCGGGTTTAATAATAGGTGCGGTATCAACCGATGCCACCACTTGTTCATTCTCATCGTAATCACGTCGACGTTCATCTCCAAATGACATGGCTTCTGGCAGGATATTCTGCTCCACACGCCGACTTTTTTCTACTTTTCGTGCGAACAGTTCAGCTTTTTTGTCTTCAACTATTTCTTTCTGCTGATACTGTTTTGTTAATGCTAAATCTTCTACTCGACCCAAAGAGTTTTCTTGTGGTTTGGCTTTAGTGGCACTTTTTTTCAGCTCATCAAATGCCGCCTGCCCTTGCACTGGTGATTTTTCATAGTCTGCAACCTCTTCTGTAGCTGATTCTGTTAACACGGCGGTATTTTTATCGCTTTCTAAACTGCTAAACAGATCATCTAGCTTGCTACCTATGCTAGAAGATTTAGCTCTAGGTACCGGACTTATGTTGGCTTTCTTATTGCCTACATTGCCGCGTTCAGCATAATCAATATTCACCAAATTATTTTGACTAAGAATGGTTTCTATTGTTGATTGAATGGCTTTTCGTTGTATTAACTCAGCACCCGAAATACCATAATACACAGCGTCAGTTGCATGCTCTGGCACCACTGGCGTAATCATCTTGCCATCTGAATCAACCTGAAAATAACCTATTAATCCCGGTATGGCCGATTCAAGTGGATATTGTGAAAGCGGCGAACGCTGAAAAAAACGTACTTCAACTTCACCCACCACATTTAAGAATGCATAATCAGTAAAAGGCCGCTGTTCTTCACCTTCAATTAATTGTATAAATTGCTTATCAATTCGGTTTGCCAATTCATCTGCCATCAATTGGTGTTGATGATATGTTTCCCATTTAAGACGGCTATAGGATTGCTGAATTAAAATTGCTGTTGGAATTGCTAGAGCAAAAAAGAATAGGATCAGCCAGCGTCTTAACGTTTTTTTATCTAAGCCCGCTAATTTACTACGTAACATTTAGTTTGAACTCAACAAGCGATAACCCGCACCACGCACTGTGACAAGATAGTGTGGTTCGGATGAATCAGTTTCGATTTTACGGCGTAATTTAGCAATATGAATATCGACTGTCCGTGTTTCTAAATCGACATTTTCTGCATAGCCCCAGACCTTATGTAATAGTTCATCTCGCGAAACAGGACGCTGTGAATTAGCATACAGATAGAGTAATATATCCATTTCTCGACGGGTAAAGGTGAGCTCTTTGTCTCCTCGTGTTGCTGAGAGATTTTGGGTATCAATCGTGAAATCATCGCCTAATTGAATTTTACTCTGCTGATCGACCACGCTTTGTGTACGCCGTAACACCGCTTGAACCCGCAACACTAATTGAGCAATAGAAAACGGCTTAGCGACATAATCATCAGCGCCTAATGAAAGGCCCTCGATAATATCTTCATCACTGCTTTTAGCTGTCAGCATGATGATCGCTTGATCGCGATCTTGCTCTCGGATCTGATTACAAATTTCAAAGCCATTTAAACCCGGCAACATCACATCCAACAATATCAGATCAAATTGTCCTGTCAGTGCTTTTTCTAATCCTTCGGTGCCATGTCCTGATGATTCGACATCATAACCATGATAGACAAACACATCGATTAAGCCCTCACGGATAGCCACTTCATCTTCAATAATTAAGATCTTTATTTTTTTCATGCCGTTAGTGTAATTCTTTCTTCGATTTGATATGTAACTTTTTTGTAAAAACTGTTCGTTAATTGTTTACCAAAGTGTGTCTATTTAACAGCTTGAGGCACGCCTAAAATGTGAACTGTAAATTTAATCACAGGAGAAAAACACATGGCTTTAATAACTAGACTATCACGCTTATTCCACGCTGATATGAACGCAGTACTCGACCAAATAGAAGAACCTGAATTATTGCTTAAACAGGCGATTCGCGAAATGGAAGAAACACTTTCGAACAATGAACGGCAAATCAAACTATTGGATTTAGAACAACAAAAATTGCTGGGGCAAGAAAATGAGCTAAAGCAGTCATTAACTGATTTAGATAAACAGTTAAAACTTTGTTTTGAATCTGATAAAGACAATCTTGCTCGTAGCTTAGTAAAACGCAAATTAGAAACGACGCAATATCTAAAATCAGTCAGCACAAAAATAAGTCACTCAACTGAAACGGCAACCCATCTCAAAGTTCAACTGAAAGAGCAACAGTCTCAACTCAGTAGCATGAAACAAAAAGCAGATATTTTTAAACAGGACAATACTGCTAACAATGCAAACTGGACTGTTCATTCACCTGCTATTCAAGATGAAGACATCGACATTGCATTTTTAGATGAAAAACAAAAATGGAGTCAATCATGAAATCATCGACCTTATTTGAAGGCATTATCGTTGCGTTAATCAGCAGTTTTGTCGGTAGCATTTTGTATTTTGCTTTGTCATCCCTCTTTTCAGATAGCTTTTTGATTAGATTCTTAATCAGTGGGCTGAGCTTTGGCTACATTCTCTATTTATTAAGCCGAAGTAAAGAGCGTATTGGTCGAATTACAGTGGTCGCTGTTTGGTCAATTAGTGTTATTAGCCTCTGGTTTATCTGGCCACCCATCACATTATTTATATTGATGCACCTTATTGCCATTTGGCTAGTGCGTTCCCTTTACTTCTATTCCAGCTTATTTTCTTCTTTGGCTGATCTTGCCTTAAATGGATTCAGCGTCGCTGCGGCCTTCTGGGCGGCCAGCCATACTGGGAGTTTATTTTTAACTATCTGGTGCTTCTTTTTTACTCAAGCGTTATTTGTCTTGATCCCCACCAGCATCAACAAAGAAGCTAATAAAACAGCAACACCTTTCCAAAATGAAGACAAATTTCAACATGCGTACCGAGCTGCTGAGGCAGCTGTTCGTAAGCTTTCTAATACTTAATGAGGACAATAAATCATGAAAACCAAATTAATTGCACTTAGCATTTTTGCAGCAACCGCTGCGACAGTTGCTTTTTTCCCAACGATTCAACATGCCTTGGCTAATACTAATCAACAGCCGATAATCATTGACCCTGTTGTTATTCCAACAGTAGCCACGATTAACAAACCAAAAATTGAAGTGGTATTTGTACTGGATACCACTGGCAGCATGAGCGGTCTAATTGATGCTGCTAAAGAGAAAATATGGTCGATTGCCAGCACCATGGCATCAGCCCAAAATGCACCTGATATTAAAATGGGCTTAGTCGCTTATCGTGATCGCGGCGATGCCTATGTTACCCAAAGCGTATCATTATCAAACGACCTCGATTCTATGTATGCCAAGTTAATGGACTATCAAGCAGATGGTGGTGGCGATTCACCAGAAAGTGTTAATCAGGCTTTATATGAAGCGGTAAACAATATGACATGGAGTCAAGATCAAAACACCTATAAAGTCATCTTTTTAGTGGGTGATGCTCCAGCACACATGGATTATCAAGATGATGTTAAGTACCCTGAAACGATCAAAGTTGCTAAAACAAAAGGGATTATTATCAACACTATTCAAGCTGGACAAGACAGTGCAACCACCGCTAACTGGCAACAGATGGCTAGTCTAGCTAATGGTGATTATTTTCAAGTCGAACAATCAGGCAACGCCATTGCTATAGCCACCCCTTTTGATAAAAAAATGGCAGCACTTTCAAAAGAGCTAGACGATACGCGCCTTTATTATGGTGACAGAGAACAAAAGGAAAAACAGGCAAGCAAGCTTGTAGCAACGGCAAAATTGCATGCACTGGCTAGCGATGAATCAAGAGCACGCCGTGCTGAATTTAATTCTACGGACAGCGGCAAGACTAACTTCTTGGGTGAAAATGAACTTGTCGATGCTATTGTCAGTGGCGATGTAGA
>NVWQ02000018.1 GCA_002733715.2 Methylophaga sp.
GGGTGGCGGAACTGGTAGACGCGCCGGATTCAAAATCCGGTTTCTTCGGAAGTGTCGGTTCGATTCCGACCCTCGGTACCAATTAAGCATTTCACAACAGACCAGAAAGACCTTTAAGCCCTGCTACCACGCGGGGTTTTCTGTATCTGGCATTCCGTAACATCTCATAACATTCCTTGACATACCCCAACTAATGGGGGTAACTTTGGGGGTAACTACTACCTTGAAAAGTGAGTTACCCCCAAATGCCATTATCAGACATCAAAGTTAAATCGCTTAAAGCGGGTATAAAACCTGATGGCACAACCACCAGCAAACCCTATCGAGTGACAGATGAAAAAGGACTTTATCTTGAAGTTACCCCCAAAGGTGGAAAACGCTGGCGGTTTAAATATCGCTTTGGTGGTAAGGAAAAATTACTTTCTGTTGGCACATATCCTGATGTCAGTTTAAAGGCTGCTAGAGTACGTAGAGATGATTTACGGGTACAGGTTGCTGATGGTGTTGATCCTTCTGAATTAAGAAAAGCAGAAAAGGTCACTACAGGTGGTTTAAATAGTTTTGAGGCTATAGCACGTGAGTGGCATGTTAAGTTTAGTGCTAACTGGGGTAAAGAATATTCTACTAAAACAATAACCCACCTTGAAAAGAATATATTCCCTTGGCTAGGTTCAAAAAACATTAACGATATTACCCCGCCTGAATTATTAGCAGCATTAAGACGTATTGAAAATAGAGGCGCATTAGATACGGCTCACCGTGTATTACAAATTTGTGGTGCAATTTACCGATATGCTGTAACCACGGGAAAAGCAGATCGTAACCAAGCGGCTGATTTAAAAGGCGCACTACCACCAGCAAAAACTAAGCATCATTCTTCTATTACCGATCCTAAAGAAGTTGGCGGCTTAATGAGAGCAATACAAGACTATTCAGGCTCATTCATTACAGCTACAGCCTTGAAGCTATCCCCTCTCCTATTTGTCCGCCCCGGTGAATTAAGACAAGCTGAATGGAAAGACATTGACCTAGAAAAAGCTGAATGGCGCATACCTGCTGAGAAGATGAAAATGCGTGTTCTTCATATTGTTCCCCTCTCTAAACAAGCAGTAGAAATATTCAAAGATATACAGCCACTCACAGGGCGCGATAAATACGTTTTCCCAAGCAATCGTACCGTGACTAGACCAATGAGCAATAACACCATTAACGCGGCTCTAAGGCGTTTAGGGTTTACTAAAGAAGAAATGACGGCTCATGGTTTTAGATCAATGGCTTCTACCCTCCTAAACGAACAAGGCTGGAATGGTGATGCTATAGAACGACAACTAGCCCACAGTGAAGGTAATGGCGTAAGGGCGGCTTATAACTACGCTCAACACCTACCAGAACGTAAAAAAATGATGCAATCATGGGCTGACTATCTAGACGGCTTAGCCACTGGTGCTGATGTGATACCGATTAACCGAGCGGATGAAGGTTAAGGTTATGAAGACAGTAAAGAGTTATAAAGCGGGTCGAAAAAAACAGCATGACAGTCTTTTTCGTACTGAAACTTATATCCTAGGCGATAACCCTACAAGAGAAGAATGTGAAGAACTTTCTGAGGCGATCGCCCATGATCCAATAACTCCAGAAGAAGAAATAAAAGCTCTTTGGCAATGGATCAATTCAGTGGTAAATCATAAAGCACATGATTTAGGCATGCCTGACGGAACTGAAATAAATTTAAAGACGGATTTAGGCCATAGTTTGTTATTTAAAAAGGCCTATGACGCCCAGTGTAGTCTGCATGTAGTAAATTCATATTATACAGAAAAAAAGTATGAATCAGCTTTTAATGCTTTGCTATGTGCTATACCGGAAATGCTACAGCTTCAAATTTTAAGTTATGAAGATGAAATATTAGCAGGAAAAAGTAGGACATCTTTAGCGACTGATAAAAGAAGAGCTATCAGCCTTCAAAAACAACAAGTCGCTAAACCCATATATGATAAATATGTAAAAAAACACTCAAAAAAAAGAGCCAGTGAACTGACGGCTCAAAGGCTTAAAGATAACCACCAAATTAATGTCTCACCTGAAACGGTCAGAGGCTGGTTTAAAAAAAGTTGGTGAAACCATTCTAACCACCACATAGCCTTGGTTTAGGCTATCGCCATGATTAACAAAGACCTAGGGAGGTCAACATCATGGCATCACAAATCAGAAAACTTTTAGAAGTAAAAAACACCACAGGATTAAGCGGCTCATCAATCTACCGCATGGCAAAATCAGGCACATTTCCCAAGCCTATCAAGCTAGGAGTACGCTCTAGTGGCTGGATTGCCTCAGAGGTTGATCAATGGCTTGATGACAGAATAGCCGCTTCTCGCAACGGGGAGGCATAAAAATGAGTGACACAATATTACCCCCTACTAAAACAGCAAGAGTGCTGGCGGCTTTAATGTCAGGTCGTAGCTTTAATCGCTTTGAAGCAGAGCGAGAATTACATGATCATTGCCTACACTCCACTGTAGCGACACTAGGGCGAAAATATGGCATAACCATATCAAGACAATTTGAAACTGTACCGGGTTATCAAGGAATGCCCACAAGTGTATGCCGATACTGGATAACACTTGAAGAACGA
This sequence comes from Methylophaga sp., assembly GCA_002733715.2. GTDB lineage: Bacteria > Pseudomonadota > Gammaproteobacteria > Nitrosococcales > Methylophagaceae. The sequence goes on from NVWQ02000018.1 coordinate 2,633, forward strand.
AAAAGATTTGAAAAACAAAAGGTAAATATCAGAAAGCAGAAAACCCAAACCACCAGCGACCAAACTAATGAAATGGGCTTTCAACTGAACAAAGCTGATGATACTGCCATAACAAAAAAACCGCAACCAGAACCCAACAACGAGGGATAGTTTATGCGAGAAATTGCCCCAAATATCACGGGCGGTTTTGACATAGCGGTTTTGACATACAAAAGTAAAGATGAAGCCTTGATAGGTAAGGCTTCATCGCTTCCTGAAACGGCAAAAAAAGAGCGGTTATTTCTATTATCTAAAGAAGAGGCTAATAATCCTCCCTTAAATAACAAAGAAACACCGAAGAAAATAAAACGCACCACGAATAGAAAACGCGTTATTTCTGACGATACATTTTTGCATAACGGAGTTACTTATCAAATCAATACTGCTAAGTCAGGACTGTACGTTGAAATATTAATCAGAATTATTGATCAGTTTGAAATAGCAGTTCTTAAATGGAAGCGTGTTCTTGTATTAAGGTTTGATCTTCATACTCATAAGTTCACTAAAGACAATCATTCACAAACCGCATTTAGAAAGCGATTATTTCAAAAACTAAAACGGGTTTATGGTTTTAAAGAAATTGGGTTTTGTTGGGTGCGTGAACAAGAAAGAAGCAAATCACAGCATTATCATTGGGTACTATTTCTTGATGGTGACTTAATACGACATTCGAAGCGAATAAATCAACTGATAAAAGATGCCTGGGAACGTCCATGTGGTAATTATCATGTACCGACCATAAAACGCCCTTTCTATTTTGCTGATAGCTCTCAGGTGGCCATTAGTGCGATCTACCGGGTATCGTACTTAGCCAAGCCTAGAGGTAAAGGCTATAGAGCCAAACAAACCAAAGATTATCAATGTTCACGAATGAAGCTGTAAGTAATTAGGAATAAACATTATGGCAAAAATATCACAAGAACAATGGGAACTAGCCCAAGCATTATTTGAAGCAGGCAAAAGTTTAAGCGTAATTGTTGCTGAAACAGAAATAGCTAAAAGCACACTATCAGAGAAAGCAAAAAAACAGGAATGGGAAAAAGGGCTTAACGAACAGCTAATACTTGATGATGTAAGGGTTCAACTAGAAAAGACGAACCTGAACGACCTGCAAGCTAAAATCCATGCAAAGGAAGTTGAAAAGCTATTATCTAATCAAATGATGGTTAAAACTCTATCACGGGTAAATATGACTGGTATTGGTGAAAAACTTCTTTCACCTGAGGATATGACGATTAACGATCATAAAATAATTCAAGACACCATCGACAAGGCAAGTCTAACGCTAGGCGTGAATCAACGGTAAGAAGTATAAAATAAAATCCACCTAATTATAATTTAAAAACAAGTTCTTAGGATAAAAATCCCAGCCTTTTCAATGCGGATAATTAAAGTATGGACGATAAAGAAAATTTAAAGCCTGATGCGAAAGTGTTGAGTTTTATTATACATGCTAATTATTGATTGATTTGTCAAAACTATCTGATAAAGCATTGCAGGAATTAATGGATGCCAGAAACAGAGAATAAAATTGAGAGACACCGAGCAAGATAAATAAATATTTAAGTTAGCTTGATAAATTATAGTATTATGTCATTCAGCTTTTGAGAGTAACTGATGTAAGGATTTGACAATGAAGTTATGGCTTTTTCTAACTATATTGACTACGTCAATGTGCGGATATGCCGAAATATCTGATAAACAAGTAAGTGAGTGCGCGATCCATAAAGATCCATTATCTAGACTAGACTGTTTAGATCAACTGATAGCTGAGAAAGGTCTCAGTGGCGGTGTTAAATCTAGTGTGAAAACAGAAGGGAAAGGGAAATGGTTGGTACGTACCGATGTCTCCCCGATTGATGATAGCACCAATGTATATGCAGAATTGATGTCTGAAAATATTGTTGGGAGTGGGTATCGAGCTCAGAAAGCATCATTAGTATTGCGATGTAGCGAGAATGTGACCAATGTGTACGTTCGCTGGAATGATTATCTTGGTTTGAAGAGTACCTCTGTTCTTCAAAGGCTAGATAAAGAAAAAGCAACTAATCATAGATGGACTTTATCATCTGACAATACCGCTACATTCGTTAGCGGTGGGTATATTAGATATATAAAAAAACTTTTAGGACACAAAAAGTTGTTACTTCAGTTGACACCTTATAACGACAACCCAGTAATGGCCGTATTTGATCTAACAGGTATTGATGAGGCAATTAAACCGATCAAAAAGGCGTGCCATTGGAGTAGTAATACCAGTAAACAATCAAACAAAAATGTAAATAATAATTCGACGAAGAAACTTACCCTAGATGAATTCATGTTTAATCTAGAGGCTCAAGTTAAGCGATATTGGATCAAACCAACTTATTATTTGGGTGAAGGAACAGGAGAATACATTATTTACTTATTTGATGATGGTAGTGTAAAAAGAGCCTCGACAAAAGTTAGTAGTGGCAACCTCGTCCTTGATAGGAGTGTAGAAAATGCAATATATAAGGCATCACCATTTTTAGGAGCTCCAAAAACGTGGAATGGTGCGTTTACCTTTTCATTTTCAGTAAGAATCACTAAGTAAAAGAATTTTAGGCATTATTAACAATAACTACTGGTATGATATTTTTTATATTTTATTTAATGCCAGCATGAAGAAAGCAAATGGCTTGATCGGCAACACAGAAACAGGGAGTGATTTCAAGACAATAATAGATAGTGTAGATAAGTTATCTGTCATGACTAAGATTACGCACTACCAGTAAAGATAGCACAGAATAATCAAGCAGATGTCGTAACAGCGCCCTTCAACTTATTAAATAAATTACCTAGTTGAATAAAGTTGAACTATGATAGGTATTCGCGAATATAGAGGATAGCAACTTGAGCACTTTAACTAAAGCATTGTTTCTAGTGGCACTGTGTATACCAATTGTAGTCGTCGCAGAAGAGCCCTATAAGATTACAGGTAGTTCCGGCATAATATCTTTTGTGGCTGTTGATTCTGCCCAAATAAATAACGAGGACGTTTATCGTTACGCTGTAGCGGAGGCTTGTGCTGGTAAGAAAATGTGTCAGGTTCAATATTGGGCCGATAACGCACCAAGTAAATTTCCGTTAACGGATGCTCAAGCTGATTCTAAGCTGGTACATTGGCAGCAAAATCTTAATACTGGGCTTCGCCGATGGCTAGTAAAGTGTAGCGCCTCCGATCTGTTTATGAATGAAAGAGAATGTATGTAATATTGCGTCATGGTTTGACAGCATGTCTAGGTTAAGCCCCTTCATCACAATTGATGATCCTATGGCGTGAACCGGCGGTATGGGATAGCTAAAACTAGAAACTAGAAACTAGAAACTAGAAACTATTTAATATTAGCTCCTCTTTTCAAGCAAGAGCTCAGTTAAGAATTATTAGTCTGGGGGTAACTTTTGGGGTAACTGGAAATAGTGAATTACTCAACCCTATGTATATCATGCGCATTAGCAGGTTATTCGATTGAGACCCTCGCCAATTAAGCATATCACAATATACCAGAAAGACCTTTAAGCCCTGCTATCATGCGGGGTTTTCTGTATCTGACATTCTGTAACGTCTCACTATATTTCTTGACAATTTAAAGTATCAAACACAAAAAAGCCGCCAACACTCGAAAGTGTCAGCGGCTATTTTTAGCTCAAAAATAAGTAATTAAAGCTTATTCTTGCTCCATACCAATTTCGTATAATTCGATGTTTGCTTCTTCAATCTCACCCGTTACCGCGTCAACGTCAACTTTAATTTCGTAACCCGCTACAGTTTGAATATCAAACTCATAAGTAACCGAACCATCAGTACCAATTTCATATTCATTAGCAACAATTTTACCTGGGTTAAAGTCTAAAGCGATTGTGCGCGCTTGCGCTTCTGTAATTTTTGCATATTTTTTGAATGTCGCATCATCAGCAGAAACTTCACGCTCTATTTCAGTTACAAAGCCTTCTTCAGCATTACATTCAACATTATATGTTGTGCCATTTTCTGCTTCAATATCAAATTCATAAATAGGATCATCACCTTCCATTTTTAATTCAAGCTTACGCGCATGACCTGGAATAGTGTCTAATGCCGCATCTAAACATGTTTCAACGCTTACTAGGTTCCAATCTTTGATATCATCTAAATCAGCTTGGTCGCTAGCGTATAGATTTGAAGAAAGTGCAACAGCCAGAGCGGCAGGCACTATTTTTAATAATGTATTTTTCATAGTTATATCCTGTTAGAGTTAAAAATAAACGATTATTTTTCTACCCTCAAGAACAACAATCACTGGGTACTATTATATAGGAATTTTTCCTGAAGCAAACAGGATATTCACACAACTTAATGACTTTTTATAATTCCCAGTGTCATTGCGATGCGTGCCAAGTCTGCCGCGGTGCTCGCATTTAGCTTGCTTTTAATCTGTGTACTGTAATTTGCGACAGTTTTATAACCTAAACACAGATCAGTGGCCGCCCCATGCGCCGTCATACCATTAGCCAACAAGCAAAAAACATCAAACTCCCGTGGTGACAACACATCAACCACTTCTCTTAATTTTTCTTCATCATTGTGAGCGTTATTTTGTTGCTCAGACAATAAACCCTCTTCAACATATTGCTTGCCTGAAGCCACTACCGCCACGGCTTCAGCCAACACTTCTGCCGCACTGTTTTTGCTAACATAACCTCTTGCCCCCGCTTGCAGAGCCCGTTCAACATAAATAGATTCATCATGAATACTATAAACCAGCACTATCGCATTAGCATCAAGTTGAATAAGACGACGAATTGTCTCTAAACCACCAATTCCGGGCATCGACAAATCCATTACCACCACATCGGGTTGAAATTCATTATAGTTCTGACATGCCAGTTCACCGCGATCAACATCCATGATTTCATCAATAAAATCTTGCGTCGATAACAATATCCGAAAACCCGCACGCACTACCGTGTGATCATCCACTAATAATACTTTAAGCTTTTCACTCATTATCTTTTTTCCTTATAAAAGGCATCCAAGCACTGACGGTCATACCTTTACCGTTGCTTGATTCAAAGCTAAACTGACCGCCTAAATTTTCAACGCGTTCACGCATTCCTAAAACACCAAAACCTTGCGCCCCCACTTTACCGCCCACACCGTTATCACTCACCACTAATGTTACCCGCGATTGATTAGCCGAATTAACATCCACTGTGACTTCAGAAGCATTAGCGTGGCGCACAACATTCGTCAAACACTCCTGCACCACCCGATACACATTAATCGCCACCTCATTATCAAGCATTTCTACCTGGTCATCATAATGGAATAGTATATCAAGTGTGGGTTGGCGTCTTCGCCATTCATTAACTAAATCAGTCAGTGTTGCACCCAAACCTAACTCCGCCAAACTTAATGGATGAAGGGTTCGCATCATTGATCGCACTACTTTTGCTAAATGGTCGCAAATCTCAATAATTGAATCGGCTATTGATGGCATATCAACATTGCCCTGCTTTGAAGCCACCGCCATCGCTTTAATCGCAGTTAATGATTGCCCCATCTCATCATGTAGCTCTCTCGACATGGTTTTGCGCTCTGTTTCTTGAATATTCATAGTGTGTCGCGCTAAGGCCTGATTATTTTCTTGAGCTATTTTTAAAGCCCGCGACATATCATTCACCTCAACAGCAATAGCATCAAACTCACTAATGTTTGATGGCGGAATAACCATGTCATATTGACCCAACTCAACTTGATGCAAACCAGTCAAAATACCTTGCACCGCCCTCAGCATCGAATTAAACACCAAATTAATTGCTAAAAATATTACCCACAACATCACCACAACAGACCAAAAGAAGGCTTTAGATTCACCCCATGCCTCGGTGATTTCATCCATTGGATTGGCTGTAATGAGAATTGTTTTTATACTTCCATTCGCCATAGTCACATCATATCTTTCAGTTAAATATTCCGTCATCACCGCTTGAATAAACCACTCAGGTGGTCTATTTTCATCTTCATCCACAACGCGTTGCGTAACGAATCTAACAGGTTTCTCACCCTCCTGAGCAATAGAAATCTGCAAATGCCGAGTCTGTTGCAAAGCACTAATTTGAGGCAACCACTCGCTATTATCCTTACCTTCTATCGGTGCTTGTGCAAAGCCAAACTCAATCATCTGCAAGGCTAAAGTAATGGATGATTGCACCTCTTTCGCCACAGATTGCCGTGCCTGCCAAACAGCCGTTGCACCACCTAGTAATAAGATTAATATCACCGAGAAGATAATCCGCAAATTGATTAATGTTCGTAAACTCATTTCATTTTTTCCATAGATTTTGTCAACTCAACCCCGAAAACAACCATTAGCACATAATTAAAAACTAATATTAAACCTAAAATCAACAAGATAATCGATCTTCATACTATTTTACATGAGAATCAAACCTTGCCACCAGTGAGCGTTTCCGAGTGAAATGTGACCTCTGTCACGCTTAAAAGGAAATTTTCCTATAACGCTTATTTCAAATTGCTGATTATGATGCACTCCAACGAAATCAGCAATGACCGAAGAACGAATGACAATAGATAATTTAGAACACAGCGCAGCGCCAGCAGAAAAAAAGATACTGGCATTATTTGATGAAATTTTAAATCACGATGGTTTTGGTGAAATTAAAGTCGAAGTCAAAATTCTTAAACGCAAACAGAAAGAAGTCATTATTCATTGCGGTAAACAATATCGCTTTGTTGTAGATACACCGCAACAAGCATAAGCAAGAACAGAGTGTGATTTGGGTTCGCATCTGTGGAAAAACCAACCTTAACAAATGACCAAGAGACTGCGCGGAGCAGATGCGGCATAAACTCAAGAGAGACGATAATGAATAGCAAACAAATAAAAAGTGCTTTAAGCACATTCCGCGCGGCTGATGTATCAATCATCAAAGATGATGCAACACGTGCACAAGCACAAAAACTTCAAGCGAAACAAAAAGGTTTCACATTACTTGAATTATTAATCGTAATCACATTAATCGCCGTATTAGCAACAGCAGCATTAACTGCCTATAACGGTATCGGTGAAACAGCTTCTGATACAGCTGCTGCCAATAACTTATTAGATGCACAAAGCGCACTTAATAACTACCGTGCAATCGAAGCGGGCTACCCTGACCAATTTGATAACCTAGCCAATGCATCAGGTACTGATGCTGACGGTATGGCAACACTGCGCGCACCTGAAACAAGTGCATTCTTTGGCCAGTGGGTAGCAGTAGATGCCGGTACTGTAGGTTCTGTATGGAAAGCTGTAGGCGACTCAATGAAAGCAGTAGGTGTTGAAGAACTGCAAGCACTCACTAACGCCACTACATTCGATGTGGGCTATGTACCCAACTTAGCACTTAATGAAAGCTACCCATTAACAAATGATGTAGCTCCTTCTGCTCGTGGTACTGAGCTTGAGCTTTGGGCTAATGACACTTCAGGCGCGCTTTATGGTGGTGTTTCAACAACTACTGCGGCTGTTTCAATTGTGCCTTCATCTACAACTGGTGCTGCTGGTGACTGTACTGCAGGCCTTGTAAGTATCACTGATAGTTTTGATGGTACTACTGCAGATGAAAACCAACGTTTAAACTTAATCAATGATGCAATGGATGATGATGCTTGTGTATTAGTATTAGCGGTTGGTTTTGGTAAAGATGTCCCAGGTTCAACATCAGGCGACAAAGTTGAAATTTCACAAGTGCCTACACTAGGTACAAATAACGTGAACCCAGCTACGCATTATGCACGTGCCGTTGCCTTATTCCAAGTGGGTGCTGATGGTAGTGATGGTTCTATTGAAGATGGCGTTATCTCTGCTAGTGAAATCTTCAGAAAAGCACGTTTAGTAGGTATCGTTGACCCAGAAGGTCGTCAACGTGATGAAGTAATCGCTGCTGCAAACGACGCTGGATAATTTGACGTTTTTATAACATCAAGTTAACAACGTAAAAGGACTGCGGGGCAAGGTAATTATCTTGTCCCGCTTTCTTATCTTTTATATCCCTTAATGATGACGACTATTTGGCTAAACATTGTTCACACAACACTATTTAGCCAAATATTTGAATTTAATTAATGAAAACAAGTAAATGAGGTGTTTATTGTTTTTTCAACTTAACCGCACAATAAAACAACAAAAACAGTTAGGCTTCACCCTGCTAGAGCTTTTGGTTGTGATTGCATTATTAGCGATTGTTGCTGGTGTAGTTATCACTAGTTATGACGGTGTGCAAGACCAAGGTCGTGCTGATGCCACAAAGTTTGAAATGGCAGAGCTGCGCAAGGCATTGCTGCAGTTTCGGCGTGATAATCGTGAACTTCCCTGTCGTGTTTATCGTGATGGAAATTATGTTCCCGACAATACAGGTATAACTCAACTAGACTTCACCAATTTACCTTCAACGCCTTCGGTGGCTGATTACTATCTTTGGTGCGAGAATTCACACACCGACCAAGTCGATTGGGGTTTAACTTTATTGTTGGCCTTCCCATACGACAATACAGACACAGCCTATACACCGTTATTGTGGAATCCAGATACCAAACATGGTTGGAATGGACCTTATGTTAATAATCAGGGATTAGTTGATGGCTGGGGGAATCGTTTTGCTTTACTCGATCCTGAGTTGGACTATTCACCTCATTATCGCTGTAAAGAAAATAGCGGAGATTACGACACCACTGGTGACTTATATTCCTGTTTAACTGCAAATGACGCCTCTTGGAATGCAGTGACTTATACCCTACCCGCAAACATTGTCAGACTAGTAAGTTTTGGACCCAATGGTAGCTATGAAGGTGACAATATCACTGCTCCTTGCCTACCGAATACTGATAGCGATGATCTTATTCTATGTTTATTGCGATAGCTGGGTGAAATGATGATTAAAAATACAAATGTCACTATCAATAGCGTTCGCCCTGAGCTTGTCGAAGGGTTGCTATCACCCATGGTTCTACATGGCTCTCCTGAAAACAGTTCCGTCATTCCCGCGCAGGCGGGAATCCATAACACCGTTCGGGGTTTAACTGCTCATGGATTCCGGCTACAAGCTACCGGAATGACAGGAGTGGTTAGTACTAGAATGACAGGGATAATGAGTAGCGGAATGCCGAAGCGGGCGAAGGTCAGAATGACGAGGCTTGGACGTAAATTACAATCTGGCTTTACCCTATTAGAAATGGTATTAGTGCTGTTTTTAATTGGTTTAATGGCTTCGGCCACCTTAATGCTCACCGAGAATGTAGAAGATCAAGCCAAATACGATGAAACCAAACGCCGGATGGAGATAATGCGTAAAGCCATTGTCGGTGACCCAACACGCACGGTGAATGGTGGGCCTGAAATAAGTGGTTTTGTGGCAGACATGGGGCGTTTGCCTATTTGTATTGCTGAGTTAATTGAGTCTGGTGACGAAACAAGCCCTCCGGCTAGTGGCTCAGATCCTAAAACATATGATTCTCCTTGTGATGCTTCTGAAATAGTAGCATGGCATGTTGATGCTTCAACTGGAATTGGTTTTGGTTGGCGTGGTCCTTATATTCAGGTGATTCCTGAGCGAGATAGAGATGGCGATGGTAAACCAGATCTACGTTTTCGTGATGGATACGGTAATTCAAGCATCTCCACAACTATTGATGCTAAAAAATCTGGATGGTTCTTTTCACCAGGAAGCAATGCCAGCGGCGCAATTGTAAGCATTGATGTTAGTAGTGCCGCTTACGATTTAGTAGATTCAGGCGATGATATTAGTAATCCATCACTGGTTACAGGTAATGATTGGCGAATAAATACAATAAATATCAATTTTATCAATCAAAATACTAGTGATGCATTGCCTGCAGCTCCCGTTCAAGCATTACTTCGAGTTTATATAGGGGCTAAATATGGTGATGCTGATGATTCAGTCCCTCTTGATGTAAGTAATGCTATTCCTGCTAACAGTGGTTCAACTCTAAAAACATTTGTCTTTGATGCTTCAACTGCAAGTCCAACGATTGGACAGCGAGGCTATGCTGTTGTCTGCTACGATGTGCCAATAGGTAGCACAGCAGATGCCTATGTTTTATTTGACGGTGATTGTGACAACCCTGGCAATGCACCGCCAACATTAACTGATATTAAATCATTCACCGCTGTTCCCCGTCAAAATATAACCCTAGACTGGATCATCCAATAATGCTGAAATCACTCTTCAATTTCGGCAAAACAAAAATGCTGTTAGTCTGTGAAACCGATGGTTTTATTATGCGTGGTGCAGTGTTTACCCGTGCGGGTAAAGAAGTCGTTATCCTGCATAAAGCACAATCACAACAAGCTAATATGGCCGATGCGGTTGCGGATGTGATCAAACAACTCAAAGAGGCAGGCTGGGAAGGTAATGAGGCCGTATTACTCTCGCCCACCGTTTTATCTACATTAATTGAATTACCCATTAACCCTAAAAAACCGCGGCCCTTAGCGCAAATGCAAGAGTTGGTGAAGTGGGAAGTTGAACCCTTATTAATGCAACATACCACCCAATGGTCAGTGGGGCATTTATTAGTCGGTCGCGGTTATATGACCGAGGAGCAAGCTGAAGCCGTAATGGATCTGCAACAGGCTAAACCTAACCCAGCCGGTGGTTTAGAATTATCAGATAAATATGCATTACGTCGCTTTGGTGAGTTAGCCGAAGAACTGGGTTATATTCGTGCTAGCCAACTTAAAGCCTGCCTTGCAGGGCAAGAGTGGTTAAAATCAGATGATGAAGAAATCGAATGTGGTTGGATCCCACAAGGTGAAGCGCCCGATATACCCAGAACGTATAACTGGCTGGTCAGTTGTACAAGCAAGTCATTATTACAGCGTTGGATAAAAACATTCAGCACACAAGGTATAAATTTACAGGCAATGTATCCACTTGCTGGTTGTAGCTCTGTTTTGTTGGCTGATGAATCTTCTGATGCCGTTTTGTTAGAGTCACATGCTGATTCTGCCTTTGTTCAGCAAATCGTTGAAGAAAAAATAGCGGCGCAATTTCTACTGGTTAACCCAGCAAAACAAGCTGTTGAACTGTGTATAGAAAGTTTCCATACCTTAAATCCATCGTCAACGGAGGCTGTTTATCTGGCTGATTGGCAAGATAACAGCCAAGATCTTGCCAATGAGCTAAAAAATACGCTTGATATAACACCCACAATACTCAATCAAGCACTTATTTCAGAGGGCGTTAGCCCCGGAATGGCGGGTGCAAGCCTACATGCACTCTCTTCTTCGGATGTAAAACGATGTACTGATGTACGCTTAGGTGGGCCACCACCTGCATTGTGGGATCGAATCGAAGTGCGTGCTATTGCCTTATTTTTAGCACTCTTTTTATTAATTGCTGGCTTAGAAGCCTCACTTTTTATTAGAGGTGATCAAATTCGATCACATAAAGCAGAAATAGATGCACGCTGGAAAAATATTGACAGTGCTTCAAAACGTATTAACAATGAAATAGCCCAAGTTAACGAACGAAAAAAATCAATCAAAGAACAACAACAACAAGCAAAAAGAGCCCAGGCGAGATTAGAATTTTTCAGTAAAGAAATCCCTGAGCGTGTTGCCTTGGTGCAAGCCGTAATAGGTGTTCTACAATCAGCGGTAAACGAGCAGCTGATTGTGACTAAAATTGATGAACTTGGAAAACGTGCCACGCTTATGCCCGCCTTACCAAGATCCAATAAAGACACACGAGTAGAAGTAGAAAATTTTAACATTGCCGCATGGTCTTTGACTGAATCTGCAGCACAAACATTTATTCAATCAATGAGTGATGCACTTCAACCCTGGGGGATAGAAATTCGAGATAGCCGTGTATTTGCACGCCCCGGCCCGGTGAATATAGATGGTTTTGCTGTTTCATTACGATTAGTCAAATTAGTCTCCGCCGAAGAAATAAAACAACAACGGGCGATTCAATGACGCTTTCTAAATTAAAAAAATCAGAGCAAATTTTATTTGCCAGCATCATTATTATATTGGTATTAGGTGCTTATTCATTCTTTCGTTTTATTCCTGAAAATGATGACATCGCAAAACTACATCGGCAAGTAGAAAAAACACAAATCAAGCTACTTGATACCGATATTCCTAATGAACCAGAACAAAATGTTGCCGAATTATTAACACAACTTGATGACCAAGAACACGCTTTAGCACTGACACAAAGCATGGCTGATGAAATCAGCCAGCGTCTCGCTCCTTTTGATTCGCAAGACTTAAAAGTTCGTATTTCAGAACTAGCCCAAAAGTCAAAAATGCGGATCGTAACAAATGAGGAATTTTCTTCTCTTAACCATCTTCACTCACCATCAAAATTTAATACACAACAATACAAAGATCTAAGCAAAACAGAAAGAAAAGCAAGAAGAAAAGCAGCAAGAGCGGCACAACAACAGACAAAAAAACAAGACAACACTAGGCAAACTGATTTGATTTTAGCAGCCAATTATAGCTGGATTGAACGCATGTCTGCTAAAACCATGTTTTATCGTCCTTTACAGCGTTTGGTTGTTGAAGGAAGCTATCAATCGTTGCGATCGTTTATTCAGGGGCTTGATCATTTGGAATGGCAAGTCACCATCGTTCGTTTAGATATTGAAGCAATGCCCTTTGCACCACCACGGGGTTATCCGCAATTGCTGCAAGCTGAACTTGTGTTGGCTTTATAGGAAATACCATGGCGATTTCAGATGAAACATTAATCAAAGCAGGCGTGAACACGGGCTTAATTGAAGTACCCGTATTAGAACGATTGCGCATTGATGCGCGCCGCCAACGTACGGCCATATTGCCTTTGATCTTAGCGCAATATCGCTTTCCTACTTCAGCTTTATATCGTGCTGTGGCAGAGGTGAATGGGCTAGATTACATTGATCTGAGTAGCCGTAAACCTCATGCTGATCTGCTTAAAAAAGTGCCAGCCAACCTTATTAAACGAAAACAATTATTACCCATTATTGATGGCGATAGCGCGCAGTTAGTTATCTCCGATCCCAAAGATCGCGGCACGATTGACTCTGTTTTAAGATTACTAGGAACAAATTTACCTTTAGTCATGGCTGATGTACAAGTGTTACGCCTAATGATTGAGCGTGCACTACCGAGCACGGCATCAAGCGATTCTGAAAACACAGCTGAAGATGAAATAGATCTCGTTGAGCTATTAGACTTGATTATCCGTGAGGCTTACCTCAACCAAGCATCAGATATCCATTTTGTTACTGAAGAAGAAGGGTTGAGAGTACGATTAAGAATTGACGGTAAATTACGCGACCACCCTATTGATGCCAATGCATCCGTGGCGGCAGGGTTAGTTTCTCGTGTCAAAGTGTTATCCGGTTTAGATATTGCTGAAACTCGCCAACCACAAGATGGTGGTTTTTCTTATCATTTGGCGCCCCCTATTGATCGTGAATTTAATGTGCGTGTAGCCACAGCACCAACGCGTTTAGGCGAACGTATTACCATGCGTTTATTAGGGCAAGAATCCGGCGGCTTAAGTTTAACTGATTTAGGCATGTTAGCTAACGATCTTGACCGCTTTAAGACTACTATTAAAAAACCGTATGGATTAATCTTACTCACCGGCCCTACAGGTAGCGGAAAATCAACCACTCTCTTTGCAGCTTTGCAAGAAATCAATGATCCCGAAATAAATATCATGACAGTTGAAAATCCGATTGAGTATGTGATGGAAGGCGTATCGCAAATTCAAACGGGGCATAAAATCAGCTTTGCGGATGCATTGCGATCATTATTACGTCATGATCCTGATGTGTTAATGGTGGGTGAGATACGTGATCATGAAACGGCGGATGTATCAGTAAAAGCCGCGATGACAGGTCACCTTGTTTTTTCTACACTGCATACCAATAATGCCGTTAGTGCCGTTACACGTCTTATTGATATTGGCTGTGAACCTTTTTTAATTGGGTCAACACTCACCGCTGTTATCGCACAACGATTAGTGCGTCGCTTATGCACACATTGCCGAAAATCTCGATTAGCAACAGATGAGGAACGGAATCTATTAGGTGCGACCGAGGATGACGTTACTATTTTTGATTCGGTGGGTTGCGCTATTTGCCAAGGCAGAGGATTTAGAGGTCGATTAGGCTTATTTGAAACATTTTGGATAGATGACACGCTTTCACGTTTAATTGCCCAAGGTGCAGACGAAGATAAAATTGAAAAAGAAGCAGGCGACAAGCTGCAATTTATGTGGGAAGACGGCTGTCAAAAAGTGCTGAACGGCATGACCACCTTAGATGAGCTTCAAAATGTAGCCATTCATAAGACGCATGCTATGATTGAGGCGCACTAATATGGCTCTTTTTGCCTATACCGCATTGACCTCTTCGGGTGGAGAACTGTCAGGAAAACAACAAGCAGACGACATGGCTACTGCGGCAAACGCTTTACGGGAACGCGGTTTACGTGTTCTTGAAATAAAAGCAGCACGGGGAAGCTCTGGCTTTTTAGGTCAAGAAAATGTATCCGATTGGTTCGCTTCGCAACGTTCGGTTTCGCCCTCTTCTTTAGTCTTTTTCTTTCGTCAAATGGCCTTTATGTTACGTGCTGGCTTGCCGATATTACAGGCTCTCGAATTAGCAAAAACGCAAATGTCGAATGCACGCCTAAGGCTTGTTCTTAAACTCATGTTAAAAGATATTGAGTCAGGCACGGCACTCTCCTTAGCGTTAAAAAAACACAAAGATGTTTTTTCAAACATGGTCATTAACCTTATTTTTGCCGGTGAAAACACGGGTAACCTTGATGAAATCATGGAACGGCTTGCGATTCATTTAGAAAAAAAAGCAGCCATTCGCGCCCAAATGATTAATGCCATGATTTATCCTTCGGTGGTTTTGGTGGCTGCAATTGGTGTGGGTGCATTTATGACACTCAATATCATACCCAAATTTGCTGAGTTTTTACTTGCGCAGGGCAGAGTCTTGCCTGCGTCAACCCAAGCGCTTATCGATACCTCTGCATTTGTACAAAAAAATGGACTCTATATTGTGGGCGCCGCCATTGCAGTGATTGTGCTTATTTTACTTATCTACCAAATTAAGCGTGGCCGTTACCTCATTGATAGTCTTTTACTTCGCGTACCCATCTTCGGCGGCATGATTACAACCAGTTCAATGGCTCAAATGACATGGGGCTTATCAACCTTATTACGCAGTGGCGTAACGGTCTTTGACGCGTTGAATATCACAGCTGGCCTTATAAAAAATCGTGTTTATGTTGATCTACTAATGCGTGGATCTGATCTTGTTTTAACAGGTAAAGATATGGTCAGTAGCTTGCAACATCCGCAAATGCCTCCCTTAGTATTGCAAATGATAACTGTCGGTGAAAAAACAGGGAGTCTTGACCGAATATTGCAAGAGTTAGGAAGCTATTATCAACAGTTATTAGAAATTGCCGTCAAGCGATTATCTGCACTGATTGAACCCGCAATGATTCTATTTATCGGTGGCATGGTTGGCTTTGTTTATTATGCTTTTTTCCAAGCACTCTTTTCCTTGGTCGGAGGTTAAAAATGGTACTTAAAATTACACTTTCTATTGTACTTACTTTACTGTACAGCTTGCCCTTAACATCCTTAGCCGCTGGGCAAGAAAATAACCCTTATTTCCAAAGAAATAGTAGTATCTCACCCCAGACAATCCGCGACCCCTTTACACCAAGCGGTTTAATGTTTGAGGTGGCCAGTAAATCTTCAGTGTTCAACAACAAGGGCTTTACCAGTGCACCCGGTAATTCGCCTATTCCGAAAATGCGATTGCGAGGTTTTATTGATCAGAATCAAAAATCTCCCCTGGCACTGCTTGAAGTAGCAGGCGCCAGAACCTATTTAGTTCGTGAAGGTGATGATATTAATATCGATCCTTCTCAACCCAATAGCGTTATCCGCATTACTAAAATAACCCGTCAAAGTATCACCGTAGAAACGGGATTACTTGGCGCTATTCGAGTTCAAAGATAATACACCATGAAAAAAATGTGCTCTGTTACCTACTTGTTATTCTTTTATATTGCTAGTTTTTCTGCATTTGCTGGTAACCAAATAAAAGAACTTGAATTTGCTGATACACAATTAACGGATGTCATTCGAACTTTATCCGAATTATCGAACAGCAATGTCATCGCTACTCCCGCGGCGACTAAAAATAAGGTCACTATCCGTCTGAGAAATGTCTCGGTGCTTGATGCTATAAAATCGATTAGCCGCATTACCAATTTATGGTACCGCTATGATGATGATACCAAGACCTACCGCATTATGACCCGTGAAGAATATGGTAAGGATTTAATCATCCGAGAGAGTGAGAATATTGAGGTATTCCATCTACTCAATGCCAATGTACAAATCATTGCTCAAGCTATTCAAGACTTATATGGTAATCGCGTTATTTTATCTTTGGGACGCGCTGCCGGCCAGTCTGGGAAAAATGTAGGATCGAGTAATGCGAGACGTGGTGGCGGTGGCGTTAGAAACTCAAGATCGACAGCAGGAAGGGCGAACCGTTCTAACCGAGCTAATCGCCGTAATTCCGGTGCTGCTGGCGCGTTTGCCACCGGTGGCAACCAATTATTATCGTCTCGAGATCTGACTGTTGACCAAATTGAACAACTTTCTTCTAGCCTAGAAGGGCAAACAGTCAATACAGAAATCCTACAACAAGTTACCGTTAATGCCCAACCTATTTATATTACGGTGAATAATGAACATAGTATGATTATCGTTCGTACTGATGATCAAAAAGTACTTAAATCCATTGATTCATTAATCAACAAAATGGATATTCCAATTCCACAAGTCATGTTAGAAATGAAGATCCTTAACATCACACTAGGTGAAGATTTTAATTCCATTTTTAATTTTGAGTTACAGCCCAGCGGCGGAAACCAATCTCTACAACCTATCAAAATAGGCAATAATGCGTTATTAAATAGTGGTTCTTATATTTATGAATTTTTAAATTCTAGGCTTCGAGCCAATATTGAGTTTCTAGAACAAAACAAACGGATAAAAGTACTATCCAATCCGATGGTTTTAGCCTCAAATCATCGACAAGCTGAGTTATTTATTGGTGAAGAAAGCTTGTTAACACGTGGCTTTATCTTTAATCCTGCCGTTATTACTAATGGAGTGGTTGTCTCTCCTTCCTATGTCGAAACTGAAACAGAAGTACAAGAAATTGGTATCACCTTACGTATCACACCTCGTATTAACGCCGATGGCACAGTGGCACTAGATCTAGAACAAGAAAACTCGACACTCAAACCAGGCGGCGCAACACTTCCAATTTCAGATGGCGCAGGAAGTGTACTGAACTTGCCCATTGATACTGTGGAAACTGCAAGGCTGACAGGAACCGTTGTAGCCCGAGATAATCTCACCGTTGCGGTGGGTGGTTTAATTCGCAATAGTAAAGTTAATAATGAGAAGAAGGTGCCTATATTATCGGAAATACCTGTAATAGGACGCATCTTCAGAACAACCATTGAAAGTGAGCAGAATACTGAGACGGTATTACTCATTACACCTCATATTCTTAATAAGCCGCAAGATAGTGAGAAGCTACGCCAAGCCGATAATCAATTTTATCAATCCTATAACGATGGCTTTCCTGATCTTGCACCCTTTCCCAATAAGTTTATAGATAAAGAACCATTATCATCATCCAATAACAAAGCTAACAAAAGTCAGAAGGTTTATCTGGAAATGAGTCAATATGCTGCTGATACTATTCGTATCGCTGAGATTGATCGCAAGCTAGATCCTAAATATTTTCCCGACAAAGTAAAACGTGTTGCCGTCACAAATTTATTTGATAACAATCAAATAAAAGTGATGCCTTTAGCAAGCTGGAACCGTGGAGGCATGTATGTAACCGCTGTAGAGTTAGTCAATAAAGCGAACTCAACCTTGCCTGTTGATTATAAAAAAATAAAAGGAAAATGATTAGCTTCTTCGGTTGAAAATAGTCTGTTAGCACGACGAGGACAGGCTAATGATTCAACCTTTATGTATCTTGTGTCCGTATTGCCTTTTGATGAAACTATTGCGAGCATTCAATAATGAGAGGGCTAATCATCATCGCTTCAGCCGCACTGCTTTCAATAAAAGCCGTCACTGCCGCCCCGACATTGCAGATGCACGTGTTCGATGACGAGCAATTGATAATACACTCGACCGAGCAACAGCTCTCACAAACCAACATAGAGCAATCACCTGCCCGTAAACATCGCTTGCAAACACATGTTTTTGAGCCTAGCGATAATTTACTAGAGCAATACCATGCCATGCCGGCTGATACAGCTAACAACCTTGAAAATAAAACACCCATTTTACAATACCAACGTGCTGAGTTGTATGCCTCAACAGGTTATCGTAAAGATGAGTTAAATTGGTCCATTTCTGGTTTGAATGGTACGCCAAATATTTTGTCTGAACTAGAATGGGAAGATATTGAAATTGCTACTGTCAACGTAGGAACAACACTCTATTTTCAACCCAATTGGCTACTCAATGTTGATTTCACATATGGCCATATTTTTGATGGTGACAATCAAGACTCTGATTACTTAGGAAATAATAGAACACTGGAATTTTCACGTTCAAATAACAGTGCAGATAAAGGTAGTGTTATAGACGGCAGCATTCATGCTGGCTACCAATGGTTAGCAATGAGTAATCAACAGAAAAAGATTTATTTGATACCTAAAATAGGTTTCTCTTATCATGCCCAATTTTTCAATATAACGGATGGTTTCCAAACCATCCCTGCTTTAGGTGCTTTTTCAGGGCTTGATTCTAATTATGATGCCACTTGGTATGGACCATGGCTAGGTCTAGAAAGCGAATTTGTCATAGGTAAAAGCCTAAGCCTAGGGCTAAACTTTGAATATCATTATGCTTTTTATGATGCAACGGCTAATTGGAATTTACGCTCAGACTTTGCTCATCCAGAAAGTTTCACTCATGAAGCCGAGGGCTATGGCTTAGTGGGTAATGTTAATGCTAGATATCGGTTAAATAACGATCTATCACTTAATTTCTCGATAAATTATCAAGATTGGCAAGCCAACCGTAATGGTGTTGATAAAACATTTTTCTCTGATGGTTCATCGCTTAAAACAGGCTTTAACGGTGTGAATTGGAATTCTTTTGGCGCTAATATTGGCTTGGCTTATCAGTTTTAATTAATTTAGGCTTTGTTCAATCATTATGGCAATATCAATCATTCGATTAACATAGTCCCACTCATTACCATACCATATTAAAAGCTTAACTTGTGTGCCATCAATCACCATTGTCGATGGTGCATCAATAATGCATGAACGTGGATCGTTAGTATAATCTACTGATACTAATGGCCGTTCTTCATAACCTTAACTACGGGTGCTACGCAGTTAGTGGTGCATGATGCGGCCGTCACAACCCTGTGCTTACTCGGGTCATATAAATGATGATTAACACCATAAACTAGATTTAGTGCTGGTTCAGGGCATGGCGCCGACACTAAAACTTTTTTTACACTTCGCTATAGCATAGGATGACGTACAGATATTGTCTTTAAACTACGCGTTTTCCATTTACAGTAGGGTTAAACGCCCTTATCCAGAACTGATGTTAATTAGGTTTTGCCTTAAAACCAAAGTCATTAGTTATGAATTTCATTATACCCAAATAAAAAAACTGCGATATTGATAAACAATACCGCGGCTAAGGGAAAGGAGAAACCTGTATCTTCAAGTATTTTGGGTATAACTATTCTAAACCAATCTGCCAAAGCTCTCGGTTAGCTTCAACAATTTCACCTGTTGTGGCATCAACTTCTACTTTCATTTGCTGGCCGGCAATTTTAGTATCAATATCAAATTCATAGCTAGCCGCACCATTGGCTTCAATTTCATATTCAATTTCAACGATAACCCCAGGATAAATAGCCAGTGCTGTTTTACGTGCATCATCTTCACTGACCTTCATCTTAGCTTTGAATAAAGGATGGTTCACATTTTCAACTTCACGCTCTACTTCAGATACCAAACCTCGATGAGCATTACATTCAACATCCCAGTCCGCACCATCAGTGCCTCGAATGTCGAATTCATACATATGAGCGCCTTCTTCGTTTTTAAATTCTACTTTTACGATATCACCCGGGCGTTCGTCTAAAGCCGCAGCCATACATTTTTCAAATTGGTGCGGACTATCATTATCGGCCATTGCAAAGGGAGATATCGCCATAAACACAATGGAAGCTATTACTGTTTTTTTCATTCTCTGTTCTCTAATTGTTTGTTTGAAAAAAGAAGAGACCTTTTAGAATGTACTATCTAAAAGATCTCCTTTGAGTCGTGATTCACTTGTTTTTCAACAGGCTAAGCTCACATAAGCTAATTACATTGAAACTTTGATACCAATCCAGCCGGCACGTGGAGCACCGACACCTTGGAATCGTGGATCAGACATGGCAGGTGTTCTTCCTGGACCACTTCCATCAAATATTTCAGAAGGGTCACCTAACAAACCAAAGTTAGCGTACTCTTTATCAAACAGATTATTTAGTTTCGCAAAGAATTTGATATTAGATGTCAATTTATAATCAGCATGTAAGTTAACTAAAGTATAACCAGCCAATCGTCCTAACTGATTAGATTCATCACCTCGGTAATATTGGTTCGAATTAACTAAAGCGTCCCCACCCAATGAAAATTTTGGCGTAACGGCATAATCAGCTACTAACTTGAAATTATGTGCAGGTATACCTGGGATTCTATCACCTGATTTTACAAGAATATCACCATTACCATCTGCATTCGGATGTGCCGGGCTACTTATTTTAAGTGGTGAACGGAATTCAGCATCAACATAAGAATAATTCACTGCCCATGAGAATGCACCCTGATCACCAGAAACACCTAACTCGATACCTTGACGGCGTGTTTTACCAATATTGTCGAAGTAGCCTAGGTTACCTGTTGTTCCTCCCGTACTGATAAATAAAATATCATCCTGATTTGTGGTAGTAAATAAGCCTGCATTCCATGCAATAGATTGTCCCCAATGACCTCTTAAACCACCCTCCCAACTTTTAGCCACTACTTGATCTAGAGGCGGATCCGATAAAAATGCATTCGGTAACGTACAAGGATCATTCGGATCAGAACAACCTAATTCAGAAGGCGTTGGTGCACGCGATGATTCGCTATAGCTCAAGTAAGTCGATGCCATATCATTAAATGCAAAGGTCAAACCTGCTGCAGGGTTAAAGCGGTTAAACTTATGTGTGGCATTAATCGTTGAAGCTGCATCAAGATTATCTTTTACTTTAATCTCAGTATTATTGTAGCGACCGCTTAATGTCACAGCTAATCGTTCAGTCAATGATAATGTGTCGGTGAAGAATAGACTATAAGTACGATTTTTAGTGCTGACATCAACAGCTTCATCTGGAACAAAAATACCCGTGAGGGTTGTTGCCCTAGCATCCGTTAAATCAACTACTTCAACTGATGCCTGATAGTCACTGCTACCTTTATCATAACTCGCGCCGGTTACAAGCTGATTTTCATAACCCGCAATATCGTTCAAGAAGGTTAATTGTCCCTGTAAGCCACCACTACTTTCTTCAATAGAACCACGATTATTAATCGCATCAGCAATCAAAATATTGTTGCCATTTTGGTCGCCTAGTATATTTCCATCATCATCTAGCAAGAATGTACCATCATCATCAAAGTCTGCCCCATCGCCATTAAAACTGTTTGTTTTATTATTGCGATAATAGGCATTACCTGCCAATTGCAAACTATCATTAATCCAGTGGCTTCCTGTTAAATTAAGCAACTGCATTCTGTTTTCAGTGACATCAGGTGAAGTAAATATTGCTCTACGGTTAATATCAATCAACTCAACGGGTGCAGGTCCATTACCAATCAAATTATTATTAGAAGCCGTTAAACTTAAATCTAATGTTGATGTCTCACTACGCCAGCTACCATTGGCAAACAGTTGTTTGACTTCAGATGGGGAGTCATCACGCCAGCCATCTTCTTTAAACCAGTTTCCTGTTACAAAATAGCCTAAGTTACCATCATTGCCACCACTTTCTATTTCAACAGCACGACGATTAAATGATCCCCAATAACCTTGAATAGAATGACCCGGATTGGTAAAACCATTTTTGCTTTGAATGGATAATGCGCCACCCAGAGTATTTAAACCAAACAATGGATTAGAACCCGGCATTAAGTTAATACTCGCGATGGCAGATTGTGGAATGGTATCCCAATGCACATTATCACCAAAAGGAGTATTAAGCCGAACACCATCCATATAAACCGCTAAACCTTGTGCCAACCCAAGCAATGGTGAAGCACTAAAGCCACGATATTGCACATCGGGTTGGTAAGGGTTGTTTTGTGCTGAGTTGATATTGACACTACCTAATGTTCGCGTCATAAAGTCTGTCATATCAAGACTTTGTGATCTTTCTATATCTTCCGCCGTAGCTGTTTGGACGTTAGTCGCTATCATATCCGCAGGCAAGCCGACACCATGTAGTGGCGTAGTGCCTATAACTTCAATATCTGTTAACTCAATGCTATCTTCTGCTGCAAATGATGCAGTCGTTATCGTGCTTAGAATAATCAGTGATAAAACTGACCGTTTGTGGGGTAAATTCATAATCTGCAACTCTCTCGCTCTATATAAAATTTTATTATTGTTCGGACGAGCGCGATAATATCAGGATAACTCCCGCCTGCAACTAGGAAAAATTCCTTTTCTTTCATTTTAGCTAATTGTCATCTTGGTAGCGAAATAATGATGTAATATTCAGTCTGTACTATCAGATAAGTTTGAACTGTCATTTTCAAACCAAGACAATGAGTTATGTAATTTAACAACATCACCAATAATAATTAACGTCGGGGCAATTGGCTGCTCACGCTCAGCCAAATCTGCTATCTCAGCTATCGTACTCACCCAAACTTTTTGTTGTGACGTAGTGCCTTGCTGAATTAATGCGACTGGCATTTGTGCTGACATGCCATATTTTTGTAGCTGTTTTGTTAAAACAGGCAAGCCGGCCAAGCCCATATAAACGACAACAGTTTGGTTTGGTTGCACTAATGCTTTCCAATTTAGCTCTAACCCCCCTTGTTTCAGCTGACCGGTCACAAAAATACAACTTTGTGAATAATCTCGATGTGTCAGTGGAATACCGGCATAAGTAGCACAACCTGACGAGGCGGTAATACCCGGTACAACTTGAAAAGGAATATTCTTAGCGGCAAGCGTCTCAATTTCTTCACCGCCACGCCCAAAAATAAAGGGATCACCACCTTTAAGACGCAAAACACGTTTACCTTGTTGGGCATGTGTTAATAAAAGCTGATTAATCTCTTCTTGACGCACAGCATGCCAAGCACGTTGTTTACCTACATATACCTGTTCTGCTTCTCGGCGAACTAATGCTAATACTTCTTTACTCACTAAGCGGTCATAAAACACAATATCTGCTTGTTGCATTAAACGTAACGCTTTGAACGTTAATAGTTCGGGATCGCCCGGGCCAGCACCGACTAAGTAGACTTCACCTTTTTGCAGATCATTAGTTTGTGTCTGCTCAAGAAGTGCCTGTAATGTATTTTCACCTTGCTGATCTCTGCCAGCCAAAATATGATCTGCAACCTTACCCTGTAAGACCGATTCCCAAAAGCGGCGGCGCATCGATAGTTTCGGAAGCTTATTCTGGACGACATTACGATAACGACCTACTAATTCTGCAAGCTTGCCATAAGCGGGGGGAATTAAGGTTTCTAATCTCGCCCTTAATTGCCTCGCTAAAATAGGTGATCTTCCTCCACTAGACACGGCAATGACAATCGGGGAACGGTCAAGAATCGACGGCAAAATAAAATCACATAACTCAGGACAATCGGCTACATTTACTAGAATGTTATTTTGTTTGGCCTGCTGGTAAACCTCTTGATTCACTTTTTCATCATCGGTAGCGGCTATGACCAAGCGGTTTCCTAGCAACAAGTCTTTTGAAAACACACCATCAATCCAGCTAAGCTCATCAGTATCAATTAATGCTTGCATAGTTGCTGAAACTTTTGGTGCAACAACAGTAACCTTGGCCTGAGCTTTGCGTAATAAGCCTGCTTTTCGAGCAGCAATATCACCACCACCCACAACGAGACAGGGTCGATTTTTTAAATCGACAAATATCGGTAAATATTCCATCTGGAAAATGCCCTAGTTTATCTTTATTTTGGAAAGTTTAATCTTGATTACAATCTGCTTTTAATGGTAATTCTAAAGCTTGCAAAACAAAACCATCTTCTAAGTTTTGCACTAAAGCAACCACTTGTGTTTTGTCCAAATTCCAATCATCTTCTATTTGAACTAATGTTGATATATCAGTTTCGCCACTTTCATCAAGAGAGAAAGGGCCTAACCATTTTCTGACTAAATTTTGATGATTAAATGTAGCGCCAGTATTATCGCCTCCATTTACTTTACTGATAATATCATTTTCTGTTATCGCTAGGTATAACTGAGAATACAATCTATTTTCCACTCCTTTCACACCAATATGGCTATCAATAACAAGCTCATTACCTTGTTGAGACACGAGCAATTCAATACCTGCTTCTGCTTCGAATTTATTGACTGCCTGGACCACTGCTTTTACGTGCTTTTTCCATAGGTGAATCACTTCACCACTGACAAAGAACTCAGGTGTGTATACCGTTTGAGCCAAGTTAATTTGCGCTTGTTGACGCTGTCTATCTGAAAAAACGGGACTGGCAAAGCGGTCAACCCAGCCTTTGCTATCATTCAAATAATCAATATGAAAACCCAATACAATGAGTTGCTCATTCGTTATGCCTTGATTTGGCAAATTGTGCACCCAACGATCAGCGGCCGGACACAATCCACAGCCTTCAGAAGTAAATAACTCCAAGACGGCTATTTGCTTATCTCCGCTACCCGCCTTCCAAGTCTGAGCAGACACCAATATCGGCAACAGTAGTAAAGCCCACGCTATACTTTTAAATCTACTTTTCATGACATTTTCCTTATTTATCATTGTGTTCACTATGTGAGAGCATATTGATAAACCTTTAGTTCCGCTGTTGTACATTAGTGCATATTGCTAATTCTCTCAACACGGCTGTTGCATAACTGCCTGCGGGCAGAAAAAAGCTTATGTCTAATTGAGCATTATCTAAGAACTGCCAACTAAAGTCACTTGGAAATACGCGTAATGCTCGTCTACTTTGACTTAAACCTGCTTTTTCAAGCCCCTGTTTCCACAAATCCCAATCGTCTAATACCTGCTGCTCGAGCAGTAAACTATCATCTTTAACCTGTACATTGCCGCGTCCCCACATCGGACCTGTTGGATGAATATCCATCGCTGCCAATCGCACTGTCAGTTCTTCATCAAGTTTATCTACCAAAAAAAGGCTGGATTTGGTTCCTGCCAATAACATCATGTCGCCTATTAAAGGCTGATTCCAGTTATTTGTCTGCACTCGTTCTGTAAGCACAAGGTTAAATAACCATGAACGAGCCGCAGAAAGGTATAAACTTTTTTGAGTTCGTTTTCTAGGCGCTTTACCTGTAGAAAACCAATAGCCCACCCTGTCTAAATTACCCATTTGATGACCAAAACGCTGTTCACCAAAATAATTAGGTACACCCGACTTTTGGATTTGTCGAAGATTGGCTTCCCAGTATTCTTTTTTGCCTTGAATATTGGTCAAGCGCAACTTAAATTGATTGCCTGCTAACACGCCCCGCTTTAATTTCTTGCCATGGCGTGTTTGTTCAATAATCTGAATATCTTCGGTTTCAAATTCAGACCAATTAGGTTCATCAAAACCTTCTAAATTAATACTAAACCACTGGCTGGTGATGGCATGACGGTCTTTTAAACCTGCATACCCTACGGCAACAGGCTTCACCCCTGCAAATTTTGCTAATTCATTAGCTAACCAATCTGTGTTAATACCTTTTTTCTGAATTTTAAGCCAAACATGTCCACCCTCACCATCAGGCTCGAAGGGCAAAATTTCTTCAACTTGAAAATATTCTGCTTGGCTGCGAATTTCTGCAAAGCACTGTGTTGCCGCTTCATTAACACGTGCTAATGATAAAAAATCAAACTTATCCAAAATTTATGCTTTAACTAATAAAACAACAGCATGTGCAGCAATACCTTCTTTTCGACCTGCAAAGCCTAGCTTTTCTGTGGTGGTCGCTTTCACATTCACTGCATCAGCATTAATCGCTAAATCCTGAGCTAACAGTCCTCGCATACTCGGCATAAAGGGCGTCAGTCTGGGTTGCTGAGCAATAATGGTGCTGTCTACATTATTCACCTTCCAACCTAGCTTGTTAATATCTTGCATAACCTTTCTTAACAAAAAACGGCTATCGATATTTTTAAATTCATCATCAGTATCAGGAAAATGGTGGCCTATATCCCATAAACCTGCAGCGCCTAATAGTGCATCACAAATTGCATGAATTAATACATCGCCATCCGAGTGCGCTTCTAAACCATGCGTATAAGGAATAACAACGCCACCCAGCGTAATTGAATCACCTTCGGTAAATTTGTGAACATCATAACCGTGACCAATTCTCATTATTGTTCTCCTTGTTGTTTCAGGAACAAACCTGCTAATGCTAAATCTTGAGGCACAGTAATTTTAATATTATCTGCATGCCCCTCTACCATCATTGCTTTCAATCCTGCTAATTCTATCGCACTAGCTTCATCTGTTACTGTTAATTGCTGTTTCTTGGCTGCGTGCAAAGCATCTTTTAGTATATTCAATCGAAACATTTGTGGTGTTGATGCTCGCCATAAACCCTGCCGATCCACTGTTTCTGTGATCTCTTGCTCGACATTGGCTCGCTTAACCGTATCCATTACCGGAATTCCTAAAATTCCTCCTACAGGATGATTGGCAAGCTTTATAAGCATCTGGTCAATATCTTGATGCCGCAAACACGGGCGAGCAGCGTCATGTACCAACACCCAAGGATCATCATCAGCTATTTTTGCCAATGCTATCAATGCATTATAAACAGAATCCGCACGTTGTTTTCCGCCAACGACAACATGAATGGGGGTATCAATTTTCACCGACACTTGTGCCCACCACGGATCATTTTCTGCTACCGCAACGATGATTCCTTTAACTCGACTGTGTGAGGCTAAACGCTGCAAGGTATGTTCAAGAACCGTTCTACCCATAAGCTCAAGATATTGCTTAGGTCGATCAGCTTGCATGCGAGAACCTATTCCTGCAGCAGGTACTATCGCCCATACTGTCTGATTAGTCATTGTCTGGCTCTTCTATAATTTGAAAGAATGTTTCACCTTCTTTGATCATTCCTAGTTCACTTCGAGCTCGTTCTTCAACAGCATCAAGGCCACTTTTCAAATCTTGGACTTCAGCAGTCAGCACCTGATTTCGCTCTGCTAATTTTTCGTTATCTTGTCGCTGAATTTCAACATCACGATGAAGATGTAAAACCGCAGGTAAACCATCATGACTGAACCATAATCGGTATTGCAACAATAGCAATAATACCGTGAGCAAGATCATTGTGGCTTTCATAAACAGTGACTATTTAAAAGCCTTTAAGCCAGGATATACTGCCGCATCACCCAATTCTGCTTCAATACGGATTAATTGATTATATTTTGCCACACGATCAGAGCGAGATAATGAGCCGGTTTTGATTTGACCAGAAGATGTCGCTACGGCTAAATCAGCAATCGTGGTATCTTCGGTTTCACCACTGCGATGTGAAACAACGGCGGTGTATCCTGCCTCTTTTGCCATATCGATCGCAGCTAAAGTTTCGGTTAATGTGCCAATTTGATTCACTTTAATCAAAATTGAATTGGCTATGCCTTTAGCTATACCTTGTTCTAAAATAGTAGTGTTAGTAACAAATAAATCATCCCCAACTAACTGCACACGGTCACCGATACGATCGGTTAATAATTTCCAACCGTCCCAGTCGTTTTCATCCAAGCCATCTTCAATGCTGATGATGGGGTATTTATTAACCCATGTTTCAAACAAATCAACCATTTCAGCAGAAGATAATGTACGATTTTCAGAGGCCAAAATATATTGATCCTCTTTATAAAATTCTGAGCTAGCCGTATCCATTGCTAGCATAATATCCTTGCCGGCTTCATAGCCAGCATTGGCAATTGCTTCAAGAATAACTTCAATTGCCGCTTCATTTGAAGGCAAGTCTGGGGCAAAGCCACCTTCATCACCCACAGCAGTACTTAAACCTTGGTCGCTTAATACTTTCTTCAAAGCATGAAACACTTCTGCGCCATAGCGCACGGCCTCAGCAATACTTGAAGCGCCAACAGGAATAATCATAAACTCTTGAAAATCAACACTATTATCAGCATGAGAGCCACCATTAATGATATTCATCATCGGCACAGGCATTACATTCGCATTATCACCACCAAGATAGCGGTATAGTGGTAGTCCGGCTTCATTAGCCGCTGCACGAGCCACTGCCATAGAAACAGCCAATAAGGCATTAGCACCTAAACGTGCTTTGTTCTCTGTGCCATCAACGGCAATTAACTTCTCATCAATTGCTTGTTGATCGGTTACATCCATTCCAACAGCAGCATCATTTAATTCGCCGTTAACTGCTGCAACCGCATTTAGTACACCTTTTCCTAAATAACGTGACATATCGCCATCACGCAATTCAACCGCTTCACGTTGGCCTGTTGATGCACCTGATGGCACGGCTGCGCGTCCCATCACACCGCTTTCTAAAATCACATCTGCTTCAACGGTTGGGTTACCACGTGAATCAAGGATCTCTCGACCAACGATTTTACTAATTTTGCTCAATATTTTCTCCAAATCTATTCATTAACCTTCAAGCTCAGAAAGAATTTTTTCGTCATCCTCGCGGATGCATGAAATTATATACCCGTTATCATTCAAGGTGCAGAATTTACACGTCATCCCCGAGATCTTTTATCGGGGATCTATACCCGTGATACTTCAATCTGCAGATTTCTCCGATTCATCATCCCCATAATCATTGGAACCGCATGATTTCTCCGTCATTCCACAAGCTCTCCTCGCCGTCATTCCGGCAGGTTTTCAGCCGGAATCTCTAGCTGAATGAAATAGATCCCCGATAAAAGATTTCGAGGATGACGGAGTATAAAAACCGCAGTTTGAATGATTATGGGTATATAGCTGTAACACTAGACTCCCGCTTAAAACATGCGGGAGTGACGGCAGATGAAATTATGCATCTTGAATGATAACGGGTATATACTTACTCAGTTAAATAGAACGTAATTGTTGTTACTACTCGCACATCTTTTTCAATTTTATTGGTATCACCATATTCTTCACCCGCATCACGCACATAAAAACTGCCTTGTCGTGCACTGCGTATGCCACCCACTTTCACACCAGCATTACTGGCAAACTCATTTGCAGCAAGACGAGCATTTTTGGTTGCTTCACGCAGCATATCGGGCTTAATTTCATTTAATTTAGTGAATCGATAGCTCGGTGAATTGTTTTTAATATCAATGCCCTGAGCTAATAACTTGCTTACATTGGTGCGCGCTTGTTTGATTTTATTGACCTGATCGGTACTCACAGTAATCACGCCATTTAGACCATGTTCCTCATCTACAACACGTTGTTGATTATCACGATATTCATAAACGTTATAATCTAAAACACCTACATCAATTTCTGAGTCAGAAAAACCATTTTCTTTTAATAATTTAACAATGATTTGTTGTTGCTGTTCAGCCTGTTTATAAAGTTTGGGTAATTCAGATCGACTAGTCCCTGTCACCTTAAATGTCAGCACCCAATCAACGTGATCAGCCGTCACTCGCCGTTCTGCTAAACCTTTTGCTTCAGCTGTATTAATTGCAACTTTAGCGTTGTAAAGAGTTTGACCAACAAAATAGCCTGCTACAGCTAACCCTAACGCAACAAACAATCCTAAGAAGAAAATTCCACCTTGATTTTCTTTATTCAAAATATAAACCTCACCATTCTAAATTACCTATCTAATTAAGTAAGTCCTAAATGCTATAACTTACTATTAACATAACCACTAAAACCAGTATTATCACATTGATTGTTGCTAATTTAATTCCATTCTTAAAACCAATCATTCTTTTATCAGGTTGTTTTATAAATAAAAGTAAAAATATAGTATGCGTTACAAGCAAGGCAAATACGTAAAGAACCGCTTTAAAAATAAAACTCTTAAGAACCATGCCATCTAAACTAAAAACATATATACAGTGAATAACAATAGATATTATTGAACTAAACAATACAGAAAAAAATGTCATCCAATAACGGGGTTTAAAGCTCAATAGCCATTTAGCGATGTATTGAACAAAAAAAGTAACTATAAAACTATATGTTAAGCTAACTGCAACTACAGCAAAAAGTAACGGACCAAATATTAGCTGACCAAGCAGCGAACCCATAAATCTTCCTTAATAATGCTCTAAGCTAAAATTACTTAGAGCAGTGAATCTTCAATAAAATCCTGTTTTTTGACCGTGCTATCAATGGCTACCAATGTCTCTAATAGCTCTTCCATTCTATCTAAAGGCCAGGAGTTAGCGCCATCACTTAATGCTTTCTCTGGTTCGGGATGCGTTTCCATAAACACACCTGCCACACCAACAG
Source organism: Methylophaga sp. (assembly GCA_002733715.2). Classification (GTDB taxonomy): domain Bacteria; phylum Pseudomonadota; class Gammaproteobacteria; order Nitrosococcales; family Methylophagaceae. The sequence continues at coordinate 33,553 of NVWQ02000018.1, forward strand.
CCACGGCTGCACGTGCTAACACAGGCACAAATTCACGTTGGCCACCTGACGAACCACCCATACCACCTGGTTGTTGTACAGAATGTGTAGCATCAAATACTACCGGACAATCCATGGCACGCATAACGGGCAATCCACGCATATCTGATATTAAGGTGTTATAACCAAATGATGTACCACGATCACATAACATTATTTGATTATTGCCTGTTGATTTAGCTTTTTCAGCAACATGTTGCATATCCCAAGGTGCTAAGAACTGACCTTTTTTGATATTCACCGGCAAGCCCTGGCTACATACATTGACAATAAAACTGGTTTGGCGACATAAAAATGCCGGTGTTTGTAATACATCAACCACACTCGCCACTTCTTCTAAAGGTGAATATTCATGTACATCCGTAATAACGGCAACACCCATTTCTTTTTTTACTTTCTCTAAAATCGCTAAGCCTTTTTCAAGACCTGGACCACGATAACTACTTACTGAGGTTCTGTTTGCCTTATCAAATGAAGATTTATAGATAAAATGAATACCTAAACGATCTGTAACTTCTTTTAATTTCCCAGCCACATCCATCGTCATTTGTTCACTTTCAACAACGCATGTTCCTGCGATTAAAAATAATGGCTGTTTTCCGCCTACCTCTTTACCACATAGATCCATTATTTTTCTCCTCGGTGCTGTTTAGCCGCATTGATAAAACATTCAAATAAGGGATGACCATGTCGTGGAGTTGACTTGAATTCTGGGTGAGATTGTAATGCCACAAACCAAGGATGTTCAGGGATCTCAATCATTTCTACTAAATTTTGATCTTTCGACATACCTGAGAAACGTAAACCCGCATCTTCTAAGACTTGTTTATAATTGTTATTAAATTCATAGCGATGGCGATGGCGTTCAACTGCTTCTGATGCACCATATATTTTTTCCGCTAAGCTGCCCGCTTCTAATTTACAAACATAAGCTCCCAATCGCATCGTGCCGCCTAAATCAGAATCATGGTCACGCTGTTCTACGCTACCATCCTCTTTTTGCCATTCGGTAATTAAACCAATCACTGGATGTGGCGTATTAATATCAAATTCCGTACTATAAGCGCCTTCAAGCCCTGCTTTATTACGAGCATATTCAATAACAGCCACTTGCATGCCTAAGCAAATACCTAAATAAGGTATTTTATTTTCACGAGCAAACTGAGCTGTTTGGATCATACCTTCTACACCACGTTCACCAAAGCCACCTGGTACTAAAATCGCATCCATAGCTGCAATCGTTGCTGGACCTTGTTTCTCAATATCTTCAGAATCAATATAATGCACATTTACTTTAGTTTGTGTTTGAATACCTGCATGGATCAATGACTCTGATAGCGATTTATACGCTTCGGTCAGATCCATATATTTGCCCACCATGGCGATATTCACTTCGCCCAATGGATTGTTGAGGTTATCTACCACATGTTGCCATTCTGATAGATCCGCCGGTTTCACATTAAGGTTTAATTGTTTTACAACAATTTCATCTAAACCTTGCTGATGTAATTCCATCGGGATTTTATAAATACTATCGACATCCACTGCGGAGATAACTGATTTCTCAGATACATTAGTGAACAAAGAAATTTTACGACGCTCGGCATCCGGCAACGGGCGATCCATGCGACAAATTAATACATCCGGTTGAATACCAATCGTGCGTAATTCTTTTACGGAATGTTGTGTAGGTTTAGTCTTAATTTCACCCGCAGAAGGAATATAGGGCACCAGCGTCAAATGCATAAACAAGGCGTTATCTCGCCCTAATAGCGTACCCATTTGGCGTATAGTTTCAAGGAAAGGTAACGATTCAATATCACCCACCGTACCACCAATTTCGATCAATGCAACATCGGCATCGCCTGCACCTTCATAAATGCAGCGTTTTATTTCATCGGTGATATGCGGAATCACCTGTACGGTATTACCTAAATATTCACCACGACGCTCTTTACGAATCACATTTTCATAAATCTGTCCCGTCGTATGATTGCTTTGCTTGGTCATTTTGCTATCAATAAAGCGTTCATAATGACCGAGATCTAAATCCGTCTCAGCGCCATCGTCAGTTACAAACACTTCACCATGCTGTAATGGACTCATTGTGCCCGGATCAACATTGATATAAGGGTCAAGTTTCACTAGCGTAACTTTCAAGCCCCGTGCTTCAAGAATAGCCGCTAATGAAGCCGCAGCAATCCCTTTACCCAAAGAAGAAACAACACCACCCGTGACAAAGATAAATTTAGTCATATTTTGGAGAATTCTATTGTTCGGTGCATCCGGAATGGTTGCACTCTAGTCGGCTAAACATTTTAACGGAAATGCTGTTTTCACTCAATGAAAATCTATTTTAAAAAAGAGTAAACAAACAAGATCAGGCTCTCAGGCTTGTTTCAGCTTTTTTAAATAAAATGGATAATCTTCATCAGCAAGAAAAACAGGATCACAAATATTGCCTCGCATAATCAAATATTGTGGCCGGTCAACGATAATAAAACGAGGCAGCCTAGCCATTGGCAGATTCTAGAACATAAACTCAACTTCAGTGTAAGTAACTAACGTTGAAAATTAATCGAGTCTGACCCTGACCAATCCCCACGAAATAATGAATAAAAACAATGAATTAATCGAAATAAAAAGGAACTTTCACAGCATTTAGTGATCAGATCAATTACCACACATCACTCATCAGGAAACACCGTGAAAGTAGCCA
>NVWQ02000019.1 GCA_002733715.2 Methylophaga sp.
AACCGACGTCTTGTTTTATTGTTGGCGTGAGAAACATTGTTCCCAGCCATTGGGCGTTTACCCGTTACCTGACATACTCGTGCCATATTAAATCGCTCCTGTTGAACATTTACAATGTTAGGGAAAGAACTCCCTAACCAAAAACCCCTTACCCGCTGTTCATTAGTTTACGAATAAGGGCTTAGAAAGCCGAACTTTATACCATATTCCCGACTTAATGTGTAATGGGAATAGGATTAAGATTCTTTAAGCCCCATGCCATGTAGCATAGCTTGAAGTCGCACAAGATTAAGGGCACCAATTTTGCGCATCACAATTTCACCGCTAGGATCAATTAAGAAATGAGTTGGTGTTACGCGAACATTGCCAAATGCTTGGGCAATAGAGGCATCTTTGTCCCATGTAATGATATAAGGTAGTTTGCGTTCACTACGCATCGCTTTGATATGTTTGGGGGTGTCATGTGCTAAAGCGACGGCGATCATAGTAAGCCCCTGCTTGGCATACGTATCATATAACTCAATCAGCTCAGGAATTTCAGCAATACAACCAGGACAGTCGGTGGCCCAAAATATCACAAGTACGGGCTTACCTTTAAATTCATCAAACGAAAGGCTTTTATGATCAATATCATTAAAACTCATTGTCGGCAGACTGTTTTGGCCGCTATGGTTAAACCAATTAATGGCAAACAATCCCACCACAAGGGCGATAGCAAAGATAGCATGGCGTTTCATAATTGATTCTCTATTAGTTTGGTGCCGTTAAATGGCCCAATGTTTCAGTAAGTTTAAGGTTTTCACGATAATCAACAGGGCAGTCAATAATAGTCACTGTGTTGCGGGTGAGTGCGGCTTCTACTTCAGGCATAAGCTGCTGTGTACTTTCAATTTTGACACCGTGAGCACCGAATGATTCCGCATACTTCACAAAGTCTGGGTTGGTAAATTTCACATTACTGGTACGGCCAAATTGAGTTTGTTGTTTCCATTCAATAAGACCATAACTAGCATCATTCCAAATTAGAATCACAATGGCGATATTAAGCCGCATAGCAGTTTCTATTTCTTGAGAATTCATCAAGAAGCCTGCATCGCCAGTGACAGCGACAATATTACGTTCAGGATGAGCTAATTTAGCCGCAATAGCTCCCGGCAGCGCAATACCCATACTAGCGAAGCCATTTGAGATAATGCAGGTGTTGGGGTGTTCGCAACGGAACATGCGAGACATCCACATTTTATGGGCACCGACATCGCAGATCACAATGTCTTTTAAATCCATTGCGGTACGCAAGTCCCAAATAATCTTCTGTGGTTTGATGGGGAATTCAACATCATCTCGATGTTGATTCATATCTTTAACCAAACTATCACGTAGGGTCCGCATGGCTTTATTTTTATGTGGTGTGCTGATAGCGGCGATACGGTTGAGGCTAAGATTGATATTACCTATAACACCTAATATTACGCTGTAAGAGGCATCGACTTCAGCATGAGTAGTATCAATATGAATAATGGTGCGATTACGCGATGGATGCCACAGATAAGGATGATATTCCACCATATCGTAGCCAATGCAAATAATGACATCGGCATTCGCAAAGCCGCTGCTAATATAATCATTGGCCTGCAAGCCTACACTGCCTAAAGCCATAGGGTGGCGAAAGGGGATCACACCTTTTGCCATAAAGGTGTTGGCAACGGGAATGCCGAGCGTTTCGGCAAAATCAGCTAATGATTGTGATGCATTAGCTCGCACCACGCCGTTACCTGCCAAGATAATAGGATTGGCGGCTTTTGAAATAATGGCTGCCGCACGTTCTACTTGTTCTGCGGCTGGTTCGGGGGGTAGAACATGTTTGACATAGAGCGGTGCATCGTCAATTTCCATTTCAGCTATGTTTTCAGGGAACTCAATAAAACACGCGCCTGTTTTTTCAGTTTGTGCCACTTTAAAGGCTTTACGTACAATTTCAGTGATTGCTTCTGGCCCAACAATACGCGTTGAATATTTAGTGATGGGTAAGAACATCGCTTCTAAATCAAGCACTTGATGTGATTCTTTATGCAAGCGATTAGTGGATGCCTGACCTGCAATGGCCACTAATGGCGCATGATCCATATTGGCATCGGCAACGCCAGTAATAAGATTGGTAGCTCCTGGGCCAAGTGTAGCTAGGCACACACCTGCTCGTCCAGTTAAACGCCCATACACATCGGCCATAAAAGCCGCACCTTGCTCATGGCGGGTGGTGATAAATTTGATTTCAGAATCTAATAAAGCATCCATTACATCTAAATTTTCTTCACCGGGAATCCCGAAGATGTATTCAACGCCTTCGTTTTCTAGACTGCGGATAAAAAGTTCTGATGCTTTCATAATGATCTATTGAAACGCATCAGGCACTTGTTGATGCCAATTAGTAGCTTGCTGGTAGAGATGAGCTATATTTAATAATTTAGCTTCTTCAAAATAATTACCAATAAGTTGTAAACCAACAGGTAAACCATTTACAAAACCAGCAGGGATCGACATGCCCGGTAAGCCAGCTAAGTTGGTGCTGATGGTATAAATATCAGCTAAATACATGGCGATAGGATCATCGGTTTTCTCGCCTGTTTTAAATGCCGTTGTGGGTGCAGTTGGCCCCATAATAACGTCAACTTCTTTAAACGCTTGTTTAAAATCATCACTGATTAAACGGCGACATTGTTGTGCTTTTAAGTAGTAGGCATCGTAATAACCGGCTGATAAGGCATAGGTACCCATCATAATGCGGCGCTTCACTTCTTCGCCAAAACCTTCGCCTCGTGAGCGAGCATAAAGATCATCGAGATCTTTGGGCTCGTCACAACGATGACCAAAACGCACACCATCCATACGCGATAAGTTTGATGAACATTCAGCAGGGGCAACAACATAATAAGTCGGTACGGCTAGCGCAGAGTTTGGCAGGGTGATTTCTCTAATTGTTGCGCCTAATGATTCATACATTTTAATGGCTGTTTCAATAGTTGCAGCGACATCTGAATCTAAGCCTTCATCAAAAAATTCTTTTGGTAGACCAATTTTTAAGCCTTGGAGGGAATCACTCAATGTGGCCGTGTAATCAGGTACATCACGTTCAACACTAGTTGAGTCACGTTCATCAAAGCCGGCCATTTCATTTAATAATAATGCCGCATCTTCGGCACTTGCAGCCAGTGGGCCAGCTTGATCTAAGCTTGATGCAAAGGCAATCATGCCATAACGTGAAACGCGACCATAGGTTGGTTTTAAGCCTGTTAAATTACACAGTGAGGCTGGCTGACGGATTGAACCGCCGGTATCCGTTCCTGTAGCAATAGGGGCTAATCGTGCAGCCATTGTTGCCGCGCTACCACCTGATGAACCACCGGGAACACGTTCAAGATCCCACGGGTTTTTAACGGGACCATAAAAACTAGTTTCATTAGATGAACCCATCGCGAACTCATCCATATTGGTTTTGCCCAATGTCACCATACCGGCCGCATTGATTTTTTCAACAACCGTTGCATCATAAGGTGATATGAAATTATCTAACATTTTTGAGGCAGAACTAGTACGCAAGCCTTGTGTGCAGAAAATATCTTTATGCGCTAATGGAATGCCGGTTAATTTGCCAGCTGTTTTTTGCTGTAAACGTAGATCAGCCGCCTCAGCTTGTTTAAGAGCGTGCTCGTCTGCCACAGTGATGAAGGCATTGAGCTCGCCATTATATTTATTGATGCGGTCAAGATAATGCTGCGTTAGTTCAGCACTCGTAAAATCACCTTGGTGTAATGATGCTGAAAGTTCAGATAAAGATTTGTTGTGCATGTATTTGCCTATAAATGTTCATTGTTCGTTAATCGTTATTATGACCGTTGTTGTTTTATCTGTTATTCAATAACCTGGGGGACGAGATAAACACCAGAATCTGTTTTTGGCGCAATCGATTGAAATAATTCGCGCTGATCGGTTTCTTTAACGACATCTGAGCGCAAACGTTGATGGGCATCTAAAGGATGAGCCATCGGTAAAATATCGCTGGTATCCACCTGTTCCATCTGTTCTACAAGCTTAAAGATATTGGTTAAATCGCGCGCATAATAAGGTATAGCATCATCATCAATAGCTAAGCGTGCTAAATGTGCAATTTTTTCTACATCGGTTTTATCTAAACTCATCGACGGTTCCAGAAGTAAATAGTGTTAAAAGCGTCAAGTTTAAATCATTACTGGCTTGCTCAACAGCCCAGTGCATTGATAAAGTATCGTTTTTTATCTATTAGATTGTGGTTTTTTTAATGTTTGAACGTCTACGCGGAATGTTTTCTAATGATTTGTCGATTGATTTAGGTACGGCAAACACACTGATTTATGTGCGAGGTCAGGGCATTGTACTTGATGAGCCTTCAGTGGTTGCTATACGGCAGGATAAAGGCCCCGGCGGTCCTCGCTCTATTGCTGCTGTGGGTAAGGAAGCCAAGCGAATGTTAGGGCGAACACCGGGAAATATTACTGCAATTAGACCATTGAAAGATGGCGTGATTGCTGACTTCACCGTTACCGAAAAAATGTTACAACATTTTATTGCTAAAGTGCATGAAGGTCGATTTTTCAAACCAAGTCCGCGCGTATTGGTCTGTGTTCCTTGTGGTTCTACACAAGTTGAGCGACGCGCTATTCGTGAATCTGCAGCAGGTGCGGGCGCACGTGACGTGTTCTTAATTGAAGAGCCGATGGCGGCAGCGATTGGCGCAGGTATGCCAGTAGAAGAAGCCAGTGGTTCGATGGTATTAGATATTGGTGGTGGTACAACTGAAGTGGCTGTTATTTCGTTAAATGGCATTGTTTATTCAGCATCAGTGCGTATTGGTGGCGATTTAATGGATGAATCGATAATTAATTATATTCGCCGCAACTATGGCACATTAATTGGTGAAGCCACTGCCGAAAAAATTAAAAAAGAAATTGGCTCAGCTTATCCTGGCAATGAAGTGAAAGAGATGGAGGTGCGTGGGCGCAATTTGGCTGAAGGTATACCACGTAGCTTTACATTGAATAGCAATGAAATTTTAGAAGCATTACAAGATCCATTAGCGGGTATTGTTGCTGCTGTGAAAGCTGCGTTAGAACAAACACCGCCAGAATTAGGTGCGGATGTAGCTGAACGCGGCATTGTGCTAACGGGTGGTGGTGCATTATTAAAAGACATTGAACGTCTGTTGAGTGAAGAAACGGGTTTGCCCGCAATAGTTGCTGAAGATCCATTGACGTGTGTTGCCCGTGGGGGTGGACGTGCTTTAGAATTGATGGATGAACGGGGTACAGATATTTTTACCTTTGAATAAGGGTAAATATACAAGATAATAGAAAGCCTTTGCTGAAAGAATCCTAGCAAAGGCTTTTTAGTTGGTACCAAAACAACTTGGAAATGATATGATTCAGCAAGATGAGAACTTAGTATATTCTAGGCATAAAATGCAGGGATTAGTAATTCTAATTCTAAGTTTTATAACGACGAAGATGCTAGCTTATCACCTTGCCCTATGGGAGTTCAACACAAATGTCAGCACTGCGTTGCAAGGCTTGAAAAGGACTAGTCATTTCCCGTACCTTGCGCCTTGTTCTAGCATTCGTGTTGAGCTCTGAAACATATCATTTCCAAGTTGCTTGGGTATAGAGGGCTGAATTTATCAAACCATTATTTTCACAAGCACCTTCTTTAAATGCGCGATTGTCATTAGCAGTAATAGCCTCGTTGGCGTTGTTTTTCTTAGATTCTAGACTTAATTATTTTGCCCCTGCGCGTGTAGCATTAGCTACAGTGTTATACCCAATTCAAATTGCTGCGGCAATACCGTCAGATTTAAGTCACTGGATGGGCGATTTTTTTGAAGACAGAGATCAGTTAAGAAATAGAAATAATAAGCTCGAAAGTATGCAACTGTTGAGCGGCATGCGATTACAAAAGCTACAAGCATTAGAACGTGAAAACATGCGCTTACGTGAGTTACTAGGCTCATCATTTCGATTGACGGAACGCGTAGTAGTAGCAGAGTTGCTGACGATTGATCTCGATCCTTATTTTCAACAAGTGGTGATAAATAAAGGTAAGCGAGATGGTGTTTTTTTAGGGCAACCAGTGCTCGATGTAAGCGGAGTGATGGGGCAGGTTACTGAGGTTTATCCTTTTTCTAGTCGCGTGATTTTGTTAACTGATCCCAGTCACGGCATTCCAATACAAATAAATCGAAATGGATTGCGGGCAGTGGCGGCAGGTCGTGGCCTAGGAAAACCTTTACAGTTAGAACATTTACCACATAATGTCGACGTACGAGAAGGAGATTTACTTGTTACGTCCGGATTAGGGGGACGTTTCCCCGTTGGTTACCCTGTTGGTACTGTGAAATCTGTGCATTTTCCGGAAGGAAGACCCTTTGCAGAAATTGCTATTGAACCGACAGCACATTTATCAACAAGCCGAGAATTATTATTAGTACTGCCAATAGAAAGCTTGGACAATACTAATGAAGAGCCAGAGGTAACTGTGGAGCAAGCTAATGGCTCAGAATAGACCTCAAGGTAGAATTATATTATTGATGACAATCATCATTGCGATGATATTAGTAATAGTACCTATACCAGACTCACTCCGCCTATTTAGACCAGAGTGGGTTTTAATGACATTACTTTATTGGGCTATGGCTTTGCCTGAACGAGTAGGAATTGGCTTTGCGTGGATAGTTGGATTATTAATGGATATGATGCTGGGAGGTACATTAGGAATATTGGCTTTTTCTTATGCTTTAGTGACTTACCTTATTCTTAATTTTCATTTACAGTTACGCCAGTATCCTTTGTGGCAACAAGCTTTAATCATTATGTCGCTAGTATTGTTAGTAAATATTATTAAAGTAATGTTTTCGCCAGCAGTTGCCAGCTGGTATGTGTGGGCACCAGCAATAGTGAGTACACTTGTCTGGCCAATAGTGTATGCCGTATTGCGAAAAATTAGACGTGTCTTTGGTGTGAGTTAACTAATGATCAGGTTTGAACTCAAAGATCATCATCGTGAAAACAGAGTCGTCAATGACCGACTAATTTTTGCCGCTATTATTGCAGGCATACTCTTCGCTGTGATCATGATTCGGCTTACCATGTTGCAAGTGTTTGAGTATGAACATTTTAATGCATTATCAGATAGAAATAGAGTTGATTTTAAGCCTTTAGCACCGCAGCGCGGCTTGATTTATGATCGTAATGGTGTGGTATTAGCTGAAAATATTCCCGTATTTAGTTTGGAATTAGTGCCTGAAAAAGTAATTGATCTGGATGGTACATTGCAGGAATTGAAATTACTTTTAGACATAACAGATGAGAAAATAATTGAAATTAAACAACAGATTAAGCATCAACGTCGGTTTAGAGAAGTGGTGGTCAGGCAAAGGTTAACTGAACAAGAGGTTGCTAAATTTTCAGTTAATAGGCATCGTTTCCCTGGTTTAGATGTAGTGGGGCGTTTAGTGCGGCATTATCCACACGGCGCTTTATTTGCCCACACTATCGGCTATGTGGGACGTATCAATGAAAAGGATCTGCAACGGATTGATGAACAAAATTACAAAGGCACACAATATGTCGGCAAAACAGGCGTAGAACGTTTTTATGAAGATACATTGCATGGTCAAGTGGGACATCAACAAGTAGAAACAAATGTTCAAGGCCGGATGGTACGAGAAATAACAAATACGCCATCAGTTTCGGGACAAGATCTTTTTTTACATTTAGATATTAATTTACAGCGGGTGGCATCAGAGGCGTTGAGTGAATTTAATGGTTCAATTATTGCGCTTGATCCTAGAACGGGTGGTGTGCTTGCTATGATTAGCAAACCTGATTTTAATCCCAATGAATTTGTGACGGGGATTAGTCGGAAATCGTATGCTGTCTTAAGAGATTCAACGGATAGGCCATTATTTGATCGTGCTTTGCGAGGACACTACCCACCGGGATCAACCCTAAAACCATTTGTAGCACTAGCGGGATTAGAGTTAGACGTAGTCAATGAGCATTCCAGTACATTTTGTCCTGGCTGGTATACATTGCCGGGAAAACCAGACCATCGCTATCGTTGTTGGAAAAGACATGGTCATGGACAAGTAGATTTTATCACGGCAATTTCGCAATCGTGTGATGTGTATTTTTATGATTTAGCCAACGCTATGGGCATTGATCGCTTGCATGGTTTTCTAGATTTATTTGGGTTTGGCAGACGAACAGGTATTGATATACCAAGCGAGAGTAGAGGGCTATCGCCATCACGAGAATGGAAAAGAAGAGTGCGTAATCAAGTATGGTATCCCGGAGAAACACTCATTTCAGGTATTGGGCAAGGGTTTAATCAAATGACGCCTATTCAGCTAGCACATGCGACTGCTACATTGGCAATGCGCGGTGAGAGCATTAGTCCGCGAGTGGTAAGAGCGACAAGAAATACCGGGCAAACTGAGTTACAATTGCTACCTATTAAAAGGCTTGAAACATTACCAATAATTGATATTCGAAACTGGCAAGCTACTATTAATTCAATGGTCGAAGTAGTGCATGGCAAGCGAGGTACCGCCAGAAAAGTAGGCAAGGGTTTAAGCTTTAAAGTTGCGGGAAAAACAGGAACAGCACAAGTATTTGGCATTAAACAAGATGAAAAATATGATGCCAAAACATTAGATAAAAAACTACATGATCATGCTTTATTTACTGCGTTTGCACCTGCTGACGATCCTGAATTTGTAGTGGTTGTAGTGGCCGAAAATGGAGGTGGAGGAAGTCACACCGCAGCCCCTATTGCCCGCAAGATGATTGATCAGTATTTTGGGGTTATTCCAAATGAGTGAGACATTAGTAGATTGGAGAAATCCTCAGAGATTTAGCCTAACAAAGGCATTACGCATTATTCATATTGATGCATTATTACTGTTTGGTTTATTAGTATTGCTGGGTTTGGGCTTAATGGTGTTATACAGTGCAGGCGATCAAAGTACGACACTGATAATTCGGCAGTTAGTGCGAGTAGGAGCCGCATTTTTTGTACTGTTAGTGCTTGCCAATATTCACCCTGATCGTATGCGCGATTCATCCTATGTATTATATGGAATAGGGTTGATCTTATTGGTGGCCGTATTATTTTTTGGCCATGAAGGCAAAGGAGCACAACGCTGGTTAGATTTAGGTTTTTTCCGTTTCCAACCTTCAGAGCTAATGAAGTTGGCGGTGCCTTTATTGGTGGCACGTTACTTAGCTGAATACCCACTTCCCCCTACGGTGTGGCGCTTATTTATAGGGCTAATAATGATTATATTGCCATCATTATTAATTGCAAAGCAACCTGATCTGGGTACAGCATTACTGATTGCAAGTTCGGGATTGATTGTTGTTTTTCTATCAGGGATTTCGTGGCGTATTATTATCGGATTCATAACCGTGTGTGCTGCTGCATTACCTGTATTATGGTATGTGATGCATGATTATCAGCGCCAGCGAGTCTTAACCTTTATTAATCCAGAAAGTGACCCGCTAGGCGCTGGATATCACATTATCAATCAAAAATAGCCATCGGCTCAGGTGGGCTATTTGGTCGGGGATGGTTAGAAGGTACCCAATCACATCTAGCGTTTCTGCCTGAGCGATCGACTGATTTTATATTTGCCGTAATTGCTGAGGAATTCGGTTTAGTCGGGGTGGGTTTATTACTCGTTTTATATTTATTAGTGGCGGCTAGAGGTATTTATATTGCCAGCCAAGCACAAACAAGTTTTGCGCGATTATTAGCCGGGAGTATTTCGATGACTTTTCTGGTCTATGTATTTGTTAATGTCGGGATGGTGACCGGATTACTACCTGTAGTAGGTGTGCCGCTACCTTTAATCAGCTATGGAGGAACATCAATGGTGACCTTATTAGCTGGTTTCGGTATCCTGATGTCTATTCACACCCATCGAAGGATGATGTTATCTTGAAAAAACTATTTATTATCACGTTATTTTTAATGAGCTTTTCTAGCGGAGTATTTGCCAATGCAGATTTGCCTGGCTTGACTCAGTTTATTAACAAAATGGAACAAAAACATGGTTTTGATGCCGATGAATTGACCCAGCTATTTGCCAAGGTCAAAGTTAAAGATTCAATTCTGAAAGCAATTTCTCGGCCAGCAGAGAAAAGTAAGCCTTGGTATGATTATCGCAAAATTTTTATCCAAGAAAAACGTATTAAGGGTGGCATTACATTTTGGCAACAGCATGTCGAAGTATTGCAAAGAGCGGAGCAACAATATGGTGTTCCAGCTGAGATCATTATAGCTATATTAGGTGTTGAAACACGCTATGGAGGTAATGTTGGTAGCTACCGAGTAGTTGATGCATTATCAACATTAGCGTTTCGTTATCCGCCAAGAAGTAAATTCTTCCGTAGTGAATTAGAAAACTTTTTATTACTCACCCGTGAAGAAAATATGTCCATTTTAGATCCGGTTGGTTCGTATGCTGGCGCTATGGGCTTAGGTCAATTTATGCCGAGTAGTTATCGTGCTTATGCCGTTGATTTTGATGGTGATGAAAAGCGTGATATTTGGACTAACCCTGATGATGCAATAGGCAGTATTGCTAATTATATTAAGCTACATGGCTGGATTGTAGGAGAAAGCATTGCACATAGGACAGAGCTGTCATCGGAAGTACCAACTGCATTCGTAGAAAAAGGCTATAAACCCACACTTTCTCGGGAACAATTAGCTGCAGCAGGTGTTTCACTTAAAAACGTGCCTTATGCAGATGATAAAATAGCCCTTATCTCACTTACTCAAGAAAAAGGTGAAGAGTATTGGTTAGTCCGACAAAATTTTTATAGTATCACCCGCTATAACCATAGTCGTATGTATGCGATGACGGTGAAACAACTAGCCGAACTTATTCGCCAACGCTATGAGCAGACATTAAATGACTAGAATGCAATTAAAACTGTTATTAGCAGCAAGTTTTTATGTATTGCTGGTGGCATGTGGTGGTGGGACCGTTACACCTGACCGTGCGCCTACTAGCCCACGAGATGTATCAAGTGTGCCCAATGCTGTGCCGCGGGATGAGCCAAAGAGTAAATATGGTAATCCGGCGCATTATGAAGTGTTTGGAAAACGTTATTACACTTTAAATAGCAGTAAAGGCTATCACGAGAAAGGTGTTGCATCATGGTATGGCAAGAAATTCCATGGTAGACGCACATCAAGTGGTGAAACGTATGATATGTATGCGATGACGGCCGCACATAAAACATTGCCATTACCGACTTATGTTGAAGTAACTAATTTGGCCAACGGTAAGAAAATTATAGTGAAAGTGAATGACCGAGGTCCATTCCACGATAATCGCTTGATCGATTTATCTTATACGGCAGCAAAAAAACTAGGCATTATCAGCAAAGGCACCGGCATGGTTGAAGTGCGTGCAATTACAAAAAAGGGTAATTATTCTACGTCATCAGTACCCGTGACAAATGCTGCTAATAATGATTATGTCGGCTTGTATTTGCAAGTGGGTGCTTTTGGTACGTTGACCTCTGCTGAGCAGTTAAAAGTAAAATTACAACGGCAAATTGGTGATGCGATATTAATTGCGCCGTTAAAAAAACCAGAAGGGAATTTATACCGCGTTCGAGTGGGGCCCTTATCCAATGTGGAATATGGGGATTCACTAGCAAGGCAATTAGTTGATTTAGGCTACTATGATGCCCACATAGTAGTTGAATAAATAGTCCATCAGTTATAACTATTAGAGAGTAAATGAATGATTAAAATATTGAAAAACAGCTTATTATTAGTATTGGCGTTGAACGTCTACACAGCTAGTGCAGCTATTACGCCCAATCCAACGGTGCCTACCATCGCTGCAAAATCTTATATTTTGCAAGATTTTGCCAGTGGACGAATTATTGCAGAGCAAAACGCACAGCAACGCCTACCCCCAGCAAGTATTACAAAATTAATGACTGCTTATGTTGTTTCGCATGAACTTCTAGCAGGAAATATTGCACTAGAAGATGACGTTTTAATCAGTGAAAAAGCATGGCGGATGGTCGGATCGCGTAGCTTTATTGAAGTGAATACAAAGGTGCCGGTTGAAGTATTGCTTCGAGGAATGATTATTCAGTCGGGTAATGATGCTGCTGTAGCACTCGCTGAACACATTGCCGGGAGCGAAGAAACCTTTGCACAAATGATGAATCAATATGCCCAGCAGCTAGGCATGGTTGATACTAATTACCGTAATTCAACAGGTTTGCCCGATTCAGAACATTATACGACAGCAAAAGATATTGCCATTTTATCTGCCGCGATAATTCGTGATTTCCCTGTTCACTACAAATGGTATGCTGAAAAAGAATATACTTATAACAATATAACGCAGCATAATCGGAATAAATTGCTGTGGCGTGACACTACAGTTGACGGCTTAAAAACGGGTCATACAGAAGAAGCGGGTTATTGTTTAGCTGCATCTGCAAAGCGTAGTGGAATGCGATTGATTTCGGTAGTATTAGGCACCAGAAGTGAAAATGCCCGAGCCCAAGAGACGCAAAAATTATTCAACTATGGTTTCCGTTTTTTTGAAACACATGATCTGTATAAAGCAGGACATCAAGTGACTACAAGCAAAATTTGGAAAGGCAGTGAAAAAGAACTTGCTTTAGGCTTAGCAGAATCATTGGCTGTTACCGTACCAAGAGGCCGTTATAAAGAATTAGTTGCAACCACTAATTTGCAGCAACCTATTATTGCACCTGTAACTCAAGGTAGTGTACTGGGAGAAGTTGAAATTCGACTGGATAATAAGATCGTTGCTAAGCAGCCGCTTATTGCATTAACATCAGTAGAGCAGGGTAGCTGGTGGCGTCGCATTCTTGATAGTATTTTAATGCTCATTTGGGGCTAGTTTAGTGGATCAGGTTTATTTAAATGGTTCATTTCTTCCTGCTCAGCAAGCACAAGTCTCTGTTTTTGACCGAGGTTTTTTGTTAGGTGATGGTGTTTATGAAGTTATCCCTGTTTATAAGGGAAAGTGTTTTCAATTAACGGGGCATTTAGAACGCTTGCAAGCAAGTCTTGATGGTGTACGGATGAAAAATCCATACTCAAATTCACAGTGGAAAAACCTACTTGAAGAGTTAGTTGAGCTAAATGGCAGTGGCGATCAAGCACTATATTTGCAGGTGACTAGAGGTGTAGCACCACGAGATCATGTCTTTCCAGAAGGCGTTACACCTACAGCATTTGCAATGAGCAGCCCACTACAAGCTGTGCCAGAAAAATATAAAACAGAAGGTGCTGCTGCGATTACTTTGCCAGATATTCGCTGGCAAAATTGCAATATCAAGGCGATCACTTTATTGCCTAATAGCATGCTTAAACAACAAGCACTAGAAGCCGGAGCATTAGAAGCGCTGCTTATTCGTGATGGATACCTGACGGAAGGAGCGGCAAGCAATGCCTATGTCGTTATTGACGGTACAATTTATACAGCACCAAAAGATGAAAAAGTATTGCCGGGTATTACACGTGAAGTAGTGATTGAAATAGCTCTGGCTAACAATATGCCATTACTCGAAGAAGCGGTAACAGAGCCACAGCTAAAACAAGCCGATGAAATATGGGTGAGTAGCTCAACAAAAGAAGTGGTGCCGATCACCGTTTTAGATGGGGAGCCGGTAGGTGATGGTATTCCTGGACCTGTATGGCAAAGAATGGATGCGTTATATCAACAATATAAGCAAAATGGTGCGGTATGAGTGAGAATAAAACTGAACCGAAAATGGAATTCCCATGTGATTTTGCTATTAAAGCAATGGGACCCACTAGTGATGATTTTGATTCGATAGTGGTGGGTATTATTCGCCAACTTGTAGATGATATAAAAGAAGGTGCGGTCAGCACCAAACAAAGTTCCGGGGGTAAATTCACCTCTGTCACTGTTGATTTTCACGTTGAAAGTAAGCAACAACTCGATACTATTTATAAAGCCCTAAGTGATCACAAACAGGTTAAATATATTCTGTAATGTTAATTAAAGACTTGGGGTTGGCAGATTTTCAACCGACCTGTGAGGCAATGCAAGCATTTACTAGTCAGCGTGATAAGGATACTGAAGATGAATTATGGTTGCTAGAACATAACCCAGTTTTTACTCAAGGCTTGAATGGCAAACCCGAACATGTATTTAATACGCAAGAAATTCCTATAATCCAAACAGATCGAGGAGGGCAAGTGACCTATCACGGTCCCGGACAATTAATTGCTTATACTTTGTTTGATATAAAACGCCGTAATATTGGTGTGCGACAAATGGTGTCTCATCTAGAAAATAGTGTGATTAGATTACTTGATACATTGGGAATTGAAGGGCAGGCACGATCAGATGCACCGGGTGTTTATGTTGATGATTGTAAAATTGCATCATTAGGACTAAGAGTAAAACGCGGAGCCTGTTATCATGGTCTTAGCTTAAATATTGATATGGATTTACTACCGTTTTCATATATTAATCCCTGCGGTTTACCTGGCATGGAAATGATTGATCTAAAAAGCTTGGGTGTAAAATTAACGATGGAACAAGCGAAACAACAATTTGTAGTTGAATTTGAAAAGCAATTACAACAAGAGTAAAAGTGAATGACTGAAAAAGTACAACAAAAACGTGATGTTAAAGCTTTAAAAGGTGAATCTAAGGTTTCGCGGATCCCGATTAAAATAATTCCAAGCGATCCAAAGCGTAAACCAGCGTGGATCCGTGCTAAAACACATAGCAACCCTGAAGTTTCTCGACTAAAATCGCTATTACGCGAAAATAATTTACATACGGTGTGTGAAGAAGCTGCTTGCCCGAATCTGGGTGAATGTTTTACACATGGTACGGCTACCTTTTTGATTATGGGTAATATTTGTACCCGTCGTTGTCCTTTCTGTGACATTGCCCATGGTCGCCCTGATCCTTTAGATGAAAATGAGCCGAATCACTTGGCTAAAACAATTGCAACAATGCAGTTAAAACATGTAGTTGTCACTTCGGTAGATCGTGATGATCTGCGTGACGGTGGCTCAACTCATTTCACTCAATGTATTGCCGAAATTCGTAAACAGTCACCTCAAACAACGATTGAGGTATTAGTACCTGATTTTCGAGGGCGTATGGAAGTTGCTTTAGAACAACTGGCAAAAAGTCCACCTGATATTTTTAACCATAATTTAGAAAGCATTCCACGTTTATATAAAGCAGTTCGACCGGGCTCAGATTATCAATGGTCACTAGACTTGATTAAAAAATTTCAACAAAGGCATCCTAAAGTCCCTACAAAATCTGGATTAATGTTAGGATTAGGGGAAACCTTAGAAGAAGTGCAGCAAGTGATGCAGGATTTGCGTGATCATGGCTGTCGAATGCTAACACTAGGCCAGTATTTACAACCTAGTCGTCATCATTTAGCCGTGGAACGATTTGTAACACCTGCTGAGTTTGATCAATTAGCATTAATTGGTAAAAAAATGGGCTTTGAACATGTTGCAAGTGGTCCAATGGTGAGATCGTCTTACCATGCGGACTTGCAAGCACAAGGAGAGCATGTTTCTTAGTTAAAACGTAATAGAGGTGCGGATATGACATTGAAGCGTAGAGAGTTTATAAAAACAGCCACAATTGCAGGTGTGGCAACAGTGATGTCTGCTACAGTATCTGCAACTAGAGCATCGAGCAAACAAAAAAGAGTTGTTGTTGTTGGTGGCGGCTTTGCTGGAGCTACAGCCGCTAAATACGTTGCAATGTGGTCACCGAATACCGAAGTAGTGATGATTGAACGCAATGCTCAATTTGTATCATGTCCTCAAAGTAACCTTGTTTTAGGCGGCAGTCGTACCTTGCAGCAATTAACGCATGATTACAATAGTTTGGCCGATAATTATGATATTAAAACCGTGCAAGCTGAGGTGGTGTCCGTCGATACTGATAAGCAGCACGTCAAATTACATGACGGTGTAATAGTCGATTATGATCGTCTCATCATTGCCCCAGGCGTTGATTTTATTTACGATGATTTACCCATGCTCGCAAGTTATGAAGCACAACAAAAAATTCCTCATGCGTGGAAAGCTGGCCCACAGACTGAAATTTTAAAACAGCAATTACACGGTATGAAAAAAGGTGGAACAATGGTGATGACCGTGCCTGCCACTCCGTTCCGTTGTCCACCTGGGCCATATGAACGTGCTTGCCAAGTAGCACATTATTTAAAGCATCATAACCCAACAGCTAAGCTGATTATTTTAGATGCAAACGGTGATGTTGCATCAAAAAAAGCACTCTTTAAAGCGGCGTGGCAAAAATACTATTCAAATTTAATTGAATATGTGCCGAATAGCTTGATTGAGAGTGTTGATGTAGCTAGTTTAAGTGTTGAAACTGAGTTTGATACTTTTGCCGCTGATGTGCTTAATGTTATCCCAGCCCAAAAAGCAGGTAAGGTTGCAGAAATGGCGGGCATAATTAATGTTGATAATCGATGGTGTAAAGTCGATTTTTTAACGTATGAATCGACAGAAAAAGAAAACGTACATGTTATTGGCGATGCAGTTCACGCTAAATTGCCTAAATCAGGACATATGGCGAATGCACAAGCGAAAGTATGTGCAGCAGCGATTGCTGCATTACTAGCTGAACAACAACCGGAACAAGAACCGGTTTTTAGTAACACATGTTATAGTTTTATCGATGATAAACAAGCTATGCATGTTGCAGCAGTATATCGATACAACAAAGAGCAGAAATCGATGATTGTTATGCCGGGTGGCGGAGTGTCTGCAGCGGCAAGTAAACTTGAAGGCGACTACGCTAATTCTTGGGGTAAGAATATTTGGCATGACATGCTAAGGTGATTGTACATTTCTAAGTTGATTGAATATATAGAGTTTGAAGGAAGAACTATGGCAAAAGATGTATCGGAAATATTAGCGTACCAACTCCCGGAGTTGATCTCGCCGCGAAAGGCTGCTGATATTCCATTAACGCCTAATAAACTAGAGAAATGGTTGGCAAGTTTGCCACTATTAAATGTTGGCCAGTTAAGTTATTCAATTCCCAAATATATTCAACAATTGAATCACGTTAATATTTCGGATAGAGATCGATTTGCAATGTTAGAGCAGTTGCGTCCCGTTGTTGCGCATTTGTATATGTCGTTAACTAAGCGGTTTTCTAGAAGAAACCTTGATTTATCAAGAGAGTCGCAAGAAATTCAATGGTTAACACGTAAAATGATACATGGAATGGCGGTGGGGTATCAGCATTTATTGTCCAGTATGGCTCAGAAAAAAATAGGCATGATGAACCGAACTCAATATACCGTATTGGCTCAAAGAACAATGTATTACTTGAGTGAACAAATTCGTTTGTCATATATACTGTGTTGCGTGCCGCCTAAGGCAGCGTGGTTTGAGTTAAATTGCACTTATTCATATGCATTGAACCAAGGTTTAACAACGAATAAATTAAAAGATGACTTAGCCTATTTTGACGAAAAAGGCAGTATTGATACACTTTATAATCGTATTTTATTGTTATCAATGGTTGCTCCCTATAGCTTACGTGGAGCTGAGCTAGAACAGGTTTATTATGGACTAACATCATGGACAGATCTTATTCGAATACGAAAAAATGATGAACCTTCAAAGGGCTATGCTATAGGCTTTGATGATGATTATGGCCCTATTTATTATCCCAGACTTGAGAATATTGCAAATAAAATGGTGGTTGATAATAGCCATTTGCTTCGCCAGTTAAAACGATGGCAAGATTCAAATGATAGGCCAGAATCATTTGATCAGAAAGGCATGTCAGACAAATTGCTGGAGCAGATTGTCTTGGCCTTAGAGGCAGTAAAAGTTGATAGTGAAGAACAATATGAAGGTGATAATGAACCCGTAGAAGTTGTAATGGGTTTGCAGAAAATTGATTTATTTTTAGAGCATATCGATGCCATAATGAATGATGATGTAATAAATTCACCTATTCCTAAAGTGAAAACAGGTGAATCAGAACTCGATATAGGCAGTATTGATTGGGATACGTTACAGTTTTATACGCCTACGATTCAACCTACATCTGCTCGAGATGTTTCGGTGAAAAAACACGTTCAACAGCAAGAAACTGATGTGCCGACAGTAAGGCGGCATAAATTTACAGTCGAAAATGAAAGTAAAATGGGTGCTTGTATCAGTTGTAATGATCTCCATGGAAGTGGCTTGTTCATCGGTGAAATGATGTTTGTTCGGGGCTATGATCCCCAAATTTGGACATTAGGTATAGTGCGGTGGATGAGAATAGCTGAAAATAAATTGTATGTAGGTTTGTATTTAATGTCTGCTCAAGTTGATAGTGTATTGGTCAATAAGGAGGGAACAACCGAAGAGTTGACTATGAATGCATTATGGATGGCTGACAGTGATCACGGCGATACTTTATTGTTGCCTAGAGCTGAGTTTAGAATTGGCAACAAGCTTCAATTAACACATCACGGGGAAGACCTTTCTATAACGTTAGGGAAAGATGTGTGGCATAGCGAAGGATTTGCTCAATTTACATTTTCTACACAAGGTGTGGAAAAAGATGATTCTGAGTCTTTTGAAGAATATTTGATGCCCGCTTAATTGCGTTTCTGGTATGATGCTCATCCATGTTAATTACAAGTAAACTAAATTAATCAAGTTTATAAAGGTATCGGAATGAGTGATTTTTTACCTGGATTAGAAGGCGTTGCTGCAACAAAGTCAGCCATATCATTTATTGATGGTGAGAAAGGTCTACTTTCTTATCGTGGATATACCTTACAAACACTAGCAGAAAATAGTAGTTTTGAAGAAACAACACTATTGCTGCTTCGTGGTGAATTGCCTACTGCAGCCGAACTGTCAGAGTTTACTACTCAGTTACGCAGCCAATACCGAATCAAATACCATATCCGTGAAATGATGCATCATTTCCCAGCAACAGGTCATCCAATGGATATGTTGCAAACAGCCGTATCTAGTTTAGGTATGTTCTATCCTGGTAATGAGTGTCTGACGAGTGGTGATGCTTGTGAAGATTTAAACTATGTTCGCAATATGACAGTGAATATTATTGCATCTATGGCACCTCTTGTTGCGATGTGGGAGCATATGCGTCAAGGCTATGATCCTATTGAACCTCGGGAAGATTTATCTGTAGCTGAAAATTTGCTGTATATGTTCACAGGTAAAGAGCCTGATCCAATGATGGCTAAGATCATGGACGTGTGTTTGATTCTTCATGCCGAGCATACTTTAAATGCCTCCACCTTCTCAGCGCTTGTTTCTGGTTCAACATTAGCCACACCTTACAGTGTTATCTCTGGTGCAATTGGTACTCTATCGGGCCCGTTACACGGAGGTGCGAATTCCCGCGTTGTTGAGATGATGAAAGAAATTGGCAGCCCTAAAAATGCTGAAGCATGGATTGATAAGGCGCTAGCAAATAAAGAAGTGATTTGGGGAATGGGTCATCGTGAGTATAAAGTCAAAGATCCTCGTGCGACAATATTGCATAAGTTAGTTGAAGAATTGATTGAAGATCGTGGCAGTAGCTTAGATCAAACATTTGAAACAGCAATGAAAGTGGAAGAAATTTGTGTCGATCGTTTAGGACATAAAGGCGTTTACCCTAATGTCGATTTCTACTCAGGTATTTTATATACCGAAATGGGTATTCCAGCAGATCAATTCACCGCATTATTTGCAGTTGCACGATCAGCAGGTTGGCTGGCACATTGGCGTGAGCAGATTTCGAATAACCGAATTTATCGACCTACACAGATTTATATTGGTAGCGACATTCGTGATTATATGCCTTTAGCTGAGCGTTCTTAAGCAATAGTTGTTTTACTTTGCTCGCCTTGCTGTTCTCGCACTAATCGAGGCACCAGATAACCCGGTAATTTGTATTTAATTTGCTCTATTAGTTCAATGCCAATTTTATCTGGCACATCAAAGTGGCTTGCACCTGCCACAGGGTCGAGTAGGTGTAAATAATAGGGTATGACATTAACGTCGCTTAGGCGCTCACTTAAAGCGATTAAACTTTCTGCATCATCATTAACGCCCTTAAGTAAAACCGATTGATTTAATAATTGGCAGCCAGCAAGTCGTAAACTGTCTAACGCTGTAGCAACTTCATCATCAATCTCATTAGCATGATTAGCGTGTACCACCATAATAACTTGAAATCGTGATTGATTAATCCACTTTAAGAGCTGTTCATCAATGCGTTCAGGCAATACAATGGGTAAGCGGGTATGAATCCGCAATCGTTTAAGATGAGGGATCTCTTCTAAATCAGCAATCATCATGGCAAGTTTAGAATCAGTCAGTACCAGTGGATCACCGCCACTTAAAATAACTTCATTAATGCTGATATCAGCACGTAATGTAGATAATGTTTCTAGCCATTGGCTAGCTAAGGGATTACTGTCACCATAAGGGAAATGACGACGAAAACAATATCGACAATGAATGGCGCAAGCACCCGTTGTCACCAATAAAGCGCGCCCATGATATTTCTGTAAAATACCGGGTGCGGTAATCGCTAAACCATCACCAACGGGATCAGTGACAAAATTCTCGACGGTTAAACCTTCATCAATAAGCGGGAAAACCTGCCGTAAAAGCGGATCATCAGCATCGCCATAACGCATTTTATTGATATAGTTTTGAGGCACACGTAATGGGAACTTTTTAATAAGGTGACCATCAATTGCAGCAAGCCTATCAGCCAAACCAAGCTGATTTAATAAGGTGGCAGGGTCGCTTATACAATTTGCTAATGCAATTTGCCAATCTTGCTTGGTGTTGATTTGTTCAGTTTGCGGTATCATATGCGTTTAGAATATTTCATAGACGTAGATCGTCGCTCAAAAGAGGTCATCATGGCAAGTATTAGTACAAATCAATTTAAACAAGGACTTAAATTTATCCTAGATGGCGACCCATGTAGCATCATTGAAAATGAATTAGTAAAACCGGGAAAAGGCCAAGCATTTAACCGCGTTAAATTTCGCAATTTAAAAACAGGACGAGTAAACGAGCGCACATTCAAATCGGGTGATAGTGTTGAATCTGCTGATGTTATGGAAGTTGAATTAGAATATTCTTACACCGATGGTGAGTTTTGGTATTTCATGGACGCGGAAACATTTGAACAACATGCCGCCGATGAAAATGCGATAGAAGATTGCAAAAAATGGTTAAAAGAACAATATGTTTACACCGTAACCCAGTGGAACGGAACACCGTTATTGGTTACCGCCCCCAACTTTGTTAATTTAGCTGTAACAGATACTGACCCAGGTTTAAAAGGTGATACAGCTGGAACTGGCGGTAAACCAGCCACATTAGAAACAGGTGCCGTTGTGCGTGTGCCATTGTTTATGAATATTGGTGATTTACTGCGTATTGATACACGTAGCGGTGAATATGTAGAACGTGCTAAAAAATAAGTCGTCATTCTCGCGAATCGTTACATGGATGTAACTTAGTAGAGCAATATAGGAGCTATTGCCGACGCGGGAATCCACGGGATAATGAACATTTACACTGCCCATGGATCCCCGCATGCGCGAGGATGACAGAGCAAGAATAATGAATTTAGACAAACAAAGCTGGCAACCTACAGCTAGTATAGAAATACTAAAAAAGCGAGCTCAGTATTTAGCTGATGTCCGCCTTTTTTTTGCTGAACGTGATGTATGGGAGGTTGAAACCCCGATACTTTCAACAGCAGCGCCTACAGCGCCTTATTTAGATAGTTTTACTACCGACTATAGCCCATTAGGTACAAATACCAAACAAACGCATTACCTGCAAACCTCGCCCGAATATACAATGAAGCGATTGCTGGCGGCTGACTCGGGTTCTATTTATCAAATTGCACGTGTATTTCGCAATGGAGAACAAGGCAGACTTCATTCGCCTGAATTTACTATGCTGGAATGGTATCGCCCGGGACTAAATTTGCATCAACTCATTGATGAGGTGAATGAACTTTTGCAGCAGGTCTTTCAATTTGACCCAATTATGCGTTTAAGCTATCGAGGTGTGTTTGAGTTTTTCTTCAAGTTCAATGTATTGACCTGTTCTGATGATGAAATAAAACACTGCGCACGGGCGCGAATAAAGTCATTACCGAACGATTTTGAAACCGACAGGGATGGATGGCTAGCGCTATTAATAAGCTATGTGGTGGAACCCAAATTGGCCAGTTTAAATTTACCACTTTTTATCTATGATTTCCCAGCCTCACAAGCCCAATTAGCTAAAATAAAATACGATCAGCAAGGCAACGCTGTTGCCGATCGCTTTGAGCTTTATATTGATGGCGTTGAAATTGCCAATGGCTATAATGAATTGTTAGATACTGATGAATTACGTCAACGGTTCGCAACAGATAATCAGCAGCGAAAACAACAAGGTAAAATTCAAATACCGATAGATGAAAATCTCCTTGCCGCTATGCAATCGGGTTTACCTGAATGTTCTGGTGTGGCTGTTGGTTTTGATCGGTTGATGATGTTGGTTTTGGGTAAAACGAGTATTAATGCTGTGCAGAGTTTTGGATTTAGGCGTTAGGTTTAGTTTTTATCTGCCACGGTTATAACCACATTTCCTTTTTTGTGCCCTTTGTCAACATACCTGTGTGCCTCAACCATCTGTTCCAACGGATAGCGTCTATCTATAACTGACTTAAGCTTTCCCGCTTCAACAAGTTCTTTGAGAAACAGTAGATCTTTAGATTTTAATTTTAAGCCATTTGATGAAGTTAGAACGTTTAAATAAACGCCCGTTTTCTTTAGTGCCTTTTTAGCTCGAGAAGGCGAAACCTTGCCTACCGCATCGAAAACAACGTCATAAGTCTCAGGGGGTTGGCTAAAATCCTCTTGAGTGTAATCAACCACTTTATCGGCTCCCAGAGATTTCACCATATCTAAATTCACGGTGCTGCATATGCCAGTTACTTCCGCCCCGAAGTGTTTGGCAAGTTGCACAGAAAAAGTACCTACACTCCCAGAAGCACCAACTATTAGAATCTTTTGAGCCTTTTGAATATTTGCTTTTCTAAGAAGGAGCAATGCAGTTAGCCCACCATTAGAAATTGGGGCCGCTTCATCATGGCTTATATTGTTTGGCTTTAGTGCTAAAACTCCATCTTCTGGCAAGCAAATATATTCAGCATAACTACCAAACCTCATCTCAGTAGATGCAAATATTTGCTCTCCCACCTTAAACAACTTAACATCTTTGCCTACCGCTTCGATCTCTCCAGATAATTCCATGCCCAATATTTTTTTTCTTGGCCCTCTAAAGCCAATCATTATTCGCATAATGGGTTTTACTATTAGGTCTAGCATAAATCCCATACCCGGCTTGAAACTTCGAATTTTCGTGTCGCCAATATGTACAGTGGTCGCAACTATTTTAATCAATACTTCATTGTTAGAGGGTGTAGGCTTTTCAACATCTTTGAGTTGAAGAACATCAGGTGATCCGTATTTTGTACAGATAATCGCTTTCATAAATCTTCTTTTGAGATTATTGTCAATATGTTCGCTGTTATCTCACTTTGGCTAGTGAGAAGCCTAACGTTCTAGTTAAGGGGTGCCGCGCTTTTTGCGGCGTCCCAAGTGAGCGGAGCGAACGAACTTGAACTTTTTGTTATGTTTTTAATCATCTTATTTTTCTTAATGTACCTAATGATGACTTAACAGTATTTTGATTAATTATCGTATACCGCATACTTGTTCCTTTCATTAATCCATTTTCATACGTTACTAAAACAGTATTATTTATTATTTCATATGATACTTTTTCAATGATTCCGAGGGCTTCTGTTTCACCACTTCGGAATGTAATGGTCATCGGAACTACATCTTTCATTTTCCATGTCCCCTCAAGCGGACCAGGATTTCCACCACCACATGCTGTCAGAACCAATAGTAGAAATACGCAAATTATCCGAGGTATGTATTTTGACATTTTTCAACTTCCTTATTCATGAAACATAACTTGTTATTAACGGGAAAGGATTTTCCCTGTAATTCCTATACATATACGGACTATAACGCCTAGTAATAAGATAATCAAGAGTAAACAAAGCGTTATCACGGGGTCAAGATTAGACATTTATATAAATTTCGATAAAAGGCCTAGTAAGTAGATAATCAAGAGTAAACAAGGAAAGTATAAGGGGGTGAGAAGGTGGCGGAGAGCGAGGGATTCGAACCCTCGATAGGGATAAACCTATACACACTTTCCAGGCGTGCGCCATCGGCCGCTCGGCCAGCTCTCCATTGTTCTGTTTTAGGATGCGAAGATTACAGTAGATTACTTGATCTGACAAATAGTAATTTTTAGCCGTGACTATCAAATCTTAGGCTTTCGCTATTCCGTCACTCCGGTATGCTTTTAGCCGGAGTCTTATTTGGCTACTAGATTCCGGCTTAAAGCATACCGGAATGACAGCTAATAGCTACGAATTACAGTGTGGCAAGTATATCTATGGAATAAGAAATACATCCAAATCATCAGCAAAGTTAATGGGGCCTCGGTAATTTTTTTCCATAAATTGTTTCGTTTCAGCTTCATGGCCTAAAGTGCGAAGCATTCGATGTGAAATCACCACTGACTTGGCGTTGGCCTTGTTAGCAATTTTACCCATTTCAGCAGGTTTCATATGCAAGTTTGCGGCAACACCTTTGGCTGATTCGGCAATGGCATTATGCATCACTAAAATATCAGTGTTTTTGGCTAGTTTTGCTAGTGTTTTATATTGGTTATTCATATCGCCAGTGAAGGTGATTGAGCAATCAAATACATTAACTCGCCATGCAACAGCAGCAAGAGGCCCATGATGAACGGGAATTGCGCTGAGGCTTAAATTATCTGTTAGGGGATAGTGTTGTATTTTATGTGGTGTTAAAGGCACATTATGACTTTGAATATGATAACTACTAGGTTGTTCTGTATTCACAAAATTTTGTAAATATGAGAAGGCACCATCGTCGCCTAAGGTTTTATTTACAAATTCAGTTGTTGAGGGCATTAGGGCATTGCCTTCGGGGCCAAATACAGGTAGGTCATTCTGCCGAGATGTGAAAAATGAACCTTTAATATAAGTGGGGAAATCAACGCTATGATCGACATGAAAATGACTAAAGACAATGGCTTGTAGATCTTCAAACTTAGCGGATGACTTTTCAAAATTTAAGCTACTGCCGGCACCGGCATCAATTAATACGCTTGCTTTACCGTTAATCCAGATTAAGTAGCCGCTTGATGCGCGTTTATCGCCTAATTCTGGCCCGCCAGAGCCTAAGACTTGTAGTTTTACATTATTCTGAGCACAATTCGATTCAGAATAAGTGGCGGATGAGAATGCAAGCAAAATGAGCAGTAAAACATGGGGTAAAGAAACGCTGTGCGTCATGGCAACCATCCTAAAACGTGAAATTTACAAAATAGTGTTGCTTATGACGATTAGAGTGGCAAAATGTTACGCTTCCACAGCTTCCACAGCTTCCACAGCTTCCACAGCTTCCACAGCTTCCACAGCTTCCACAGCTTCTGTGGTTTCTTCAATCTTGGTATGGTGCGGGTGGTGCGGTTTTCTATCACCTTGGCGCGCGTAATAGGCGAGGCCTTTTAATACGATGTCAGGGTAGTGTGAGATAGATGCGCTAATTAATGGCAATATTGTTTCGGCATCTCCGCCGGTAATAATAAAGCGGATTTTATTGTCAAATTGAGCGGTTAAGTCATCAATAAGGCGTTCTAAACTTGCGGATACGGTATAAAGTGTGCCTGCTTGAATGGCGCTTTGAGTATTTATTGCCAGCGTTTTAAAATCACTAATCTCGGCGTTTTCACTCATATTGGTATTATCACCTAATGCTTCACGCATTAGCGACAAACCGGGCAGTATCATGCCACCTTGGTGGATGCCATATTTGGTAACGATATCAATTGTAATAGCTGTACCACAATCAATAATGCAGGTGGCTTGGCGTGCATGTTGTCTTGCCGCAATGATGGCTAACCAGCGATCAACGCCTAATAACTCAGCCTCGGCATAAGAATTTGTCACCCCAAATCGTTTGGCTTCACTTTTAACAAATGTCGGTGTTAACTGCCATTTCTTTGCTGTCCACTCGGTGAGTTGCTGGGCTATTTTATCGCCTGCAACATTAGAGATATGAATAGATTCGATCCCTTGAAGTTCTTTCCATTCGCTGGTGAGCGATGTTTTGATGGTTGTCTTTTTACGAGTGAAATGATGGCTTTCGATTGGGCCACCTTTTTCCAGTACTGCCCATTTAACACGGGTATTACCTATGTCGACTAATAATTTCATGAGGAAAACCTTATGCTGATATGGCTGTTAGACAAGGTATGAATTTCATCACCAATTTGATAACGGAGTTCACCTTGTTCGTTAATGCCTCGAGCAATTGCATCAGTGCGCTCAGATTCGTTGATTAATGTAATGGCTTGATTATCTAATGCATCATATTGCGGCCATTGGCTAATAAAGTCATGCAAACCATGACTTTGGAAGTGTTGTAGTGTTTCTATCATTGTGTTTATTATTTTTCCTGCCAGTTCATTTCTACAGGGTACTTCAGTACAAAGCTGTTGAAGACTGGTGGTTGCTTGTTGAATTTGTTGTTGGGTGGCAGTCGGAAGCTCAAAATTGAGGCCGATGCCTACTACGGTATTTTGTTGTTTACCGAAACGTGATTCTACTAGAATTCCGGCTAACTTTTGTCTTTTATATAAAACATCATTTGGCCATTTAAGCTGTAAATCATTGATTCCACTTGATTTCAAGGTATTTATAAGGCTTATTCCAATAGCGATGGTAAGGCCATTAAGCGCTGTTTCTGCGGGGAATGGCCACATTATGGATAGGTATAGGTTTCCAGAAGCAGGGGAGTGCCACTGATCACCTCGCCTGCCACGGCCTGCTGTTTGTGTTTCACTTAGGCAAACAGCAGCTGTGTTTTTTCCATCAGATTGACGCTGCCATAGTTCATCATTGGTTGACGAAACGGATTGATGTATCAACACTTCATCTAGAATATTATGCGTATTCTCAGCAAAGTGAGATTGTATTTTTGATAAAGAAAGAGGGGAAGGAGCGTATGAGGTCAATGTGATATTTTGATAATGTTTGTGGTTTTGGCAGACCATTTTAAACGTAAATGGTTAAACTTTGAAGTCAAGTAACTCACCAACCGTTTTTTCTGCCGAAGAAAAATCATCAGGGGACTCACTTTCAGTAGGCTGTTGCTTTATTTCAGAGCGCGCCTCAATCGCCATTTGTGCCGCATTTGCAGCAATCGTACGATCTTGCGAAGAAGGCTGTAGCGGAGCCAGTGCTGCTGTTTGAATTTGAACCGCCTTCTTTAGAGTGGCGACGGGATCGCCTGTAATCTTCGATGTATCTATTTGAACTTCACCACCGATGGCATATTGAATTCCATTTGGCCCACGCTGAAAGCTAAAATTTGCACTACCTTGTGTAATACCATGGCCTGCAGTAATGTGTGCCATTTCATGGGCACGCACGATACTGTCTCGCGTTTTTAATTGTTTTATTTGTTGCAGATCTTGTTCAGATAATTGGTTTGTCGCAGCCTCTTGTTCGGACACAACAGTTGTTCGTTTCGTCGGTATAGATGTAAGCGGTGCTGCCACCGCAGAGATGTTCATGATGACTTGTTAAGTGCGGCTACACTTTTATATCTAAAATTGTGCCCATCATAGTGCTACTTGCTTCAATCACTTTGGCAGACGCTTTCACTTGCAGTTCATCACGAATCATATTAACAAGCGGTTCTGTTAAATCACCGCCTGACTGTATTGTCTCAGCACTAGCAATTTTTGCAGCATTACGGTTTAGGCTTTGCATGCCAGATTGAATACCTGCCAATCCAGATTGAAATGCGGGGATTGTGTTCATAATTTAGTCTCCGAATCATACGCGTTGCCCATGATCATATAATAGAAACTATTCTGTTTTCTGTGAATTGCGCCGCATTCTAGCGTTTAATTTAATAAAAGTAATGGATGCGATAAAGGTTATTCCGCTAAATAATATTTCTAAGCTGGGATACAAACTAAACCCTTCAGCGCTATAAACCTCGCCAATACCGTGCGAAAAATACAATAGCATTAAGAAGGTTGTCCATGCATGTGTATAGGGTTTTCCGTGTAATAGCCCGCGCAGAGGAAATAGTAATGGAACCAAGGCGATCAGTAGAAAAGCTGAAGTAGGATAATTGTTACTATGTTCTCCCAGTGTTATCCAACAAATCAAAGTGATCATTAGGCCGAAGAAACTGGCTAAGGCAATATTTTTATAAATTTGAACCATTATTTGTCCTGTAGAGTAAGTGCTGTGGTGGCAATGCGTTGGCCTAATGCTTGACACAATTGAGCTTCATTATCACTTAGAGGGCGATCATTATTGCTTCCCGCTAAATGGCTAGCACCGTAGGGTGTGCCACCATCAGTTGTGGTCATTAATGCTTTCTCGCTATAAGGTAAACCCATCAATATCATGCCATGATGCATTAACGGCAGCATCATTGAGAGTAATGTCGATTCTTGGCCGCCATGCAAGCTACCGGTTGACGTAAATACGGCAGCAGGTTTTCCTATTAATGAACCCGAGAGCCAAACATCACTAGTGGAATCGATAAAATATTTTAAAGGGGCAGCCATATTACCAAAACGTGTTGGGCTACCCATTACTAGACCAGCACATTGTTTTAGATCGTCAGGGGTGGCGTAAAGATGGCCTTGGTCAGGGATGCTGTCTTCAGTTGCTTCACATACTGTTGAAATTTTAGCCACTGTACGTAGCCTGCTTGTACAACCTTCAACTAGCTCTACACCACGAGCAATGTGTTCAGCCATATCTCTAACATGACCCGATTGGCTGTAATATAAAACTAGGATTTCTATCATAAGAGCTCAAGTACCGATTCCGGCGGACGGCCAATTTTAGCTTTGCCATTGTGAATAACAATGGGACGCTCGATTAATTTTGGGTATTCGCACATAGCCTCAATAAGCTGTTGATCAGTTAATGATTTATCGGCTAAATTAAGTTCTTTATATATAGCTTCACCTTTACGAAGTAAATCACGGGCACTGAAACCAAGCTGAGCAAGAACTTCAGCTAATTCCTCAATTGTTGGCGGTGTTTTAATATATTCAATGATGTGCGGCTTAACACCTTGCTCTTCGATCAGCGCCAGTGTTTGTCGAGATTTGCTACAACGAGGATTGTGATAAATTGAGATTTCGCTCACGGTGACTCCAATAAAGTTTCTAAAGCGGAAAGGTGAATTTCTGTTGGTTTAATTGTGCCCCATCGTTTGCAACTAGGGCAGTGCCAATGCATTGTTTTACCTGAAAAGCCACAATGTTGGCAGGTATAGCGATCACCGTGGCGAATCATTGTCGATGTAATATCGCGTATTAAGGGCACTAGAACCGGGTTTGAAGGCTCGCCTAATGAAATTAATGTGTGTAAGCCTTCAACAGAAGGATGTGAATGCAATTGTTTATGCAAATAATCTTGTGCTGCTTGGCTACCATGTTGGAGCTGCGTTACCTTCGTGAGCATTAACCGAGCACTCGTCAAATTTGGGTGTTGATTTAGCAATGAATTTAGCCACTTTTCAAATGCGGGCAAGGTAGTAAGCTGTTGATAGCACATCAGTAATTTGGGTAACGCCTCTGCAATGTAATGATGATTTTGCTGCTCGATATGTAGTAGGCACTTCTGTGCTTTGCGATAGTTGTTGGCAGCGATATGTAGGTCTGCCTCCAATAACATGGCGCGAACACAGTTTTGATCATATTTATTTGCTTGTTTTAGAAACGTGAACGCTTTATTGGTGTTGTTTATGTGTTGGGTTGCTAATTCACAATAGAATTGAGCAATGATATGGCCAATATTATCTGGGTCTATATTTTGGATGTTTTTTGCCATTTCAATGGCTTGTAACCAGTTTTTTTCTTGTTGATAGATGTGGAGTAATTGCTGATAAGCTTGAATGGGAGGTGATGGTTTGGCAAGCAACTCTAAGAAGAGTGATTCAGCACGGTCGAGTACGCCAGCATTCATATAATCTAGCCCTAGTTCAACTAAAGCTTGATCGCGTTGAGGCTGTGTTAATGTGGGTCTTGCGATAAGGTTTTGGTGAATTCGAATAGCACGATCTGTTTCACCACGTCTGCGAAACAAATTTGCTAAGGCTAGGTGCGTTTCCACGGTTTCACTATTTACTTCAAGCAATTTAATAAAGACATCAATAGCTTTATCTGGCTGTTCGTTTAATAAGAAGTTTAAGCCTTTGAAGTATTCAGGGTTAAAAGCATTTTTCTGCGAATCTTGTTGCTGTTTGTAATGGCTACGCGCCGATAACCAACCTGATAGTGCGGCAATAGGAAGAAGAAGTAATAACCATTCTATAGCCATAAGGAGAGAGCTTAGTGTTCATCCGTAAGAGGTAAAATGCGCAGGCTATTTATTTCTTGTTCTGATGTTTCAAGCTTTTTATGCAAGCGGCGGTTTTCATAGCGTAGTTGCAAGCTGCCTACAAATAGGGCTAAAGCGCCCAAGATAAGCCCCAATACAATTGATAGAACAATAACAATAGAAAGTGGAAGCGACAGTGTGCCGAGGTAATAATTAATGGTAACCGGATCGTTATTAATCGCTGAAAAGGCGATGCCTACAGCAAAGACAACGATAAAAATGATAATAGTCAATATGCGGCGCATAATAATATTCCCTAAGTCTTGATTAGGTGAATGATACCTTAAAAGCTCATTTCTTATGCAGAAAATATGGCACTATTTTTATGTGAAAGAGTCTGAAATAATGTAAAATAGGCCTATTGCACTACGAGTTTGTGTGGTGGCAAACTGAAAAATTTGTAAATGGAGTAGTAAAAATGACATTTATTGTCACTGAAAATTGTATTAAATGTAAATATACTGATTGTGTAGAAGTTTGTCCTGTGGATTGTTTTCATGAAGGACCTAATTTTCTTGTTATTGATCCTGAAGAGTGCATTGATTGCACCTTGTGTGAGCCAGAATGTCCTGCCGAAGCCATTTTTTCAGAAGATGACTTGCCGGATGAACAAAGTGAGTTTTTAGCAATCAATGAAGAGCTATCAAAAGTATGGCCAGTGATTTCAGAGCAAAAAGATCCTCCTGCCGATGCAGAAGAATGGGATGGGAAAACAGATAAAAAGCCGCTTTTAGAACGTTAGTAGCTATAAATTACTGAAATAAAAAAGCCCGCTTTATGCGGGCTTTTTTCTATTATTCAGAAGCGATAATGTTAAATCATCAATCCCTTTAGCTTTTTCATAGCATTATTTTCAATTTGACGAATACGTTCTGCCGAAACATCATACTTATCAGCTAAGGTATGTAATGTTGCTTTTTTATCGTCATTCAACCAGCGTTGGCTAATGATATCGCGGCTACGCTCATCTAATGTGCCTAAGGCATTGGTGAGGCGTTGATTCTGATAATTAGAATAATCAGTTTGTTCTAACTGCAATGAAGGATCTGATTTTTCAGGGCCAGTTAAATAAGCGGCAGGTGAAAACGAGTTATCTTCTTCACTTGCATCTGAAGGCAAATCAAATGATGCATCAGGCGAAGCCAAGCGCCGTTCCATTTCCATCACATTATCGGGGGTCACCCCTAAATCATCAGCAACGGCATTAACCTCTGCTTGATTTAACCAACCAAGACGTTTTTTAGCACCACGAAGATTAAAGAATAATTTGCGTTGTGCTTTGGTCGTGGCAATTTTGACAATGCGCCAGTTACGAATCACATATTCATGAATTTCTGCACGGATCCAATGCACAGCAAAAGATACCAAGCGTACACCTTTAGTTGGGTCAAAGCGTTTAACAGCTTTCATCAAACCGATATTGCCCTCTTGCACTAAATCAGCAACAGGCAGACCATAACCGCTATAGCCTTTAGCAATGCGATTCACAAAACGTAGATGTGACAATATTAGGCGCTGTGCGGCTTCCACATCACCATCTGCTTGCAAACGTGTTGCAAGATCATATTCTTCTTCAGCGGTTAAAAGCGGCGTGCTATGAACTAACTTAGAATATGAATTTAAGTTTTCAATTGGCGCTAAAGCTAAATTGTATTGGGCTACATTAGTTGTCATTGTGCGAGCGGCCTCCGAATAGTTATTTCTGGTATAGTAACATTTTTGAACGATTTCAAATAGTAAGAGTATAAAATCAGGGAGAAGTTCCCTAATACAGCAAAGAAATTAAATGCAGATAATGTGCCAATTAATAGTGCATTATAGCATTCAAAGCAGCTATCAAATACAGACAGAATATACAAAACTGAAGATTTGAATGAAGATAACGCATAAAAAATACTTGTTAATTTTATTTAGTCTATTTGCTATCGAGTGGATCTATTTTGCAATCGAACCTTTATATCCAAAAGACTGGTTATTAGAAAATATACTGGTCGTTATTGCGGTTATCTTTTTATTCGTTAGTTTTAAGCGGCTACCACTTTCAAGAATATCCTACACACTGATATTTATATTTCTCGCTTTACATGTGGTCGGTTCACACTATACCTATGCTGAAGTGCCTTATGACAGATGGTTTCAATCATTAACTGGCACAATGATTAATGAAATATTTGGGTGGGAGCGTAATCACTTCGATCGCCTAGTACATTTCAGCTACGGATTATTACTCGCTTATCCGATTCGAGAAATGTTTTTACGCGTAGTTAACGTAAAAGGTTTTTGGGGCTATTTTTTACCACTAGATCTCACCATGTCGACCTCAATGTTGTATGAGCTGGTGGAGTGGGCGGTAGCCATCGTGGTCGGTGGTGATTTGGGTATGGCTTATCTCGGCACGCAAGGCGATATTTGGGATGCCCACAAAGATATGGCGTTAGCCAGTCTTGGTGCCTTAATTGCTATGCTAATAGTGGTAATGATAAACCGTGCGATTCAACGTGATTTTGCTCAAGAATGGGTCGATAGTTTAAAGGTGAAACATCAAGCACCACTGGGCGAAGAT
This sequence comes from Methylophaga sp., assembly GCA_002733715.2. GTDB lineage: Bacteria > Pseudomonadota > Gammaproteobacteria > Nitrosococcales > Methylophagaceae. Next base: position 33,282 of record NVWQ02000019.1, read on the forward strand.
GAAATTGCCCGGATGATAAATGATTAACTTGCGTTAAAGCTTAAGCCCTGTATAATTCTCCCGCTTAACGACAGGCGCGTAACTCAGCTGGTTAGAGTGCCACCATGACATGGTGGAAGTCCTCGGTTCGAGTCCGAGCGTGCCTACCAAATAATATCGAGACTCCCTTAGGAGTTTTTTAGTTTTTACGGCCCTTTGTATCGGTCAGGAACAGTTCATGATTTCAGTAACACTTCCCGATGGCAGTCAACGCCAGTTTGATCACCCCGTTTCTATTTTTGATGTAGCCAATGATATTGGTGCAGGCTTAGCGCGTGCAGCATTAGCAGGCAAGGTGAATGGTGAGCTTGTTGATACCACTCATATTATCGATCAAGATGCAGATGTAGCGATTATCACAGAGCGAGATGACGAAGGCTTAGATATTATTCGCCATTCGACCTCGCATTTAATGGCGCAAGCAGTGAAACAGTTGTTTCCTGAAGCCCAAGTCACTATTGGCCCTGTTATTGAAGATGGCTTTTATTACGATTTTTCTTATGCACCGGGTTTTACGCCAGAAGATTTAACTAGCATTGAAAAACGTATGCAAGAGATAGTGAAGAAAGATCTTCCCATTGTGCGTGAAGAAATCTCTCGTGAAGCGGGAATTGAATTTTTCCGTGAGATGGGTGAAGAATACAAAGCTGAGATTTTGGAAGATATTCCAAAAGGTGAAACACTCTCTTTATATAGACAAGATGATTTTATCGATCTTTGTCGCGGCCCTCATGTTCCGAGCACGGGAAAATTAAAAGCATTCAAATTAATGAAGCTGGCGGGTGCCTACTGGCGTGGTAATTCAGATAATGAAATGCTACAACGTGTTTATGGCACAGCATGGGCAGATAAAAAAGCGTTAAAACAATATATTTTCCGCTTAGAAGAAGCAGAAAAACGCGATCATCGCAAAATTGCTAAAAACTTAGATTTATTCCATTTTCAGGAAGAAGCACCTGGCATGGTTTTTTGGCATGATAACGGCTGGCGGATTTATCGTGAAGTAGAAAGCTATATTCGCGATGTATTGTTGCAGCATGATTATCAAGAAGTGCGTACACCGCAAGTGGTTGATCGGTCTTTATGGGAAAAATCAGGTCATTGGGATAAGTTTGGTGACATGATTTTTACAACTCAAACGGATAATCGTGATTATGCGATTAAGCCGATGAATTGCCCATGCCATGTGCAAATATTTAATCAAGGCTTGAAGAGTTACCGTGATTTACCTTTGCGTATGGCTGAGTTTGGATCATGTCACCGCAATGAACCTTCCGGGACATTACATGGTTTGATGCGTGTGCGTAATTTTACGCAAGATGATGCGCATATTTTTTGCACTGAAGACCAAATTCAGTCAGAAGTCTCTGCCTTTATGGACTTATTGCAAAACGTATATGCTGACTTTGGCTTTAATGAGATTATCGTTAAATTATCAACACGCCCTGAAAACCGTGTAGGCACTGATGAAGAATGGGATAAAGCAGAGCATGCATTAGAGCGCGCTTTAAATGATAAAGGCCTAGATTGGGACTTGCAGCCAGGTGAAGGCGCATTTTACGGCCCTAAAATTGAGTTTTCACTAAAAGGCTGTCTTGGTCGTGTTTGGCAATGCGGTACGATTCAAGTCGATTTCTCAATGCCGGGTCGTTTAGATGCAACTTATGTTGCCGATGACGGTAGCAAGCAAGTGCCGGTCATGTTGCATCGAGCCATATTAGGCTCACTAGAGCGTTTCATCGGTATTTTGATTGAGGAATACGCCGGATCATTTCCAACTTGGTTAGCGCCACGTCAAATTGTAGTGATGGGAATCAGTCAAAATCAGTCCGAATATGTTAAGAAAATCACAAAAGAATTGCAAAATAAAGGCTTTAGAGCAGATTTAGACTTGAGAAATGAGAAGATAGGCTATAAAATACGCGAGCAAACATTGCGTCGGGCTCCTTATTTAGTTGTAGTCGGGGATCGCGAAGCGCAACAGAACGCCGTGGCAGTACGTACTCGCAAGGGTGAAGACTTGGGTGTAATGACACTTGACGAACTCGCAGAAATCTTGCGCAAAGACGTTGCTGGTCGCGGGAGAATTCAGGATGTTGCTATTGATTCTGAATAAGTTAGCTTGAGATTCAGTATTTTTAAGGGCAAGGCACTATTCATTAGCAATAGTTATTCTATTACTAATGAATAGTAACGCCGCCATTGAAAATAGTGGGCTCAAGATACTTGTTCATGAATTGATAGCGACATCCTTTAGATTTTAGAGGACTAGAAATATCGCTACTGATGATAAAAAGCTAAATGGTGAGATTACCGCCAGAGAAGTACGCCTAACCGGCGCCGATGGAGAACAACATGGAATTGTTCCTTTGGCAAAAGCCATGGCAATAGCAGAAGAAGCGGATTTGGATTTGGTGGAGATTTCAGCGCAAGCTAAACCACCGGTTTGCCGTATAATGGATTACGGTAAGTATGTGTTTGAAGCTAATAAGCAAAAGCAAATTGCGAAGAAAAAGCAGAAACAGATACAGGTCAAGGAGATCAAGTTTAGACCAGGCACAGAAGAAGGAGATTACCAGGTAAAACTACGCAACCTGACACGTTTCCTTGAAGAGGGCAATAAAACTAAAGTTAGTCTACGTTTTCGTGGGCGCGAGATGGCGCATCAGGACTTAGGATTGAAGTTACTCAAACGAGTAGCAGAAGATCTGAAAGAACTGTCAATCATTGAGCAGCACCCTAAGAAAGAAGGTAGACAAATGATAATGGTTTTAGCACCCGGTAAAAAGTAATGTAACTCCCAATGGCTTGGGAATTTACATCAATATTAATTACGAATGCGGAGTTCGAAATAATGCCAAAGTTAAAAACACACCGAGGTGCTGCCAAGCGCTTCAAAAAAACCGGTAGCGGTAAATTTAAACGCGCACAAGCGTTTACTAGCCACATCCTTACTAAGAAGAGCACTAAGCGGAAACGCCAGTTGCGTTCTACATTGATGGTTTGTAAAGCAGATCATATGTCAGTTCGTAAAATGTTGCCTAATCACTAATTAAGGAGTTATCTCATGCCAAGAGTAAAACGTGGTGTAGTCGCTCACGCGCGACACAAAAAAGTTATCAAGCAGGCCAAAGGTTATAGTGGTCGTCGTAAAAATGTATATCGTGTTGCTGTACAAGCAGTAACAAAAGCGGGTCAATACGCTTATCGCGATCGTCGTCAGAAAAAACGTCAATTCCGTGCGTTGTGGATTGCACGTATTAATGCTGGTGCACGTGAATGTGGATTGTCTTATAGCAAATTGATCGACGGCTTGAAAAAAGCAGCGGTTGAAGTTGATCGTAAAGTATTAGCTGATCTTGCAATGAATGATTCAGTTGCATTTGCTGCAGTAGCAGAACAAGCGAAGGCTGCATTAGCTAAATAATATTTGTAGCTCCTCGGGAGTAACGAATATTGTATGATTTAAAAAAGGGCCGTTTTGACGGCCCTTTTTTGTTTATGGATGCTCTGATTAAGTCTGGTTGAATTTAGGCTGAGATGAAATTGTTCCAAACTTCTTCGAAATGAGCGGTAATAGTTATTCTATTGCGGCGATTTTCGGATAAGTTTGGGGCAATTTCAGCCAGCATAAAGCAATCATGACTTGTTCAGAGCATCCTTATGAAGTAAATAAGACTTAGGTGGTGAACTATGGCTGAACTGGACTCACAGTTACAGGCATTAAACGATATTGTCGAGCTTGCGAAACAAGCAATTGCCAATTCGGAAACAAATGCCGAACAGGAAGCTGTTCGTGTCGAATATATGGGTAAGAAAGGCGAAATTACCGCCTATCTTAAACAACTCGGCAAGGTTAGCGTTGAACAGCGCCCAGTCATTGGTAAATCAGTTAACTTAGCCAAACAAGAAGTGGCGGGGTTAATTGGAACGCGTTCAAAATTGTTAGCCGAAGCCGCGATGAACGCGGCACTAGCAGCTGAAACCATTGATGTGTCACTACCAGGTCGGGGTGAGCAGATAGGTGGTTTACACCCTGTTACACGAACATTACAACGCATTGAACAGTATTTTCAATCAATTGGTTTTCAGGTTGCAGAAGGCCCAGAAATTGAAGATAGTACCCATAATTTTACCGCATTAAATATTCCTGAACATCATCCTGCACGTGCGATGCATGATACCTTTTATTTTAATGCTGAAACATTATTACGTACCCATACATCTCCTGTTCAAGTTCGAGTCATGGAAAAAGAGCCGCCACCTTTACGTGTTATTGCGCCTGGTCGTGTTTATCGCTGTGATTCAGATATTACCCATACGCCAATGTTTCACCAAGTTGAAGGATTGATGGTTGATGAGAATGTTAGTTTTACCGATTTAAAAGGTATTTTGGCTGACTTCTTACGTGCCTTTTTCGAGAAAGATGATCTTAATGTACGCTTTAGACCTTCTTATTTCCCGTTCACCGAGCCTTCAGCTGAAGCCGATATTGAATGTGTAATGTGTAATGGAGGCGGTTGTCGTGTATGTAGTAATACCGGTTGGTTAGAAGTATTAGGTTGTGGCATGGTTCACCCTAAAGTATTCGAACATGTTGATATTGATAGTGAGAAGTATCTAGGCCTCGCGTTTGGTATGGGCGTAGAACGCCTTGCCATGTTGCGCTACGGTGTAAAAGACCTGCGTCTTTTCTTTGAAAATGATCTGCGTTTTTTACGTCAATTCAATTAAGAGTATTACACACAATGAAATTTAGTGAAAAATGGTTACGTGAATGGGTTAATCCAGATATTGACTCAGCAACATTAGCCGAACAATTAACGCAAGCTGGCTTAGAAGTCGATGCAATTGAAGCTGTTGCAGGTGATTTTACGGGCGTGGTAGTGGGGCAAGTTGTTTCTGTTGAAGCTCACCCTGATGCAGATAAATTACGTTGCTGTAAAGTCGATGTTGCTGGTGATGAATTGTTGTCTATTGTTTGTGGTGCCGCCAATGTTAGACAAGATTTAAAAATTCCTGTTGCTGTCGTTGGCTCAGTTTTGCCGGGTAATTTCAAAATTAAAAAAGCTAAATTACGCGGTGTTGAATCTTTTGGTATGTTATGTGGTGCTAGCGAAATTGGTTTAGTTGACAACGTTAAAGGTTTGATGGAATTAGCTGATGACGCACCTGTCGGAACCGATCTCAGAGACTATCTAGATCTTGATGATGTATCGATAGATGTTGATTTAACACCTAACCGTAGTGATTGTTTAGGCATTGCCGGTATTGCACGTGAAGTAGGAGTGTTAACTGGCTGCGATGTAACACAATGGCCACAAGAAACAATTAACGAGCAATCCTCAAAAACGTTTAATATTACTGTTGATGCACCTGCCGAATGTCCACGTTATATTGGTCGTGTAATCGAGAATGTGAATGTTAAGGCATCAACACCCTTATGGATGCAAGAAAAGCTTCGTCGTAGTGGGATACGCAGCTTAGGTCCTGTTGTTGATGTAACAAATTATGTGATGCTGGAATTGGGTCAACCAATGCATGCTTTCGATTTAGAAAAATTAAGTGGCGGTATTACAGTTCGTGCAGCACAAAATGCTGAGAAACTAATATTATTAGATGGACAAGAAGTAAGCCTCACAGACAACACGCTGGTTATTGCTGATGATTCATTTGCTTTAGCGATGGCAGGGATTATGGGTGGTGAAGCTTCTAGTGTGACCGATGATACCAAACACTTGTTTTTAGAAGCGGCACATTTCAATCCGTTAGCGATTGCTGGCCGTGCACGTGCTTACGGCTTACATACGGATTCGTCACACCGTTTTGAACGTGGTGTTGATCCAGCATTACCGCGCATAGCAATAGATCGTGCCACGGCATTATTATTAGATATTGTGGGTGGTGAGGCAGGGCCCATCACTGAAGCTATATCAGAATCAGATTTGCCAGAAACAGAAGTGATTAACTTACGCGCAGCTAGAATTAAACGTGTTCTAGGCATTACCATTGAAGCTGAACAAGTAGAAGATTGGCTCACACGTCTTGGTTTAGTAGTTGAAATTAATGCAGAAGGCTGGCAAGTAACCGTGCCTAGTTTCCGTTTTGATTTAGCTATTGAAGTTGATCTGATTGAAGAGTTAGGTCGTTTATATGGCTATGACAAATTGCCAGAGACACGTCCACAAGGTACGGTTTTAACGACCGATATATCTGAACACACATTAGCAACACATCGTTTGCAGTCATTATTAGTAGATCGTGGCTACCAAGAAGCAATTACTTACAGTTTTGGCGATCCAAAAATTCAGCAGCATCTAGCGGTTGAAGGTGAACAAGCTATTGAGTTAGCAAACCCCATATCTGCTGAATTGTCAGTTATGCGCACATCGCTATGGCCGGGTTTAATCCAAGCATTGGTTTATAATTTAAATAGACAACACGATCGTATACGACTATTTGAAGTAGGTCGTAGCTTTAGTGGTACAAACGATAATGTTGAACAGCATCGTCAAATTGCAGGTGTGGTCTGTGGTAGCCGTTATGCTGAACAGTGGGCAGAAAAACAACGTGCTGTAGATTTTTTTGATATTAAAGCCGATGTTGAAGCATTGCTAGATTTAGGCTGCGAAGAAAATATCCGTTTTGTTTCAGAACAGCACCCAGCTTTACATCCAGGCCAATCTGCACGGATTTACCAAGGTGATATTGCCATTGGTTGGATAGGTGCATTACACCCACGATTGAATAAGCCGCTAGAGCTAAGTGCTAAAGCCTATGTCTTTGAATTAACCTTGGCAGCGGTACTGAAAGCAAAGGTTCCTTCATTTGAATCACTCTCTAAATTCCCTGCAATTCGTCGGGATTTGGCGTTGTTAGTAAATACTACGGTCACGGCAGGTGAAATTGAACATTGCCTGAATGGTGTTAGATCTGATATTCTTAAGTCAATTCAATTATTTGACGTGTATAGTGGAGCCGGAGTCGAGCTTGATAAGAAGAGTATTGCAATAGCATTTCAGTTGCAACATTCAGAGCGAACATTGACGGATGAAGAGGTTGATGCAGTGATAGAAACTGTGACCGAAACATTGAACCAACAAGTCGGTGCAACGATTAGAGCGTAAGCAAACACTAGCGAAAAGAATATTTAGGGGAACACATGGCACTTACAAAAGCCGATATAACTGAGCAACTTTATGATGAATTGGGCTTTAATAAGCGTGAAGCAAAAGAACTTGTAGAAATGTTTTTTGAAGAAATTCGAGGCGCATTAGAATCCGGTGAAGCAGTTAAATTGTCAGGTTTTGGTAATTTTGAATTACGCGATAAAAGTGAACGTCCAGGCAGAAATCCTAAAACGGGTGAAGAAATTCCTATTACAGCGCGTCGAGTAGTGACTTTTCGCCCAGGACAAAAACTAAAAGCTAGGGTGGATACATATGCTAGAAGCGAGTAATAATAACGAGTTACCAGTAATACCTGGAAAGCGCTATTTCACGATAGGTGAAGTAAGCGAATTATGTGGTGTTAAACCTCATGTATTGCGCTACTGGGAACAAGAATTTACTCAGCTAAAACCTGTAAAACGTCGAGGTAATCGACGCTATTACCAGCGCCATGATGTGGTGCTTATTCGTGAAATTCGTGGTTTGTTATATGAGCAAGGTTTCACCATTGGTGGGGCACGCCATCAACTTGAAAATGAAAGGCAACCTGAACAAAATCAAGAAAGAAAAGAGCTGATCCGTGAGCTTCTCGTTGAGCTAGAAGATTTACACGCACTATTAGCATAAGCTCTCAACAATAATCTGCATACAATCGGGGCATGGCGCAGTCTGGTAGCGCACTTGTCTGGGGGACAAGGGGTCGCAAGTTCGAATCTTGCTGTTCCGACCAATTAAATCAACTTGATTTGAATTGCATCGCTACTTTTTACTATGGGATTATTTAAGTTACGTAAAACAGAGATGGTTTTGCCATAGGTCTAGGTCTAAATTAATCACCCCCCAACGAGTTTTTACGACCTAATCTGTCTTATTTTAGAGCCAGTCACAAGCTATAGCGAAGATTTAGCTCATTGGCAGCTACAAAATAAATGTTTATCACCGTAAACATTATCGATACGGCCAATAGGTGGCCAGTATTTATCATCTTGTTGTTGATCTCCAGGGAAAAAGGCCTGTTTTTTTGTATATGGGAATGTCCATTCTTCCAATAAAAGTTGGTGGGTGTGGGGTGCATTTTTTAATAGATTATTATTGTTACCAGCACCATTAATTTTTATATCTTCAATCTCTTGTCGTATTGATATTAATGCATCACAGAAACGATCAATTTCATTTTTATCTTCACTTTCCGTTGGTTCGATCATCAGTGTATCTACAACCGGAAATGAAACTGTTGGTGCATGAAAGCCATAGTCAATGAGTCGTTTGGCAATATCTTCCACTGTGATATCACTTTCTTGTTTAAAGCTACGACAGTCGATGATGCATTCATGAGCAACCCATCCATTTTTACCCGTATATAAAATCGGATAATAAGGCTTTAATTTATGGGCAATATAATTGGCATTTAAAATAGCATTCAGTGTTGCTCGTTTTAAGCCCGATGCCCCCATCATGGCAATATAGGCCCAAGATATAGTTAATATGCTCGCTGAACCCCATGGTGCTGCTGAAATAGTACCAATAGTGCCAGCCTTACCTTTATGAGGATTAACATTTTTAACAACAGGATGATCAGGTAAGTAGGGAGCTAGATGCTGACCAACACCGATGGGGCCAACACCAGGGCCGCCACCGCCGTGCGGAATACAAAACGTCTTATGTAGATTGATATGGGCTACATCTGCACCAATTTTACCAGGTCTACTGATCCCCACTAATGCGTTGAAATTTGCACCATCTAAATAAACTTGCCCGCCATATTGGTGAATAGTGTTACAGATTTCTCGGAATGACTCTTCAAACACACCATGTGTGGAAGGGTAGGTAATCATCAACGCACCTAATGTGTCGTGATATTGTTCTACTTTGCTGTTTAGATCATCAAGGCTGACATTGCCATTATCATCACATGCTAATACTACGACTTTAAATCCTGCCATAACCGCGCTGGCAGGGTTTGTACCATGAGCCGAGGCAGGAATCAGGCAAATATTACGCTGCGATTCATTGCGTTGTTGATGGTATTTTTTTATCACCAATAAGCCTGCATATTCACCTTGTGATCCTGCATTTGGTTGTAAAGAGAACGCATCAAACCCCGTTACATCACACAACATATTTTCGAGTTCATCGAATAGCTGCTGATAACCTAAGGTTTGATATAGCGGTGCAAATGGATGTAGGCCGTTAAATTCATGATATGAAATAGCCTGCATTTCGGTAGCAGAATTCAGCTTCATTGTGCATGAGCCTAATGGAATCATGCTGCGATCAAGTGCAATATCTTTTCTGGCAAGACGCCGCATATACCGCATCAATTTGGTTTCCGAATGATATTGCTCAAATACTGGATGTTGTAAAATTTTATCGCTCCGCAATAGTGCATTAGGGATGCATTCACCGATGTTTTGGTCCAAGCTGTGAATATCAGGTAAATCTTCGTTTATACCTGCAAAAACCCGCCAAATTTTTCTGATGGTTTTCCGGTTTGTTGTTTCATCTAAAGAAATACCCAAATGGTCTTTATCTATTCGCCTAAGATTGAGTCCGGCCTCTTCACACAAACTCACAAAATGTTTAGCCCTGCTCGGAGTACGAATAACAAACGTATCAAAATACTGTTGGCTGATAATTTCATAACCCAAATGCTCCAAACCAGAAGCCACTATCTGACTATATCGATGCACCCGATTTGCAATAAGCTTCAAACCTTCAGGGCCATGATAAATAGCATAAAACCCAGCAATAACCGCCAATAAAACTTGTGATGTGCAGATATTACTGGTGGCTTTGTCTCGGCGGATATGTTGTTCTCGTGTTTGAAGCGCCATGCGATAGGCTATTTGGCCATGACAGTCTTTTGAAACACCGATAATACGACCAGGAATAGAGCGCTTGTATTCATCTTTGGTAGAAAAATAGGCGGCATGCGGTCCACCATATCCCATAGGTATACCAAAGCGTTGCGAGTTGCCAATAACGATATCTGCACCAAAATCAGCTGGAGCTTTAAGTAAAATCAGACTTAAAATATCTGCGGCGACGGTGACAAGTGCTGAATTTCGATGGGCGATTGTCGCTACGGAGGAAAGATCATTAATCTCCCCTTTTGAACCAGGGTATTGTACTAACACCGCAAAAAAATCATGGGATGATAACTGTGTATAGGGGTCATCGATGAGGACATCAAAGCCAAGTGAATTGGCACGCGTTTGCACCACCGCTATTGTTTGTGGATGACAGTCTTGATCAATAAAAATAGTATTCGACTTGCTCTTCGAAACCCGTCGTGACATTGCCATAGCTTCTGCTGCCGCCGTACCTTCATCTAATAAAGAAGCATTCGCAAGTTCCATACCTGTCAGATCAATAATCATTTGCTGGAACGTTAGCAATGCTTCGAGTCGACCTTGACTGACTTCGGCTTGATATGGTGTATAAGCGGTATACCAGCCCGGGTTTTCTAGAACATTCCGTTTGATTACTGCTGGCATAACGGTGTCGTGATAGCCCATTCCAATAAGTGATGTATGGACTATATTGCGATTTCTAATTTTGCGGAGATGTTTAATAACTGCTCTTTCACTGATGGTTTCAGTCAATTGCAGTGGTTGGTTTTCAAGGATATTGTCAGGAATAGCTTTTGAAATAAGGTCTTCGATCTTTTCGAGCTTAAGTTCGGCTAGTATTTGTGCAATTTGAGTTTGGTTGCTACCAATATGTCGACGAATAAAGTTACCAGGCATTTCAAGTTGTTTTAATGGCATGCGTGGTGATGTCATGACTAACTCCTGTGGTAACGATGTGTTACAAAAGGCAAAATAGTCTTTTGCATGGTGATTTTATGCTTCCTTATTTGAGCGTACAAGGTAACATCCTTATTCTCACTCTCAACCAACGCTATCGCAATTGGTTTACCCAAGCTAGGTGAAAAACTGCCACTGGTCACTGTGCCAACAACATGATTATTGCTATCTAAAACCTCTGTATTTTCACGCACAGGGATCTTGCCTTCAATATGGAGACCGATCTTTTTCTTACTCGCACCTTTTGCCAATTGGATTTGTATTACCTCTGCACCAAGGTAATGCTCTTGATTACGCACCAACCATGCTAAGCCAGAATCTACGGGGCTCAGTGACTCAGTGAGTTCATGTCCATATAGACTTAAACCTGCTTCAAGTCTTAAGGTGTCTCGTGCACCTAGCCCAATCGGCAGCACTTGTTCAAATGATAATAAAAGTTTGGCCAATGTTTCTGCCTTATCATTTGCAACTGATATTTCGAAACCGTCTTCGCCGGTATAACCACTTCGGCTAATGATACAAGCAATACCTTGAATATCTGTTTCGATTGCCTGCATAAATTTTAACTGGCTGGCTGGATCAGAAAGTTGCTTCATCACTTCTGCGGCCGCAGGTCCTTGTAATGCAATTAGGGCTTGTTTATCCAGTTGTTCTAGCTGGCAATGTTGGGAAAGGTTTGCTTTCAAATGCTTAAAATCCTTGTCT
>NVWQ02000020.1 GCA_002733715.2 Methylophaga sp.
ATCTCGCATGTCTGTATAATTAACCTTTTTATATATTCAAAGTTTAGCCATGACTCAAGCTCAAACACTTTACGACAAATTATGGGATCAACACATTGTTCGCACCGACGACAACGGTACAACATTATTGTATATTGACCGCCAGCTGGTACATGAAGTTACATCACCCCAAGCTTTTGAGGGCTTGCGCATAGCAAATCGACAACCTCATAGACTTGATTCAATATTAGCCACCCCCGATCACAATGTACCCACCAATAACCGTGACCAAGGTATTATCGATCCTGTTTCGCGTATTCAAGTCGAAACCTTAGACAAAAATTGTAAAGACTTTGGAGTAACTGAATTTGATTTATCAGATATACGCCAAGGCATTGTGCATGTAGTTGGCCCTGAACAAGGAGCAACATTGCCAGGAATGACCGTTGTTTGTGGTGATTCGCATACCTCAACACATGGTGCTTTTGGTGCTTTAGCATTCGGCATAGGCACATCAGAAGTTGAGCATGTGATGGTCACTCAATGTTTAATTCAGAAAAAAGCTGAAAACATGTTGGTGCGTGTTGATGGTGAAGTTAGAAAGGGCGTTACTGCCAAAGATATTGTATTAGCTATTATTGGCGAATTAGGTACCGCAGGCGGAACGGGATACACTATCGAATTTGCAGGCAAAGCCATTCAAGCATTAAGCATGGAAGGTCGCATGACAGTTTGTAATATGACGATTGAAGCAGGTGCGCGCGCAGGTATTATTGCCGTAGATGACACCACTATTGATTATTTAAAAGGCCGTCCTTTTGCGCCATCAGGCGAGAATTGGGATAAAGCGGTTACAGCTTGGCAAGAATTACACAGCGATGACGATGCTATTTTTGATAAAACCATCGTTTTAAATGCCGCAGGGATTAAGCCTCAAGTAACATGGGGCACATCGCCCGAAATGGTTGTAGCTATCGATGACAAGGTTCCAAACCCTGCAAATGAATCCGACTTAGTAAAGCGCGGCAGCATTGAAAAGGCGTTACATTATATGGGATTGAGTGCTAATCAGCAGATAACAGATATCCACCTAGATCGTGTATTTATTGGTTCTTGCACCAACTCTCGTATCGAAGATTTACGCCAAGCTGCAGCTGCTATAAAAGGTGGAAAAGTGGCAGCTAGTTTAAAACAAGCCTTAGTCGTGCCAGGTTCAGGCTTAGTCAAAGCACAAGCTGAGCGAGAAGGTTTGGATAGGATATTTATTGAAGCAGGTTTTGAGTGGCGCGACCCAGGTTGTTCCATGTGTTTAGCCATGAACGCCGATCGTCTAGAATCAGGTGAGCACTGCGCGTCGACATCGAACCGTAATTTTGAAGGCCGCCAAGGTTTAGGAGGTCGTACCCACTTAGTCAGCCCTGCCATGGCAGCAGCGGCAGCGATTGCAGGTCATTTTGTTGATATTTCAAGCTAATAATGACCACTATTGAGCATTCAATTGTAGATGAGCTGTATACATTGCGAGATGTGCTTCGCTGGACAACATCACAATTTAATAGTGCTGATTTATTCTATGGCCATGGTAATGCTGATGCATTTAATGATGCTTTGCAGTTAATCCTGCACAGTCTTCATTTGCCTGTTACCGAATTTCCTGAATTGTTTGCAGATGCCCGTTTAACACGTGCAGAAAAACAAGCAATTGCTGAATTGGTTCATCACCGAATAACTGACCGTGTACCTGTAGCCTATTTAACCCATGAAGCGTGGTTTGCAGGCTTAGCCTTTTATGTTGATGAACGTGTATTAATCCCCCGCTCTCCTTTTGCTGAATTAATTGAGGAACAGTTTTCTCCTTGGATCAATAATGCTGATTCGGTAAGTAGTATTCTTGACATGTGTACTGGCGGAGGCTGTATTGCAATAGCGTGTGCTTTTGCCTTCCCTGATGCATCTGTTGATGCTGTTGATATTAGCCGTGATGCGCTGGATGTTGCCAATATAAATATAGCCAAACATAGCTTAGATGATCGGGTGAAAACTATTCAATCTGATCTCTGGCAGGCATTGGACGATCAAAAATATGATCTCATTGTCAGCAACCCACCTTATGTAGGTGCTGAGGAAATGGCAACGTTACCCGCAGAATATAATCATGAGCCAGAGTCTGCACTTGAAGCCGCGGACAATGGCCTCGCCCTTGTTGAGCAAATAGTACTTCGTGCCGCAGATCACCTAACAAACAGCGGTCTATTATTTGTTGAAGTTGGCAATAGTGATTACGCCGCAATGGAACGTTGGCCAGAAACTGACTTCCTATGGCTAGACTTTGAACGTGGTGGCCATGGTATTTTTATGTTGAACAAACAACAGTGCATTACTTTTTCTAAGCAGTATGCTTAGTTATTCGTAACTACTCAGCGCATTCCTCTTCATATGCTTTAACACAATTTCTACCCGCCAACTTGGCCTGATACATAGCACCATCAGCAAGCTCAAATAAACTATTTAAATTATGTTTACTGCCAATATCCATTGTTGCAACACCAATACTAACCGTAATATCAATACCTGCAGGCTTAAGTTGGGCCAATCTTTTTTGCAAGCGCTCCATTAATACAATAGCGGATTCCTTGTCACAGTTCGCCAGTAAAAAAACAAATTCTTCACCACTCCACCGCGCAACTAAGTCGGCATCACGTATAAAACGTTTCAACCATGGCCCTAGTTCTTCCAATACTTGATTGCCAATAGAATAACCTTCTGAATCATTGATACTCTTAAAATGATCTATATCCATCACCGCCAAAGACAAGGTATGCTTAAAGCGAACGGCCTCACTAAAATATTTTGCTGAGAACTCCCGTAATGCATGGCGATTAAAAAGCTGGGTTAATTCATCCAGCATCGCTAAACTATGAAGCGATCGCTGTTGAGAGCGTAATTCCTGCATGCTTTGGTAGCTTGTTATATGATTAAAAACACGTTGGCGTAACTCTTCTCTTACAATGGGTTTAGCGACATAATCATTAACACCCAGATGAAATAATTCGATTTTCCGTGATAAGTTGTCAAAACCAGAAGTGGCAATAATTGGGATATCACCATTTTCATCTTGTAAACGTCTAATTTTCCGCACCAGTGAAATGCCACTCATCATTCCTTCCAGCATAATATCGGTAATCACAAGATCATAATGGCTTGTTTGAAAAGCTTCCCATGCTTCTTCACCATGCGTGTAGGCATCGACATCAAGTCCCATATCAGTCAGTAAATCAAGAATGATTTCTTGCAATACACGTGAATCTTCAATAAACAATACACGTCCCGTGAGCTGTCGCTGCTCGCGTTCAACAAAGCGATGTAAATACACCTTTAGATCATCTAGATCATTTTTGCTAAAGATATCCGTTGCGCCAGCAAGAAGTGCTTGCTTAAGCATTTTTCCGTTATCTTCTTCTGCAAATATCAACACAGATGAAAAGTCATATCCCGCTATAGCTCTTATTTTGCTACAAAAATCACTGCCTGTAATATCGGGAAGCTGGTAAGAACAGCAAACCAGAGTAAAGCGTTCTTGTTTTGCCTTCTCAAGACCTTCATGGCCTGAAGCTGCATCTTCAACTGTGAATCCTGCTTGCTCCAGCACTATCCGACTTGTACGTCGGAAAGACTCGTCACCATCAATAATTAATCCATTTAATCTACGCATTTAAATTCCTGCTATTTCCATATAAACTTAGTGCTAATAATAGCAAACTACTCATTGTGATTGTTGTTCCAATAACTGTTTTGTAAAGGTAGGCCTTAAATAAAAGCCTTTAGGGTTAATATATTCAGCTTCTCCACTTGCTGAAACCCCTGTTGCGAGAACACGACTATTTGCTGCTTTTGGTCTGATTTGCAAATATTCACCTTCTTTTGCGCTAATATCAGCTTGTCCACCTAAAACAACACGATCCATCAGCTCCTCCCAATCATGTTGCAAAGCCGTTTCCTGCACATTACTAGGCTTCCATAACCATGCTTGACCAATGTAGCGTTCTGCTAATGGAATATTGTTATCGGCTTCGATCGGCACCCATAAAACATGAGATAATTTACGCCTCACCCAACTATCCTGCCATGTCAGTTCACCTGATTGTTGCATAGCGATAGTGCAAACATACGTTGATTCTTTAGGTTGACCTTGTCCATTGAGTGGCAATGTCTTCATTTCAATGCCTAAATCCATAAAATCAGGTTCAGCTAAATTACCTGCATTTGCACCTAACGCCTTCTCCAATAAACTGCCTACCCAACCTTTATGCTTCAATAAATTATCTGGCGTAGTGATGCCTAATTCTGCCGCGACACTGCCTAATGTTCGCCCCACAAGTCGCTGACAACGCGTCATCAATTCTTGTTGTGATTGTGGTGGTAAAATAGCTTGTCGTTGGCCCATCAAGGTATAATAACCTAAATAACTTAATGTAAAGTCACTGTGAAAGCACTCTCAATTAAAAACCTATCAAAGACCTACAAAAATGGTCATGAAGCACTTATCAATGTCGATCTTGACGTGGCACAAGGTGATTTTTTTGCTTTACTCGGCCCCAATGGAGCAGGAAAATCGACTACGATTGGCGTAGTGACTTCGCTTGTCACCAAAACTGCCGGTGATGTCAAAATATTTGATATTGATCTCGATAAATATCCTGCAAAAGCAAAATCATATTTAGGCTTGGTGCCTCAAGAATTTAACTTTAATGGCTTTGAGCAGGTTAAACACATTCTTGTTACCCAAGCTGGATACTACGGTATACGCACCAAAGAAGCCGAACCTAGAGCCGATGAATTGCTAAAACAATTAGGTTTGTGGGAAAAACGTCATGCCACCGCCCGCACTTTATCTGGTGGCATGAAACGTCGATTGATGATTGCTAGAGCATTAATTCATCGGCCAAAACTGTTAATTCTGGATGAGCCTACTGCTGGGGTAGATATTGAACTACGCCGCTCAATGTGGCAGTTTTTACAAAAGATTAATGAACAAGGCACGACCATTATTCTGACCACCCATTATCTAGAAGAAGCTGAAAACTTGTGCCGTAATATTGCCATTATCGATCGTGGTCGAATTATTGAAAATACCGATATGAAGTCACTGCTTAATCGCCTTGATAAACAGACGTTTATATTCGATCTTAAATCGTCCCTTCCTAGTAACATTGATTTACCCAATATTCATTATCAACTCATTGACGACACCACTCTTGAAGTGGAACTGAATCAAAATGAAAGCCTTAACGCTGTATTTTCCGCATTAAGCCAGCACAATATCGAAGTATCAAGTATGAAAAACAAAGCCAATCGACTTGAAGAATTATTTTTGTCCTTAGTAGAAAAATCTGAGGCAACGTTATGAATCACTGGGTCGCATTCCAAACATTATTAACACGAGAAGTCCGCCGATTTCTGCGTATTTGGCCACAAACCTTATTACCACCAGCAATTACCATGACACTCTATTTCATCATTTTCGGTAATCTTATCGGCAGCCGTATTGGTGAAATGGATGGTTTCAATTATATGGACTATATTGCCCCCGGAATCATTATGATGGCGGTCATTAATAATGCTTATGCCAATGTTGCCTCATCCTTTTATAGTGCGAAATTTCAAAACCATATTGAAGAATTATTAGTCGCCCCCGTGCCTAATTATCTGATTTTAGCCGGCTATGTCGCAGGCGGCATTGCCCGTGGTTTGATTGTTGGTTTAATTGTAACGCTAGTTTCACTCTTTTTTACATCCATAGAAATTCAACATCTATGGATCACCATTAGCATGGTGGTATTAAGTGCTGTGATGTTTGCATTAGGTGGCTTTATCAATGCCATGTACGCCCAAAGTTTTGATGAAATAGCCATCATCCCCACCTTTATTCTGACGCCATTAACCTATCTCGGTGGAGTGTTTTATTCTATCAGCCTATTGCCAGAATTCTGGCAAAATGTATCACTGTTTAATCCTATTTTATATATGGTCAATGCCTTTCGTTATGGCATGTTAGGCGTGTCTGATATTCGCGTTGAAGTTGCCTTTGCAATTATTATCACCTGCATTATAGTCCTAAGCAGTTTTGCACTTTATTTACTTAATAAAGGTACTGGTCTCAGGAGCTAACCTCAGTGCGTTTTCTAGTACCGTTAAGTCGGCACCTTCTTTATGGGCATTTTCACTCAAGTATCGTCGCCAAGCTCGAGCTCCCGGTTGACCTTGAAATATCCCTAACAAATGACGCGTAATAGATTTAACAGGGCAACCTTGCGATAGTCGCTGCTCAATATAAGGCAGCATTTCACGGATCACATCGTGGCGTGACAATACCGGATGAGGATCACCAAAAATTTGAGCATCAGCCTGCGCCAATAAATAGGGATCATGGTAAATTGAGCGCCCCATCATCACCCCATCCACTTTATTCAAATGTTGCTGCACCTGTTCTAATGTTTGAATTCCACCATTAATATCAATATGAAGATGTGGGAAATCCTTCTTTATTTGATAAACGCGCTCATAATCAAGTGGCGGCACATTACGGTTTTCTTTAGGGCTTAAACCTTGCAACCATGCTTTGCGTGCATGCAAAATGAAAATATCACAACCTGCATGAGCCACTTGAGTAATAAAATCAGCTAAAAAATCATAACTATCTAACTTATCTATGCCTAAGCGTGTTTTAACCGTGATAGGAATCGAGACCTCAGCAGACATAGCCGCCACCCCTTCCGCCACCAGCTTGGGCTGCGCCATTAAACATGCTCCGAAGCGACCATTTTGTACGCGATCACTCGGGCATCCTATATTAAGATTTATTTCATTGTACCCCGCCTGCTCACCCAATAATGCACACTTTGCTAAGTCATCGGGATCACTACCGCCTAATTGCAATGCTAAAGGTTGCTCACTTACATCGTGCGCTAAAAACCGCTCGCGCTGGCCGTGAATTAATGCACCTGTTGTGATCATTTCAGTATAAAGTACACAATGACTAGATATTAACCGTAAGAAATAGCGAAAATCTCTATTGGTCCAATCCAGCATAGGTGCAACTGATAGGCGATGTGCTTGTTTAAGCGTAGAAGTAGAGTCGTCCATAATATTTCAAAAAAATAAGTGATTAGCTATTTTCTCAAATAAGCACGTAAAATACTGTTTTATTTTGCAATATTGACTGCAAACACTATGACAACAATTCAAGGCGACGGCTTTACCGTCACTATTATTAAAAGCAAGCGTCGAAAAACGATGGCATTAAAAGTTGATAATAAAGGCGTGTCAGCCCACATTCCATCCACATTGCCCCTAGCTACAACCCAAGCATTTATCAATCAGAGAACCAGTTGGATCCAAAAAAAGCTAGCACAGCAACAACAACGTACTGTGCAAGAAAAACAATTTGAAGACGGTGAAGTGTTTTTATTGCTTGGCGAAAACTACACACTACGTCTCTTTCAATCCGATGAAAAAGCTTTAGTGAAAAAAACGACATCGACGATTGAGTTTTATGGACGGCTAAACAAACTCTCAAAACCGGCAATTCGTGCCACTATTATTGATTGGTATAAACAACAAGCCGATGGCTATCTAACGGCTCGGACTAATTGGCTTAGTGACGTAACGAGTTTACAGCCAATATCTATTACTATTAAAAGCTATAAAGCGCGCTGGGGAAGCTGCTCGATTAAGGGTGAAATTAATTTCAACTGGCAACTCATTCAGGCTCCGCAAGACGTTATAGATTATGTGATTACCCATGAATTGTGCCATTTGACGCATCATAATCATTCACCTAAATTCTGGTTCTTAGTCGAACAATTTATGCCCGACTATAAACGTCATCGACAATGGTTAAAAAATAACGGGCATAAACTCGCGCTATAAGCAGGTACTGATAAAAATAATGGCACACTTCATGCTGTAATGCCTTATTAGAGATAAGGATAAAAAATGGCATTTTGGAATAATGGCAACAAAATTGTTGAACTGCAACAGCAGTTAAAAAAACGCGATGAAACTATTCGCGATCTGAAAAATGATATTAACGCTTTAGAACAGGACAAAGTCCAGCTAGCAGCATCACTAGAAGAAACAATACATATACAGCAAAATAAAGATACTGGCTTATATAATAATATGAATAGTTTCGGCCAAAGCATGGAAGGATTCCATGGCAGTCTTGCTTCAATGGCAGCTATGTTAGCCGCAGAACGCGCATCTGCGGTACAAGGAGCAGAAACATCAACATCAGCCGGCAACCATATTGAGACCGTTGCCAACGGTTTAAACACCATCACTGAACAAGTTTCACTGTCTGCTGATAGAGTTAACCTCTTGCAAGAAAATGCTGACCAAATTGGCAACTTTGTTGATACCATTAGCAATATCTCCGAACAAACTAATTTACTCGCACTTAATGCGGCAATTGAAGCTGCTCGTGCTGGTGAGCATGGACGAGGATTTGCAGTGGTAGCCGATGAAGTTCGTACACTTGCTTCACGCGCTAGAGAAGCAAGCACTCAAATATCTGAATTGGTGGGTCAAATTCAACATGAAACGTCTGCAGCTAGCGAATTAATGAAGCGTGTGACTGCAGACACCGCTGAATTTGGAGATCGTGTTGGACTAGCGGTCACTGATATTAAAAGTATGCTTTCTCTATCGCATAAAATGGAAGAAATTATCTCTAGCTCAGCTTTAAATAGTTTTGTTGAAATTGCTAAATTTGACCATATTGTCTGGAAGTATGAAATCTACCGCGTGATGATGGGCTTATCAAACAAACAACCATCAGAGCTGTCTGTTCATACCCATTGCCGTTTAGGAAAATGGTATTACGAAGGTGAAGGTGTAGACTGTTTTTCTCAACTGCCCGGCTATCGTGAGCTAGCAACACCTCATCAAATGGTGCATGACGAAGGCGCTAAAGCACTGCAAGCTTTTTATAATAATGATATCGAATCTGCAAACTCAGCCCTTACAGTAATGGAATCTGCCAGTATGGATGTGATTAACAATTTACAAATGATGGTAGCTGCTGTGAAAGAAAACCCATCATTAGTCTGTAATCATTAACTATTTTCATGACGTCTTGCACTTGTTTTTTTTTTCATTTAGACTAAAATAGTTCAATTGAATAAGGAACGCTGCGCCAGGAATATTACCTGTTAGGCTTATTCAAGTTTCACTATTTAACCGCGTTCATTATTAACAGGTAACTGAAATAATGAGCGTTGCATATTTATCACGCCAACTCTTTCTACCTGTTCATTATGAATAATGAGGCATTTAGTTATGAGTAACTCTTTTATTTTCACTTCTGAATCCGTTTCAGAAGGTCATCCCGATAAAGTCGCTGATCAAATTTCTGATGCGATTTTAGATGAAATTCTTCGTCAAGATCCTCATGCGCGTGTCGCCTGTGAAACACTGATCAAAACAGGGGCGGCCATTGTTGCTGGTGAAATAACTACTTCTGCATGGGTCGATTTAGAAGATATTGTACGTAAAACTATCACCGATATTGGCTATAACAGCTCTGATGTTGGTTTTGATGGTGAAACATGCGCCGTAATGTCATTAATTGGTAAACAATCTGTCGATATTGCACAAGGTGTTGATCGTGCTACAGCTGAAGAACAGGGTGCCGGAGATCAGGGCTTAATGTTTGGTTATGCCAGCAATGAAACTGATGTATTAATGCCTGCCCCAATCACCTATGCTCATCGCTTAGTTAAACGCCAAGCACAAGTCCGCAAAAATGGAACGCTTCCTTGGTTGCGCCCTGACGCTAAAAGCCAAGTCACCTTTGTTTATGAAGAGGGTAAACCTGTTGGCATTGATGCGGTTGTTTTATCAACACAACATAATCCCGATATATCGTTAAAAAATCTACAAGAAGCCGTTATGGAAGAGATCGTCCTACCGACACTTCCTGCTGAATGGCTTAATAAAAATACCCAATTCCACATTAACCCAACCGGTCAATTTATTATTGGTGGCCCTGTTGGTGATGCTGGATTAACGGGTCGTAAGATTATCGTTGATACTTATGGCGGCATGGCACGTCATGGCGGCGGTGCATTCTCAGGTAAAGATCCATCAAAAGTTGATCGTAGTGCCGCTTATGCAGGGCGTTATGTCGCTAAAAATATTGTTGCTGCAGGTCTAGCCGATCGTTGTGAGATTCAAATTTCTTATGCTATTGGTGTTGCAGAACCTACATCTATCAGTATTGATACTTTTGGCACTGGCAAAATTACCGACGATAAACTTGTCGCATTAGTTCGTGAACACTTTGACTTGCGCCCTGTCGGCCTAGTTAAGATGCTCGATCTAATCCGCCCGATTTATCAGGCTACTGCAGCTTACGGCCATTTTGGTCGTGAAGAACCTGAGTTCACTTGGGAACGCACTGACTTAGCTGACACATTACGCGATGCTGCTGGCATCTAGATAGACTCACTTTGTCATCCTCGCGAACGCGGGGATCCATGGGCAGTGTAAATAGCCATTATCCTTGGATTCCCGCATACGCGAGAATGACGTATACATTTTAAGGAATACTCATGACAATTGAAAATCTAACACCTGATTACAAAGTAGCCGACATTAGCCTTGCAGAATGGGGCGCAAAAGAAATTAAGATTGCTGAAACTGAGATGCCTGGCTTAATGGCCATTCGTGAAGAATACAAAGGCAAGAATCCATTAGCAGGCGCACGTATTGCGGGTTGTCTTCATATGACAATTCAAACAGCGGTATTAATCGAAACATTAATTGATTTAGGCGCTGAAATTCGCTGGTCTTCATGTAATATTTTCTCAACTCAAGACCAAGCTGCAGCAGCCATTGCTATTCAAGGTATTCCTGTATTTGCTTGGAAAGGCGAAACTGACGAAGAAGCAATTTGGTGTATTAAACAAACTATTTTCGGCCCTAACAACTGGCATCCAAACTTAATTTTGGATGATGGTGGTGACTTGACCCAAATCATGCATGATGAATATCCTGAATTATTAACCGATGTTAAAGGCTTGTCAGAAGAAACAACGACTGGCGTGCATCGTTTATATGAAATGATGAAAGATGGCAGCCTGAAAGTACCTGCTATTAATGTTAACGATTCAGTCACCAAATCTAAATTCGACAACCTTTACGGCTGTCGTGAATCATTATTAGACGGTATCAAACGTGCCACCGATGTAATGATTGCCGGTAAAATTTGTGTTGTTTTAGGTTACGGCGACGTAGGTAAAGGCTGCGCACAAGCATTTAAAGGCATGGGCGCAACGGTTATGGTGACTGAAATCGATCCTATCTGTGCATTACAGGCTTCGATGGAAGGTTACCGCGTTGTTAATATGGATGATGCTGCAGCCTTAGGTGATATTTTTGTAACCACTACGGGTAATGTCAACGTAATCAACCATGACCACATGAAAGCAATGCAAAACGAAGCTATCGTCTGTAATATCGGTCACTTCGATTCTGAGATTGATATCGCCTCGTTGCGCCAATATGAATGGGTTAATATTAAAGACCAAGTTGACCACGTTATCTTCCCTGATGGTAAGCGCATTACTATTTTAGCTGAAGGTCGCTTAGTAAACCTGGGTTGTGCTACTGGCCATCCTAGTTTTGTAATGTCAGCTTCATTCACCAACCAAGTAATGGCTCAAATTGAGTTATGGGAAAACAGTGATACCTACAAAAATGAAGTGTATGTATTACCAAAAGAATTAGATGAAAAAGTAGCGCGACTGCATTTAGGTAGAATTGGTGCTAATTTGACTGAGCTTACTGATGAGCAGGCCGCTTATTTAAGTATGGATAAGAATGGACCATACAAACCAAATCATTACCGTTATTAATTTCAACTCTATACTCTCCGCGTCTCTGTGGTAAAAAATTAGAATGCACCACAGAGACACGGAGTTCACAGAGGAAGATACTATATAATAGCTTTCACATACTTCATTTTATACATTAATTAATCATGACTAAACAACTCACTATTAGCTGCGAATTCTTCCCGCCCAAATCGGATAAAGGGATCGCTATATTGCGTGATGTGCGTGAGAAACTTGCACCATTGAAACCTGATTTTTATTCAGTGACTTTTGGCGCCGGTGGTTCCACCCAAGATAATACGCTTGATGCCGTTATTGATATTCAGCAAGCGAGCGCAACAACGGGTATAGATGCTGCACCTCATTTATCGTGTGTCGGTTCAACTGAAGATAATATTAAAAACATTCTGCAAACATTCAAAGATAATGATATTAAACGTATTGTGGCTTTACGTGGTGACTTGCCCTCGGGCATGCGCGATCCCGGTGATTTTCGTTATGCCAATGAGTTGATTGACTTTATCCGCAAAGAAACCGGTGACCATTTCACCATTGAAGTTGCATGCTACCCAGAAATACATCCACAAGCTGATTCTGCTCAAGCTGATTTAGATAATTTCAAACGCAAAGTTGATGCGGGTGCCGATAGTGCCTTAACGCAATATTTCTATAATGTAGATGCCTATCTTTATTTTGTTGAGCGCTGCCAAAAAGTAGGCATTGAGATCCCCATTATTCCGGGTATTATGCCGATCAATAATTTTTCTCAATTAGCTCGCTTTTCTGATGGTTGTGGTGCCGAGATTCCTCGCTGGTTACGTAAGCGACTTGAAGGTTTCCACGATGACACTGAGTCTTTACAGGCCTTCACTCTGGATTTTTTAACTGGTTTTACCGAAAAACTAATTGATGCTGGCGTGCCTGGCTTACATTTTTACAGTATGAACCGAGTTGATCCTACCCTAACTATTTGCCAGCGTTTAGGGCTTGTCAAATAAGTTCTTCGTGAGAGGATAATGTGAGCTATTTTTCTGACTCACTTGCTGGCGCATTTCAACTTATTTCATCCTTTGATCCTGCTATTTATAAAATAGCTTTTACCTCAGTTTCAATTTCACTCATTGCTGCTCTGTGTGCCGCATGCCTAGCTATTCCTGCTGGAATCGCCTTTGCATTAAATACGTTTACAGGCAAACGCTTTATTCAACATATCCTCAATACGCTGATGGCCATGCCAACGGTTGTGATTGGCTTATTACTATATGGTTTATTCAGTCGCTTAGGGCCGCTCGGCCATCTTGAATTACTCTATACACCCACCGCCATCATTATTGCCGAAGCATTATTGATCTTCCCGATTATGACCAACCTAACTATTTCTGCGGTGACATCAGCCGATCCCCGTCTAGTGCCAACATTAATAAGTTTAGGTGCTAAACCTATCTCCTTAGCTATTCAAGTCGCAAAACAAATGCGCTTTGCCATTCTTGCAGCCATTATTGCCGGTTTCGGAAGAGCCATAGGTGAAGTCGGTGCCGCCATGATGCTTGGGGGGAACATTGAAGGTTTTACCCGCACTATGACAACAGCTATCGCACTTGAGACAAGCAAAGGGGAATTTGAAACAGGTCTGGCACTAGGTATACTCCTGTTAATTATTGCTTTCTTAGTGAATTTTATTTTATCGTGGTTACAACGATGACTACACCTGCCTACCAGCTTCGCAATATTAAAGTTAGTTATAAGCAGCAGTGTGTACTCGATATTGCCGATCTATCATTACCACAAAACAAATGCATTGCCCTGCTCGGTGACAATGGTGCCGGCAAATCAACCTTACTCAATTTACTTGCCTTTACAGCTACAGCGGATGAAGGGAACATTCTGTTGTTCGGACAGCAAGCCTCATCTTCTTTATCAACAAAACAACGGCAGTCGATAGCTTACGTATCTCAGCATCCCTTACTATTAAACGGTTCAGTGAACGACAATATTATGCTCTCGCTCAAACTTCAAGGCATTGAAGCGCGACAGCACAAAGACTTAGCTCAAACAGCGCTTAAACAAGTCAATTTAGCGCACCTAGCTCAGCAATCAACGACAACACTATCAGGCGGTGAATTAAAACGTGTAGCTATCGCCCGCGCCATTGCCTACCAGCCTGATATTTTATTACTTGATGAACCTTTCTCACATTTAGATCAGCACCATTACCAACAACTTGAAGCCATTATTCGGCAATTTAGCCAGCGAGAAAATAAGACTGTTATTTTTTCAACACACAATCGCCTGCAAGGCATGGCATTAGCTGATTCCACCATCAATCTTGTTGACGGTAAAGTCACTTCCAGTCCCCTGCTTAATCTTTTCCATGGCAAGCTAAACGATCATGTTTTTAATACTGGCAAGCTTCAAATTCACACCATATCTAATATTGATAATGCGCATAATATTGCTATCGATCCCAATGAAATCATCATTTCTAAACACGCTTTAGAATCAAGTATGCGCAACTGCTTTAAGGGCCGACTAACACTTATCGCTGAAGAAATAGATGCCATCAGACTCACTGTTGACTGCGGCGAAACATTCCACGTTCTTATTAGTCAGGAATCGTTAACACAGCTAGGTTTAAGCATAGGCAATTCAATTTATTTAAGCTTTAAATCAACCGCAACTAAAGTGTTCTAAATCCCTACTTTTGTGTTGAAAATCGCATTTTATAAAAATAATAATGAAAATATGGTCAGTGGCATGATATTTGCGCTATGATAGAGGCATGATCAATATGTTCAATCAGAAATACCAGTGAAACCATCGTTACAGCTACGCGTAGGCCAAAGCCTATCGATGACCCCACAATTACAGCAAGCCATTCGTTTGTTGCAGCTTTCATCACTCGAACTACAAGCTGAAATTCAAGAAGTTATGGAAACAAATCCTCTACTCGAAGTAGAAGAGGATTTTGAGTTTAATGACAACGCGGCACCCGATAAAACCGAAGAACAACAAATCGCCGCCGAAACGCCCGATGCCAGTCAAATTGAAAATGCCGACATTCCCAATGAATTACCTACCGACAGTGAGTGGGAAGACACCTTTGAACAGTCTACTGGCCCTGCCGCCCCTTCTAATCAAATAAGCACGCCAGGAATCGAACGCGACAATGAAGACAGTAGCAGTGATTCACTGCAAGAACATTTACTCTGGCAACTTCGTTTAACACCTTTTTCTGATACTGAACGCGCTATTGCGGCGATTATTATAGATTCAATTGAAGATGATGGCTATCTAAAAACCACCTTAGAGGATATTCAACAAAGTTTAGATTTAGGCTTAGATGAAAACGATCCCGACAATATTGAACTTGATGAAATTGAAGCCGTATTACATCGGATCCAACATTTCGATCCGGTTGGCGTAGCCGCTCGTGATTTGCGTGAATGTTTGTTAATTCAGCTTAAGCAATATCAATCTAATGATTTAGCAAATGTTGAACTGCTGACAACTTTAATTGAAGAGCATCTTGATACGCTTGCCAAACGCGATTATGCTCAAATTAAACGTACACTGAAAATAAGTGAAGAACAACTCACCGACCTTGTGCGCACAATTCAATTACTCAACCCACGGCCGGGCAGTCAGATCCAAGTAGAAAATACTGAATATATCGTGCCTGATGTCTATACACAAAAAATACATGGCAGATGGCAATTATCGCTTAATCCGGATAATGCACCTCGCCTGCAAGTAGCCGATCACTATGCCCAAATGATAAAACGGGCTGATAATAGTGCAGATAATGTGTATCTAAAAAATAATCTACAAGAAGCACGCTGGTTTTTAAAAAGCCTGCAAAGTCGTAATGAAACATTGCTTAAAGTATCAACCGCTATTGTTGAACGACAAAGAGAATTTTTAGACCATGGTGATGAATCCATGCGCCCACTTGTACTACACGATATTGCAGAAGAAGTTGAAATGCATGAATCAACCATTTCACGTGTAACCACAAGAAAATACATCCACACCCCTCGC
The DNA here is from genome assembly GCA_002733715.2 of Methylophaga sp. Taxonomy (GTDB): domain Bacteria; phylum Pseudomonadota; class Gammaproteobacteria; order Nitrosococcales; family Methylophagaceae. The sequence continues at coordinate 15,915 of NVWQ02000020.1, forward strand.
GGTATTTTTGAATTAAAATATTTCTTTTCAAGTCATGTCAGTACTGATTCAGGAGGAGAATGTTCTGCCACAGCTATTCGTGCAATTATTAAAAAATTAGTGATCGCAGAAAATCCAAGAAAACCCCTCAGTGATAGTAAAATCGCTGATATATCGGTGACCAAGGCATTAATGTCGCACGCAGAACCATTGCAAAATATCGTGAAACATTAATGATCCCACCGTCTAACGAACGAAAACGACTGGTCTAAGCCAGTTTCCATTAACCTAGGAGCTAAACACTATGCAATTAAACTTAAGTGGACAACATATTGAAATTACAGACAGTCTTCGTGACCATGTAAATAATAAATTTGAGAAACTAACGCGCCATTTCGATCAGATGACGAACGTTCATGTCATATTGTCAGTTGAAAAACAGCGTCAAAAAGCTGAAGCAACAGTGCATGCAAGTGGTGCAGATTTATTTGCGTCTGATGAAAATGAAAATATGTATACCGCTATTGAACATTTAGTATCAAAATTAGATCGTCAGATCATCAAACATAAAGATAAAATTAAAAATCATCATCAAGCTGATGGTGTAAACATGAAACATAACGCAGGCTAAAAAAAACTATGTTAATCGCTGCTCTACTCGTAAATTCCGATAACATCCAATGCCAAGATAGCACTGCTACTAGCAAAAAAAGGGTTATCGAAACTATTAGCCATCTTTTGGCCGCTAATACAGGTCTTATTTCAGCTGATGACATCTTTGATGCATTATTTGACCGAGAGCGCTTGGGCAGCACAGGAATAGGAAAGGGCGTGGCTATACCCCACGCCCGTGTTCCTGGAATTACACATACCATTGCCGCAATGCTAACCCTAAATCGCCCTGTCGATTTTGATGCTTCAGATGAAAAAGATGTCGATATTTTCTTTGCGCTATTAGTGCCCGAAGATGATGGTGACGACCACCTTGGACATTTAGCAAGTTTAGTCACATCATTCCGTGAACCTACCATCTGCCAGAAAATACGAGAAATAGACAATGCAGATAAAATGTTCGATTTGTTACTTGCGATTGATGACGACTAAGCTTAAGGAGACTCTGAATCAAGTCATGAACTCATACTTCACGCCAAAAATATCCAGTTTCTACGTTAAAAAACTTCGCAATAGCACGCTATTACCTGCGTTTTTTGCCTTGAAGCTGAACATTTTTGGCACAAATTATTTCGCCCAGACTTGATCAAAGGCCACTCAAATGACAACACATACACGCCATAAGCAACTTTCTGAAAGTCATCATGGCGTGTTATTGAATATTTCCGGTTATGGTGTATTTATTATCGGCGAAGCGGGCATCGGAAAAAGCAGTCTCGCTCTCGATTTTTTACACAATGGCCATAGCCTAATCGCCGATGACTATGTAGATTTCAAAACCAATAATCAACGAGCCGTATTAGGTCACTGCCCTCCCATGTTGACGGGGCTATTACACACTCGCGAGCTAGGTCTTATCTCGCTATCCGAACACTTTGGTTCAATGGCATGGCAAGCCGATATTCAACTTGATTATGTCATTCACCTACAAAAAAACCTTGTCTCTCCGAGTTCGTTATCCATTGCTCCAGAGCGCCACACAATCTGTGAACAATTATTCCCCATGCTCAGCTTAGATCTAAATAATCCTGCAACCGTAACTAATCGAATAAATACTTGGTTATCGATGCAAGTCAAACATAATACTGCTGTAGTAACACTTGAACAGCGTCAACGAGCACAAATGGGAACCTTGCAATGATGCAAACATTCCGAGTACAACAATGGCCGTAGGCATCTTATTAATTTCCCATAATCAAATCGGAACAGAGCTTATCAATACCGCTAGGCAAATGCTGTCATGTTGCCCATTGCCCACAAAAGTACTATCTATTGAAATTAACGATAAACCTGATAACGTTCAAGTAAAATTAGACCAAATACTGACCGAATTAGATCAAGGTAATGGCATCCTTATTTTGACTGATATGTTCGGATCAACACCCAGCAATATTGCCTGCGTCGTCTCTGATCGTGATGATGTGCGCATCGTAGCAGGGCTTAACTTGCCCATGCTTATTCGCGTATTAAATTACCCAAGCCTAGATCTTAATGCGCTTGAACAAAAAGCCCTTAGTGGAGGCCAAGAAGGTGTGGTTCGTTGCCACTATTCAGGGTGTTCAACATGATTGAACGCACTATTACCATCATAAATAAGTTAGGCTTACATGCCCGAGCCGCAGCTAAATTTGTCACCATTGCATCAGAATTTAAAGCCGACATAAAAGTCAGTCGCAATGGCCGCATAGTGAACGGCAAAAGCATAATGGGCATGATGATGCTCGCTGCTGCAAAAAATACTGAAATAGTAATCACAGCTGATGGTAGCGATGAACAGAAAATGCTGGATGTTATCGAAGTACTCATCAATGATTACTTCGGAGAAGGCGAGTGACGCTCGAGCTACAAGGCATTGGCGTATCGCGCGGTATTGCAATCGGACGAGCACATATCCTCTTCCACAATCAGCCCGATATTCGTGAATATTTGATCCCTGCTTTCAGTATCGAGCAAGAAGTTGATCGTCTAGTGCGCGCCACAGAACAAGCACGGGAACAGCTCCGAGCCATTAGAGACAGTATTCCAGGCAATGCACCATCCGATGTTGCCGCCTTCATTGACACACACTTATTAATGCTCAATGACTCCTCACTCACCACCATTCCAATTGACATGATCAGAACACGTCGATGTAATGCCGAATGGGCGTTACAACTACAACGTGATGCACTGATCAACGTCTTCAATGAAATGGACGATCCCTATCTTCGCACTCGCCGTAACGATGTAGATCATGTTGTCGATCGCATTCATCGATTTTTAGGTGATGAAGATCTGCCTGATCATGAAATACCTGATGGTCGATTAAAAGGCCACATCATTATTGCAGAAGATTTAACACCCGCAGACACCATGTTAATGCAAAATCAAGGCATTGCCGCCTTTGTGACCGAACATGGTGGCGCCACATCACACACCACCATCTTAGCCCGTAGCTTAGGCATTCCCGCGATTGTTGGCGTGAAATCTGTTCGCCGTTATATTCAAGATAATGAACCCCTTATTATTGATGGTGAAACCGGCATTCTCATCGCCAACGCAACTGAAGCTACCATTGCTGAATATCAATATCACCGAGAAGCCTTTGCCACCCATATAGCCGAGCTAGGACGCTACAAATCTCAACCCACACAAACACGTGATGGCAAAACAATTACTTTGCTTGCCAATGCTGAGCAATCTGAGGATATCAACCTCATCAGCAATGCAGGCGCTCATGGTATTGGTTTATATCGTACCGAATTCCTTTATATGAATCGTGTTTCACCACCCGAAGAAGAAGAGCAGTTAGCTGCTTATCGCGATGTGGTTGAAGGCATGAACAACCAGCCAGTCACCATTAGAACATTTGATCTAGGAGCAGATAAAACAGTTGATGGCGGCCGCAACCAAAGCCAAACAGCCATCAACCCTGCACTAGGCTTGCGCGCTATTCGTCTATGCCTCAACCACCCCACTATGTTCCGAACTCAACTACGTGCGATATTACGCGCCTCGGCATTTGGAAAAATCAAAATCATGTTCCCAATGATCTCTAGCCTACAAGAACTCACTCAAGCCCAACGTATGCTTAGCATGTGTAAAGAAGAACTTGATAATGAAAATCTAGATTACGATCACCATATCGAAACCGGCGTAATGATTGAAATACCCGCCAGTGCTATCTGCGCTGAAATGTTTGCCCAACAAGTCGATTTTTTATCCATCGGCACCAATGACTTAATCCAATATACCCTAGCCGTTGACCGTATTGATGATGAAGTAAACTATCTCTATGATCCTTTACACCCCGCCGTATTAAAACTAATTAACATGACCTTAGAGGCCGGCAAAAAACATAATATTTCCGTATCAATGTGTGGTGAAATGGCAGGCGATCCTAAATATACTCGTCTATTGCTTGCGATGGGGCTAGAGCATTTCAGTATGCATCCTAAAGCCTTATTAGAGGTTAAAAAAATTATCAATGAAACAGCTCTTAACGAATTGCCCGATGATGTATTATCGATATTTGATATGGGGAAACCTATTGATACTGAGGCATTCTTAGCACAATTTAATGAGGTTGATGCTCAATGAAAACCATCACTTTAATGATATTCCTTCTGATAATATCCTTACAAGCCTTTGCCAGAGATTCATTGCCTGAGGTTTTATTTCAGCTTGAAGAAAAGGATGAAAACGAAGCCTTAGCTTGGTGTTTCCAAGTTGCCTACAAATTGTCTGATTACCAACAAAAATTGCAATCTGGCGAGATTCAGGGTAAAAATGAAGTTTTTTGTGATGTACCCATCATTGACTCAGATCTCATTCGTGGTTATCTAAACAAAAACCATACCAATGAACTCATTACAGATGATCAAGCCCTAGAGACTATATTTAAAGAATTAGAAGCAGAATATCCTTGTGCCGAATAAGCTTATATACCCGTAATCAATCAAGTTGCAGATGATCTTGTATAAACATCGTCATCCTCGAGATCTTTTATCGGGGATCTTATAGCTACAATACTAGACTCCCGCTAAAAACATGCGGGAGTGACGGGTGAGAAAAACCTGCAAATTGAATGATTACAGGTATAGTAGAATTTTTTGGAGACCGACCATGAACTTTAATAACAAAATAACCGTTGCTCTGATTGCGCTAAGCGCTTTATTTTTCTCTGTTCACAGCTATGCCGAAGAAGAATATATCGAAGCTCATTTTCAAATTGATGTTGCCAATCAAATGCAGCAGTTATCATGGATTTCAGAAATGGCATTTAGATTGTCTGATTATCAGAAAAAAATACAATCTGGGGAAATTAAAGGTACAAATGAAGTGTTTTGTGATGCTCCATTAATGACAACTAATACCTTTATTGTCTATTTGAATAAGAATCATCAGGATGAGCTAATCAGTGCTGATCAAGCTATTGAGACTGTTTTTATGGAGTTGGGGGCAGCGTTTCCTTGTCCTGAATAAGCGATACTAGGTTTATAATTACGACTGATTCGACCTGATTTCATTACAAATTAATGGATATGGCAATACTTACAATTGTTGCCCTACACAAATATATCGCTTCCGATATGGATTACTATGAACCTTATTTAGAGGGCTTTAATGAAAAAGGATATGTTTTTTCTTGGAATCTTACTCCTTACTTTTTACCATTCCTTGGTTAATTTACAGAAAAATTTGTCTACCCATCTTACTAGTCGCACCTATAACATTTACCTTTAGCTTCGTATTACTTGGAAAATCACTCATACGTATATTCCTCTTCCTTTTTTCTCTTGCCACATCACTGGACTTCCCAGATTTTGCTAGACACTTTTAACAGTTACAATGTAACTTCAAACAGAGGTGTTTATGAGCAAAGGAAAACGTTATACCCAAGAGTTTAAAACCGTAGCAGTCAAGCAAATTACTGATCGTGGTTATTCCGTTGCTGACGTGTCAGAACGGTTAGGAATTAGTACCAAAACCTTA
>NVWQ02000078.1 GCA_002733715.2 Methylophaga sp.
AAACTCTTGGGTATAACGTTTTCCTTTGCTCATAAACACCTCTGTTTGAAGTTACATTGTAACTGTTAAAAGTGTCTAGCAAAATCTGGGAAGTCCAGTCCAAACATCACACGCATTAACTGAAAGATTAATCTACCACTTGAACAGCTCAAATGTAGATGTGATTTTTCTTGATGAGTGCCAACATCTTCTATCATTAGGATCAAAAAATAAAAATCGTAGTATGAGTAGTAGATTAAGGGAATCTTTAGACTGGATTAAGTCTTTGACGAATAAAACAAATTGCACATTTGTTTTAATGGGCATGCCAGATCTCTTGGATATCGTGAGGTCCGATGACCAATTGGCTAGAAGGTTTACTAATACTCATTATCTAAGCTCATTTGAAGAGCCCTCTAGTGATAATCATACAATGGTGTCATTTGCTGATGAGCTACTTCTAGCATCCAGTGAAATATCACTAAGTACCAGTGATGGGCCCTATTTCAAAGAAATCGACTATTTCTACGATAACCTTGATGACGCTCGCCGGTTATATGCTGCGACTGATGGCAATCCATCCAAACTGAAAACACTAGCCATTAATGCGGCCTGCCTAGCATACAGTGAAGATAGTCATGCGATTAGAATGTCGCACTTCAGTAAGGCTTTTAATGATCTTGAAATGGCAAGTACAAATGCAAAAAAAGCAGCGGCTATACAGCAAAAATTGAAAGCAAGAAAAATTCAAAAAGAGCTACCTGACTTTATAAATCCATTTAACTTACCAATAAATCAGCTGGACTTTCTATTATGTGAGAACGGAGCATGATAAATAATAATCTTCCATTTATTCCCACTGCTCTCCCCAATGAATCACCTTTGAGCTTATTGAGGCGGATCGCAATAGGAAATGGCTACTCGAAGGTTTTACCTCTATTACACTCTCTAATACCTATTCTTGACCATTCTAACGGCATGCTGGGATATGTTGCACGCAGTCCCTCCATATATCAGAGGTTATGTGGAATGGTTGGTATTTCAGAGAAAAGTGTCTTACAGGTTAGCTACCAAAGATTGGGGACTGGTCGGGAAGACCATCTCATTTGGTTAGGTCTTAAGGTCGCCATCAGTGATCTTCAATTTCATACTGAAAAAATTTGTATTCAATGCTACTTAGAAAAAAATTACGCATACGCTATATGGGACCATTTCGCAGCACTAGGATGCGAATATCACCATATCTTCTTGGATAGCCACTGCCCCATTTGTAAAACTTCATGGAGTTATGATCAAGCACCCCTTACTTGTGGCTGTGATTCTACAGATATTTTATCGCGTGTTAGACCCATGCAGAAAAGCCGAGCGGTGATGTTAGCCGATATTATCGCCACCAAGAATCAAGATCAAATTTTGATGTTGTCAAATTTGAGGAAGCTTTTTAAATGGTGGAAAAAACTTGGGATCCACCTCTCCCAATTTGATCGGTCGGATTTTCTTTATCATCTATTGCATGGAAACTGGCCAGCATTAAATGATAAAGCAGTAACTGTTCACCCACGAATAATATTACTGCCTTTATTAGCGGCCACTGACAAAGGAACGCAGATTTTGGTTAATAAGTTGCTTGAAGGTAAGGCAAGTATTTTTAGCTCAATAAACATCGAGCCTGTATTCATAAATAGAAAACATACCCAATGTTTATTTAGAATAAGTCGTGTTAGATTAGACCGATTCATAAAAGAAAGTTTAGTCATAAAAAATGAAAATGGTAATTTCTCTCTAAAACAAATTAACCACCTATTATTAACATCAAAATGGGTGCCTTTTGGTTCAGATGAAGAAAATTTATTGAAGGAAAGTAACCCCGTAACACCCCGACCCTCATTGGCATATATAATTAAAAAAGAGCTATCCAGTTCAGGTAAACCTGTTAGGCCTTATGAAGCAAGGGTGAATGACGTACTTACTGTCAATGATGCCACTCATGTCCTTCAGGCCAACTATGAGTCTATTCGCCACCTGATTAAAATCGGATTAATTAAAGCAAGTAAAGGCTCTAAAATAAGTGCTGTTCAGTGGGCTATCAAAAAAGATGAGATCAATGCCTTTGACAAACAATATGTATTCGCATCGGCCATTGCTCGGGAGGTGCATCTGCCTGTGACTACCACATCAAGTAGATTACAATCTCTAGGAATTTCTCCAGTGAGTGGGCCAGGTATTGATAAAGGGAAAACATACTTATTTTTTCGTTCCGATATTGAATCTATTAATCTTAGTACGCTTAAAGACAAACCATATAAATCACCAGCAGGGAGAAAAAGAAACTGCACTAAATCCAAAACTACAATATCAAGTCATGAATTAGCCGAGAAGCTACAAATAGATATGTATCAAATACGTTTTGTCGTGCGTGATAGATGGCTCCCAGCTGCAAAAAACTCACAGGGAAATTATTTATTCAAAAAACATGATGTTAATTGTCTATTAAGAAAAATAGACAGTGGATACATAAATATTGAGACTGCCAGTAAAATTACAGACCAATCGCTTTCATCATTCAGAAAAACCTGGATTACTTCTGGATTTGTGCCTGAATATAAACTTGGCAATCAAAGGCTAATTACAAAGTCAGACATAAATAATATTCAACATTTATGGGTACATAATAAAACATCTGTTTATATTGCAAAAGAAATTGGTAGAAACCGTAGTTTTTGTATCAACCTTGAAAAGATAGGAATACTAAAGCCAACACTAGTGATTGGTGAAAAAGCCAATAAAATAAAATTATATCCGACTAACCACCCTATCTATCGCTGTTATATGAAATAGCAAGTCTATTTATGACAAAGGTACAACCATCGAAAATCAGGCAGCAATAAGTTTCTGATGTTTATAATGCCACGCACTAGAGGATATTTTTATTGATTCGTTGTAGCTTGGTATACAGTCACTTCATCTTGTTGTTAGATTTTGGTGTCTACTTTAACGGGGGATGTTCACGGTCCGCTGGATTTTTTTGTTAGGTTTTTGATTAAATTCATGGCGCATATGTCAAAAAGCTGTATGTTTTATATGACGCAAATATTGCAAGTGAAATAAATATAACACCACTTATTCTATGAAGAAAAGTGATTGGGATTCTCTGCAATATTGTACGACCCGCCCAAACACCAAGTGCCGATGTTGTTATTAAAGCAACTGTTGAACCAAGCCACACAGCAATAGGTAAGCTCGTACTACTCAAGGCAACTACTGCTAATTGGGTTTTATCACCAAATTCAGCGACAGTTATAAGTAAAAACGTTCCTAACAATATACTCCCATCACTACGTATAACTACTTTTTCATTATTCAGGTCTTCCTTTATCTGTAATGCATGTACTCCAAATACTGCAAACAAGATGGCAACGGCAGCCGATACAAAAACTTCTGGAAGCCAATTGGCAATTGCTACGCCAAAAGTAACAGCTAAGCTATTAAGAAGAAGAAAGGCTAAAATAGAACCAAGCATTACAGGTGCTGCCCTATATCTGGCAGCAAGAGCCATGCACACAAGCTGGCTCTTATCTCCAATTTCTGCGGCAAATATAAGCAAAAAACTGGAGCTTGATGTAGTAATTACATTAAGCCAATTAATGTTGGATATTGAAGTGAAATGTTCCATGAATCTCGATAAGTTGAATTCGACCTACTTG
>NVWQ02000021.1 GCA_002733715.2 Methylophaga sp.
AATTGAACAGACTAGCTAATGCCATTGGCTAATAGCTTGTTATAGAGGAAACAAAGATGCAACTGAATTCAGCAGAAATCAGTGACCTGATCAAAAAGCAAATTGAAAACTTTGATGGGGCAACTGAAGCACGCACAGAAGGTACTGTAGTCGGAATTACTGACGGTATCATTCGTGTTCATGGTTTAGCCGATGTGATGGCAGGGGAAATGCTTGAGTTCCCAGGCAACACCTTTGGTATGGCGTTAAACTTAGAACGTGACTCTGTAGGTGCGGTGGTATTAGGTCCATACACACATATCACAGAAGGTGACAGTGTTAAATGTACAGGCCGTATTTTAGAAGTACCAGTAGGCGAAGGTCTTTTAGGTCGTGTTGTTGATGCATTAGGTCAACCAATTGATGGTAAAGGCGATATTGCAACTACAGAAACGTCTCCTATTGAGAAAGTTGCTCCAGGTGTTATCTCTCGTCAATCGGTTGATCAACCACTGCAAACAGGTTTGAAATCTGTTGATGCGATGATTCCAATTGGCCGTGGCCAACGTGAGTTAATCATCGGTGACAGACAAACAGGTAAAACAGCGATTGCTGTTGATACCATCATCAATCAAAAAGGTACCGGCGTTAAGTGTATCTATGTTGCGATTGGTCAAAAAGCATCCTCTATTGCCAATGTGGTTCGTAAATTAGAAGAGCATGGCGCTTTAGAATATACAACAATTGTTGCGGCTTCTGCATCAGACACTGCTGCTTTACAATTTATCGCGCCTTACGCGGGTTGTTCAATGGGTGAGTACTACCGTGATAAAGGTGAAGATGCACTAATTATTTATGATGATTTGACAAAACAAGCTTGGGCTTATCGTCAAGTATCATTATTATTACGTCGTCCACCAGGTCGTGAAGCGTATCCAGGCGATGTTTTCTACATTCACTCTCGTTTATTAGAGCGTGCATCACGTGTAAGCGCTGATTATGTAGAGAAAATGACAGGCGGTAAAGTGAAAGGTCAAACAGGATCTTTAACTGCATTACCCATCATTGAAACACAAGCGGGTGACGTATCTGCATTTGTACCAACGAACGTAATTTCGATTACAGATGGTCAGATCTTCTTAGAAACTGATTTATTTAACTCAGGTATTCGTCCTGCGATTAATGCTGGTTTATCAGTATCTCGTGTTGGTGGTGCTGCTCAAACTAAGATTGTTAAGAAATTAGGTGGTGGCACACGTCTAGATTTAGCACAATATCGTGAATTAGCAGCATTTGCTCAGTTTGCTTCTGACTTAGATGAAGCAACACGTAATCAAATTGAACGTGGTCAACGTGTAACAGAGTTAATGAAGCAGGCACAGTATCAGCCATTATCAATTGCTGAAATGTCGGTATCATTATTTGCAGCGAATGAAGGTTTCATTGATGATGTTGAAGTTGAGAAAGTAGGTGATTTCGAAGCAGCATTATTATCTTATATGAACTCTAACCAAGCTGACTTGATGGATAAAATTAATTCAACAGGCGGTTTTGATAAAGATATTTCAGGTGCAATGACATCTGCGATTGAAAGTTTCAAAACAACTGGCAGTTGGTAATCGGAGCGTAAGCAATGGCTAACGGCAAAGAGATACGGACTCAGATAGCAAGCATCAAAAACACGCAGAAGATCACGCGTGCGATGGAGATGGTTGCCGCGAGTAAAATGCGTAAAGCTCAAGAGCGTATGGCAGCAACACGTCCTTATTCAGATAAGATCCACAATGTAATTAAACATTTAGCTTATGCACATCCTGAATACAAACATGTGTATTTACAAGATCGTGCAGAAGAAAAACGTGTTGGTTACATTATCGTTTCATCTGATCGTGGTTTATGTGGTGGTTTGAATAATAATTTATTCAAAACTGTGTTGAAGGACATTTCTGGCAAAATTGATAAAGGCCTAGAAGTTGATGTTTGCACAATTGGTCAAAAAGCAGCTGGTTTTTTCAGTCGCATGCCAGTGAATCATGCAGGTCAGGCAGTTCAGCTAGGTGATGCGCCACGGCCTCATGAATTAGTGGGCGCAGTGAAAGTGATGTTAAATGCCTATGACGAAGGCCGAATTGATAGCTTGTACCTTGTTTATAATGAGTTTGTGAATACCATGACTCAAGAAAACAAGTCCGTTAAGTTATTGCCTGCTAAAACTGAAGAGCCAAGCGAAGAGATGTCTCATCATTGGGATTATATCTATGAGCCTGACGCAAAAGACGTGTTAGATAACTTATTGGTTAGATATATTGAGTCTTTGGTTTATCAGGGTGTTGTTGAAAATATTGCCTGTGAGCAAGCATCACGAATGGTAGCCATGAAAAGCGCATCTGATAATGCGGGTGACCTTATTGATGAACTGCAATTGGTTTACAACAAGGCGCGTCAAGCGGCAATCACACAAGAAATATCAGAAATTGTTGCCGGCGCAGCTGCGGTATAAAGAAATTAAACGGACCTAACGGTCTAATAGAAATAGTATTGAAAGAGGAAGTAAGATGAGCTCTGGAAAGATTGTACAAATTATCGGTGCCGTTGTTGACGTGGAATTTCCACGTGACAGCCTACCAAAAATATATGATGCCTTAACGGTTGAAGAGTCAGGCCTTACGCTTGAAGTTCAGCAACAATTAGGTGATGGCGTTGTTCGTGCTATTGCGATGGGTGTAACTGATGGTCTTAAACGTGACTCAGCTGTTTCAAACACTGGCGACTCAATTCAAGTTCCTGTTGGCCAAAAAACATTAGGTCGAATCATGGACGTATTGGGTGACCCAATCGATGAAAAAGGCCCTATTGGCGAAGAGACTAGAATGTCTATTCACCGTAAAGCACCTGCTTTCGACGAATTATCGGCAAGTAATGAATTGCTTGAATCAGGTATCAAAGTTATCGATTTAGTTTGTCCATTCGCTAAGGGTGGTAAAGTAGGTCTGTTTGGTGGTGCTGGTGTAGGTAAAACAGTAAACATGATGGAGCTTATCCGCAACATCGCGACTGAGCATGATGGTTTCTCAGTATTTGCTGGTGTAGGTGAGCGTACTCGTGAAGGTAACGATTTCTATCACGAAATGACAGACTCAAACGTAATCGACAAAGTATCATTAGTTTACGGTCAAATGAATGAGCCTCCAGGTAACCGTTTACGTGTTGCTTTGACGGGTCTTACCATGGCTGAAAACTTCCGTGATGAAGGTCGTGACGTATTATTCTTTGTTGATAACATCTACCGTTATACACTAGCGGGAACAGAAGTATCTGCATTGTTAGGTCGTATGCCATCAGCGGTAGGTTACCAACCAACATTGGCTGAAGAAATGGGTGCACTACAAGAGCGCATTACCTCTACTAAGATTGGTTCTATCACATCAATCCAAGCGGTATACGTACCTGCGGATGACTTGACTGATCCATCTCCAGCAACAACATTTGCCCATTTGGATGCGACAGTTGTACTATCTCGTTCAATTGCTGAATTAGGTATCTACCCTGCGATTGACCCACTTGATTCTACAAGTCGTCAATTAGATCCTTTAGTTGTAGGTAATGAACATTACGACATCGCTCGTGGCGTTCAAGGTACATTACAGCGTTATAAAGAATTGAAAGATATCATTGCGATTCTTGGTATGGACGAATTATCTGAAGAAGATAAATTGACTGTAACACGTGCTCGTAAAATTCAACGTTTCTTATCACAACCCTTCTTCGTTGCTGAAGTATTTACGGGTAGCCCGGGTAAATATGTTGCATTGAAAGATACTTTGGCTGGCTTTAAAGGCATTTTAAACGGTGACTACGATGCACTTCCAGAACAAGCGTTCTACATGGTAGGTGTGATTGAAGAAGCTGTAGAGAAAGCGAAAACTCTATAAGTTTTCAGGAGATATACTATGGCAATGACTATACATGTTGATATTGTAAGCGCTGAAAAGGAAATCTTTTCAGGTGCTGTAGATGCAATATTTGCTTCAGCAAAAATGGGTGAATTGGGTATCTACCCTCGTCACACACCGTTGCTTACTAGCTTGAAACCGGGTGAAGTTCGTGTATTGATTGATGGCAAAGAAGAGCAATTCTATGTTTCAGGTGGCATGCTTGAGGTTCAGCCTCATGTCGTAACTGTTTTGGCAGATACTGCAATGCGTGCTGAAGATGTGGATGAAGCAGCCGCTTTAGAAGCAAAAGCAGATGCAGAACGTGCGATAAACGATGCAGATGCGAAGATGGATATGGCTGAAGCAAGAGCTAAAATGGCTGAAGCAATGGCACAGCTTCGTAGTATTGAGCGCATGAGAAAAACAACTAGCAGTCATTAAAATTGGCTTAAATCATAAAATTAATAAGGCTGTCTTAATGACGGCCTTTTTTTTGTCTAAAATTTGTTAGAATATGCAAAGCTCGTCATTCCCACAAAGATGTGGATCCCACGATAGTAGCTATCTATACTGCCCATGGATCCCCGCATACGCGAGGATGACAAAATAATATTCTATTCTTGTGAAGACTCAATAGAACTTGGAAGAAAAAATATGTCATTAAGTATCGTGATCCTCGCTGCCGGTAAAGGTAGCAGAATGAAATCGGCTATGCCGAAGATCATGCATAAACTAGCAGGTACAACACTGCTTGAGCATGTGATTGAGACTGCCCAAACACTTTCACCTCAAAGTATGGCTGTTGTCTGTGGTAATGCTGCTGACCAGGTTTTACCTTTATTAGCTGAAATGGATGTTCCCGTTGTAATGCAGCATGAGCAATTAGGGACTGGGCATGCAGTTATGCAGGCCGATGCAGTCTTTTCAGACGTAGAACAAGTTTTAGTTCTATATGGTGATGTGCCACTAACGCAGCAATCAACCCTAAATGCATTAGTTAATTGTGGTAATAACAATAGTTTACGGATTCTCACTACACAGCTGGATGATCCAACAGGCTATGGCCGTATTGTACGAAATGATGCCGGTAATGTTATCTGCATTACAGAGCAAAAAGACGCTGATCAACAAACTTTAGCAATTAAGGAAGTGAATAGCGGCATCATGGTGTTGCCTGCAAAATGGTTGCAACGATCATTAAGCAAGTTGAGTAATAATAATGCTCAAGGCGAATATTACTTAACAGATATGGTGGCTTTAGCCGTTAATGATGGCTTAGAAATAAAAACAGTTTGCTGCGATGATAATGCTGAAGTAGCAGGAGTGAATACTCGACAACAATTGGCAGAGCTTGAACGCCATTATCAACAGCTACAAGCCAATGAGCTGATGGCGAGAGGTGTGACATTAGCGGATCCAGCAAGAATAGATATTCGTGGCACATTGCTTACAGGTACAGACATAACGATTGATGTAAACGTGATTTTAGAAGGAAATGTCACTATTGCTGATAATGTTGAGATTGGTGCTAACTGCATTATCAAAGATTCAACTATTGGCGAAGGAACAATCATTCTCGCAAATAGCATGATAGATTCTAGTGAAGTAGGGACCAATGTAAACATTGGTCCTTTTGCTAGATTAAGACCTGGAACAGTATTGTCTGCTAACTCAAAAATTGGTAATTTTGTCGAAACCAAAAATGCCAATATTGGCGAAGGCTCTAAAGTTAATCATCTTAGCTATATTGGTGATACTGATATGGGCAGTAATGTGAACATTGGTGCAGGCACAATCACATGTAACTATGATGGGGTAAACAAGCACCGTACTACGATTGGTGATAATGTGTTTATTGGTTCTGATAGTCAACTAATAGCACCTATAACGGTAGAAGCCGGAGCAACAATTGGTGCAGGCACGACACTACGTAAAGATGCGCCTAAGTCAGCACTAACTCTCACAAAAAGTGTACAAAAAACGGTGGAAGGTTGGAAGCGGCCGGTTAAAATCAAAAAATAACATTATAAAATGTAAGCTTGTTTAGGCTACGTTCAGCTAAAAATGGTAGATTGGCTACAATTGTGCCATAATTCTGCTCGATATTAGTACCGCTATAGTACTCATGGTCGAATGACTCCACACCAATTAGGGATGAATTGTGAATTATTTTGCTCGCCTGTTAGTTTTGGCCATTTTCTTGCCTTTATCGGCTTTTGCTGTAGATGTCCAAATTTCTCAATTTACCGAAGATACCGGTTTTGATCCTGCTGTTCGTGCTGGTCAAATTGTTTATGTAGCTAAAGTAATCAATGGTTCTGCTGATACCGCGACCAATACTTTGCTTATTTTCCCCATTCCTGCAACAACAACATTTGATTCAGTCGACGATGGTCGATGCGTACATGATAATTCTGTACCGCCAGGCCAAGTAAATTGTACTTTAGGCAATCTTACCGGTAACGGCTTAGGCGGCCCAACAACAACAATTAAACTTACAATTTTAACAAGTGCTGCCACGGGATCCACTGTAGATGTAAGCGCAGTGATAACCGCTGATGGTGATACGGATACCACGCAAGTTGGCGGTAATAATAACTTTGAAGCACAAACCACAACCATTGATGATGGTGCAGATTTAGTCGCCACCATTAATGATACCGGTGCCATTATTATTGCTGGAGCCAATGTTACCTATACGGTTTCAATAGATAATAATGGACCAAATGATGCAGCAGTAACAACGGTTACTAACACACTGCCTGCGGATGTAACATTTATTTCTGCTTCAGGTACGGGGTGGTCATGTAGTAATGCGGGTCAAGATGTAACATGTACTCGCCCAAGCATTGCTAATGGCGCAACTGCACCAGATATTACCATTGTCGGCAAGGTTACGGGCAAGGTGGCAGGCGCGGCGATTGGAGTAACGGGTACGATTACTGACACCGTGACTGTTTCATCAGTAACGCGTGATCCAAACCCTAATAATAATACTCAAACGGAAGATACACTGGTTGAAGCAGGTGCAGATTTATCAATTATTAAATCTGTTAATCCTGACCCGGTAACAGGTTTGGCAGCAGCAACATTTACATTTCAACCAAGAAATAATGGTCCCTTTGATGTGGTTGATGCAGTGGTAACAGATACTTTTCCTGCGGGATTTACTGGGCTAACAGTAACTAATGCTGGAGGTTGGACATGTACTGCTATCGGACAAACGGTCACCTGTGATTTAGCATCATTTATTGTGGGCAACACCAATAATATTGTGGTAACGGCGACCGCACCGGTGAGTGGGACATTTAGTAATACGGCAACGATAAGTAATACCAGTGGCATGCCAGATCCTACGCCAGCAAATAATACATCAACAATCTCTAACGTTAGTATTGTTCCCGATGGTGCCGATCTTGCCATCACAAAAAGTAAAACCCCTAACCCTGTTGCTCAAGGTTCGCCTTTAGTGTCGACAATAGATGTAATTAATAATGGTCCCCAAGATGCTGCTGGTCCCTTAACGGTTACTGAGACCTTGGCGGGTGAAACTTATGTTGGTTTTTCAGGAGCAAATTGGAATTGTGCCGCACCTGTTGGTGTGCCAACTACGGAAACAATCACATGTACTTATGCCAGTGTTCCCTTAGCGTCAGGTGCATCAACAAGTAGTTTGATCATAAATACCATTGCGACCGATGCAGGTAATTTAGTCAATACAGCGGTGGTAGCAAGTGCAACTTTAGATGGTGTTCCGGGTAATAATACAACACCTTCCGGCGGCAACAGTACGGCGCAAATAGCAGATTTAGCAATCACAAAAGCAGCAACTACATTAAATGCAGATACCGTACTTGAGCTGGCAGAGAATGTGGTGACCTATACGCTGACATTAACCAATAATGGTCCAAATGATTTAACTGATCCTGTCGGTGGTGGCATAGATGATGCCATTGTCGTGACTGATACTGTTCCGAAATATGTATCAGGAGTTGTGGGTGCCACGCCTAATACTACAGCTGTTGCTATGACAAGTGCTAATCCTGATTTTACGTGTACAACCGGTGCAACGGTAACATGTAGATTAAATGATGGGCTGACGTTTATTAATGGTCGAACTGAGATCTTTACTTTTACAGCGACACGTCCTTTTGCTAGTGGTAATCATTTAAATACGGCGAGTGTCAGTTCAGCAATATTGGGTGATGATGTTCTAGGAAATAACACCTCTAATCAAACAACCATTACCGTTGCTGCTCCTGCTGATGTTGCTGATGTTGAAGTAACAGCAAAGACCGCCACGCCTGATACGGTCAATGCTGGGGTGAATACGACTTATGTTGTTTCATTACGAAATAATGGGCCAGCCGAGGCATTGAATGTCAGGTTACAAGATGTATTTGCCGCCACCTTACCTGCCGGTAAAACATTCACCGTTATTTCAGCGCTAGCAAGTAATGGCGCAACATGTGATGCCTTTGGAACGGGCCCCGGTGGGGCGCGAGCCTTAGATTGTGATTTTGGCACTTTGGCTAGAAATGCAACTCGAACCGTGACATTGGTGATCAGACCTGATTGGGATGTTGCCAATGTCGGCTGGGTTATGGACAATACTGCGACTGTTTCAACAGATACGGCACAAGGCATTGATGCTGCGGCAGTGCTAGCGGCTGAAGCTAACGATTCTAAAACAGAAACATTAACCGTTACGCCCGCGCAAATAGATTTACTGGTAAACAATGATGAAGAAGATGGCTTTCATCAAATAGGCTATATCCCAACACCGGGCGTATTCCCAGCTACTACAGATAATATTATTGTCTATAAAGAAGTGATTACTAATCGAGGGCCATCATTAGCTACAGGCGTTAATTTAGCGTTTGATATGACACCGAAAGCGGGAAAAATGCTAACTTTTCTTTGTGACAATTCGGTTGCAACAACATGTAATGGGGGAACATCAACCTGTAATAACCTTAATGCAAATGTTACGGGCGGTGCAACATTAAATTTAAGCTGTCCACAAGCGGATATGGCTGCGAATACAACACTGACTCGTTACCTTTATTTTAGAGTTGATACATCACCAGATGGCACTGGCGATACCCATACGAGCTTAGCGACAGTCAGTGCAAACGAAGATGATACCGTTCCTGCAAATGATGCAGAAGCGGAAGATACCGTCGTTCGAGCATTGGTTGATGTGGGTGTAACGAAAGGACCATCACAAGCAACAGTGAGTGTATTTGAACCTTTTGATTGGGATTTGGTAATTAGTAGTAATGGACCGGGCGACGCGCCTTTAACAACGTTAACAGATGCATTGCCGGCTGGGATGGAGTTAACAGGTCCTCCTGTGCCATCGGCGGGATCATGTACTGGCTTAAGTGGAGAAACCTCGTTCGAATGTAACTTCGGCACCCTGGCAAACGGTGATACACGTACGGTTACTGTTCCTGTAAGGTTAACTATTTTCCCTCTTGGCGGCACGATTACCAATACGGCTTTTGTAACGACATTGGGTATTGATCGCGACTCGACAAATGACAGTGATGATGGTGTGGTTAATGTTGTCGGCTCATCAATTGCAGGAACGGTTTTTGATGATGTTAACGATAATGGCACCAATGATGGTGCAGGCGATGCGGGTATTCCTGCGGTGACAGTTCGACTAACAGGTACGGATTTATACGGTAACCCAGTTGATATTACGGTTAATACACTTGCCAATGGTACTTATATTTTTGATGATTTACCGCCAAGTGATGTGGCAGGTTATACCATTACAGAAACACAGCCGGCCGGCTTTGTTGATGGTTTAGATAATGCAGGCGGTGCAACAGGCACTAATTTAATTGTAACCAGCCGAACCTCAGATGTTATCAGCACTATTAATCTGCCAGTTAACACGGATTTAACGGGCTATGATTTTGCTGAAGTAACGACAAATGAATCAATTGCTGGTGTAGTTTGGGTTGATACCAATAAAGACGGTGTGCGTGATGGTGCTGAAACTAGACGTATTGAGAATACCGTTATTACGTTGACGGGTACGGATATCAATGGCGATCCAATTAATGTCACTACAATGACAGCGGCAGATGGAAGTTATAGCTTTGATGTTCGGCCAAGTAATCCAGCCGGATATACCGTTACCGAAACCCAACCAGCAAATTGGGCTGATGGGCTTGAGTCTATAGGCACGGGTGGTGGCACGGTTGCGGATGATGTTTTTTCGGCGATTGTTGTCGTAGCTAATGATAATTTTGTTGATTATGATTTTGGTGAAATCGGGGTCAGCATTAGCGGTACGGTTTATGTAGATCAAGATACAGATGGCATTAATGACCCAATTGAGCCCGGTATTCCAGGTGTAACTATTACACTGACAGGTTCGGATATTGATGGCAACGTAGTTAATATTGTTACAACGACAGGAGCAGATGGCACTTATTCATTTGATGGTTTGCCATTGCCAAATGGTACAGGTTATACCGTCACTGAAACACAACCGGGCGGTATAGCGGATGGTATTGATACTGCAGGTAGCCTTGGTGGCTCAACAGCCGTTAATGATGTGATATCTGGCATTATTTTCCCTACAGTGGGTGGTAGTGGCATTGAATATAACTTTGGTGAAGGCGCTCCTGTTGTGCCTGCCCGAATTTCAGGATCAGTATGGTTGGATACCAATCATAACCGTAGTGATGATGAAAGTGGCAGTCAAACGGGTTGGACGGTAGAACTAATCGAAAGCCGCGCCGATCCATTAGATAACAGTAGTGGCAATATTAATGTGGTGGCGACGGTGACTACCGATGCCAGTGGTAATTACTCGTTTGAAAATCTATCGCCAGGCACTTATGAAATTCGTTTCAAACATCCTCAAGGCGGATTCATTTATGGCACGCCATTATCAGGCTTTGCTGGCACAGATACCACTAACGGCACTATTCATAATATTAATGTCGTAGGCGGAGCAGATATTATCGACCAAGACCTACCTATTGATCCATCAGGTGTGGTTTATGATGCAATAACACGTGCGCCTGTTCCTGGTGCGACAGTTACTTTATCAGGGCCAGGCGGGTTTAACCCTGCAGTAGATCTGGTGGGTGGTGCTGCAAATATTAGCCAAGTAACCGGTGCGGATGGTTTTTATCAGTTCTTATTATTTAATACTGCACCAGCAGGAACGTATACTTTAACGGTTGTTTCGCCACCGAGTTATTTGCCGGGTGTTGCGGCTTCAATACCCGCTTGTACAAATACGCCGACAATTGCTATTGCACCTGATCCTGCGTTGGTTCAGAACAGTGCTTTTGCACCGCCATTAGCTAATCCAATTCATGATTCTAATACATGTCCGGCAACATCGGCTGGTTTTGCTGGGGGAGCGGGCTCAACACAATACTTCCTTAGTTTTGATATTAACCCAGCCTTGCCTTCGGCTAATGTGGTGAACAACCATATTCCGCTTGATCCGATTTTAGGCGGGGCAATTGTTATAACCAAAACAACGCCTAAAACCAATGTGGTGCGAGGTGAGTTAGTACCGTATACGATTACAGCAACAAATACACTTACATCAGCATTAGCTAATATCACCATACAAGACCAGATTCCACCGGGCTTTAAATATGTGGATGGGTCTGCAACAATTAATGGCGTTAAAACTGAGCCTACGGTTGCAGGAAGAAGCTTGGGTTGGACAGGGCAAAATTTTGTGGCAAGTGAAGTTAAAACCATTCAACTGATTTTAATCGTGGGTGCAGGGGTAAGTGAAGGTAAATATATTAACCAAGTGTGGGCGCTAAACCCTCTAGCAAACACCCGAGTATCAAACATTGGCACAGCAACGGTAAGGGTTGTTCCTGATCCATTATTTGATTGCAGCGATCTTATTGGTAAGGTTTTTGATGACAAAAACATTAATGGTTATCAAGATGAGGGTGAGCCTGGTTTAGCAGGGGTTCGCGTAGTTACTCCACGTGGCTTATTGATTACGACAGATGATTATGGGCGTTTTCATATTGCTTGTGCGGATGTGCCGAATGAGTTACATGGATCTAATTTCTTAATGAAATTGGATACACGTACTTTACCGTCAGGCTATCGAGTCACAACTGAGAATCCACGTGTTGTTCGTTTAACACGCGGTAAGTTAGTCAAGCTTAACTTTGGTGCGGCATTACATAAGATCTTACGCATTGATATTGATAGCACCGCATTTAGTACAGATGGTGAACAATTAACGGCTGTTGCAAATGAACAATTAGACCAATTAATTGATATTTTGAAACAACAACCATCACAAGTGCGACTAAGTTATGGCTTAGGCAGGGATGAAGATAAAGCCGATGCTGAGACAAGGATGCAAGTGTTCACCGATCAGCTAACAGAACTATGGCAGCTGTGTGATTGTGATAACTATGCATTAACAGTTGAGCACGAAATTATTACACAGCAAGGTGATACCACTGTGTGGTCAGCAGATGGGAGGGTTTCACCGTGAGACGCTCTTTATGGTTAGTTTTAGTTGCCGCGCAAACAATGATGTTCAGTGCAGATAGTTTTGCTGAAGAATCATGCCCCGTACAACAAGGTGAAGATGTTCCTCAGGAATGTCAGCATCCGCAGTGGCGCGATCAAGCCACAATGTCAGATGATAGTACAGTACGTATTACGGATGTGGCAGAAAACGTTGAACGCATTTTACCTAAGTCAACAATCACACTATGGGCATTGCCACCTGTTCCTATGGCAACATCTCAGGTATATGCTGATGATGAATTAAAATCGGTGAGATTAGATGTTACGACAACATCACCGCAGTTTAGATCGGCAAAAGCAGATCTTGATCCTGCTGTGATTACGCGAGTGTCAGAACTGCTTGAAGAATTAAAAGATAAAAAGAATATTCGTTTAAGCTTTGTGGGTCATACCGACAATCAGCATTTATCACTTAAAACACAACGTTGGTTCAAAGATAATCAAGTACTATCAGAAGCTAGAGCAAAAGCAGTAGCCAATTATTTTCAACAAGAACTAGGGCTGTCAGATAGTGCTATTACGGCATCAGGTAAGGGCGATACACAGCCAATAGCTAGTAATTCGATACCGTCTGGAATGGCAAAAAATCGTCGAGTTGAAATGGCAGTTTGGTATGACGATGTTGTACCAGGAAAAGTCACAACGGTAGAATCATCAACAATGAATCGGCGTCTAATATGCAATAGTGAAGCTGTGCTTATATCAACACCTGCTGGTGGTTTTAGAATCAGTGTTGATGGTCAACCGGTTGATAACGGAGCTAAAGATGGTGAAGATGTGCAGCGTTGTACCGATGTTGCATTGTCACAAGCTAATGTACGTTTGCAATATGATAATTTAACCGAAAAGCCGATGTTAGATGTCAGTGCATGGCAGGCGACAGCAACGGCAGGTGAAGCTATTCAGTTCCAAGCCTATAGTAATTATTTAGCGTGGATTGATCATGCTGAAGTGCGTATTTTTGCCGATGGACGCTCAGTTGCAGGTGATCCTTTAGCTGTTGTGGCACTGAGTGATTCACTCGCGGGTGAATGGACTGTGCCTGCGGATGCATCGAGAGAAATGCAATATCGCCTACGTATTTATGATAAAGAAGGTCGTTTTGACGAAACAACAACCTTGCCATTATGGCGCGTTGTTGCACATGATGTAGTGGATGATGATCAATTATCATCACAACAAGCATTATTGGCATCGTATGGACAAACGCGTTTAGCGCGTCAGTCAATCCCAGTGAGTGGTGGCACAGTAACCGTGCATGGCGATTCTGTGCTGATGGGGCATTATGCCGTATTGATGGGACAAGAAATCCCCGTTGATGCCGATGGTAAATTTGTGGCGCGTCAAATAATCCCTAATGGTCGCCACACTATTGAAGTGGCAGTATTAAATGATTTGGGCGATGGCGCATTATATTGGCGTGATATTGAATTTAAAAATGATGATTGGTTCTATGTGGGTTTAGTCGATGTGACGGCGGGACGTTACCGTAGTCATGGCGCGGCCGAAGAAGTCAGCCAAGATAAACAGCATCTTGCAAATAATAATTTTGTGGATGGGCGTTTGGCATTTTATACCAAAGGTAAATGGCGTAATAAATACACAGTGACTGCCAGTGCCGATACCCGTGAACAGCCACTAAGAGACATCTTCTCAACCTTTATGGATAAAGACCCACGTGCATTGTTACGGCGCTTGGGCGATAGTGAGTACTATCCAACCTATGGCGATGACAGCACTCTAGTTGAAGATGCACCGACACAAGGTAAATTCTACGCCAAGATTGAAGATGAACGCTCACAAGCGATGTGGGGTAACTTCAAAATAGTGCAACAAGAAACCGATTTGGCTCAAATTAATCGGGGTTTATACGGGGCAGTGTTGGATTGGAACAGCGAAGCCATTACATCAGATAGTGAACGTAAAACAAATGTAAATGTATTTGCCGCTGAACCGGGTACATTAGCAACACGTGAAGAATTCCGTGGCACTGGCGGTACGTTGTTCTATTTAGGTCACCAAGATATTGTGACGGGTTCAGAGCGCGTGCAAGTTGAAGTGCGTGATAAAGATTCGGGCATTGTATTAAGCGTAAATACATTAGTCGCAGGGCAAGATTATCAAGAAGATGCGATCCAAGGGAGAATTGCCTTAACACGGCCTTTGCCTTCTGCATCTGATGATAGTGCATTAGTGCGAGCAGGTAGTTATATTGGCCACCCTGTTTATTTAGTGGTGGATTATGAATATATTGCTAGCCTAGAACGGATCAGAGATCTAGCGGTAGGTGGTCGAGCGACACATTGGCTCAATGATTCTGTACGTTTAGGTGTCACCGGTTCTCATCAACAGCAAGGCCAGCAAGATCAAAACTTGGGCGGCTTAGATGTATTGTTCCGTAAAACACCAGAAACTTATTTACGTCTAGAAGCGGCTAGAACAGAAGGGCCAGGTGTGACATCAAACGGTTCATTTGATGGTGGTTTTACATTTGCACCAACAGCTATTAATCCAACAAGCAACAATCATTCAGCCAATGCCTATCAATTAGAAAGTGGCTTTAGATTAACCGATCTAGGGTTTGAAATAGATGGTAATGGTCATTTCTATGCACGCAATCGTGATGATGGCTTTTCAGCGCCCGGGCAGCTAACAACGTATGACACCAAGCAGTTTGGTGGTGGTTTGACTTTGCCTTTAACTGATAAAGACAGCATAGATTTCAAAGTTGATATTACTCATCAAAATGGTGGTTTTGATACTGAAGTTGCAGAAATTGATTATCGTCATAAGCTAAATGATACTTGGACATTAAGCGCAGGCCTAAGAGGTGATAAACGTGAAAATGACACAAATGCGACTACTGATAATGTAGGTAACCGAACTGATCTAGCATTACAAGCTAATTACCAAAGTGATGCCGATTGGGGTATGCATGCCTTTGTTCAAGGGACACTTGATCGAAGTGATGATCGTCATAGAAATAATCGTGGTGGTTTAGGGGGCAATTTCCGCATTAATGATCGCCTAGGCATGAACGGTGAAATTTCTTCAGGAAGTGGTGGTTTTGGTGCCCTAATTGGTGCAGATTATCGCTTATCAGATCGCACAACGACATACTTAAACTATGCACTTGATCCCGATAATGCCAATACGGGCATTGGTAATCGCCAAGGTAAATTAGTGTCGGGTGCACGAACGCGTTATTCAGACTGGGTCAGTGTCTATGGCGAAGAACAATACCTGCATGGTGATAATGGCAATGGTTTAACGCATGCTTACGGAATAGATCTAACACCTGATGAATCATGGAAAATCGGCCTTGGAATTGAAATCGGTCGTTTAAATCAAAATAGCAGTGGTGAGATAAAACGACGGGTCGCAACATTAGTTGTGGATTATGCCCAAGATGCGATCAAATATGGTGGTAGTTTAGAATTGCGCCGTGATGAAATGAATAATGATGTGCGCAATAATATCTACACGCGTAATCATTTGTCGTATCAACTTACACCAGATTGGCGTGTACGTGGAGCGCTTGATTTTGCCTTTAGTGATAGCGACGGCGGCAGTTTCTTAGATGCCAACTTCGTTGAGGCTATTTTAGGCTATGCCTACCGCCCAGTGAATAATGATAAATTCAATATGCTGTTGGAATATAAATTCTTATCTGATCAATCTCCAGCAAATCAGTTCACAGCAAGTGGCTTGCAGAATCAATTTGAACAACGCAGCCATGTATTTGCTATTGACGGTATTTATGATCTAACACCACGTTGGTCATTAGGTGCTAAATACGCACTTCGTAAAGGTGAGCTGCGTGCGGGTCGTGGTGCAGGGGACTGGTTTGATAGTACCGCGCAACTAGGCGTTCTACGCCTTGATTGGCATGTAGTTAAACATTGGGATGCCTTAATAGAAGGCCGAATACTCGATATTCGCGAAGCAGAAGATCGCCGAGCCGGCATGTTGCTAGCGGTTTATCGTCACCTTGGCGATCATGTTAAAGCCGGTGTAGGTTATAACTTTACCGATTTCTCGGATGATCTAACCAATCTAGACTACGACAGCCGAGGTGTGTTTTTTAATATGATTGGTAAGTGGTAAATGGAACAAGTAAAAATGAGATGCACCTCTCATTTTTTGAGTTTAAATAAAAAATCAGTTATGCTTTAGATTCTCTATATCAAGAGTAGTGTCAAAACTACAAAAGGAATAGACATGCAATCTAGGGCTCAGAGCAAATCGATCTTACTGATTTTAATTGTATTAATTGTAGCAGCGGCAATTTATCTCTGGCCCAAAGAAGAGTCTCCTTATGCTGCTGTCCATGCTGAACAAGTTACCAAAGGGATTAATGAGTTTTTAGGAAAGGGCTATAAAGGCTATCAGAATTATGCTGATCCAGATAGTTGTACGTTTGCCCTGTTTGATTTGAGCGGTGAAAAATTTGTCGATATTCAATCTGCACCGAAGTGGGAAGGTCGTTTTTCCAGTGGTGAAAACAAAACAGAATTTTTCGACGAGTTTTTTACAAAAGCCTCAGTCTCAGGTGTATACGAGGGTTTTTCTGGTGAGATCACCTCAACATTCAACACGTCGATATTGACCAACCGTGCACATAGTTTTGCTACAGCAAATATTGCACAAACTTACTACCGCCTTACCGTTCTCGATGATGCGCCATTAAAAAAAGAAGTGGCACGAGATCTAATGGCGTTGGAGCCGAATGCTTTATTTGATAAATACGGCACGCATTATCTTAAATCAATTTATATTGGTGGCCGGATAGGATTTAGTAGTTTTGCTGATCGCTCCAAAGTCTCAACAACATTCAATTTACAAGCAACTGTAGATGCCTCTTATCTTGAAATCGTCAAAGGTTCAGCGTCGGCGGGAACGGTAGATAAAAAAGACATTAAAATAGTCAGTAGAAATAAACGGATCATTGTAAAAGGTGGCGATCCTGCTAAAGCGGCTAATGTTCAAGATGGTACGGGTGAGCCGGCGGCAAGCTACGAGGCGTGGGCAGCAAGTGTGCCTGATTTTATGTCGATTTCAGATATTGCAGACAAAGGCATGGTGCCACTCTATGAGTTGGTTGATGATGTTGATAGACGAGTAGTGTTAACAACTGCTTGGCAAGTTTATATGGAAGAGCATACCGATGATGTTCTAAAAGAGGGTGAACCTAAGGTTGTTACAAAAACAGCAAAATTCCGGCTTAAAGGTAGTGATGGACGCTATGTTGGAAAAGCACCTTATGTTCGGGGCGAGAGCTATTATTATCCAACTATTGCCAGTACTGGACAGACATTGCAATTAGATAGTGGTAAAGAAGCGCTTGAAACGGGGCATAATGTAAAAATTAAAACTGTAGAAAAATTTGATGGTTCATGGGCTGATTATGTGTATTTAGGCGCCTTTGGAAATAAACATGAACTGTATTATTGGATAACAAAAGGGTATGAAGCAAAGACTAATTGGATAATTGAACGGGTGGTACCAGCATCTGATCCACGTATTCGCTACGGTGATGCCGTGCAAATTCGCAATGAGTCTTATAAGCAATACCTTGCGCCGACACCAGAAGGATATTTAACAACAGATGCGTCCGGGGCCTATACTTGGACGATGTTAGCGAAGTAATCGCTTGCTTGTATTAACGTAAAATCAAAAACATAGCCTGCCTATTACGGGTGATATTGAGTAATAATTGTTTGCCACCATTAAAGGCTAACGGTTTGAACTCAACTAGGTTTCGAACAATTTGTTTATTGACCGAAGTAATAATATCGCCTTTACGCAGACCAGAGCGCGATGCGGGACTATTTTGTTTTACTGAATAGATCAAAACACCTTCAATTTTGCCAAAATAGGGTGATGATTCTTCAATATCACCAAATGTCGCGCCGGCAAGTTTAGGGTGGACGGCATTTTTCGCAATCTGCTTCTGCGTTTCTTTCACGGTCGCTTTAAGTGTCAGTGCTTTACCGTCTCGCATAATATCTAATTTAATGGTCTCACCAACCATTAATAAACCTATTGAATTACGCAAACTATCAGCACTTCTTAGTGTTTCATCATCAATAGCGATAACAATATCTCCCACTTGTAAGCCTGCTTCAGCAGCAGCAGAGTCTAGTTGCACCGAGGTTACCACCGCCCCTTTTTCTGAATCCAAATCAAATGCGTTGGCTAATTCAGGGGTAATATCTTGCATTTGTACACCGAGATAAGCACGTTTTACTTCACCATGTTTAATCAACTGATCGGTGATTTGTTTGACCATATTGCTAGGAATTGCAAAACCAATTCCAATATTACCTGCTTTTTGACCAGGCGAGAAAATAGCAGTATTAATACCTACAAGCTCGCCTCGCAGGTTTACCAAAGCCCCACCAGAGTTACCGGGGTTGATAGATGCATCGGTTTGAATAAAATCTTCGTAGCCTTCAATGCCTAAGCCACTGCGCCCCAATGCACTTACGATACCAGATGTAACGGTTTGACCTAAACCAAATGGATTACCGATTGCTACTACAAAGTCGCCAACACGTAATTGGTCAGAATCGGCAAGTGGTAATGCAGTGAGATTAATCGCAGGAATTTTAATCAACGCCACATCTGTAGCGGGGTCTGTTCCCACTAACTCGGCTTGGAAACTACGACCATCAGTTAGTGAAACGGTAATTTCATCAGCACGGTGGATAACATGATTATTGGTAAGAACTAAGCCCTTTTTTGCATCGTAGATAACGCCTGAACCAAGGCTTTGCTTGGTTCTATGTTGTGGCTGTTGTTCGGGGATATTGAAAAACCGACGAAAAAAGGGATCGTTTAATAAAGGATTATCTTGAACGCGGATATAGCTTTTTGTGGAAATATTAACAACAGCAGGTTTGGATTGTTCCAACATAGGAGCCAGCGAAGGCATCTCACCATCATCGCCAAACCAGCTAAAAGGTAAAGTGGCACTTGCAACTTGAATGATTAAGCTAAGGCCAGCAAGCCATAATAATGTTGATTTAAACGTTGTCATCATTCCTCCCTTTATACCGTTATTATTGAACTTGCAGGTTTTTCATTCATCATTGCACGTACACCGTCATTGCGAACGCAGTGAAGCAATCCAATTCTGTCCAGCCTAGATTGGCTTCGCGTTGCTCGCAATGACGGCGTATTTTTAACTATCTGCAAGCTTATTGGTCACGGGTTTATAATGTGGCTTCTAAACTTTCTCTTGGGTTAAAGCTCAGTTCTTCTGCCATCTTTTGATAAAACTTTTTAGCTTTATCATTATCTGCCGGTGGAGCCATAATTTGCAATACCACAAATTGATCGCCGGCTTCTTTTCCCGGTAAACCTCGACCTTTCAAGCGCATTTTTTGACCACTTTTTGCACCAGCGGGAATAGTCAGATTAATTTTACCAGCTAAAGTGGGAACGGTAATTTTAGCACCTAATGCTACTTCCCATGGTGTTAGAGGCAAGTCTAATAAGATGTTATTGCCATCAAGATGATAATGAGAATGGGGAGCAATGGCGATTTCTAAATACAAATCACCGGGTTTTCCACCCATGCCTGCTTTACCTTGACCAGACAAGCGGATCTTTTTGCCCGATGTAATGCCAGCAGGAACTTTTACATTAAGTGTGCCTGTTTCAGTTGAACCGGCTGGTCTACGAATTGTTTTTTTAGCACCAGCAAATGCATCTTCTAAGGATATAGTGATTTTGGCATTTACATCTTCGCCTGGTGCATAAAAGTTATCTCTACCGCCACCACCCATGCCAGCACCAGTTCCCCCGCCAAACATACTCTCAAAGAAATTGCTGAAATTACCGTGACCACCCATGCCAGCATTTTGCCCCCAACCAGGAGGAGGAGTAAAAGACTGACCATTTTTGTAGTTACTACCAAACTGATCATATTGTGCGCGCTTTTCGCTATCTTTCAGTACTTCATAAGCTTCACCGACTTCTTTAAATTTAGCTTCAGCATCGGCTTCTTTGCTCACATCAGGGTGATATTTACGCGCAAGTAAGCGATAGGCCTTTTTAAGATCAGCCTTTGATACATCTCGCGATACACCGAGTATTTGGTAATAGTCTTTATATTCCATAGTGCCAATTTTAAAGTTATAAGTTGATTTGGATCAATAAATGGGGGCGTTAGACAGTGTTTTCAATAGGGATTAAGGAAAATTCTGATGCCGATTTTAGAATCTTATGAGAGAATTGCGGCCTGTTTCACAAAAGTGACCTTTCAAAAGACTAGAAGGCCCGATAATTTTATAGGATTTTAAAGATGTATTCTGTACGAAAATTGCCCTTATTAATTGCTTTGGCAAGCGCATCAGCCGCAACTATGGTATCCGCCGAGGACTTCACTCTTGATGAGCTTGTTGTAACCGGCTCGCGATCTGAAACTTCAATATTAGATTTGGCCGGAAATACTGGCAAAGTCACAACCGAAGAAATTGACTTATTAAACTCAGATCATATTTCAGAATCATTATTACGTATTCCGGGTGTGAATTTACAGCGAGGTAGTGGAGTTGAAATGACGGTTGCGCTACGCTCACCTGTGTTGACAGGCCCAGGTGCTGGCGGTGCATTTTTGTTTATGGAAGATGGGATTCCATTGCGCGCAGCTTCTTTCGGAAATAATCAGGGCTTATCAGTTGCTCATTTTGAGCAAGCAGGCAGTATTGAGGTTGTGCGAGGCCCTGGTAGTGCCTTGTATGGCTCAAATGCTGTGCATGGGTTATTTAACGTGTTATCACGTGATCCTTCAGCCGAATTAGAACGCAAACTTGATATTACAGCAGGTTCAGATGATACCTATAAACTTAGAGGATCGGTGAGTGATACTGTTGGTGCGCATGCATACCGCTTTAGTTTCAGTGGTGTAGATGAGGGGGGCTGGCGTGATGATACGGGATTGGGCCAGCAAAAATTTACTTTAAGACATGATTATTCAGCAGAAAATGGTGATACGTTTAAAACACTATTTTCGGCGTTTAACTTAAATCAAGAAACTGCCGGATTTATCACCAGTGAAACAGATGATAAATTATATAAACGTGGCCAAAGGGTTATTGAACGAAATGAAAACCCTGATGGTTATCGTGACTGGTGGTCTGTTCGTTTATCAACACGATGGGATCATGAGATGGAAAATGGTAATACGCTCAGTATTACACCCTATATTCGTAGCAACGGCATGAAGTTTCGCCAGCATTATTTACCCTCTAAAGCAATTGAAGAAAATGGCCATGACAGTGTGGGTGTACAAACAGCGTACTATATAGATTTAGAAGGTGATCATAAAATCATTGTAGGGCTTGACGCAGAATACACGGAGGGATACCTGAAAGAAACACAACAACGGGCGAGTTATAGTTTTTTTGGTAAAAATAGACAGCAAGGCATTCATTATAATTATGATGTAGATGTTGTTACAGTTTCCCCTTTTATTCATGCTGAATGGCAATTAGCAGAAAAATGGCGAGCAACAACAGGTTTGCGCTTTGATTATACAAACTATGATTATAATAATAAGGTTGCCGATGGAACGGGATTGGCTGATGGTAGCCCTTGTTTTGCTGGCACAGACTGCTTATATCAGCGACCTGCTGATCGTGAAGATACATTCAATGACTGGAGCCCAAAATTGGGTTTGGTTTATCGCTTGGCAGAAGAGCATAGTCTTTACACAAATTTATCACGCGGGCATCGTGCTCCACAAACTACGGATTTATACCGTATTCAGAAAGACCAAACTGTGGGTGAAACAAATTCTGAAAGAGCAGATAGTTTAGAGATTGGAAGCCGAGGAACTTTCGAATCAATTGGCCTGAGCTATGATGTTGCTGCTTATTATATGAAGAAAAAGAATTTCTTTTTCCGTGATTCATTTGGTAATAGTGTGACCGATGCTAAAACAAAACACCGTGGAATAGAAGTATCGCTTGCTATGCCTTTAGGGGAGCAGTTTGATGTTGCAGTAAATTATACACATGCACTGCATACCTATGACTCTAGTCATGCTGCCAAAGCAAGCTTAGCTTCTCAAGCAATTACAAAGGGTGATGAAATTGATACGGCGCCTAAAAATATTGCCAATGTACGATTGGGCTGGAATTTTAAAACAGATAGCCGTGCTGAATTAGAATGGAGTCATATCGGGAATTATTATTTGGATCCTGCTAACACAGAAAAATATGAAGGACATGACCTTGTTAATCTACGTGTAAATACACAAATTACAAAAGGTTTTGCAATTCATGCACAAGTTAAAAACCTGCTTGACGAAGAATATGCTGATCGTGCGGACTTTGCCTTTGGTGATTATCGTTTCTTCCCTGGAAGAGATCGAAACTATGAAATTGGCGCAAGTTTTAGTTTTTAAATTAATAGCTTAAAATGAAGCATTAAAAAAGCGGTGATAATTTTCATTATCACCGCCTTTTTATTGTGTGGAGTGAAACTGGATTTGGTACCATTGAATAGTTGTTGTAATGAGTAGGATAATAATCCAAGCAAGCAGCATTGTGACGATGGTGTGGCTTAAAAAATGATCTCCGATAAGCATTTTATAACCACCTGTTATCCAGCCAATGCTGATTGCACTTGCTAGAGCTAGTCGTTGATTACGTTTCGTTTTAAATAGAAAAAACAGTGACATCAATGCAAAGCCACCACTAGCATGACCAGCGGGGAAACATTTGAATTGTTTTTCTCGTTTAAAATCTGAAGGCATAGGCTTTAATGCTTTCACGTAAGGATAAGCACCTCCGTAGCGCACTAAATGTTTGGGACAGGGAACATTGGTAATGGATTTCAATAGGCCTACCGTTGTTGGAACCAGAATAAGAGAAAGAAGAACAATGAGGATCCCTTGTTTATAGTGTTGAATAACTGTAGTCTTACGAAAAAGTATGAGTGCTGTAAGTAGTGATAAAGCAAAGAGAATAAGGGCTTTTTTGAAGCCACTATAAAAAATAAAATCTAATACTACATCATTATCATTTAGGATCCATTGATGAAGATCTGAATTATAAAAATAATTTTGCACAAGTAGATCGAGGTTACTTATATCAAACAATAATATAACGTAAACCAAAAGGATACCGGTCAAAACGATAGATTTAATCATTATGCGGGATAATATCTAAAGCAGGATTATAGACCTCGGTCTTGACTTCAAACAAACCAAGAATAGTGTGAAAAAGGTTATCATGTGAGTATTTCTGATGACGTTGTTGTTTTAATTGTTCGATATTGACTTCATTTTTATCAAAACTATCACCAAACCACATCAACATAGGCACATGTTTTTGCGAGTCAGGTGCCAGCATATAAGGCAGACCATGCAAATAAAGACCTTTTTCCCCTAAAGATTCACCATGGTCACTTACATACACTAACGCCGCTTCATAAGACGAATCATATTTTTTTAATAAATTGATTGTTTTAGATAAAAAGAAATCGGTATACAAAATAGCATTATCATAAGCATTATTAATTTCTTCTTGACTACATTGTTCCAGCTGATTTGTTTTACAGGCAGGGGTAAAGCGTTCAAAAGAAGGCGGGTAGCGTTTATAGTACGCAGGGCCATGATTGCCCATTTGATGTAAAACTATAAAAATATCACCGTTCGGATGATTCTCTATATAAGAAGGAATCCTTGTTAGCATACCGGTATCGCGACATTCAGTATCACATTCCGGGTTATTATCAGCTGTTTTATAGCTTTGATGCTCAACACGCTCAGCGGCACTTTTTGAACTAGAATTATTGTCTAACCAAAGTACATTGACACCAGCTCGTTGCAAAACATCTAAGAGGTTCTCGCTTGCCTTTGCTTTACTAGCTTTAAAATCAGAACGACCACCAAGAGCAAACATACAAGGTACTGATATTGCTGTTGAGGTGCCACAAGACCAGACATTGGTGAAGTTAATAATATTCTGTTGTTCTAGAGAGGGATTTGTTTTTTTATGATAACCGTTTAGTGAAAAATGATCAGCGCGAGCGGTTTCGCCCACAATTAGAACCACAAGCTCTCGTTCACTATCACCAACAGTATGTTGCGCATCAAGGCCAATAAAGGTGAAAGGAAGAGCATTATTTTGAAAATGATGCCCAATATATTTACCGATATTATAAATATAATACGAAGGGTTGGCATAATAGCGTAATGATTTATTCTCGCGAAGAAAAGAAGCGTAGAAGTTACCTAAAGAAAGAATAGTGATCACTATAATTAATAGCGCAACACCTATTGTGAGCACCCTAGATAAAATTGATTTTTTGAATGAGGGATAGGTAATAGGTAATCGAATAATCCAGATAGCAGGCAAAACACCTAACAATAACAGATATAAAAATAGCTTAATACTGACTAAGTCCAATGCCTCATGTGTATCTGTTTTGAATATATTATCGATCATTACATCGTCAAGAATGACATTATAACTATCCATAAAATAGGCGGCTCCTGCTGAGAGCAGAAGGAGAAGGATCAATGCCGGTTTTAGGGTATAACGATAGCAAAATAACGAGAAAATAATGATATTAACGCAGGTGAAAGTGATGACCAGCGATAGGATAAACAATGCACTTGGTAAATCTAATATAGGATAAATGGCCAGTACATTTTGGAAAAAAGTGATATTGCCTAAAGCGATAATGAATAAGGCTGTGAAGACGATTAGTTTGTTTGGAGTTATTATTTTCACTAAATGTAAAATGCCTTACCTTGTTATTTAAGGTAGCAACTGTAGCATTACAACATTAAGAGAACCTTAAGATAGCATTACCATTCTGTAATATTTCTGGAGACTTATTTTTGCTGTGAACGTGCAAACGCTATCGCTTTGCGAACTTGATTGGGCGCAGTGCCTCCAAGGTGATCACGTGCGGCGACAGAGCCTTCTAAAGTCAACACATCAAACACATCTTCGCCAACTTGATCAGAGAATACTTGTAGTTCTTGCAAGCTCATTTCAGATAAGTCTTTATTATGTTTAATACCGTAGGCTACCGATAAACCAACGACTTCATGAGCATCACGAAAGGCAACGCCTTTACGTACTAGATAATCTGCTAAGTCGGTGGCTGTGGCATAACCGCTTAATGCAGCGTTTCGCATATTTTCAGGTTTAACCGTAATTGCAGCCATCATGTCGGCATAAACCCGTAAAGATCCTAATAATGTATCAATTGTGTCAAATAATGGCTCTTTATCTTCTTGATTATCTTTGTTGTAAGCCAGTGGTTGGTTTTTCATTAAGGTAAACAGGTTGAACATATTGCCGTATACACGGCTGGTTTTGCCTCGAATTAATTCGGGTACATCTGGGTTTTTCTTTTGCGGCATGATTGATGAGCCAGTACAGAATGAATCACCTAAATCAACAAAGTTAAATTGGGCTGATGACCAGATGATTAGTTCTTCTGAAAAACGCGATAAATGCATCATTAAGATAGAGGCAAAACTAGTAAATTCAATAGCAAAGTCACGGTCACTGACGGC
The DNA here is from genome assembly GCA_002733715.2 of Methylophaga sp. GTDB lineage: Bacteria > Pseudomonadota > Gammaproteobacteria > Nitrosococcales > Methylophagaceae. Next base: position 26,017 of record NVWQ02000021.1, read on the forward strand.
ATCTAAAGAATTCAAGCAAATGCGTTCAAATCCCAATAATTTCGCTGTTAACTCGCGGTCGATAGGGAACGTTGTACCTGCTAAAGCGGCAGATCCTAAAGGCGAAGAGTTAACTCGTTTTTCACAATCATCTAAACGCTCAGCATCGCGCACAAGCATTTCAAACCATGCCATCATATGATGACCAAAGGTGATGGGTTGAGCGACTTGTAAATGAGTAAAGCCAGGCAAAATGGTATCGGCTTCCCGTTCTGCCACATCAAGCAATGCATCTTGCAAGCGGTTTAACTCAGAGCGAATAGGCTCAATCATATCGCGCAGATACAACCTTACATCGGTTGCAACTTGGTCATTACGCGAACGACCTGTGTGTAATTTTTTACCGACTTCACCGATTAAAGTAATCAATCGGGCTTCGATATTCATATGCACATCTTCTTGTGCAATCGACCATTCAAACTCGCCTTTATCAATTTCGCTGCGAATTGCTTCCAAGCCAGCTACGATTTTCTCAAGCTCATCTTCAGTCAAAACACCGACATGACTAAGCATAGTGGCATGAGCAATCGAACCTTCAATATCTTGTTGATACATGCGTTGATCAAATTGAACGGATGCGGTGAATTCTTCAACAAAGGCATTTGTTGGTTGGGTCAGACGGGCTGATGAAAGTTTTTTCTTAGGAGAAGTCATAATTCAATTCTTGTATCGATATTTTAAAAAATGAATTATAACTCGGATATGCGGAAATCATGTTAGAAATGATAGAATTGGATTTAAATATGAAATAGAAAACCACAGAGACACGGAGCACACAGCGATATTGTTGCTTTTCCTCTGTGCACTCTGTGTCTCTGTGGTGAATATTCTAAACTGGAAAACTAGATGACAAATCGAATTATAAAAATAGCTACCCGAAAAAGCCCATTAGCATTGTGGCAGGCTGAATTTGTGCGTGATGAGTTAATAAAGCTTTATCCTGAACTGCAAGTTGAGTTGGTGAAAATGAGTACGCAAGGCGACAAGATTTTAGATGTGCCTTTAGCGAAAGTGGGTGGCAAAGGCTTGTTTGTTAAAGAATTGGAACAGGGCATGCTCGCAGGTGACGCTGATATTGCGGTGCATTCGATGAAAGATGTGCCAGTGGAATTTCCTGAAGGCTTACATCTACCTGTAGTGTGTCAGCGAGAAGATCCCCGTGATGCTTTTGTCTCTAATACCTATAATTCTTTAGATGATTTACCACAAGGTGCAAAGGTAGGAACATCAAGTTTACGCCGCGAATGTCAGCTACGAACGGATCGTCCTGATCTTAAGGTAATTCCGCTGCGAGGCAATGTTAATACGCGTTTAGCTAAATTAGATGCGGGCGATTATGATGCGATTATTTTAGCTTCAGCAGGTTTGAAACGTTTAGGCTTTGAAGCGCGAATTAAATCAGCATTATCTCCAGAGCAAAGCTTGCCCGCGATAGGACAAGGTGCAGTCGGCATTGAAACACGGATTGACGACGACGAGGTGAACGCCTTACTTGCGCCATTACGATGCCCTGAAACATGGATCACGGTGAGTGCCGAACGAGCGTTAAATAAACGCCTCGCTGGTGGTTGCCAAGTGCCAATCGCAGGTTATGCCATATTAAATGAGGGCACAATTTGGTTGCGTGGGTTGGTGGGTAGGCCTGATGGATCTGAAATGTTGCGAGCAGAAGTAACAGGCAAGGCAGAAGAAGCCGAAGCGCTAGGCATAGCACTTGCAGAAGACTTGTTAGCACAAGGTGCGGATAAGATATTGGCTGATGTTTATGGTAGCTAAATCATCTCTTGATGGTTTAAAAATCTTGGTTACGCGGCCACAACACCAAGCGAACAGTTTACTTGAGTTAATTGCTGAAGCTGGCGGTGAGGCGATTGCTTTTCCGACGCTTGATATTGTTCCATTGGCTGTGGGCGATGCAGGCGAACTGAATACACAAGATATGATTATCTTTGTGAGTCAAAATGCGGTGACTTATTTTGATAACGCCCTAAAGCAACAATTGGCAAATAATATATTGAATGTTGCCGTGGGAGCGAGCACGGCAAAGTGTATGCAAGAACAGGGTTTCAATGATGTTATTCAAGCGCCATCACCTGCGGGAACGGAGAGCTTATTGGCAATGCCCGATCTGAAAAATGTTGAAGGTAAACGTGTGTTAATCGTGAGAGGGCAGGATGGTCGCGAATTGTTAGCTGAAACATTAACCGCTAGAGGCGCTAAAACCCGTTATCTTGAGGTTTATCAACGTGCATTACCAGCGCCAACGCAAGAGATGGTAAAACAAGCCTTATCTGCGCAGAAGATCATTATTTCTAGCGTGAATAGTTTGGTTAATCTATGTCAGCTTATTGGTGAGAAAAATGTCAGAAATAAGCATTTGATTGTTGTGAGTAACCGCATCAAGCAGTATGCTATAGGTCAAGGTTTTAAGAATATTGATGTCGCAGACGATGCAAGCGATAAAGCATTGATGCAACAAATTGAGAAGGTGGGACAAACTAATGGCAGAAAATGAGAACCAACAACAGGATGCAGTGGAAGGTGTCGTTGCCGAGGAAGAAGTCATGACAACTGCTAAGCCAGCAAAACAGACCTTGTTATGGCTAGCCATCATTATTTTATTAGCTTTGTTGGCGGGCTTATCTTGGTTTGCCTATCAAGAAATAATGAAGCAGCAAGCAACACTGGAAACGCTGAGCACTCTGGTTGAAAGCAATCAAACGGATTCTTTAAAGAGTGATATTTCGCAATTTAAACAGACCTTAGCAAAAGAATCACAAGCGGCACTGCAACAAGCTAATGCGCTTCATGACGCGGATGCTTCCTTGGCTGGTAAAATAACTGAAATTGCAGAAATGCAGCAGTTAACGAATGATGACGTTAAGCAAAAATGGTTACTATCAGAAGTTAAGTTTTTATTGCAGATGGCAAATCAACGCATGTTGCTGGCGGGTGATGTAGAAAATGCAAGAACAGCATTAATCTTGGCCGATCATCAGCTAAAAGAGCTTGCCGATCCACGTTTATATCAACTGAGAGCACTGCTTGCCGATGAACAATTAGCGCTGGCGGCCGTGGCTAAAGTAGATATTGATGGCTTAGTGGCTCAATTACAAAGTGCAATTGCTAGTGTTGATACGCTAAAAGTATTAACAGGTCCTGAAATCACAATGGGACAAACAACAGATACAGATACAACTAATGAAACTGCGGATAATTGGCAGGCTGCGGCATCAAATGCTTGGCAACAAGTTCGGTCATTGGTGGTGATTCGTCATCAACAAGATGGCTCTTCAGCACTAATTGTGCCCGAACAACGTTATTTCTTGTATCAAAATCTACAGCTAAAGTTAGAAACTGCACGGTTGGCATTATTGTCGGGTAGAGAGTCACTTTTCAATGATAGTTTGGCTGCTGCCCAGCAATGGTTGCAGCAGTATTTCATAGGTGAAGAACGTGACGCACTACTGCAAACAGTAACTGCGATGCAAGCAGAGACAATTATCACAGAGTTGCCCGATATTTCAGCATCATTAGTATGGTTGCAACAAAAAGGTGAATTGTAATGAAGCTTCTAATAATTATTGCGCTGGCATTAATTGTAGGTGCTGGCATGATATGGGTGGCGGAGTTTGAGCCAGGATTCGTATTACTGAAATATGGTAGCTGGAGTCTTGAAACTTCACTAATCGTTTTTATTGTGGCTTTTTTATTGTTATTGCTTGTAGGCTATTTATTGCTGAGAACCTTAGTTTTTGCAAAACGTACACCGCAAAAAATTGCAAATTGGCAAAGTTCTCGTCGCCACAAACGGGCAAGTCAGGCGTTAACGCGCGGCTTGATCACCCTAGAAGAAGGTCGTTGGGCAGAAGCTGAGCGATTATTAGCACGTCATGCTGGTAACAGTGAAACGCCACTATTACATTATTTAGCAGCAGCAAGAGCAGCACAAAAACAAAATGCTTCGCAGCGGCGTGATGATTACTTACGTTTGGCGCATGAAACAACCGAAGGGGCAGATGTCGCAGTGGGTGTGGTGCAAGCAGAGCTGCAACTAGCAGCCGATCAAAAAGAGCAGGCGCTTGCAACGTTACAACATTTACGTGAGGTCGCACCAAAACATCCGTATGTTCTTCAGTTATTACAGAAATTATATGCCGATCTGAATCAATGGGAGAGCGTCCAAGATGTGCTGCCAGATTTGCGTAAACGTCACGTACTACCTTCTTCTGAAGTAAAAGCACTGTCTGTAGATGCTGCAACAGGTCAAATGCAAGCAGCACTAGAGCGAGGTGATTGGGCAACAATGCAATCACTTTGGCAACAAGCGCCAACAAAAGTCAAAAAATCTGAAGAAATGCTTTCGGTTTACATTTTAGGCCTAGAGCAACACAATTTATCGGATCAAGCGCAAACATTGATTGAAGAATTCTTACATAAAAACTGGAGTGATCAACTTATTTATCATTATGGCAAAATTGTGCAAGGTGACTCTTTGCCGCAGTTGGCCAAAGCTGAAAAATGGTTAAAAGATCAGCAGGATAATCCGTGGTTATTATTGACATTAGGTCGTCTAGCCGTAGCCAATAAACTTTGGGCAAAAGCAGAAGAATATTTGCTCACAAGTATTGAATATGGTGAAAGGGGAGAAACCTACCAAGTTTTAGCTAATGTTTTTGCAGAGAATGGCAAAGAAGATCATGTTATTGGAGCCTATCAAAAAGGGCTTGATCTAGCATTGACACAAAATGATAGCACAATTTAAAACTACCTGATATGGATATATAATGGAAGAAGTAGGTGCTCACTATTTGTTAGACATTCTTGCGTTGTTATTGGCAACAGTTGTTATTATTCCTGTTTTTCATGCAATTCGCTTAGGCGCTATTTTAGGTTATTTAACTGCTGGGGCTATTCTTGGCCCTTGGGGCTTAGGTATCATTACCGAAGTCGATAACATTCGCCATTTAGGCGAATTCGGTGTGATCTTCTTACTATTTATTTTAGGGATAGAACTTAAAGCAGAAAAATTATGGCAAATGCGCCATCTAGTTATTGGCTTAGGATTGGGTCAACTATTGATCACAGCAGCGGTGCTTTATGGGATAGCCGTCTGGCTAGGTGTTAGTCATCAAAGTGCGATTATTGTCGGCTTTGGTTTAGCACTTTCATCCACTGCATTTTGTTTGCAATTGCTTTCTGAGCGTGGCGGAATCTCAACACCAATGGGACGACGGGTTTTTTCAATTCTACTTATGCAAGATCTTGCTGTTGTACCCTTGTTAGCCCTGATATCAGTAATGGCGGGCAGTGATGGCAGTGCGGCCGCGGAAGGTCATAATTTCTTTTATGCAATAGCTGCAATTATAGCGTTACTTGTCGCGGGCCATTATTTATTAAATCCCTTACTAAGTAAAGTGGTAGCAAGTCGAGATCCTGAAGTATTTATTGCGGCAGCCGTATTATTAGTTCTGGGTGTGGCGTGGCTTATGGAGTCGGTAGGTTTATCAATGGCCTTAGGTGCTTTTCTAGCGGGACTGATGCTGGCAGACTCGCAATTTAGACACCAAATCGAAGCGGATATCTTACCTTTTAGGGGGATATTGTTGGGACTGTTTTTCATGACAGTGGGCATGGGTGTTGATTTTGGTCTATTGCTAGATAAGTTTGTCATCATCATGGCGTTAACCATAGGACTGATGCTGTTTAAATCATTTATAGTCTATTGGTTGGCGCGTTTTAGCGGCACTCGCCATGATGTATCAACGCAAACGGCTGTTCTACTTTCCCAAAGTGGTGAATTTGGTTTTGTGATGTTTGCCTTTGCAGCAGCAGTAGGTGTATTAGAAGTCCAGCTAGCACAAATGCTAATCTTAATTATTGCACTTACCATGGCGTTGACACCGTTTTCAGTCAAATTGGTTAATGTATTGTTGCAGAAATTTCATACGCCGACTAAAAATGATGACGAGTTATATACAGAGTTTGTAGATGAGGCTGCAGGTCATATTATTTTGGCGGGGTTTGGTCGGGTCGGCGCTCGGATTGGTGCGATATTAAGCGCAGCGGATGTCTCCTATATTGCGATTGATTTAAGCCAACGTAGGGTAAAAAAGGCAAGAGATCAAGGATTCCCCGTTTTTTTTGGTGATGCCAGTAATATGAAAGTGTTACAAGCAGCAGGAGCAGAACAGGCAAAAATGATTGTTATTGCTTTAGATGATCCAGATAATTTTGATCGCTTAGTGCCTTTAGTGCGTCAATATTATCCCGATGTGCCTATCCACGCTCGCGCTAAGGATCGACATCATTGTGCTGATTTAATCAACCAAGGTGCCACTACAACGGTATCTGAAACCTTAGAAACTAGCTTACGATTAACAGAAGAGATATTGTTGGGCAGCGGTGTTGATGAACTTCATGCAAAAAAAGTTATTGATGAGTTTAGAGATGATTATTATTCAGAAGTCGTGCAAAAAGTGACTGAAGATAAAGTGGTTATGGGCGAGTTGAAGCATTGATGACTAGGGTAATTCAGAATCATTTTCAGATCAGTTTTGCATTTTACCCACAATCTATTTCCGGAATGTTCATACTAATGCTGATGAGGCGTTTTAGTTTTATCTTAACTGACTACCCTTGCTGCCGCGGCGGTTAAAACCATCGTATTTTGCTTGTTGTTGGTCAAATTTGCTCTGACAATTTACGCATAAGCGAACGCCAACAATGGCTTTGCGCCGAGCTTCAGGGATTTCAGCTTCGCACTCTTCACAATGAATAAGGCTTTTACCTGTTGGCAACTGACTTCGCGCTAGTTTAACGGCATCTTCTACACTGGCATCTATTTGATCTTGTACTGCACCATCTTTTGACCAGCCGCCTGCCATGATAAGGTTTTACCTAGAGTCTCATTGGCATAACAACATATTGTCGCTCATGCTTTTCATTGGCAGGTGTTATTAATACGCTGCTATTTTCATCAGAAAAAGTTAATTTCACTTTTTCATCGGGGATCGCATTGAGCAGGTCTAGTAAATAGGCATTGTTAAAAGCGATTTCTAATGATGGGCCTGAATATTCAATTGTGATCTCTTCTTCTGCTGATTCTTGTTCTTGGTTGGTTACTGTTGCTTTAAAGAGATTAGGCTCAAGGTTGATTTTCACACTGCGGTGCTTATCATTAGATAAAATTGCTGCACGTGATAATGCTTGTTTTAGCTGTTCACGATCAGCGATCACTTCTTTATCGCCACCTAATGGTAATACGCGTTCATAGTTGGGAAATTGGCCATCAATTAACTTAGATGTGAAATGTAGATCGGTTAATTCCACTTTAATTTGTTGGTTGCTGAAGGAGATTGTTACTTTATCTTCAGTATCATCTAATAAGCGGCTCAGCTCTAAAATAGCTTTGCGAGGCACGATGATATTATTTTTCTCGGCGACAGTTGAGCTAGTTGTTAAGTTGCCCAGTGCTAGACGGTGACCGTCTGTTGCTACGGCGCGGAGGATATCTTTTTCACGCTCGAGTAAGAGACCATTGAGATAATAACGCACGTCTTGGCTGGCCATGGCAAAGCTGGTTTCATCAAGCAATGATTTGAGTGTTGATTGTGGCAAGCTGATTTCATCAATATAGTCTGCACCTTCACTATCAGGAAAATCTTCGGCAGGTAATGTTGAAAGTGAAAAACGACTTTTGCCCGCTTTAACAACGGCTTTATTATTTTTAGCATTGAAGTTAATGGTGGCGTTGCTGGGTAATGCGCGACAAATATCAAGAAATTTACGGGCAGATACGGTTGTTTTACCTTCTTGTTCAACGGCAACGGCTAGGGTTGCAATCATTTCCAGCTCCATATCTGTGCTGGTCATGGTGAGTTGTTTGCCTTGCACTCGCAATAAAATAGTAGATAAAATAGGTAAAGTTGCGCGGCGCTCAACAATGCTACACACCAGTTGCAGTGGCCTAACAATGTCTTCTTGGCTAACGGTAAACTGCATAGAAATTCTCTTGAATTTAGGGGATTTTAAATTATAAATGGAACTATAACACAGAGATTTTAGTTTCTAAATACGTAACTACTCAGCATATTTATCTTCTGCTCCGGCCCTTGCCTTATTTTCGTTCTCAAACGCTTATATCGCGGCAACTTAAGAGCCCTCTCTGGTCGAGATGACAGTAATGAAAATGCTTTGTTCTGAGGCAGAATCTAAACTTAGCCGGATTAGCTCGATAATGATCTAAATAAATTGCGATGATCTTCGGCAATTCTGTTATCTGTTTCGATCAATTCTGCTATTTTACGACAGGCATGTAACACCGTTGTGTGGTCGCGGCCGCCAAAGGCTTCGCCAATTTCTGGCAAGCTATGATTTGTCAGTTCTTTCGCTAAAGCCATTGCAATTTGACGAGGGCGCGCAATGGAGCGGGTACGCTTTTTAGAGAGCAGGTCTGACATGCGAATTTTAAAATAGTCGGCTACTGTTTTCTGGATGTTTTCCAGGGTGACTAGTTTTTGGTGCAGCGCGAGTAAATCTTTTAGGGCTATTTCGGCCATGTCGATGGATAAAGGCTGGTTGGTGAAGCGAGAGTAGGCCATCACACGTTGCAATGCACCTTCTAAATCACGCACATTTGATTTAATGCGTTGAGCAATAAAAAAGGCGACATCTTCAGGCAATACAACTTGGTTTTGTTGTGCTTTTTTAATGAGAATGGCTACGCGTGTTTCGAGTTCGGGCGGTTCAATGGCAACCGTTAAGCCCCAGCCAAGGCGTGATTGTAGACGTTCATCTAAGTTGTCGACTTCTTTAGGGAATCGGTCGCAGGTCAGAATGATTTGTTTTTGACCTTCTAACAAACTGTTAAAGGTATAAAAGAATTCTTCTTGTGAACGCTCTTTCTTGGCAAAGAATTGAATGTCGTCAATAAGCAATGCATCTGCGCTACGATAATGGGCTTTGAATTGATCGATGACACCTTTGCGCAACGCGGTGATCATATCTTGTACAAAACGCTCGGACGATAAATACATAACGCGTGCTTTGGGATTGTTTTTTTTAATTTGATTGCCGACAGCAAGCATTAAATGGGTTTTTCCTAAACCTGTTCCGCCATATAAAAATAAGGGGTTATAACCGCTGGTGCCAGGAGATTCGGAAACATGTAGCGATGCTGCCCTGGCGATTTGGTTTGATTTTCCTTCGACATAGGTGTCAAAAGTAAACATGGGATTCATCGGGTTGCCAAGTGCAGGTTCAGCAATAGAATTTCTAGATTTTGAGGGTGTAGCGTTACCTGTATCTGCAGGTGCATCAATTAGTTTAGAGCCTACCTCAATTTGCACAGCGGTGATCTTGTTTTGTGTTAGGCCAGCGAGCAAAACATTGATTTTTTGTTCAAGCTGTTCTTGTACCCATGCTTGTACATAAGAATTTGGCGCGAGTAAGCGCAAACTTGATTCTGTTTCAATAACTTGTAATGGACGTAACCATGTATTCAGCTGTTGTGCTGATAAATCATCTTCAAGATGGGATAGGCATTTTTCCCATAAGGGTGATGACACGGTAACTCCTTGGTTATAGAATGTTTTTTCGGGAACAATGGCTCGTGTGTGGAGCCTTGTTGTGTTATAGTATAACGCTCATTTTGCCTGTGGATAAATTATATTTCTTACTCTGCTTGGTTAAGTGAAGATTATTGTGTGCCGTGAGTAAATGATGTTTGACTTCTACCCCCATAAAACACTATAATCTCAGCCCTTTTGCCCTTGCTAGATCTTTAAGATTTGTAGCATTTGGGGCAACCTAGGTGTTTGCAAGCGTTTAGGTAAGTAAGAATTTAGATTTTGGAGTTGGTAAAATGAAAAGAACTTTTCAGCCTAGTAATATTAAGCGTAAACGTACACATGGTTTCCGCGCTCGCATGAGAACTGTTGGTGGTCGTCGTGTAATTAATGCGCGCCGAGCTAAAGGCCGCGCGAGCCTAACAGTATAAGAATTCCTTACACGAGTCGTCTTTTCCGCCATGCCTGCGTTAAAAATAGTCTCAAAATGCTCATTTACTAATGTAAACTGTGCTTTTTCAACTATTTTTGCCTTGTCCTGACGAAAAATACTTATCGTATAAGAATTTCTTTTACAGATATAATTAGGAGAACATGCCTTGGCAAAATTTAGCCGAGCCATGAAAATGAATAAACCCGGGGATTTTACCCGGGTGTTTCGTCAAGCAAAACGCGCAGCTGGTGGTGGCTTGACGGTATTAACGGTTAGAAACTCAGTGGGGCACCCACGATTAGGTTTGGCTGTAGCAAAAAAGCATATTAAATTAGCCTCTAACCGTAATCGTTTGAAGCGGATTATTCGTGAGTCATTCCGGCAGCATCAATCTGGCTTTGAAGATATTGATATTGTGGTGTTGTCTCGAGCCGATGTGGTTAAACAACCATCAAAGCAGGTTTGGGCAGCATTAGAACAACACTGGAAAACGGTGGCAGGACAATGGCAAAAAGAGTCTTAATTGGTCTGGTTCGAGCATATCGATTGCTAATAAGTCCATTGCTGGGTGCAAGTTGCCGCTTTCAACCTACCTGTTCAAATTATATGATTGAATCAATCGATCGGTTCGGTGCGTTACGTGGCACATGGCTCGGTATTAGACGGATTTCTCGTTGTCATCCTTGGCATAAGGGTGGTTTAGATCCTGTTCCTGAATTAAAGAAGCATACAGACAATGGATAATTTTAAAACCTATATTATTTTCGGCTTAGTAATTGTGTCATTATTGCTATGGGATGCATGGCAAAAAGACTATGTTCGTCCGTTAGCGGCGCAGCAACAAGCTACAATGGCTACAAGTGAAAATAGCGATCTACCTTCTATTTCACCCTCAGCGTCACAACACGATCTACCTGATTTGCCTCCCGTGACTGAAGATGGAAGCCTTCCCGAAGTGAATCAAGTCGTTGCTACAAGCAATGCCAACAAGATCCATATCAAAACCGATGTGTTAGATGTGTATATTGATACTCAGGGCGCGGACATTCGTAATGTAGCACTTTTAAAATATCCTGTTGAATCAAATACACCAGATGTACCGGTTCAATTTATGGATGATAATGCATCACATTTTTTTGTTACACAATCAGGCTTATTGAATGTTTCAAATAAAGCCCCAATCCATAATAGTCAATATACGGCTGAAAGTAGTAGTTATGTGTTGAGTGCAGGTCAATATACTTTGGATGTGCCTTTTCATTGGCAATCTGAAGAGGGACTATCTGTTATAAAAACATACCATTTTCACCGTGACAGTTATTTAATTGATATTGATTATCAAATAACAAACAATAGCGGCGAACATTTTTCAGCTTATCCCTATGCACAGTTTAATCGAACCAAGCCAGGAAAGAGAAAAGGCTTTGTTTATACCTATACTGGCGCCGTGTTTTCTAGTGAAGAAAATCATTATGAGAAAGTGGACTTTGATGATTTAGATGATGCTGATTTTACTGGATCAGCATCGACAGGCTGGGTCGCAATGATCCAACATTATTTTGTTGCGGCACTGGTACCTGAACCACAACAAAAAGAAAAAAGTTTTTACGGAAAATCAATTAATGAGCGTAACTATACTGCGGGCATGAAAATGCCAACCATCAGTATAGAGGATGGAAACACAGGTAAAACAAGTTATAAAATGTATCTTGGCCCTAAAGAACATAAACGCTTAGAAGCCGCGGCAGAAAACCTTGAATTGACAGTTGATTTTGGAAAATTGACTATTATCTCAAAGCCATTATTTTGGCTGCTGGAAAAACTTCATAAAATTACCAATAACTGGGGTTGGGCAATTGTTTTACTGACAATTCTAATTAAATTAGCCTTTTTCCAATTATCTGCAAAAAGCTACCGCTCAATGGCAGGCATGCGTAAACTTACGCCAAAATTAGCAACATTAAAAGAACGTTTTGGTGATGACAAACAGAAATTTAATGCTGCGATGATGGATCTATATCGTACTGAGAAAATTAATCCATTAGGTGGTTGTTTGCCAATTTTAGTTCAAATGCCGGTATTTCTAGCCTTTTATTGGGTTTTAGTTGAAGCAATTGAGCTGCGACAAGCGCCATTTATATTTTGGCTACAAGATCTAACAGCAATGGATCCCTATTTCATTCTGCCAGTATTATTTGGTTTGAGTATGTTCTTCCAACAAAAACTCAATCCAGCGCCGCAAGATCCTGCTCAAGCGATGGTAATGAAAGCTTTCCCTGTTATTTTCACCGTATTCTTTGCATTTTTCCCATCGGGGCTAGTGTTGTATTGGGTGGTGAATAATGTGCTCTCTATTGCTCAGCAGTGGTATATCACCAAGAAACTAGGCGCACTTTAAATCTAATAATGGATACGATAGTTGCTATTGCCACTGCGCCTGGGCGCGGTGGTGTTGGTATTGTTAGATTATCAGGTAGCAAAAGTGCAGAAATAGCACAGGCTTTTTGTGGCAAACTGCCGTCAGCCCGTCATGCACAATTTAGTCATTTTAAAGACTATAATGGCGAAATCATTGATAGCGGTGTTGTGATCTGTTTTCCCAATCCTGCATCTTTTACCGGCGAAGACGTGGTCGAATTACAAGGCCATGGTAGCCCTGTTGTCTTAGATCGCTTATGCCAGCGAGCTATTGATCTCGGTGCTCGAATGGCTCGACCTGGCGAGTTCTCAGAACGTGCGTTCCTCAATAATAAAATGGACTTAGCACAAGCAGAAGCCGTTGCCGACTTAATCGATAGCTCTACTGAGCAAGCGGCGCGTAGTGCAATGCGGTCACTACAAGGCGTATTTTCTGATCGGGTTAATAAATTACTGACGCAACTAACAGAGCTTCGCATGTTTGTAGAAGCATCAATCGACTTTAGCGATGAAGAGATTGATTTCCTCGCTGAAGCGGCAGTCGGTGATCAATTATTGGCTTTATTAAAAACAGTTGATGCGATCACCAGCAGCGCTAAACAAGGGCGCTTATTGCGTGACGGCATGAGTGTCGTGCTGGCTGGTCAGCCTAATGCTGGTAAATCCAGCTTACACAATCAGTTAGCAGGCCATGATGCCGCGATTGTGACTGAAATTGCTGGCACAACGCGAGATATATTACGTGAACAAATTCATCTCGGTGGTTTACCGCTGCGAATTTCTGATACAGCAGGCTTGCACGATTCAGCAGATATTGTTGAACAAGAAGGCATTCGTCGTACTCAAGCTGAAATTGCTCAGGCCGATCATATTTTATTGGTGATAGATGATGCCCAAGGAATGACCAGTGAAGATGAATTAATCAGATCGGAATTACCTCAGCATATTCCACTTACTATTATTCATAATAAAATTGATAAAAGCGGCAAAAAAGCATCTATCAATGACAAAGATAGTGATACTAAAATCTATTTATCAGCAAAAACAGGTGAGGGTATGGCGCTGCTGCAGAAATATCTTTGTGATTCGGTAGGCTACCACCCACAAGATGAAGGCGTGTTTATTGCTCGCCGTCGCCATCTTGATGCGTTGGCACGTACTCATGCTGCGATAGATGCGGGATACCACTGCCTAACGGGTATGGGAGCTGGTGAGTTGCTTGCGGAAGAGCTTCGGCAAGCACAACAAGCCTTAGGTGAAATCACCGGTACGTTTAGCAATGAAGACTTATTAGATAAGATTTTTTCTAGTTTTTGTATCGGAAAGTAACCCACAAAACAACATCCAAAAATAAGACAAAATAAGAAAGTAAAAACAGCATCTTACAGTATTGCCTTTCTTTTTACCTTCCTTTGATTATCCTTTTCTTTACTATTCTTTACACCTAATTTACACGAATACCATAATAGGTGTAAAAAATGGTGTAAAAATGAAGGTAACAATTCAAAAGAGAAAAGGCAAGGAAGGCATACTTAATCTAAGGCTTGAGTTCTATCATGGCTACACTAAAAACAGTGAAGGCAAGATTAAGCACCAAAGAGAATATGAAAACTTGAACGGCTTCCTTTATGCCAAGCCAAAAACACCAGCTGAAAGAACTCACAATAAACAATCATTACAATTAGCTGAGGCAATTAGAGCCAAGAGAGTTGTTGAAGCCCAAAATAGTCAACACGGTTTTAAAGATGCTGGCAAAGTGAAAGCTAATTTTATAGATTACTTCCAAAGGTTATGTGATGAAAAAGGGATAAATGGCAGTCAGTCTAATTATTCAATATGGATCAGCACTTTAAAACACCTTAAATCATTTCATGGAAAGAAGAAGCTAACTTTTGAGCAGATTACTAAGGAATTTGTAGTGGGATTTAGAGACTATCTACAAAATGAGCCGATTACCAAAGGGAAAGAAAAACTAAGCCCAAATACTGCAAGCACTTATTTTAGTAAATTCAGAGCCGCTTTAAACCAAGCCTTTAAAGATGAAATTATTACAAAGAATCCAATTAAGAACGTTGATCCAATTAAGCTTGTTCAGAATAAGAGAGAATATTTAACACTAGAAGAACTGAAAGCGGTAGGTCAAACTGAGTGCCGATATGATGTATTAAAAAGAGCCTTTTTATTCAGTTGCCTTACAGGGTTAAGATGGTCTGATATTCACAAGCTTACATGGTCTCAATGCCAAGCCTTTGATGGCGGCTATAGAATCACCTTCCACCAGCAAAAAACAGAAGCTTTACAGTATCTTGATATCTCAGATCAGGCTTTTAAATTGATGGGGCTAGAAAGTGAACCAGATGAAAAGGTTTTTAAGGGACTTAGATATGATGCTTATCATAATTTAGCACTTGCTAAATGGTGTATGAAAGCAGGCATTACAAAAAACATTACCTTTCATTGTGCAAGGCATACCTTTGCAGTACTACAGCTCACAATGGGAACTGATATTTATACCGTTTCAAAACTGCTAGGACATAGTGAACTCAAAACAACCCAAATTTATGCAGATATTATTGATAAAAATAGACAGTTTGCCATGAACAAAATGCCAGATATAGGGCTTTAATTATGGATAGTAATGAAGAAAAGAAGAGCAAGTTAAGGAATACTCAACTTGCAACCATCCTTGTTTTACCGACTTGCAATATTGAGAAAGTGACTGTATCTAACCCAAAAGGTTTAGAAGGAAAGCAGACGTTAGAAAACTCAATATTCTTAACACTTAGGCTTAGCGATAGTGAAAGAGACAATATGTTTCTATGTTGTTTTTTAGAGCAATCGATCAATATATTTAATGTGAACAAGTGGGCTTTTGAGGCAAATATAACCAATTCATCAAGCCCCGCCATGCTAGTAAAAACAGAGTTAAAAAAACTAAATAAATTCTTTGAGACGGGGAAGCATCAAGCAGGAAAAGCCCACCATTCAAGGTTGGTGACAGAGGATGTATATGATGTGCATACCACAAGACTTTATGGCAGGAAATTAAAATTAATAAGACGTGAAAAGTGGAATGATTTAGCAGTAGTGATGAACGATGGAGATCGTTTTTCACTTGAAAGCATGGATAATTTCTTTAAAGGTGGAGAGCCACCGAGCAGTAAAGATATTATGGGGAAGATGGAATATTTTAAAGCTAATATAGATTATGTGGTAACGCTTGAGTGGTATCTGTCTATTGATCTTCAAGTGTTGCTATGGTTAAGAGGCTATTTAGAAAACTTGAATGAATCACAAGACTTTAAAGAGATTTTCTCAAGACGTGAAAGAGTAAGCCCTATTGAGTTTTTACCAAGAGAAAGCAGAAAGCAGGGTTTCCAGATAGATGACCCATTGCACACTGTACCAGTGCTATATCAAGTATTAATAGGTGAAACCTGATTATGAAAATATCATTTACTGACTTTAATGGAGCTTTTATAAATGAAAAAGGCTGTATTGATTGGCATGGGAATAAGGATCAGCTAGGGTATCTGATTAAGACCTTAAAATCTAAAGGTATTATTACCAGTAAAAACCATATGGAAACAGCAACAAGGGTATTTAAAGCGACTAGTGGAAAAGCCCTTGATGCTGGTGGTTTAAGTACAAGTGCTGATAACCTTTCAGAAAAGAACAGATTGAGTATGGATACTCTTATTAGTCAAGTTATTGATAGCTGATTGATAGCAATGAACTGACAATTCTAATGCTTAACTTCATTGTTTATTATGGACTTTCTTTAATCAGGAAGGCAGAAAACAATGACAGCAATAACACTAGAATCACTCCATCATGAAGTTGTTAATTTAGGATCGGCTATTACTAAAGCACTGGCATTTAGTAAAGAGACATTAGACTTTAATGAAACAGCTCAATACACCAATCAAAGCAGGTCTTACCTGTATAAGCTCACTTCACAGGGCTTAATTCCTCACTACAAACCTAACGGCAAGAAGATTTATTTTAAGCGTTCAGAGCTAGATGAATGGATGCTAAGAAACAAATCTTATTCAAGTGATGAAATAGCTGAGCAAGTAGATAATCACATGGCAGGGGGTTCAAAATGAGCCATATTACAGCCTATTATCAGCTTGAGAAACTACCAGAAGCCACCAAAACACAGTTTAATATTAAGTCTAAAGCTAGGCTTGATTGTGTGGCACATTTTAACCTATTAGATGAACAGCCATTGAGCCAATTCATTAGCAAAAAGAAGCAGATGTATTTTTACTGTTCAGCACCAGAAAATTATATTATTGCCAATGCTAAAAGAATATCTGATCTTGGATTAACTCATGGTTCTAAAAACTTATCATCAATTTATATTCCAAATATTGACCACCCTGAATATGGGTATGGTGATTTTGCTAATGACTGTTTACTATTCAAGTTAAATAATGATTTAAGTGCTATTGATGTATTTATTATCAAAAATGGCAAGACACTAAAAAGACAATATTTCCAGTTATTCATTGATGGTGAACTTGATGATGAAATAGAAGCAATCAAGCAACAGGCTAAGCCTTTCTTTAACTACAAAGATGCACTTTAGACAGAAATAATAATAAGCCCCTGTTAAGTGATTTTCAGGGCTATTTATTCATTCTTCTATAGTAAGTGTAATTTGTAACAGTTTTGGTTACAGCCTCATGTTAGATACAGTTAATTTATGGCTACCACAAAGCCAAACATCAACAGCCATTCTTAACAAGCTTGAAAGAGTAAAGGAGAGCATAAAAACCAGCACAGGAGAGGTTTCATTTTCTGGTTATCTTGGTAATTATCAGGTATCAAGTTTTAATCATGGAATCAGTTTAAAAGGAAGTTTAGCCAAGTATCATTTAGGGGATAACTTTCAAACATTAAGCAGGCAATCAGCACAAGAGGCCATAGAAAGCTTATCTGATAATCTTGGCATTGATACAAGCAAAGCAGAAGTGAAGCGAGTTGATATTGCTGAAAACTTGATAATGAAGCACCAGCACCAAGCTTATTATGATTTGTTGGGAGAATGTAGGAGGTTCAAGCGGCTATCCCAGCCAAAAAGCATTTATTACCAGAATAGCAGCAAGCAGAGCATCTTTTATAATAAAGTGGCTGAGGGCAAGCATAGAGGGCAAGAATTGCCTAAAGTGTGGGATAATAAACAAGTGCTGAGGTATGAGTACCGATTTATGAAAAACCCCGATGATCAGCTTAATATGCCAGTTCTTACAGCTCAAAGCCTTTGTGATGAAATAGTTTATATGAAGATGATTGATGTTTGGTATGAGCATTATCAAAGTATCAATAAAATTAGATTGCAAGGGTTTACTAAAGATATTATGAGCGATACTAAGTTACTTGAAAAACAGTTGATGTTAAAAGGGCTTGAAGCCTATGGCGGGGAGCAGGCTTTTTTAGAGTTGATTGATAGAGCAAATAATGAAGGAAAGTTTGATAACAGGATGCAAGCAACAAGGCTTAGAAAAAAATACTCACCATCAGCAATAATAAGATTTTAACTGAAGAATCAGAGCTAATCACAGAGCTAAATGAGAAAGTGAAACAAGCCAAGCTGTTTTACAGGTAGCTAGGCTATCAATAAAGGTCAATAATAGTTATGAAATTAAGCCCACAGCACCATCAAGCTATCATCCTGCTATCAGAGGGGTTAAATAATAAAGAAGTGGCTGAAAAGCTAAGTGTTGCACCTGAAACAGTAAGCAGGTGGAAGGCAGATTTTAACTTTCAAGCAGAACTAAACAAGGTGTTGAAAGCTAACCATGAAGCCCAAAGAGACAAGCTGAGACATTTAAGCAGTGTTGCTCTGGAAGCCATTGAGGGGGTTATGCTTGATAGCGACACTCCACAGAGAGACAAGCTGACAGCCGCTTTTAAAGTATTAGAGATAGCCGAGTTAAAACAGGGTGCAATAGGATCAAGCAATCCTGCTACACTACAACAGCGGCACAGAGAAGCTGAATTACTAGATGCTTATGAGTTCTAACAAAATTGAGCCATTACATAAAGATGTACTAGCCTTTAGGGATAGGATAAACAAAGTTTCAAACAAGGCTTGCTCCCCAATGTTCAAATTTAATTATTTTATGGATATAATTTTATCGCTAAAAGAGCTGACAGAAAAAGAAAACAGTTTAAGCAGAAATGATTTTAATGTGATTTTTGCACTAATGAACAGAGCCATGAGAGAGCTGTAAAAGCCATCACCTGACAATTTTTACACCATTTTTACAATATTCTATTTTTAAGCTACTGATCTTATAGATATTGTTACTTTCTGTATCGGTAAATAAAGTCTCTAAATAACGGCATTATTCTTGCTGTAATTTGAATTGAGCATTCATATACGAGAACCCATGTGGAAAAACACTTTAAATTTCAATTTTCAATCGTTATTTTTTTAATGTTATTGATTGGCTGCTCCAGTATATTTTTTCTGAGCAATATTTATATCACGACCAAAAACATGTATGAACATCCCTATACGGTGAGCAATAAATTAAAAGAAATAAAAATATTGGTTCACCAGATACACTTAGATAGTGTCTCAATTACTGCCCGTGAAGTTGCTGAAATAGGAAAAAAAGATGGTCTAAGCAGAGAGGCTCTTCATATTATTGGAGCGCAATATCTTGGCGATGAAGCAGATGTAGAGGCGGTTGAACGCTTATATGATAATTGGTTAACAGATCGTTTATATGACGATGATATTGGAGATCATGATGAGAAAATACTATTTGAGCAGTTATTACAAGCGATAGCTGTGTTGTCTAATTTTGCAGACAATAAAGCGGCTGAGCTTTATAACGCTGCAAAAAAAGATGCAATGTTTTATGCAATGTATATTGGCTCGGCATTACTGTTTGCGTCGATTTTATCGATTGTTCTTTTGTTGAAAACATTGAAAGGCTTGCGAGCAATGACAGATGATAGCAAGCAATATCGCCACATTATCGATCAAAATGTGATGATTACCGCTATTGGAGACGATGGCCTTATTTTTGATATCAGTAATGAGTTAAGTCGATACTTGTCAGTGAGTAAAAAAGAGCTGGTGGGAAGCTCACTTAAAAGTGTCTTTTTCTCTGATAATGATCAATTTAAAGAGATGTGGCAACAGGTTAACTCAGGTGCGAGCTGGCATGGAGATGTTCAAGTTGTAGGGGGGCAAGATGCTAAATGGTTAGGTGTGGATGTATTACCTATGCAAAGTGGAGATTATCGCTATTCTGGTTTTCGTTTATTGGCTCATGATATAACCAGCCGTAAATCATTAGAGAAAATATCTATAACAGATACGTTAACAGGGTTGTTAAATAGACGAACACTAGATGAAACGCTCACTCGAACAACTAGATTATCAAGTAGGAATAATACGCCTGTAACCATCGGTATTTTTGATGTCGATTATTTCAAGCAATACAATGATACTTATGGCCATATGGCGGGTGATAAGGTATTAACGCGGTTAGCATCTCTGGTGAGTAAGATGTTAGCTCGACCTGATGACTATGTGTTTAGAATAGGCGGTGAAGAATTTTGCTTTATTTTTAATTCGAAAACATTGGAGGATTCAAAAGCATATCTAGAAAAAGTCAGAGAAGCAATTAAAGATATGCGTATTAAGCATGAAGGAAGTGCGGTTAATGAATACGTAACAATATCAATTGGAGCATTATATCTTGATGGTAACAATGTGGTTGACAGCACAATATTATTATCTGAGGCCGATGATAATTTATACCGCGCTAAAGAGAATCGTAATTGCACTGTGCAAACTGAACACAGTGCATTTATTGATTAATTATTAGGGCGAAAAGGAAGAGCCACAACCACAAGTGGTCGTTGCATTGGGGTTGCGAATAACAAACTGTGACCCTTCGACGCCATCAGAATAATCGATTTCAGCACCGACTAAGTATTGATAACTCGTAGGATCAATCAATAGCGTTACGCCACCATTTTCTACTTGAGTGTCATCTTCATTAACATCTTCTTCAAAGGTGAAACCATATTGAAAACCAGAACAACCGCCACCGGTGATAAACACGCGTAATTTAAGCTGGTCATTACCTTCTTCTTCAATTAGTGTACTGACTTTCTTGGCTGCCGCATCAGTAAAGTTGACGGGGCTAGGCATTTCAATTTCATTACCCATGGGGAACTCCAAATTTAGTTCTAATTAGCACCATTATCCAAGACTGAGTAATTTAGTCAAGATTATCTTTGTTTTCGAGTTGAAGAGCATCATCACTATTTGTATTTACGTCGTTCTCAACGCTGAGTATTTTATCATCTTTTGAGACATGGATAAGCTGACCGTTGACCTCACACCCCGTCACCATTTCAAGTAGCCGATAATAAACGGTGCCATTTATTTTAGCGTTAGCAGCAAGCTCAATATGTTGCGACGAATAAACATTGCCGGTAATGGTGCCATTAACAATTAAATTAGGTACTCTAATTTCACCCTCAATAACGCTCTTTTCACTTAATGTCAGCACTGATTTTGTATCACCAGTGGCATTGATATTGCCAGCCACACTGCCATCAATTCGTAGACCTCCACTGAAGCTGACATTTCCTTTGATATGTGTATATTGGCCGATCAATGTATCAATACGTGTAGCTTTACTTCTTTTCTGAGTATTTTTATTAAACATATATCGTCTCTTCATTCGGGGTGCGGGCTTAATTGCCAATCAAAGGATTGTGATAGCAATGTTTTCTTTTTTTGCTTTATGGTTATGGTAATACTTTTAGGAATCTCATTGCCTATAATGTTTATTTGACCTTCGATTAATTGCACATGGCGTAAATTTAATGAATGCTCAGCGATAACAAGAGATTGTTCTTCTGATATATTGCTGACCATTTCAATCGTGCCGGTGAGGGCCTGGTTAATTTTCTTGCCTTGCGTAATAACGAGTCGGTAGTGAACAATATCAGAATTGGCAGCATCAGAACGTAGAACGAGCTCACGAATTTGTAATTTATTGGGACGATCGCCTTGGGTGATTGTTTGGTAAAATAATAGTTCTTTATTAAATGCAGCAAGTTGGTTTTGTTGCTGGCCGATCTGTTGTTCAAGTTGTTGAATGGTTGCCTTTTGTAGATCTAATTCATATTTATTGCTTTCTAAACGTACATCACTAAGTGAAATATACTTGCCCATTTCCTCACTTTTATTTCGAAGTTGCTGGTATAAATCATTCAGCTGTTGATATTCTTTAATTTTTTGCTGCTGCACCTGTGTTTCTTTTAGATAAACATAGCGTTGAATAAGAAAAGTTAACGCGATAGAGGCAATCAATATCATCACATAAAAATAGGGACGATGCTGGCGAACAATAAATTTAGCTACAGATGACAAAGAATTAATCCTTCAAAACAAGTTATGGTGATACAGCGACAGCATTCAATGCTAAAGATTCATCAAAACCAAACATAATATTCATATTTTGAATTGCTTGGCCTGAAGCACCTTTAACTAGATTATCAATGACGGATAAGATGATTACAGTATCAGAGTTTTGTGGTTGATGAACGGCGATACGACACATATTGGAGCTTCGAACTGAACGCGTTTCAGGATGAGAACCTGCAGGTAAAACATCGACAAAAGGTTCATTAGCATAACGTTGTTCAAATAATGATTGTAAATCAACTTGCTTCGTTACGGTGGCATATAGTGTCGCATGGATCCCCCTAATCATAGGGGTTAAATGAGGCACAAATGTTAACTTCACATCGTGACCAGCCGCTAGCGATAAGCCCTGTTCAATTTCAGGTAAGTGACGATGGCCACTGACGCTATAGGCTTTCATACTGTCAGCAGATTCTGCGAGTAATGCACCGATAGAAGCTTTTCTTCCTGCACCACTCACACCTGATTTTGCATCAGCAATCAGATGGTTTGGGTCAATGATGCCTTGTTCAAGTAAAGGTAAAAAACCAAGTTGAGTTGCCGTTGGATAACAGCCGGGAACCGCGACCAGTTGCGCTGATTTTATCGCGCCTCGGTTCACTTCGGGCAAGCCATAAACAGCTTGTTCAATGAGTTCTGGGCAAGTATGAGCGGTGTTGTACCACTGTTCCCATTGCGTGCTATTTTTAAGGCGAAAATCAGCACTCAGATCAATAACGCGCGTATTTCGTGCAATTAATTTTGGCACAAGTGACATGGCGACGGTATGTGGCGTAGCAAAAAAGACCACGTCACAACTAGCGAGCTGTTCAATATCAGGCTGTTGGAATGCTAAGTCAACATGGCCACGTAAATTAGGAAATAGCTCACTTACAGCTATTCCAACTTCGCGGCGTGAAGTAATAACGTCGAGTGATACCTCGGGGTGAGCAGATAGTAATCGTAAAAGCTCTACGCCGGTATAACCGGTGCCACCAACAATGCCCACTTTAATCATAGCCGTTGCTCTTTAAAAAATTGTGTTTAAAGAGTATATGATAAAAGAGCGAGGATAAAAGCGAAAGGATTATAATTTATTGAGCAAATATTCCAGTCGTTGCTTTTGAGCAAGGTAGTCGCGAACAGGAACATTCGGTTGCTTAAAAGTTAACTGGGTAATGTATAAATGATAGTCGTTATTTGATTTGCGTAAGCTTAGTAGTAAATCTCTAACCTGAATGAATAGATCCGGTTCATTCGCAGCCCCAGACAATTTCTTGGCCCCACAATGTATAGTACATTTTGCATCTTCATCAGGAGACTCCATTGCAATAGTAACGGGAAGATGATGCAGTTTGACTGATATTTTCTTTAGGGGAAACTCAGTAATTTTGTATTCCGATTTATATTGCTTAGATACGTGGAAAAAATGTTTTGGGATCACTTCTCCTGAGTTTGGGATTGCAGTTAAAAATTCGTGAAAGTGATTTATTAGCGTATTTTGGGCAATTTTACTAAATTGCTGTTTAAATAGGCTTCCCAAATCATCCAGAATATAGACCGTTAATTGTGAATCTATGGTTAATATAAATAGGCTGATTTGCTCAGGAACTTGGTAGGTAAGAATGATAGAGAGCAAGCCATCCTCATCTAGCATAGAGTCAATTATTGATGGGTAAAAGTCCAGACGATTATGTGCAAGGTGTTGTAGAACAGAAGTGTCTTTAAGGAGTGGAGAGCTATCACAAAGACCATTTTGCCATTTCAACTGGTATAACTTTTCACCTAAAGAAACAATGTATTCACCATTATTAGGGTGTGTAATGTAGTGGTTTAATACTTGCTGATAGCTTGATGCGATACGATTACTAATGTTTTGCCCATGGTTTCCATAATGGCACCAGCAGGATGTTGTAGATGCAGATGGCTTTGCGGGATGCCAGTGCAATATGGCAGTCAACATTTGTAATAGGCAATCGTCCCCTTTAAAAATAAAATAATGCCATTGACCCCAATCGGAATAAATTAAACCTTCGATGTTAATAACTAAGTTTTGTTTTTTTATTGGCATAGCTAAAAGGGTCATCTTGTAGGCTTGATATTTCTAATCCGTGCGGACTCAGGGAGTCACTCGCTTGCTGGTCAATATTAGAAAATAATAATACACGTTCTATTTGAGCGGTTTTATCAAATTGCACATCATCAAATAATGTCGGTTTATTGCTAAGGTGTGAGCGTAATAAATGTTGAACTAACTCAATAATCACACTGGATGTAACGGTGTGATTTTCATCAGCAATTTTTAGGCGCGTGGCCTTTGAGATTAAGTGGTTATTAACGGCCCAAGCCAGAACATTTAACAGTGAATTATGCTGATATAAAGGTGTTTTTGAAATGGCGATAGGTCGATCATCAATACACCAGTTATGGGATCGTTTTTTACGATATAAGTAGGCATATTCTTCTGCTTGGCGAGGGAAAAATGCTAGGGGTAGCTGATTTAGCGTGTCAGCGTGATCATTAAATAATAGATCAAATTTTTGTTGTAATTGTAGACGCGGCTGAGAGGTATCTAATTTATGTTGTTGTGAAAATTCTACTAGTGTAGTCAAAGAATCAGCTAGTTGCGTACGGACTAACAGAAATAAGGGGCGGGATTGACGATAGTGTAACTGCCATACCTGATCTAGTTGTTCAGAGATATTATCTTGCCATTGCCAGTCTTTAATTTGAGATTTTATAAACTTCCTACGCCATGGAAAAGTTGCTTGAGTAATTTTTTTCGATAGTAATTCTTTACTTTTTAGATAAATAGACTGTTGAGCTAAAGCTAAAATAGATGGATCAGACGTGTGTTGACAAATAAACTTATATTTTAATATGTTGATATCCAACAGCATGGGATCTGTTTCACCACCAATAACTGCTTGTTTTAAGATGTGGCTCAATGATAATGAATCAGCTTTTTTATGATTGTTAAGTAAACAGTCGAAATAAAGAAGGTCAAGGCATGAGTCTATACCTTGGTCTAATGATTTTTTAATGTTAATAGCGGCTAAATTAAAAAGTGCTTGCTCAGATAATGGTGAGATATCACCGAAATCAATAGACTCTTTTGCATACCGCAGAGCGTATGTTTGGGCTTGCTCCTCAACATTCTCCATCCACCAAGAGAGGGTATTGCCGGCAAGTAACAGGCCTGAGCAATAGAGTAAATCTAAATCATAGCCAGAAAGGCTTTCAGATAATAATTTTGCTTCATCAAAGAGTCTAATTTTGAGAGGAATGCCTTCATTTTTCAACCAAGTAGATATCGCCACGGATTTTTGTTTGAGAAGTGTGATCTGTGCTTTAGAAATAGGCTGAGCATAGATCAACCATAATTCAAAATCTTCGCTTGAATTATGGCTGAGTATGCCGTTTTTATTGATGAGGTAGAGTGCCCGAATTGGGTAACGATGCAATGCCCGACGAGTATAACTAAAGGTTTTACTGTGGCTTTTAGCAGCATTTAAAGCCTGTTTATTAGGCTGATAATCAACAATGCCAACAGGTGTTTCCAGATTTATATATCCCGGCAGGACATTTGAGTTTACTTGAAATAAAAGCGGCAGGAAATGAAGAATATTTTGATGTTTTGCAGGAAGTAAACTACCTAACCGTTTAATCCTCTCACGGTTAAGCGTTTGAAATTTAGCAATCATTTGAGTGTCATCCATCGAAGGATTAACCTCTTTTTATTAGTGGCGGAAGTGGCGCATGCCTGTAAAGACCATAGCGATACCGTGTTCATCAGCTGCCGCAATCACCTCATCATCACGCATTGAACCACCTGGCTGAATAACGGCGCTAATACCTGCTTTTGCAGCAAGATCTAGACCATCACGGAATGGGAAGAAAGCATCAGATGCCATTACCGCCCCAAGTACGGGAAGATCGGCATCATCCGCTTTAATACCCGCAATTCGACTACTGACTACACGGCTCATTTGACCTGCACCAATACCGATTGTTTGCCGGTTCTGAACATAAACAATAGCATTTGATTTAACAAATTTAGCCACACGCCATGCAAATAATAAATCTAACATTTGTTCTTCGTTGGGTGCTATTTTAGTCACTACTTTGAGTTCATCTCGTGTTACCAAAGCCGTATCACGATCTTGAACTAATAAACCACCCGTAATGCGTTTAAAGTCTAAGCCTTCAGCTTGTTGTGCTGGGAAGTCACCACAGCAAAGTAGACGAATATTTTTCTTAGCGCTGACCACTTGTTTTGCTTCATCACTAATTGAAGGGGCAATAATGACTTCAACAAATTGACGGTCAACAATGGCTTGTGCTGTCTTAGCATCTAATTCACGGTTAAAGGCGATGATGCCACCAAATGCTGAGGTAGTATCTGTTTGGTAGGCTAAATCATAAGCTGTTAATAAGTCATCCGCCGTTGCTACACCACATGGATTGGCATGTTTAACGATGACACAGGCTGGAGATTCAGGGAATGCTTTAACACATTCAAGTGCTGCATCTGTGTCGGCAATATTATTGTATGACAGTTCTTTTCCTTGAATTTGAACGGCTGAACTAATCGTGCCTGATTCGGATGCCGATTCAGTATAAAATGCTGCTTTCTGATGTGGGTTTTCACCATATCGCAACGCTTGCGCTTTATTGAACTGGGTATTGAATGTGCGAGGGAAGTTATCTTCACCAGCATCATCAGTATAAGCACCTGTAACCTTGCCTAAGTGATTAGCAATGGCACCATCATAATGGGCGGTATGTTCAAATGTTTTTACTGCTAAATCAAAGCGGGTTGCATCATCAACAGCGCCAGTGGCTTCAAGCTGTTCAAGAATGCGACCGTAATCAGCCGGATCAATGAGAACGGTAACAGATGCATGGTTTTTTGCCGCGGCACGTAACATGGTTGGGCCACCAATATCGATGTTTTCAATTGCCATTGGCAAAGTGCAATCATCGCGGGCAATGGTGGCTTCGAATGGATATAAATTCACCACCACTAAATCAATGGGAGTAATATCGTGTTCAGCCATAATGGCTTCATCAATGCCGCGACGACCTAATAAACCACCATGAATTTTTGGATGTAATGTTTTAATTCGACCATCCATCATTTCGGGGAAACCAGTGTGCTCAGATACTTCTTTTACGGGTAATCCAGCTTCTTGTAATAATTTTGCTGTGCCACCTGTTGAAAGCAATTCAATGCCTAATTGACTAAGTTGTTGAGCAAGTTCTAAAACGCCTGATTTATCTGAAACGCTAAGGAGTGCACGTTGGATTTTGTTCATGAATTGTTTCCGAGATTAATATGTGTGGCGTTATAGGCCATAAGTTTTTAATTTTTTTCGTAAAGTCCCGCGATTTAGGCCTAAGATTTCAGCTGCACGACTTTGATTGCCATTGGTATGTGCTAACGTAGCTTTAAATAATGGCGCTTCTACTTCAGCTAATAGCATTTCATAAAGGTTAGCAGCCGTATGACCATCTAATTGTTCAAAATAGTCTTGGAGTGCGGTTTCAACGCATTCACTCAGTGGAGCATGTTTCTCAACATCAGCCAAGCTAAAACATTGATCTGATTTTGAGTTAGCACTATCGGTCATGCGGCATCCAATTGGGCAAAAAACTGTTCAGTAAATGCAAGTTGTTGCTCTGGCAATTCAAGCGTATTCATATGTTGACGGAAAGGATTGCCATTACGAAGACCTTTACTATACCAAGCGATATGTTTACGTGCCATGCGAACTCCTATGTATTCTCCATAGAAATCGTACAGGGTATGCAGGTGTTCAATCAAGATTTGTTTTACTTCTGCTAGAGCAGGGTCAGGCAGAACCTCACCATGCGTTAAAAAATGATTTATTTGTTGGAATATCCACGGGTTGCCTTGCGCAGCACGACCAATCATCAAGCCATCAGCTTGGGTGTAATCGAGTACTTCTTTAGCTTTGGCAGGGCTATGAATATCGCCGTTGGCAATGACGGGAATGGCTATTGCCGATTTAATTTCAGCAATAGTATCGTATTCGGCCTCACCACGATAAGCATCAGCACGAGTTCGACCATGCACGGCTAATGCTTGAATGCCTGATTGTTCGGCAATGCGAGCAATATTAACGCCATTGCGATTATCACCATCCCAGCCAGTACGGATTTTTAAGGTAACAGGGGCATCAACAGCGTTAACTACAGATTCTAATATTTGACCCACTAAAAGCTCATTTTGTAATAAGGCCGAGCCGGCCATGACATTGCATACTTTCTTAGCAGGGCACCCCATATTGATATCAATAATATGAGCACCTTGATCAATATTATGTTGTGCTGCTTCGGCCATCACCTTGGGGTCAGTGCCTGCGATTTGAATAGATCTTGGTTCAGGCTCGCCATCATGATTGGCACGTAATAATGACTTTTTACTGGCCCAGAGTGACTTATTGGCAGTGATCATTTCAGATACCACCATACCAGCGCCAAGACGACGACATAATTGACGAAAGGGACGATCGGTTACTCCTGCCATTGGGGCTAGGAACAGGTTGTTAGGTAGGGTGTATGGGCCTATTTTCATTTTCCGTCATTCTCGCGGAGGCGGGAATCCAACGATATTGGATATTTGAGATGTCCATGGATCCCCGCGTGCGCGAGGATGACAGCGAGGGGTAAGCGATTGATAGTCATCAATGCTTTTGACCTACAAGCCGAATCCACTCATCTTTTAAAACCGGTGCTTTCATATCAAACCAAGCTTGGTAGCTTTTACTGACATCTTCAGCTTGAACATCTAAGATCCCTGATAGAACAATAGGTGCACCCGCCTTAGTTAAATTAGCTAAATGCTCAGCAAGTGATTGCAAAGGGCCAGCAAGAATATTAGCAAGTAATAAATCACACGTCATATCAGGGCAATCATCGGGCAAATAGGTATCAATTTGAACTTCATTACGCTTGGCATTAGCCTGTGTAGCTTCCAAAGCTTGCGGATCGGTATCAACACCAATTACTTTTTTGGCACCGAGCAAAGCAGCAGCAATGGCTAATATGCCTGAACCACAACCATAATCAATCACAACTTTGTCTTTCACATCAGCCTGATCAAGCCAATTTAAACATAGCGCGGTTGTTGGGTGTGTGCCTGTGCCAAATGCTAAACCGGGATCGAGCATAATATTGACAGCATTTTCATCAGGTGGCGAATGCCAGCTAGGGCAGATCCATAACTTTTTACCAAACTTCATTGGGTGGAAATTATCCATCCATTCTCGAACCCAATCTCGATCTTCAACGGCTTCGATGCGATAACTGGGCACTGTTTCAGGTGCGAGCATTCCACCCAGAAGTTGAATGATTAAGTCAGTATCGGTTTCTGCATCAAAGAGCGCGGTGACATTGGTTGCCGCCCAAAGAGGTGTGGTACCAATTTCAGGTTCATAGATCGGTTGATCTTCATTATCCTGAAAAGTTACCGCGCTCGCGCCACACTCAGACAGTACATCAGATAAGTGATCGGCAGCGTCAGGTGTGCTGTCGAAAATAAACTGGATCCACGCCATTGTTCGTAACTAGCTTAAAGACCAAGTTTCTTTTCAAGATAGTGGATATTGGCGCCACCTTCTTGGAAGTTGGCATCATTCATAATATCTTGCTGTAAGGCGACATTAGTTTTAATGCCTTCAATACCAATTTCACTTAATGCAGTGAGCATACGTGCAATTGCAGATTCACGAGTAGGACCATGAGCGATTAGTTTACCAATCATTGAATCATAATTAGGTGGCACACTGTAGCCACTGTAAATATGTGAATCCATACGAATGCCTACACCTCCAGGTGCATGATAATGGGTGATTTTGCCAGGGCTCGGCATAAAGGTTTTGGCATCTTCAGCATTGATTCGACATTCAATAGCATGGCCACTCAATATAACATCGTCTTGTGTGAACGATAATGGCTCACCTGCGGCTATTTTGATTTGCTCGGCTACTAAATCAATGCCTGAAATTTGCTCAGAAATAGTATGCTCAACTTGAATACGGGTATTCATTTCAATGAAATAAAATTCACCATTTTCATATAGGAACTCAAAAGTGCCAGCACCATGATAGTCAATACGAACGCAGGCATCAGCACAAATTTTACCCATTTTGGCACGTAATTCGGCTGAAATACCAGGTGCCGGTGCTTCTTCTACCACTTTTTGATGGCGACGCTGCATGGAGCAATCACGTTCACCGATGTGTACAGCATGCCCATGTTTGTCGGCGAGCACTTGGAATTCGATATGGCGAGGGTCTTGGAGAAATTTTTCCATATAAACCATACCATTACCGAATAATGATTTCGCTTCACTTTTTGTTAATGCAATAGCATTTGTTAGATGGGCTTCGCTATGCACTTCACGCATACCTCGGCCACCACCACCGCCAGACGCTTTGATGATCAACGGATAGCCAATTTCTCGTGCAAGCCGTAGATTGGTTTCAATATCATCGCCTAGACCGCCATCAGAGCCAGGTACACAAGGTACGCCGGCTTCTTTCATCGCTTGGATTGCAGAGACTTTATCACCCATCATGCGAATCGTTTCTGATTTAGGGCCAATAAAGATAAAGCCACTTTGTTCGACGCGTTCAGCAAAGTCAGCATTTTCAGATAAAAAGCCGTAGCCTGGATGAATGGCAGAAGCATCGGTAATTTCAGCGGCACTAATTAATGCAGGTACATTAAGATAGCTTTCTGCAGAAGGTGCAGGGCCAATACATACTGTTTCATCGGCTAATAAAACATGTTTTAAGTCGCGATCCACATCAGAGTGCACAGCAACGGTTTTAATGCCCAACTCTTTGCAGGCTCTTAGGATTCGAAGGGCTATTTCGCCTCGATTTGCAATAACAATTTTTTCGATCATGGTAATTTAATCCGTAGTGTTAGACACAAGGCCATGTTAATGGCGTGACGTTATTCGATGATGATTAAAGGTTCATCAAATTCTACTGGATGTCCATTTTCAACTAGAATTGCTTTAACAGTACCGCTGCGATCGGCTTCGATTTGGTTAAACATTTTCATTGCTTCGATAATGCAGATAATATCACCAGCAGCAACTGTTTGACCGACTTCAATAAATGATGCCGATTCAGGTGATGATGAGCGATAGAATGTGCCTACCATGGGTGATTTAACTGCATTTTCAGTGTTGTTTGCTGGAGCCGCAGGCACTTCAGCCGTTGCGGCAACAGGAGCGGCAATGGCTGCAGCTGCCATTGTTGGTGCTGCCATCATAACTGGAGCAGCAGTGCTATTACGGCTAATGCGCACTGATTCTTCACCCTCGTGAATTTCAATTTCAGCTATATCTGATTCTTGAATTAAGTCGATCAGTTTTTTGATTTTTCGAATATCCATGGATAATCCTATTGGGTAGTGTGTTTAATAGCTGCTTGCAAAGCCAGCTCATAGCCTTGTGATCCTAGGCCGCAGATAACGCCTACGGCAATATCTGAAAAATAGGATTGATGGCGAAAAGATTCTCGTGCATGCACATTTGAAAGGTGCACTTCTATAAAAGGTATAGCAACTGCTGATATTGCATCACGCAAGGCGACACTGGTGTGAGTAAATGCAGCTGGGTTGATGATAATAAAATCAGTGTTATTAGACTGAGCAGCCTGAATTTTATTAACCAAGTCATGTTCAGCATTGCTTTGAAAACTTTCTAGTTGATGACCGTCATTACTTGCTAGTGATTGTAGTCGGTTTTCAATCTCAGCCAGCGTATCTGCACCATAGTGATCGGGTTCACGCGTGCCTAATAGGTTTAAATTGGGGCCGTGCAGCACTAAAAATTTTGCCATGGGGTGTTTGCACCTAGAAATCACAATGAAATATGGAGAGAATTTTGCACCAACGAGGATAAAATGTCCAGATATTTCAGAGAAAAACCGGCTTTTTGTTGCTAAATGTGTCGAAATAGACGGTTAGTTATTATTTTGCCAAGTCTACAGTATGTTGAATAAGTTGCGCCGGTTTAATCATGCCAATTAGACGAGATCGTGGGTGTTCTTGTCCCTGTTTATCGAAGAATAGCATTGTTGGTGGACCAAATAAGCCAAAATGTTTTAAAAGGTCTTTATGCTGCTGCGTATTGGCAGACATATCGACTTGCAAGGTCAGCGTGTTTTTCAAGGCTTGGATAACATTTTGATCTTTAAACGTTGTCGCTTCCATTCGATTACATTCCACACACCAATCAGCATAAAGATCTAACATGACAGGCTGTGATGTTTGAGCTAATTGTTGTTTAAGCTCAGCTAAATTGTTGACCTTGGTAAATGTTAAGCCGTGTGAGGCTCTTGTTGAATTGGCATTGCTGCTCGAGATGCCATATAGAGGTTGCCACACAGAATGACTACCACTCGCACCGCCAATCATTAATAATCCACCATATATTAATAGAATGAGTCCTAGCCCTTTCCAAAACTTATCCCAACCATTGGAATCAATGCTGAGAGCGTTCAGTGCACCTAAATATACGGCGGAAACAATAAGTAAGCCCCCCCATAATAACAAGCTAACCCAGCCCGGAATAATACGTTCAAGCATCCAAATAGCCAACGCTAGCATCAATACACCAAATACGGCCTTGATATTATTCATCCAAGCACCGGCTTTAGGTAATAGCGTGCCTGCAGAGGTACCAATAATAAGTAGTGGAATACCCATGCCCATGCTAAGAGCAAATAATGCCAAACCGCCTAAAACAGGGTCGCCATGTTGACCAATAAAGATTAATGCTGCTGCTAGAGGTGGTGCCAAACAAGGGCCGACGATAAGACCAGATAACAAGCCCATTAATGCCGCACCTACTATTTTCCCACCTTTCTGCCGATGGCTAATTTGATGCAAACGATGCTGTACTGCCTGCGGTAATTGTAATTCGAATAAGCCAAACATGGACAGTGAAAGAATGACAAAAAGTGCACTAAAGCTACCAATAATCCATGCGTTTTGGAACATGGCTTGAATATTTTCGCCTAATAAGCCAGTTAGCACGCCTGCAACGGTATAAGTAACAGACATTGCCAGCACATAGGCCAATGACAAAATAAAGGCACGATGGGTGGTGATCCGTTCCCCTTCACCGACAATGATGCTCGATAAAATAGGGATCATCGGAAATACGCAAGGGGTGAAAGACAGCAACAGACCTACACCGAAAAATAGTAATAGGATTTTAGCAAGGCTATCTTTTTGCAAACTTTGGGTGAGCCGATCTTGCTCAGAAGCAGTGAAACCAGATGACATGGCACTGGTATTTTGAATTAGATCAACCGCCGTGGTGGTGGGTAAGGACAGCGTGATTTCTTTTTCTACGGGTGGATAACATATTTTGAAGGTTTCAGAGCAACCTTGATAATGCGCTTTTAAAATAATTTGTTGTGCTTGTGATGGACGATTGAGCGGCAACACGACATCAACATCATAGGCATACACTTCGGTTAATCCAAACAGCTCATCCATTTTGTTCTCGCCTGCAGGCAGGGAGACGGTGGTGATTTTTACATCCGCAGGGCTGAGAATTTCAAAACTTATTTTATCGCGGTAGAGATAATTGCCTTGTGCAACATCCCAGTGGGCCGTAATCGTTTGTGGATCGGTGATCTGGGCAGAAAATATAAATGCCACATCTACATCAGGCGGCACATCAAAGTCGTTATTTAAGCCAAGACTATCTAATAGACCCGGTCGCGCATGCGCGGTGATCGATAAAAGCAAAAACAAAAGTAAGAAATATTTTCTCATAACAAGGAGGTTCCACAAAGCTATGTAGTAACTGACTATTCTAACAGCCGATTGTTTCAGAGTTTAGCTAAAATAATAATTTTAGTGTACCACTGCAATATTTCTGTAATATTTCTGTAATAATGTAGTCATATTAACTTATGTGTGGGAACCAGTAACATGGAAATAAATACAATGAATGAGCTTGAAAAACAGGCATTAAAAACAAGCTATGGTGAGTTTGCCCGAATAGGGGTCGCATTACTGTTCCTTGCTGCTGTTTTAATCTATAGCTTTTCAACAAGTGGCAATGTTGAAAACAGCCTATTTCTTGCCGTAGCTGCTGTTTTTGGTGCCTATATGGCAATGAATATTGGTGCTAACGATGTAGCCAATAATGTTGGGCCAGCCGTTGGGGCGAAAGCGTTAACAATGGGTGGCGCGATACTTATCGCGGTGATTTTTGAAGCGGCCGGTGCCTTTATTGCCGGCGGCGAAGTGGTATCGACAATCAAAAAAGGTATTATTGATATTGATGCGTTTGGTGCTGATACAGATAGTTTTTTATGGGCGATGATGGCGGCATTACTAGCTGCGGCGTTATGGCTTAACCTAGCGACCATGGCAAAAGCACCTGTTTCAACCACACATTCTATTGTCGGTGGAGTAATGGGTGGCGGTATTGCAGCGGCAGGTTTTAACATTGTTAATTGGGGCACAATGGGCAAAATTGCTAGCTCATGGGTTATCTCGCCTGTGATTGGCGGCATCATTGCAGCGGCCTTCCTATTTTCAATTAAAAAAACCATTGTCTATCAAGATGACAAAATGAAAGCATCCAGTAAATGGGTGCCCATTTATGTCGCATTAATGGCATGGGCATTTACAACATACTTGGTGCTCAAGGGCTTGAAAAAAATATGGCCTCAGTTGCAAGAAGGCTTTAATAACATCATGTTTTTTAGTGTTGAGGTGAGTAAAAAACCAACATTTACAACAGCATTATTGCTTGGTGCGATTATGGCTATAATTGTTTATTTTTGGATGAGGTCCAGAGTTAAGGCTAGAGTTTCTAGCTTAAAAAATAACCGTAAAAGCGTGAACAAGTTGTTCACTATTCCGCTGATTTTTGCTGCGGCATTACTCAGCTTTGCGCATGGTGCCAATGACGTAGCGAATGCCATTGGCCCATTAGCAGCGATTTATGATGCAGTGATGACCGGGGATATCTCAGCTAAAGCGGGTATTCCTATCTGGATAATGGCCGTAGGTGCCATTGGTATTGCGATTGGTTTAGCCTTATATGGGCCGCGCCTAATCAAAACCGTGGGTAGTGAAATTACTGAATTAGATCAAATGCGTGCTTTCTCGGTGGCGATGGCAGCGGCGATTACTGTGATTATTGCTAGTCAATTAGGTTTGCCGGTGAGCTCAACTCATATCGCCATTGGTGGTATTTTTGGGGTGGGATTTTTGCGTGAATGGCTAGAGGTCACTAACTCAATTGAAAAAGAAATAAAACAAGATAAAAAAGAAATAAAAAGTGATAAAAAGACGCTCATCAAACTGAATGCAGAATTAAAAAAATTAAGCAAAAAGTCGAAAAAATCAGAACAAGATTATCAACGCATAACCGATATTTATCGTGCAATAGATAAAGAAGAAGATGTTCTGAAAAAAGCAGTGAGAGAACTGAAAAAAGATCAAAAAACGTTATACGTTAAACGTGATGCAATTAAGAAAATCGTTACTGCATGGATTATTACTGTGCCTTCGGCGGCGGTGATGGCGGCGGGGATTTTCTATATGATAAAAGGCATCATGTCCTAAATAACGGCATAGGGAATTCATCTTTTCCTCCTGACGTGCCTCATTTTTGGTACTCGAATGGGCACATAGATTGCTATGCTTCCACTCTCCATTCAAAAATGAGGCACGTCAGAAGAAAAATCTAAACACCCTATGCCGTTATTTTTGATTTAATAGAGCAGGGATACTCAAATGAATAAAAAAATTGCTGCAAGCCTGCCATTGATGGCATTCTCCATTTGGAATAGTTATCTTATTATTTTCATGGGAATAAGAGTAGGAGACTTGCCGAGTGACTTGTTAGGGTATCTAGTCTTATTAGTTGTTGTTTCAATATTCCCACCCCTATTAGTTTTCTTTAAATGGGAGACGAACATATCGGGATTAGTTATTTCTGGTTTTGTTTTACTGTCAATAACAATTTTTTGGGGATGGGTGTTTCTTTCAAGTGGGGATGTATCATCGATCTTCATATTGATAATAAATTGGATAATGTTATGGATAGTAACTATTATTCTTTTTCTAATACCAAATAGAAATAATTCTAACGGATAAAGTATGCTTTTCTGTTTCGACAGGCAATACTATTTAAGTCATAAAAAGTTCTAAATAAAATGAAACGCGCCCAAAAAATCCTACAATCCACTTTTGGTTATGATGAGTTTCGTCATAAGACAATAGGGGACAGACCACCTTTTAATGTTACTAGGTTCTAGGGACACAATACTTAATTATGCTACAATTTACCCATGGCACGATTAGCAAGAGTTGTTTTACCCAACTACCCACATCATATAATTCAGCGAGGTAACCGTCGGCAGGATGTTTTTTTCTGCGATGACGATTACGCTTATTATCTTGAACTCCTGAAAGAATGGTGCGACAAAGAATCAATAGAAATTTGGGCATACTGTTTAATGACCAATCACGTGCATTTGATCTTAAAACCCAACGACCAATCCAATTTGTCAAAGGCGATTGCCGAAACGCATAGACGCTATACCCGAATGATCAACTTTCGAAAAAATTGGCGAGGTTATCTTTGGCAAGGGCGGTTTTCATCTTATCCGATGGATGAACACTATTTACTTCAAGCCGCAGCCTATGTTGAATTAAACCCAGTCAAAGCCAACATGGTACAAGAACCGTGGGATTATCGTTGGAGTAGTGCTCATGCACACCTTGCACAACACGATCCATTAAATATCATCAACCCACAAAAATTGATCGAACTTTGTGGCGACTGGAAAACCTATTTACATAACCACCGTCCAGCACTTGATAGCACCCTAGAGCAACATCTCAACACGGGTAGACCACCGCTAGGT
>NVWQ02000022.1 GCA_002733715.2 Methylophaga sp.
AATAAATCAGAACGAACACCCCAATAATCTTCACTATTAACCCACGGGCGAACATTAAAATTAACACTACTGTCAGCGAGCTCAGAAACTGCAACTTTTGGAGCGGGTTCATCTAAAACTAAGTCATGATTTTTTAGAATATCTTCCATAATATTTTTGGCTTTTAACATATCGTCGTCATAACCAATACCAAAAACCATATCAATACGTCGCGTTTCACGCGCAGAAAAATTGGTGATTGCTCCAGCATAAATTTGTCCATTGGGGATGATGACCTCACGGTTGTCACCTGTTTTCATAATAGTGCTAAAGACATTAATTTTTTCAACAACACCTGTTACACCACCTGCATCGATAAAGTCACCGAGTTTAAATGGACGGAAAATAATCATCATTACGCCAGCAGCAAAATTCTGTAAAGAATCTTTTAAAGCAAGACCAACGGCTAAGCCCGCGGCACCTAATAAGGCGATAAATGAAGTGGTATTAACGCCTAGCTGATCTAATGCGGCGATAAATACAAATAGCAGTAATACGGCATTGGCAATGGAGCCAGAAAAATTAATTAAAATAGAGTCTAGCTCTGAGCGCACCATTAATTTTCGAATTAATTTCACTAGCCATTTCACTATGATACGACCAATAACAACTATCGCTATAGCGATTGCAAGATTCATCAACCATTGTGCGATTAAACCTGTTTCTACTTCCACTTTTATGTCCTATTTTCGATTGTTTTAATAATTTCACGTACTAGTGCTGGTCCTTTGTATATGAAACCGCTGTAAATTTGCACTAGATCTGCTCCGGCATCTAGTTTTTTCACTGCATCATCACCAGATAAAATTCCACCAGCAGCGATAATGGGTGTTTTTGCTGGTAATGTTTGTCTAAATTGCTGCACTATTTTTGTTGATTGTTCGAATACCGGCTGACCACTCAATCCACCCGCTTCATCACCGTGATTGAGCCCTTCAACACCGTCACGTGACATGGTTGTGTTGGTGGCAATAATGCCGTCTATTTCAAATTGAGTGAATGCCTCTGCTAATTGCTGCACTTCTTCAAGTGCCAGATCGGGGGCGACCTTCACCGTCATCGGCACGTAACGGTCATATTGCTGGTGCAGCTTTGTTTGTTGCTCTTTCAGAGAGCCTAGCAGTTCATTAAGTGATTCGCCAAATTGGAGGGTTCTCAACCCCGGTGTATTGGGTGAAGAAATGTTGATAGTGACATAATCAGCATGGGCGTAAACCTTGTTCAAACCAATCAAATAATCATCTACTGCCTTTTCAACGGGCGTATCAAAGTTTTTACCAATATTGATGCCGATAATGGCATCTGTTTGTGCAATCTTAACTTGCTCGATTAAATGCTCGACACCTAAATTATTAAAGCCCATGCGGTTGATGATCGCTTGTGCTTCAGGCAACCGAAACAGGCGAGGTTTAGGATTACCTTCTTGTGGGCGAGGCGTTACCGTGCCGATTTCAACAAAACCAAAACCAATCGCAGCAAGTGCTTCGATATAATCGCCATTTTTGTCTAGTCCGGCTGCTAGGCCAATAGGATTAGGGAAGGTTAGCCCCATAACGGTGGTAGGCGTAGCCTTTTGTTTGGGGTATAAAAGTGAAGATAAGCCTGACATTTCAAGTGCGCTTAGGCCTTTTAACCCTATATGGTGTGCTTTTTCAGCATCGAGTTGAAACATCAATGCTCGCATTAAGCTGTATAACATTATTCAATTCCTACTTTGATCTGGTAAGCACTAAACTTACGAATATTTAATACACCAGTATCTAAAATTAAATATTGACCTTTTATGCCCAGTAGCTTGCCTGATATTTCTGGTGTTTTATCAAAATTAAGTGATTTCACTTTTTCAGGATACTGTTGTACGGGATAGTTTATTTCAACGGTAGCTTCATTTGTTAAAGGCATGATGGCATCGTCCCCAAAACGCTGTTGGAGGGCGGTTATCTCATCAACACATTCTGCCATTAATTGATCGCGTTTTGCTGCTAAATCGACGGGTGCATCATGCTGCCCTTTGAGCATTTTTCGCCAGTCCGTTCGATCAGACACATGGGCTTTCAACATCACCTCAACTAAGCCAGATTGATAGCGTGTTTTAACTCTGAAAATAGGTAAAGCTTGTGTCGCACCTTGATCTATCCAACGTGTTGGTACTTGAGTGTGTCGTGTGATGCCCACTTTAATAGCTGAACTATTGGCTAAGTAAACAAAATGATC
Organism: Methylophaga sp.; assembly: GCA_002733715.2. GTDB lineage: Bacteria > Pseudomonadota > Gammaproteobacteria > Nitrosococcales > Methylophagaceae. The sequence goes on from NVWQ02000022.1 coordinate 2,254, forward strand.
TTGCATGCAAAATTGTTCACCCCATTCGGGTTCACGACAGGTTCCAGCATCATAGTGACAGGTCTCAGGTTTCATAATGCAAAGATCACATTGTGCTAATTTTTGAGCACAGGGAAAGCAAAATCCACCGCTATAACTCTTTTTAATGAGTCGATCACATGACTGGCAGTTAATTTCGCCAGCAAAAGATAATTGAATTTGTTGGCCAATAAGCTCATTCATTTCAAGATGCTGCGCCCCTAACACCATCTGATAGCTTGCTAAGCCTTGGTCTTTTGATAGGGTGGCAGTCATCTTTGATAATTGCCCTTGTATTTCTGCCACTATATCTTCCTCTGTTTGATCTAAATCACGCATTTATGCGCTATATTAGGGCTATAATAACGGAATCACACTTTTACAGAAATAAATTGTTTTTAAAAATTAAATGAGTGCAAAATTATGACAAAAACTGAAGATGCTTTACATGTTTCTCTCCGGCACTCAGGAACTAATTATTTAGCATCAGAAGATGAGATAAATAGCTTACCTAAAAACGCTATTTTTCCTACAGCAAATTACCCCTATGAGAAAATGATGGGTAAGAAGAAATATGAAAAAGAGAAAAAATTATTACAGATAGAATTAGCAAAGCTTCAACATTGGGTGAAAGAAACAGGTCAAAAATATCTCATTATTTTTGAAGGTCGTGATGCGGCGGGTAAAGGCGGTACGATTAAACGCTTTACCGAGCACCTTAACCCTCGTGGTGCCCAAGTGGTGGCATTAGAAAAGCCGGATGGGCGTGAAAAAGGACAATGGTATTTTCAACGCTATGTGCAACATTTGCCAACAGAAGGTGAAATTCTATTTTTTGATCGCTCTTGGTATAACCGAGCGGGTGTCGAGCGTGTGATGGGGTTTTGCAGTGCGCAGGAATATTTAGAGTTTATGCGGCAATGTCCTGACTTTGAACAGATGATTACTCGCAGCGGTATTAAGCTTATCAAATTATGGTTTTCTGTCAGTAGAAATGAACAGTTTCGTCGTTTTAATGACCGAAAGAAAGATCCACTAAAACAATGGAAAATAAGCGATATTGATTTAGCTTCAATTGATAAATGGGATAATTACTCTGAAGCAAAAGAAGCCATGTTCTTTTATACGGACACAAAGGACTCGCCGTGGATTGTAGTAAAATCAGATTGCAAAAAGCGAGCGCGCTTAAATGCGCTGCGTTATGTTTTGCATCATGCTGATTATCCAAACAAAGATCCTAAAATAGCATGCAAGCCAGATAAACTAATTGTTGGCAATGCCGATACAATCTATGAGATGGGTGAAAAGCATTTGCAGCACCCTCCATTTAAGCTAGATTAAATAATAAGGTTCACATGTTAAAACAACTATTACGATACAGCTTAGTGCCGTTATTTTTACTAATGGCCGCATGTAACAATGTAAGCACGGTGAAAAACACTGCAGAAGAGCCACATCCAGCAGAACAAGAAGTTGCGGCTATTGATGAGTCCTCTTGGCAAGAATCCTATGGAGAAACACAAGAGCCACAACAAAATGAATTGCCTGCCGTTGAAGAAGAATTGGTCGTTATTGCACCTATCGATTTATGGCAACGTATTCGTCAAGGGTACGGAATTCCTGATACGGGTCTTCGTGCGGATACTCAAAAACAATTAGACTGGTTCGCTCGGCATCCTGAATATATTGCAAGAGTTGCAGATAGGGCCGAGCCTTATTTGTATCATATTGTTGAACAGATAGAACAACGCAATATGCCGCTAGAGCTTGCTTTGTTGCCGGTGGTAGAAAGTGCGTATCAACCTCATGCTTATTCTTCTGCTCGTGCCGCAGGATTATGGCAATTTATTCCTAGCACAGGCAGGTTATATGGCTTGCAACAAAGCTGGTGGTATGACGGCCGACGAGATGTAGTTGCTTCAACCTCTTCGGCTTTGGATTATTTGCAGAAATTACATGATGATTTTGGGGATTGGCAGCTAGCAGTCGCGGCATATAATTGTGGTGAGGGTAGGGTTGCTAGAGCTATAGAGCGTAATTTAAAAGCAGGGAAAGCTACTGATTTTTGGTCACTAGATTTACCGAGAGAAACATCAGCCTATGTGCCAAAACTTATGGCGATTGCCCAGCTGATAAGACAACCAGCGCAATACCAAATAACACTTAAGCCTATTGCAAATGAACCTTATTTTACGGTTGTGGATGTAAAAGGACAGATTGATTTATCGGTGGCAGCAGAATTAGCAGAGTTAGAGATAGAACAGATTCATCAATTAAACCCAGGGTTTAACCAATGGGCTACTGCGCCAGATGGGCCGCATCATTTGGCTATTCCCGTAGGAAAAACGGATATTTTCATACAAGGGTTGGCGGTATTGCCAGCTGAAAAAAAGGTTCAGTGGGCGCGCTATAAAATTAAGAGCGGTGATTCACTTGGGAAGATTGCACAGCAATATAAAGTCGCTGTATCGGCCATTAAAAAGGCTAATGGCATAAAGGGCACTAATATTCGTGCAGGGAAGTATTTATTGATCCCTGTTGCACCAGGAAAGTCCGGTATCGCGTCACTACCTGCTAATCAACGTTTGGCTAGCAAGCAAAGCACATCACAAAAAGGTGCTCAAAAGACTTATACAGTGAAGCAAGGTGATTCATGGTGGGAGATTGCTCAGCTGTATAAAGTGAGCGTGAAAAAATTAACGATGTGGAACAATAAAGCACCAAGTGATTATTTGCAGCCGGGCCAGAAATTAGATGTGTGGGCTCAGATAAAAACCGCGACATCTAATGATTCGGTTCGGTCAGTTAACTATAAAATTCGTAGTGGCGACTCGCTTTGGACAATATCACAGAAGTTCAAGGTCACTATTAACGATGTTAGACAGTGGAATGACTTGAATAAAAAGGCTATATTACAGCCAGGGCAGAATTTGAAATTATTTGTTGATGTGACCAAGCAGCACAACAGTATATAAAGTCTAATTCCCGCCTGAAAAATCAAGTTGTCGCCATGCTTCATAGCTAATAATGGCAACAGAATTAGAAAGATTTAAACTACGATTATTTTCCTGCATAGGAATGCGTATTTTAAGTTCATCATCGATACTTTCGTGCACATAGTCTGACAAACCTGATGTTTCTGAGCCAAACAGTAGCACATCATTCTCTTTATACTGGATCTGGTGGTAGAACAATTTTGCTTTGGTTGTACAGGCGATAATTCTATTGTCTTGCATTGCTTCAACAAAGTGCTCGTAATCAGGATATCGGGTCACATTGGTGAGGTCGTGATAATCTAATCCTGCACGGCGAAGTGCCTTTTCTTCAAAATTAAACCCCAATGGTTCAATCAAGTGTAAACGACAACCGTTATTGGCTGCTAGGCGAATAATATTGCCTGTATTAGGTGCTATGCGGGGTTCGAAAAGGGCGATGTTAAACATAATGCGGCATATTATACCCGTAATTAAGCTAGCTTCACTGTCATTCCGATTAGAATGAGGAATCTTTTAGTTTCAAATTAAGATCTCTCCCTCTGGTCGAGATGACAATCGATTATTTAGTCGGGGTGACGATGGATATAGTCTGCAATTTAGGTTAATTAAGCCCTTTAGATGTAATCACAATCATCTTATCAATTTGCATATCTTCCATAGTGTAGCTAATGCCACCCGTGCCTAGGCCAGAATGTTTTAGTCCAGCAAATGGCATCCAATCAACACGGAAGGCAGTATGTTCGTTCACCATCACTGCTGACGCATCTAAACGATCAGATACATACATTGCTGTATCAATATCTTGACTGTAAACCGATGCTTGGAAAGCGACATCTAATGAATTGGCCGTTGCAATCGCTTGATCTAAATCAGTGAAAGGATATACACAGACAACGGGGCCAAAAATCTCAGCATTGGATACTTTGCTGTCTTCAGATGGATTGTAAAGTACTGTTGGGGCATAACAATGATTGGCTAATGTTTTACCGCCAGCCAACAGTTCCGCGCCTTCACTAATCGCTTCTTGTACCCAAGAATCAATACGTTCAACTTCACCTTGTCGAATAATAGGGCCTACTTCTGTTTTATCAGATAAGGGGTCGCCAACATTTAATTTGTTTGCAGCGTCACTCAATTGTTGTACAACATCACGGGCAATTGATTGGTGAGCAAAAATACGTTGTACAGAAACACAGACTTGGCCTGCGTGATAAAAGCCACCTTTAGCTAAACCGGGAATGGCTATTGAAAGATCTGCATCTGCCGTCATAATCACCGGAGCGACACCGCCGTGTTCTAATGCACACCGTGTTCCCGCTGCTAATTTAGAACGTAAATACCAACCGACTTTTGCACTGCCGATAAAACTAAAAAAGGCAACACGAGGATCGGTGACTAATTTTTCAGCTACGGTATGATCCATTGGTAATACTGCCTGACACCACTGTGCAGGCAAACCAGCTTCATGGAATATATTCACCAAACGATAGCAAGATAAAGGTGTATTTTCAGCTGGTTTAACTATTACCGGGCAACCGGTCGCAATAGCGGGCCCAACCTGATGAGCAATTAAATTAAGCGGGTGATTAAATGCACTCACCGCAACAACAACACCGATAGGCTCTTTTTTCATCATAGTTAAACGATGTTCAGATGAGCCATTGATGCCCATAGGAACAGGTTTACTACAATCACTGCGCAAGGTATCGACACAAGTACGCAAGCTATCAATACAGCGAGCCATTTCTACTCGTGAATCTATAAGTGGCTTGCCACCTTCACGTGCTGATTCTAACGCTAACTCTTCTGCTCGATCTTCCATAATTGCAACGGCACGATCGAGAATAGCAATACGCTCTGATGCGGGTAACCATTTGTCACGATCGGCAAATAATTTGCTGGCGATTGTCAGAGCTTGATTGATATCATCTAAATTTGCAGTTTCAACTGTGGCAATTAAACTATCATCAAAGGGTGATGTTACATCCAGTGAATGATCGTTTTTTTTAGTACGTCCAGCGATTAATAATGGAAAATGTTGCATGGGTTATCCCTTAAACAATACAGATTTTTTCTTTCAAGCCTTCATTCATGATAGCATGATTCAATGAATAATCTACAGCTAATTCAATCAGATGCACACCTTTAGAGTTTAATGCTTTTGCCAATGTTGCTTTAAAGTCAGCATGACTTGTTGGGCGATGACCGGTTGCTCCATAGCTTTCAGCATATTTAACAAAATCAGGATTATTATAATCGAGGCCAAAGTTATTAAAGCCCATACCTTCTTGTTTCCATTTGATCATGCCATAAGCATTATCGTTGAGAATAATAACCACCAGGTCTAAGCCTAGACGAACGGCAGTTTCCATTTCTTGAGAGTTCATCATAAAGCCGCCGTCACCACAAACGCTGATAACTTTACGATCAGGGTTAATTAGTTTCGCCAGCATTGCCGAGGGTAGACCTGCTCCCATCGTTGCTAAAGCGTTATCAAGTAATAATGAATTGTTTTGATAGCAAGGGTAGTTTCTGGCAAACCATACTTTATATACACCATTATCCAGCGTCAAAATACCATCTTCATTCAGCTCTTCACGAATAATTTGAACGGCGCTTTGAGGTAATAATGGGAAGCGTTCATCATCACTATATTTGGATAAACGAACTTTTACTTCTTCTTTTACGCGATAGAAATAATCGAAATCCCAATTATCTTGTGGGCTCAGAGCATCACCCAGGCGATTAACTGAGGTTGCAATATCGCCAACCACATCTAATTGAGGGAAATATACCGCATCAATTTGAGCGGGTGAGAAATTCACATGAATCACGTCTTGACCGCTTTCTTTCATAAAGAAAGGCGGTTTTTCAATCACATCATGACCCACGTTAATAATTAAATCAGCACGATCAACAGCACAATGTAAGAAGTCATTATCAGATAATGCCGCTGTGCCAAGGTAAGCATCGTGGCGCTCATCAATTACGCCTTTACCCATTTGAGTGTTGAAAAAAGGAATGCCAGTTTTTTCGATAAACGCCAACAAAGCCTTACTCGAACGTTTGCGGTTTGCACCAGCGCCAATGAGTAATAAAGGCATTTTTGCCTTTTTGATCATTTCAACCGCGGTTTCGATAGCATGGCTATCGGCATCAGGTCGTCTAGTAGTAGCTACTTTATATAATAATTCGTCAGCTTCTTCTGCCGCGATATCTTCGGGCAATTCAATGTGAACTGCACCGGGACGTTCCTCCATCGCCAGACGGAAGGCTTCACGAACAATAGAAGCCGTTGTATTGCCATGCACAATTTGTTTGGTGTATTTGGTGATTGGTCGCATCATATTGACCACATCAACAATTTGGAACTGACCTTGTTTACTTTCTTTAATGGGTTTTTGGCCGGTAATCATTAACATTGGCATACCGCCAAGTTGAGCATAAGCTGCAGGAGTGACGAAGTTAGTTGCGCCAGGACCTAATGTGGCTAAACAGACACCAGGTTTACCCGTTAATCGACCATAAGTCGCGGCCATAAAACCAGCACCTTGCTCGTGGCGAGTAAGAATCAACTTAATAGATGAATTTTGCATGGAATCAAGAAAATCTAAGTTTTCTTCGCCGGGGATACCAAAAATATATTCGACCCCTTCATTTTCTAGAGCCTTAATAAAAAGATCGGATGTTTTCATGATTGTGTTCCCTTATTCATAATGACTATCAACAGTTTAAACGAAAGTGTTAATTAGATATGTCGGTTCGACCACGTTTTTCTTGAGAAGTTATATTTCATAGAGGTGCGGACTAAGGGATTGTTACACCACTTGTGTAAATGTTTCTTAATATTTACGTTCGATAGAAAAATCAGCTAAGGAGATGAGAGCCTGCTTGTATTCCGAATCAGGCAGAATAGAAAGGCATGCTTTTGCTAGATCAACTTCATTTTTTGCAGCTTGTGCGGTGTAAGAAATTGCGCCTGTTTCTTTGATGATAGTGATAATTTCATCTATCTTATCGCGTTGGCCTTGCTCAATCGCTTTACGAATTACTTTGGCTTGCTGATCGGTACCTTGTCGCATCGCATAAATTAAAGGAAGAGTAGGCTTACCTTCAGCGAGATCATCACCAATATTTTTACCAATAACTTCGCTCGATTCACTGTAATCAAGTAAATCATCAACTAATTGAAAAGCACTACCAAGATGCATCGCATAGTGGCTCATCGCATATTCAACTTCAGCAGAGCTTTCGCTAATGACTGCGCCTAACTGGCCCGCAGCTTCAAATAATTTAGCTGTTTTATGATGAATAACTTCAAGATAACTTTCTTCAGAGGTATCGGCATCATTACAATTGAGTAGTTGTAACACTTCACCCTCGGCAATCACATTGGTTGTGTGAGATAAAATTGCCATCAGCGGCATCGAATTCATCTCAACCATCATTTCAAAGGAGCGCGTATATAAAAAATCACCGACTAAAACGCTGGCTTCATTGCCCCAAATGCTATTAGCTGTTTCATTGCCGCGACGCAAGTCAGAATTATCGACGACATCATCATGCAGCAATGTTGCGGTATGGATAAATTCAATGATCGTAGCAAGATTGTGATGCTGTTCGCCTTGATAGCCACAAGCCCGGGCACATAAAATAGCTAAAGCAGGGCGCAAACGTTTGCCACCGCTATTAATAATATAATGACCAAGTTGGTTGATTAAAACTACGTCAGATTGCAGGCGAGATTGAATCATCGCATCAACTGCTGACATATCATCTTCGATGAGTGAGTAAATGGATTTTATGTCCACGGGTGTCTAGACCTATAAAATGGCTGCTTCAGACGATATACTTTCTCATGTCATGCCTTTGATGGCAAGAATTTTGGCGTGGAAACTGGTTCGATCGAAGGGGCATCTAAAAGTTAGGTGAGATTAGATTTGATCTCTTTGGCTAAAGGCGATAAAATTGCTGGTCTTTTGTTGGACAAACAACAATAAAACCATATAATTAGATAGCATATCGTTACCAAAATGGAATGAATGCTTTAAAAGCAAAAACGAGGATTTAAAGATGGCTCATAAGAAAGCGGGTGGTAGTACTAGAAACGGACGTGATTCGGAGTCGAAACGCCTTGGTGTAAAACGTTATGGTGGTGAAGCTGTTTTAGGCGGCAACATTCTTATTCGTCAACGCGGCACACGTGTTCACGCTGGTGTTAACGTTGGAATGGGTAAAGACCACACATTATTTGCAAAAGCAGATGGCAAAGTCTTATTTGAAACTAAAGGCCCTAAAAGCCGTACTTTCATAAGTGTTGTTGCTGACTAAATATTAAGCCAGCCTTTTTAGGGCTGCTTACCTAAAAAAGCCCTGCACTAGCGGGGCTTTTTTGTTTCTACCTTAAGCAGGCATATAACTTTTCGTCATTCCGGTAGGATTTTAGCCGGAATCTTAGCAAAAATGAGGCTTTGGCTAAAAGCCTACCGGAGTGACGAGCGGATAAAAACAGCAATCCCAATGATCACGGGTGTATACCCGTAATCATTTAAAATGCAATTTTCTATTACACATATTGAATGCGCTAGCTGCGTTATAATATTGAGCAATAGGATGGCTATTACATCAATATTATGCCTTACTAGCCCATCCACTCTGCGCACTATAAAACAACACTTTGAATGATCACGGGTATATAAAAATGAAATTTGTAGACGAAGCGAAAATTATAGTAAGCGCAGGCGGTGGTGGAAATGGTTGCCTGAGTTTTCGTCGTGAAAAATATATTCCGTTCGGTGGGCCTGATGGCGGTGATGGCGGTGATGGTGGCGATCTCTATTTAATTGCTGATAAACAGGTTAATACCTTAATTGATTTTCGTTATAATCGAAATTACAAAGCTGAGCGTGGCGAACATGGTAAAGGTAAATTATGTAGCGGTGCCCGTGGTGATGATCTTGTTGTTAAAGTGCCAATCGGCACAGAGGCATGGGATGATGATACTGATGAGCTGATCGGTGACCTCACCCACGATGGCGACAAATTGCTGGTGGCAAAGGGTGGCTGGCATGGTTTGGGTAATGTCCGCTATAAATCGAGCACTAATCGTGCACCACGACAAACATCAAGCGGTACACCCGGTGAAGAACGTCATTTACGCCTAGAAATGAAATTATTAGCTGATATTGGTTTATTGGGTTTACCTAATGCCGGTAAATCGACCTTTATTCGATCAGTGTCAGCAGCACAGCCTAAAGTAGCGGATTATCCTTTCACAACCTTGTACCCAAATTTGGGTGTGGTAACAATGAAAGATGTACGTAGTTTTGTGATTGCTGATGTACCAGGTTTGGTTGAAGGTGCGGCAGGCGGTGCAGGTTTAGGTATTCAGTTTCTTCGACATTTAACACGAACACGATTACTGTTACATATGGTTGATATGGCACCTGCGGATGTGAAACAAGATCCGGTCGAAAGTGTTCAGATCATTAACAAAGAACTAGAGCAGTATAGTGATGCGCTGGGCAGTCAAGATCAATGGTTAGTGCTAAACAAAATGGATCTTGTGCCTGAAGATATTCGTGAAGAATTGTGTCAGGAAGTACTTGATCGATTGAACTGGCAAGGTAAAGTCTTTAGAGTGAGTGGACAATCTGGCGAAGGTTGTGATGAACTATGTGAACAAATCATGGATTATCTCGATGATTTGAACGAAGCAGAAGCTGAGGCCAAACGAAAAGAAGAAGCGGAAGAAGAATAAGGATTATTTAAGATGGAAAATCCACACCAACAACTTGTTAATACCAAACGTTGGGTCATAAAAATTGGCAGCGCGTTACTTACGCGTGTGGGTGAAGGCTTAGATCTTGATCGGATTCGTTGGTTGACGGGTGAAATTGCTTTGTTGCGCGAACAGGGCAAAGAAATTGTGCTGGTTACATCAGGCTCCGTTGCCGCAGGTATGCAGGAACTAGGTTGGACAGAGCGGCCTAATGCTTTACATCAACTACAAGCCGCTGCTAGTGTCGGTCAAATGGGTTTAATTCAAGCTTATTCTTCGGAATGTAAAAAGCACGGCATTCATACCGCACAAATTTTATTAACTCATTCAGATTTATCTGATCGTGGGCGTTATCTTAATGCTCGAAGTGCTCTGCATAGTTTATTAGAGTTGGGCGTGTTACCTGTTGTGAATGAAAATGACACCATTGCAACAGAAGAAATACGCTTTGGCGATAACGATACTCTAGCAGCGATGACGGCTAACTTAATAGAAGCTGATGTGTTGGTTATTTTGACTGACCAAGAGGGTTTATTTGATTCTGATCCACGGCAAAACCCCAATGCACGAATGATTGCAGCTTCTGCGGCAAGTAACCCTGCATTGGATGCTATGGCGGGCGAAGGTGTTGGTTCATTAGGTCGTGGCGGTATGGCAACAAAACTGTTAGCGGCACGTCGTGCAGCACGATCGGGTGCAGCAACAGTCATTGTATCTGGTGAAGATCCTGATAACCTCCGTCATTTAGCGGCAGGTATGGGTGTGGGTACATTATTATGGCCCGATAATGAGCCGATGACGGCACGCCAACAATGGTTATTGGGACATAACCCAAAAGGAAAAGTTATCTTGGATACGGGTGCAGTAAGTGTTATTCGCCAGCAAGGGCGCAGTATTTTACCTGTAGGCATTACAAATGTTGAAGGTGAATTTACTCGCGGTGAGCTTGTGGTATGTGCTGATCAATCGGGCAATGAAATCGCTCGAGGATTAGTAAATTATAATGCCGATGAAGCGCGACGGATTATGGGCCATGCTAGTAGCGAGATTAAAGTATTGCTAGGCTATGAAGATGAACCTGAATTGATTCACAGAGATAATTTAGTGGTTTTATAAATTAACCTTTGTTCGTCCTGAGCTTGTAGAAGGAGAAAGAGTATGATTCGACAGGCTCACCACGAACGGTAAATTCCAGACATAAAAAAACCGGCGAAAGCCGGTTTTTTGTTTAAGCTTTAAGCTTAAATATTATAGTGCGCGAACAGCGTTGTTCAAACGACTTTTGCTACGTGCAGCGGCATTTTTATGAATAATACCTTTGCGAGCCATTTTGTCTAAAGCAGGTACGGCAACTTTAAAAGCTGCAGTCGCTTCTTTTTTATCACCACTTTCAATAGCAGCTTGTAATTTTTTAACTGTTGTACGCATAGCACTGCGTTGGCCTGCGTTACGTTGACGAGCGTCTTCTGCTTGACGAGCGCGTTTTTTTGCTTGTGGTGAATTTGCCAAAGTACTTCTCCGAAAATTTAGCTTTGTATAGTTCGAGCAGAGTATTATCCCGATCTTTCTTTAGATTGTAAAGAAATAAGATGATCTTATAATAAAAATGTATAAATAGATCGCTGGGTTACGCTGGAATGTCGTTATTTTACATGATCTCGTGAGGGGATCAATAATGGTATTATACTCAAGTCACTTCAATTTGCAGCTTTTCCCGCTTCGTCATTCCCATGAAAATGGGAATCCATGGGCAGTGGTACCAGCTACTATCCTTGGATCCCCGCGTTCGCGAGGATGACGGACTTGTGTAAAATTATATTAGGTTTTGTACAACTTAAATGATGATGGGTATACAACTACAAATTAAATTTGGAATAGAAATATGAAAATCATTACGGCGAATGTGAATGGCATTCGGGCTGCAGGACGCAAAGGTTTTTTTGATTGGATAGCGAAGCAACAGGCTTTTGTAGTGTGTATTCAAGAAACAAAAGCGCAAATTGATCAGCTCAGTGATGAATTATATCACCCACAAGGCTATTCGACTTTTTATCATGATGCCGAAAAGAAAGGCTATAGCGGTGTGGCACTTTATTGCAAACAAAAACCTGATGAGGTGATTGTCGGCATGGGTAATGATGAGTTTGATAGTGAAGGTCGCTACATTGAAGCAAAATTTGGTAATTTAAGTGTTATCTCTTTATATATGCCATCAGGATCAGCAAAAGAAGAGCGCCAACAGCTTAAATATCGTTGCATGGATCATATGATGACGAAAATGATCGAGATGAAAGTGTCAGGGCGAGATTATATTGTTACCGGCGATTGGAATATCGCCCATAAAAATGAAGATATTCGTAACTGGAAAGGCAATCAGAAAAACTCAGGTTTTTTACCCGAAGAGCGGGCATGGCTAGACACCTTATTTGATGATGTTGGCTTTGTGGATGCCTTTCGTGAGTTAGAGCAAGAAGAGCACCAATATACTTGGTGGTCAAATCGAGGCCAGGCGCGGGCGAATAATGTGGGCTGGCGGATTGATTATCATATTTTATCGCCTAGTTTAAAAGGCAAAGTGATCTCTACGGAAATTTATCGCGAGCAAAGCTATTCAGATCATGCACCGCTGATTATTAATTATGACTATGATGTATCTTAAAGATATTTTAAATTTCAGGAAGCTAATTAGTCTTCCGTCATCCCCGCGAAAGATGGGGCCCAACGATAGTGGCAATTTTCACGGCCCATGGATTCCCGCTTTCGCGGGAATGACGACGGTGGTGAGATGAATGAAACCAGCCAAACGAAGAGCTGGCTAGAAACCATAAAAGCATTTAAACACCCTCGGGTGGTGACGATGCTATTTTTTGGGATTTCAGCGGGCATTCCCATCTTATTAATATTTTCGTCGCTTAGTTTGTGGCTACGTGAAGCGGGTGTTGAGCGTTCAGTAGTCACCTATTTCAGTTGGGCGGCATTGGGTTATTCATTCAAATTTGTTTGGGCGCCCTTAGTTGATAAATTGCCTTTGCCAGTTTTGACTAATCTGTTGGGACGTAGGCGTGCTTGGATGCTATTTTCACAATTGATGATCATGCTTGCCATTTGCATCATGGCATTCACTAACCCAGCGAGTGTGACGCTTTCAACAATGGCATTGGGAGCGGTGTTGTTGGGCTTCTCCTCCGCTACTCAAGACATAGTTATTGATGCGTATCGAATCGAATCTGCAGAGAGTGACTTACAGGCATTAATGGCATCAACCTATATCGCTGGATATCGAATAGGCATGTTGATAGCCGGTGCAGGCGCTTTATTTCTCGCTAGTTATTGGGGGTCCACTATGGAAACCTATAACTATTTGGCGTGGAAATGGAGTTACCTAGCGATGGCTGCAGTCATGTTAATTGGCGTAATAACAACATTAATCATTTCAGAGCCTAAAATTCAACAGAGCGATCATTCATTAGATAATCAAAAAGATTATTTGGGGTTTTTACTGATATTTGTTTTGGCGGTAGCTGGGTTTGTGGCTAGCTTTTATTTTAGTTCAGATCTAGCCGACTCCATTAAGTCATCATTAACAGAGGTGGTTGCCAATAAACATTTGGCTGGTTTTATTACGGAGCTAAGCCGGTTGGCTTTGGCTTTGTTAACCGCCTTTATTATTGCTAAATTTGTTATTCAATCTGGCGCTATCAAACAGGATTTAGTTGAACAAACCTATATTGTGCCAGTGCGAGATTTCTTTCAGCGTTACGGCTGGTCATTGGCTTGGTTATTATTGGCACTGATAGGTTTATATCGGATTTCAGATATTGTATTGGGTGTAATTTCTAATGTGTTTTATCAAGATTTAGGCTTTACCAAAGTTGAAATTGCCACCGTAGTAAAAAGTTTTGGTTTACTAATGACCATTGTGGGTGGATTTTTAGGTGGCCTATTGGCCGTTCGTTTTGGCGTGATGCGAATACTGTTTTTAGGGGCTGTATTATCTGCGCTGACCAATTTGTTATTTATGATGTTAGCCAGCATAGGACACGACTTGCCAATGTTATATTTAGTCATTTCTGCTGACAATCTATCTGCCGGCCTAGCCAGCGCGGCATTTATCGCCTTTTTATCGAGTTTAACCAATATCTCATTTACCGCAGTGCAATATGCTATTTTCAGTTCACTCATGACCTTGCTACCCAAAATACTAGGTGGTTATTCTGGCACCATGGTTGAAGTGATGGGCTACCCACAATTTTTCTTAATAACAGCATTTATGGGTATTCCGGTGTTGATATTAATATTATGGGCAAGTAAACGGTTTGAGCTTAATGATGTAGTCATGAAGTGAGAAACCTATTATTACTTGCTGCAATAATGCTCGTTTGTTGGAAATTATTTGGTCTAGATGCCGCGGTGAAATTGGGTCCTGGAGTTATGGTCGCCGAAGTTCCTCGACAAACAGCCCCTTTGAGCTCTGAAAGCTTTAACTACCAAAATTATCAAATATCGCCATTAGCTGATTTCCAGATTAAAGCTAAAATATTATCAAAAACGAATTATATGCTAGGGCGAGAATCCGCTTTATCACCAGTTGATCTAGTTCTAGGCTGGCAAAACATGTCTGATGAAAGTGTATTGGAAAAAATTACTATTTCACAATCAAACCGGTGGTATATGTGGCGGGTACAAAATTTTCCTATTCCTAAAAAGGAAATTGAGACACAAAGTGCCAATATGCATATAGTGCCAGCTAATAAAGAGATAGAAAAATTAATTTCCCAGGCTAAGCAAGGTCAAATTATTGAGCTAAGTGGCCATCTTATTAGGGTAGATGCTGATGATGGTTGGCATTGGCAAAGCTCTATGACGCGTGATGATACGGGTGCTCATGCTTGTGAAGTGATTTACGTTAAACAGTTTCAGATAGTGAATTAAAACTAAATTGACGAATAATTAATCTAAGCCTTTCGACTCAGCCAAAATAAAATTGCGATAGCAAGAAAAGCAGACTGAGCTAATACTAGCGATATTAGGCTGTAATCAACAAATGGTACAACAACACTAGCAACCAAGGCGTTGGTCATCATCAGTGCAAAACTTTGCACCGCAGCGGCGCTGCCTTTGTTATCTGGGAAACAGTCTAAAGCCATGACGGTAAATGCTGGCATGGCCATACCCATACCCAAAGCATAAAGAAACAAGGGTGAGACAAAACTAATAATGGAAGTTTGAAGGAATTGTGCTTGATATAAATTCAAAACCGTTGCAACTGCCATAATAATCAAGGCAATAGAAATTGTTTTTTTGGCTGGGTATTTGTGACTAAGTCGACTCGAGATAAAAGAGCCAATCATTAAACCGGCAACCATCGGCACAAATTGCATCCAATAATCCTCAGCGGCGAGACCGAGAAAATCAAACAAAATAGTGGGTGAACTCGCTATAAATAAGAAAAAGCCACCGAAACATGCCCCATTAGCTAGCACTAATGCCTGAAATCTAAAGTTTCTAAGTGTCTTTAGATAAACTGAGAATACGGCGAAAGGATGTAATGATTGACGCTGTTCAACAGGCAGGGTTTCATAAATAATGGCGAGTACTAGTGTGGTCACAATGGCACTAAATAATGCTAAGAAATAGAAAATACTACGCCAGCCATAACTATCATGTAGCCATGCACCCAAAATAGGGGCTATTGCTGGCGCAAGAGCAAAAAACATGATGGCATATGATAATACCCGCTGTGCCTCTTGCGAATCAAACATATCGCGAATCATCGCTCTGCCTGCTACCATGCCTCCCGCTGCTGCCGCGCCCTGGATAAGACGGAAGAGTAAAAACTGATTGTAAGTATCAGCAATGGCACAACCAATGGAAGCTAAGAAATAGAGTGACATACCGCTTAGGATGGCTGTTTTTCGGCCAAAGCGATCAGTCAACGGCCCCCAAAATAGAGTGGCGATGGCAAAGGCCGCTAAATAAAAACCAAGGCTTTGAGTCAGAAGCGCCCGAGAAATGCCAAAATCTGCTTCGATAGCAGGAAAGGCAGGCAAATAGGTATCGATAGCAAAGGGTCCGATCATCGACAGCAGTGACATTACCGCTATCAGCCAGAAGGTGGATATTTTTTGCACAGATTGCGACATTAGGGTATCTGATTCAATTAATAAATAATGATGATTTTAGCAGACTGTTTTTGTAACAAAAAAGCCGAAATGAAATTAATCATTTCGGCTTCATTATTTGTAAGCTGACTTGAATTTAATCGATAGTAGTTTTTACTTTGCGACGTCAACCCATAAAGCCTATTAGCGCTGGAGCAAATAAGAATATAGCTGCAGGAACAGGAATGGAGCTAAGTGTTGGACCATTTGCATCCGTTAGCAAAATATTATCAAAATAAGCATCGCCAGCAATGCCACCAGAACCACTCCAGTCTTCAAGCATTAAGTGAATGGCAAAAGAAGATGAAAATGCGATAGATACATGCTCCCAAGAACCTGTATCTGGCAATAAATCAGGATAAGGCGATGTAGTGCCACCCAGCCAAGTATGTGCTCCACCACCGGTAGTGGAGCTGATACCTATAGAGCCGCCACAATTCTCGCCACCACAAGTGCCTAGATAGTCAAATGAGAGAATGAAAGAGTTGCTAGTAGTGCTTGTAAAAGCATTAGAGCTAAATAAGTCACCACCACCACGCAGTGCAGTGAAGTTTAACACTTGGTTGCTAGCATTTAATGGGTCTACCACTGTTTGGGCATTAAAGCCTTGGTAAGCATCGTCCCATTGGCCTAATCCTGATTCAAAATCTTCGAAAAAAAGTGTGCTTGCATTTGAAATGCTAGCCGATGCTAATAATAAAATTGCTAAAAAAGTCTTCATTACGAATGTTCCTTAAAATCTACACTTACATTATAGGTGATAGAACCACTATAAACATTGTACCAAAGTACAGTATCTTCCTGAATTTAATATAAAAATTGGAACGTGTCTCACAAATGTAGAGATTAAATCGCTTTAAAGTGAGGTTAACAGTCTCTGAGACTATATGTTTGGACTTCCCAGATTTTGCTAGACACTTTTAACAGTTACAATGTAACTTCAAACAGAGGTGTTTATGAGCAAAGGAAAACGTTATACCCAAGAGTTTAAAACCGAAG
>NVWQ02000023.1 GCA_002733715.2 Methylophaga sp.
CAACACCTAAAGCAACGATGGCTGTATGTACGAGTAGACCGGTGCAGAGGCCGAGAGTGATCAAAAGCCCCGCTTTTCGCCCGTGCAATGCAGATTGAGTCAGAACAAAAATATTATCAGGACCAGGGGCAAGTGCCAAGGCCATAGAGGCCAAGGAAAAAATTACTATTGTCTCAGCGGGGATCATTGTTAGGGATTTTAGTGCTCAAGAGGATACGATTATTATACTTATTTTGAAATGAGCACGATCAATTTTGTGCGAATCCTTGTGCTCTTTATTTCTTTTGAAATTCTGCGATGATATTTTTTTTAATTGTAGTAGACGAAGTACGTGGGTTATATCGAATTTGAACTACTTTTTTGCCATGTTCATTAAAATAATTTTCCACATCTTGATTATGAGGTTTTCTACCCCAGTCTTCTCCAATAACAAAAATATCTGCTTTAACTTCCTCACAGATAGTAAGGTAATCAAGCTCATGGTATGGAATCACAATATCTACACAGCGAAGGGCTTGAAGCATTTCAATACGCTGATCAAGCGGAATGGCAGGGGCCTTAGGTTTGTACAGTTGCACTACTTCATCAGAAGCAACACCAACTGCAACAGTATCACCCAATGAGGCACAATATTCTAACAAGGCAAGATGCCCAACATGCAATAAATCAAATGTGCCTACCGTATATACTACCATTGCGCTATTTAACTCCAAATTTTAAAGGTTATCATTAATGTTTTAAACGATAGTTGATATTTTCTATAGCAGCTTCCAACCATAGACAGCCGTTATTCCAAGGGTGTAAGCCGCAAGAATATAAACATTGACTGGGTTACCAGACAGTTTGGGTGTTTTAATTTGTGACACATTCAAAGCGGCAAGCCCTAAACCGCTTACATAAAGAATGACAGCAAAAGTGCCCTGACTAAAAGCAGCTTCAAATAAGAATATGAAAACAAGTATTATATTGTTGTTATCAAGAGCTAGCCCTGTGTATTTCGACCCGCCAGCAAGACCAAACACACTGAAATAACTTAATCTTATTGCACTAGCAGCAAGCATTAAAAAAGCACCTATTAAAAATAGAGGCTCAAATTTCCCAAAGCTTAGTAAAAGAATAGCTGGAGTAACGCCATAGCTCACAATATCTATTAATACATCCAGTTGCCCGCCAAAAGCACGGTCGTCACCTGTTCGCCCTTTCATTCTTCGGGCTATGAGACCATCTGCCCAGTCAAATGCAACAGCCCAGATCATGCCAATCATTGCAGCGTAGTAAACACCTAAGATACTGAAGTAAATAGCTAATAATGTGCAGGCTAATCCCGCAAGTGAACACAGGTTAGGAAGATCTTTCACATAGGAGAGAATGGTAGGCTGTGATTTTTGAGATTCTGCTTTATTTATAGTCATAGCAACCTAAACAGATAACTATAACATATTAAAGTTCATCAAAATGAACTTGAAATTTGTTCAGCATAACGCGGAGCTAACCGGCAGCCACGTACTTTTTAGCTTGTAACGATGGTTGAGCATTTTGTTATGCACTTTATAGTTTTAAATATCGTTGGGTAGACAATACAGTGTAACGGTGGACTATAGTGAATCTGTGAGTCATTTTATACTCACCGAAGGGTAAAAATAATATTGTTACGGGATGCCTTTCGAGGCATGCTATTGTCACACATTATGTTGGTATCTTCCGTTTCTATTTGTCGTAACTGTGTACACTTTGATACAATCTGTCCAAAGATCATACAGCCTAACTATTGGGCAACGTTAACCTAATTAGTGAAACGAATATACTCGAAATAAATATGAACATACTACACATCTCAGATATGCACTTTGGCCCTCGTCACTGGCTCGGAAAAAGTGAATTATTGTTAGAGAAATTGAACAGCTATACTGCTGATATTGTAATCAACACAGGCGACAATACGACGGATGCACTCGAAAATGAATTTGAAGCCGCTGGGAATTTTTTGAAGTCAATTGATTGCCAACATGTCGTTTCAATTCCCGGAAATCATGACAAAAGAAATATGCACAGTGCTGACTATTTTCGTCAGTATATCGATGACATCGAAGTCATTCGCCCATTAAATCATGACAAGTGTAGAAAGAAAAATATCTTTCTTGATGGACATACCAATGGCATAAAGGAACATTTTACTGACATCAATTTTCTTAAACACATCACCATCAATGGTGAGTCCGTTCTGGTAGTATGCCTCGACTCTAACTCACTCTATAAAGACAACGGTTTTGTAGAGAAGGAAATATTAAGATCACTTTCTCATGCCATTAGTAAAGCAAGTTACGATAGAATAATTCTGCTAAATCACCACTCCATCCTAGATTCTGATTCAGACCCTCTTTTCAATTCAAAAATCGTTGTCGAGTTCGTAAGAAAGCATAATATAGAACATGTTTTCTGTGGCCATACTCATCATTTGTCAATAATGAGATCAACTGACCTGTACCACAAACACACATTCACTCAATATAAGAATGGATCGCTATCAAGCGGAAATACTCCCAATGATACAAATATGTTTTTGTATTATAAAAATTTTGGCACCAAAGCAATGGAAATTCATGTGGTTAGAGCTATTGTTGAAGGCGATGGTCTGAAATTTAAAGAAGAAATAATTGCCACTTACTAGGAATTAGAGAAATGACCATGTGGCCACTCTAAGCAAGTAACACTTACATAAGGGGCGCGCGTCCCACTGAGCCCAAGCAAGGCGTTATTACGGCAGACCATTTGGTCTAATGGAGCGACTTTAATCTTGCTAGCATGGCCTGCACTGCCAAATGATTCATAGCGTGCCTGACAAATTACCACATGGCCTCTAATGCCACTAATTTTAAACTCAAAAGCTTCACCCGTATATTTTCTTGCACCCCCCGCGCTACCTTGCATAATAACGGGGCTATTAGCTGCATCAGCCGCCCGCATAATCAAGTAGTTGCCGTAAAGGTATTAAAGCCATAACATTTCCCCTTTATGAGCAGTCACGATACTTTAAGGTGTGCTTATTTTAACTATTCTTAGGCTCTACCATATCACCAACGCGAACTAATTTCAGAGCATTGGTGCTCCCTTGTATTTCTAAATCACCTTTAGTGATGATCACCATGTCGCCATCACGCACTACGCCGCGGCGCTGTAATTCATCTACTGCTTCTTTATTGAGTGAAGCATGGTCGTTGTGATCAACGGTGAAGCTAACAGGATAAACACCGCGGTATAAAGTGACTTTACGCCGTGTTGCGACATGAGGTGTTAGTGCAAAAATAGGAATGCCAGAGCTGATCCGTGACATCCATAATGGTGTTGTGCCTGTTTCTGTTAAGGCTGCAATGGCTTTAACATCAAGGTGATTAGCCATATACATTGCACCCATGGCAATGGCTTCATCCATACGTTCAAACTGCGAGTCCATGCGGTGGCGTGATACTCGAATTTCACGTTGTTGTTCGGCTTCAAGACAAATACGGTCAACTGCTTCAATAACTTTAACTGGGTGGGCGCCTACTGCCGTTTCGCCTGATAACATCACCGCATCGGTGCCATCGAGTACCGCATTAGCTACGTCAAATACTTCAGCGCGAGTAGGAATGGCATTGGAGATCATTGACTCCATCATTTGGGTTGCTGTGATTACAACGCGATTAAGCTTGCGAGCACGCTCAATGATTTTCTTTTGAATAGGTGGTAGTGCAGCATCGCCCACTTCAACGCCTAAGTCACCACGGGCAACCATCACCGCATCAGATGCAATGATAATTTCATCGAGTACATCAAGTGCTTCAGCGCGTTCGATTTTGGCGATGATGCCACCGTGACCGCCTGCATCACGCAGCAATTGGCGCGCATAATTGATATCTTCTGCCGAGCGAGGAAAAGAAATGGCCACATAATCAGCCTTCATTTCAGCCGCGGTGATGATGTCTTTTTTATCTTTCTCAGTGAGAGCATCGGCAGACAAACCACCGCCTTGACGGTTAATACCTTTATTATTTGAAAGCACTCCCCCGACAACAACACGGCAAATAATGCGTTGATCATCAACTTGTTCAACCCATAGTATAACGCGTCCATCGTCTAGCAATAGAGTATCGCCTCGCTTCACATCATGTGGTAGCTGTTTATAATCAATGCCAACTTGTTCACTGTTTCCAGCATTCGAATCAAGTCCTGCATCTAAAACAAATGCCGCGCCTACTTCAAGATTTACTTTACCCTCAACAAAGCGGGAAATACGAATCTTAGGGCCTTGCATATCAGCAAGTACGCCCACTTGGCGACCATAAGCTCGCGCACGATTTCTTACCGTTTCAGCAAGTGCAACATGCTCTTTAGGATCGCCGTGAGAAAAATTAAGACGCACAACATCAACCCCCGCCTCGATAATAGCATCAAGAAGTTCGGGAGTATTTGTTGCTGGCCCTAGGGTTGCAACGATTTTGGTTCTTCTTCTTACTGCTGCCAATGGATTGGTTCCTTAATTAAAGTAACGTCATTCCCGAGATCTTACCCAGTCGAGCTGAGCACAAGCTTATCGGGAATCTAGTTTATTTTAGGTATAGGTTCCGGCTAAAAGTCTGCCGAAACGAAGTAACCTTTAGGGTAAATGACGATGTGTAAAAATTTGTAATGATGAGTATATACCTGTTATCACTTTCCCGTCACTCCCGCATGTGGTTAGCGGGAGTCTTGTTTATACTCAGATCCCCGATAAGCTTGTGCTCAGCTCGACTGGGTAAGCTTACCGGGATGACGATACGGTGAAATTAAGCACGAGATTCAAGCATGGCAACGGCAGGCAATACTTTACCTTCTAAAAACTCTAAAAACGCGCCACCACCAGTTGAAATATACGATACATCATCACTGATATTATATTTAGACACAGCTGCTAGCGTATCACCACCGCCGGCAATTGAAAATGCATCTGATTCTGCAATGGCCATGGCGATTGCTTTGGTGCCTTCGCCAAATTGATCAAATTCAAATACGCCAACAGGGCCGTTCCACACAATGGTGCCGGCATTTTTAATAATTACTGCAAGTTCTGCTGCTGAGTCAGGACCGATATCAAAGATCATGTCATCGTCACTGACTTGGTTTACATTCATCAAGGTATCGTCTGCTGTTTCTGAAAACTCTTTCGCACACACCACATCGGTCGGAACAGGAATATCGCTACCTCGAGCTTGTGCATCTGCGGTTAATTTTTTACAAGTGTCAATTAAATCAGGTTCATATAACGATTTACCTACATTATGACCTGCCGCCGCAATAAAGGTATTGGCAATGCCGCCACCGACAATGAGCTGATCAACAATCTTTGATAATGAATCTAAAACAGTTAATTTAGTTGATACTTTAGAGCCGCCAACAATTGCCACCATTGGGCGAGCTGGATTATCAAGCGCTTTCCCCAGTGCTTCTAACTCACCTGAAAGTAGTGGGCCGGCGCAAGCAACAGGTGCATATTTCGCAACGCCATGTGTTGATGCTTGAGCACGATGAGCAGTACCAAATGCATCCATCACATAAACATCACATAGTGCCGCCATGCGTTTTGACAAGGCATCATCATCTTTCTTTTCACCAATATTAAAGCGAACATTTTCACATAAGACGACTTCACCATCGTTCATTTTTATTTCGTCATTTTCTAGCCAGTTTTGCTCAAGGCGCACAGTTTTTCCTAATAGTGCAGACAAGTAGTTAGCCACTGGAGCTAGTGAATATTGATGGTCGAACTCGCCTTCAGTTGGTCGCCCAAGATGTGACATGATCATAACCTTAGCACCGGCTTTAAGCGCCAGCTGAAGGGTAGGCAATGAAGCCCGAATACGCGTATCATCGGTGACAACACCAGCCTTCAAAGGTACATTTAAATCTTGGCGAATTAATACACGTTTACCGGCTAGATCTAGGTCAGCCATTTTAATTACAGACATGATTGTTCCTCATTACTTATATTTGCTTATAGCTAAATTCATATTTTGAATGGCTATAAAATAAAAAAGGCCTCCACATTGAGAGGAAGCCTTTTCATTATTGTCTACATTTTAGTTGTAACTATTTACCTACAAGCTCAACTAAACGCATCATGTTGCATGTATAACCATATTCATTGTCATACCAAGCAACGACTTTAACGAATGTGCCATCTAGTGCGATACCTGCACCTGCATCAAAATTTGATGGAGCAGTATGGCCACGGAAATCTGTTGAAACTACGCTTTCATCTGTGTAACCAAGAACGCCTTTCATTGAGCCTTCAGAAGCTGTTTTCATTACTGCACATATGTTGTCGTAGGTAGTGCTTTTATCTAACTGAACGGTTAAATCAACAACAGATACATCTGATGTAGGTACGCGGAAAGCCATACCTGTTAATTTACCATTTAATTCTGGTAATACTTTACCTACTGCTTTAGCTGCACCGGTTGAAGAGGGAATGATATTTTCTAAAATACCACGACCACCGCGCCAATCTTTCAGCGATGGACCATCCACTGTTTTTTGTGTCGCTGTGGCAGCATGAACTGTTGTCATCAAGCCTTTAACGATACCAAAGTTATCGTTAAGAACTTTAGCAACAGGTGCCAATGCATTAGTTGTACATGATGCGGCTGAAACAATCGCTTCACCTTTGTATTGTTCATCATTTACACCATAAACAAACATCGGTGTATCATCTTTAGAAGGTGCAGATTGAACTACTTTCTTCGCACCAGCATCTAAATGCGCTTGACAAGACTCTTTGGTTAAGAAGAAACCAGTACATTCAATAATTAAGTCTGCGCCTACGTCACCCCATTTAAGATCAGCCGGGTTACGTTCAGCAGTAATGCGGATTGTTTTACCATTTACAACTAAGTTGCCATCAACAACTGATACATCACCATCAAAACGGCCATGAACAGAGTCATATTGCAGCATGTATGCTAAATATTCAGGATCTAATAAATCGTTGATTGCGACTACTTCAATATCTTGAAAGTCTTTTATTGCAGCACGAAATGCCATACGGCCGATACGGCCAAAACCATTAATACCTACTTTAATTGTCATTCTTCCTTATCCTCGTATTTGTGAGCGAATAATAGTGCTATTTTTACTTTGAATTATGCGTTTCAAGTGTAGGCTATTTACAATATAAATAAAACTAAGATCTTTTGACTTGACGCATAAGAAGTCCTTATGAAAAGATCTGCGATGAAATTCTAATATAGAGAAATAGCTATTTAAAAAAATGGCCAGTAAGTACACTTACTGGCCATTATTCTTTAACTTCGCTATCTAAAAAACTTAGATAGTTTCTTTAACTACTTTAACAACGTTTTCAACTGTGAAGCCGAAGTGTTCCATCAATACGCCACCTGGAGCAGACTCACCAAATGTATCGATACCAACAGTTCCGCCTTCTAGACCAACATACTTGCGCCAGAAGTCAGTTACACCCGCTTCAACAGAAACACGTTTCACGCCTGGTGTTAATACGCTATCTTTATAGGATTGGTCTTGACGATCAAACACATTAGTAGATGGCATAGAAACAACGCGAGCATTGATTCCATCAGTAGCTAATGCTTCAGCAGCTTTAGCCGCTAAATCAACTTCAGAACCGGTAGCGATTAGGATTACATCAGCTGCACCTTTAGCTTCAACTAATACATAGGCACCTTTGCGCATTGCATCAAAATCAGCTGCATCATGGCTACGACCAGCAATACCTTGACGACTTAAGATTAACGCTGAAGGACCATCTTTACGTTCAACAGCACATGTCCATGCAACTGCAACTTCAACAGAATCAGCAGGACGCCATACATCCATATTAGGGATATAACGCATTGCAGCTGTATTTTCGATTGGTTGATGTGTTGGACCATCTTCACCTTGACCGATAGAGTCATGAGTAAGAACAGCAATGGTACGAATCCCCATCAATGCCGCCATGCGGAACGCACTTTTAGCATAATCAGAGAACATGTGGAATGTGCCACCGAATGGAATTAAACCACCGTGTAAAGCCATACCGTTCATGATTGCGTACATACCAAACTCACGTACACCGTAAGAGATATAGTTGCCTGGCTCTTTACCCGATACGTGTGTGAAGCTATCACAGCTTGTTAAGTTAGAACCGGTTAAATCAGCAGAACCACCTAAAAACTCAGGTAGTATCGGTGCGAGCGCAGCAATTGTTTTTTGTGATGCTTGACGAGAAGCTAAGCTTGCACCCGCGTCGTTAGTAGCAGCAATCATTGCATCAGTAGCTTCTTTCCAGTTTGCTGGTAAGTCACCTGCCATGCGGCGAGTGAATTCTGCAGCTAATTCTGGGTATTCTTTAGCATAAGCGTCGAATTTAGCATTCCAAGCCGCTTCTTTCGCAGCGCCTGCAGCTTTAGCATCCCAACCTTCATAAACATCAGCAGGAATTTCGAACGGTGCAGCATCCCAACCTAATTCTTTACGCGTTAAAGCTACTTCTTCTTCACCTAATGCCGCACCATGACAATCATGGGTACCACGTTTATTAGGCGAACCAAAACCAATCACTGTTTTACAACAAATCATTGAAGGCTTGTCTTTCACTGCTTTAGCAGCAGTAATTGCAGCAGAGATTGCATCTGCATCGTGGCCGTCTACTGATTGTACATGCCAGCCGTAAGCTTCAAAACGCTTAACAGTGTCATCTGTGTACCAACCATCAATGTGACCATCGATAGAGATATTGTTGTCATCCCAGAATGCGACCAAGTTACCTAGGCCCCATGTGCCAGCAAGTGCACATGCTTCATGAGAGATACCTTCCATTAAACAACCGTCGCCTAAGAACACGTATGTGTTGTGGTCAACGATGTCATGGCCAGGTTTGTTGAATTGGTCAGCCATTAACTTTTCAGCCATCGCAAAACCAACACCGTTGGTAATACCTTGACCTAAAGGACCTGTTGTTGTTTCAATACCTGGTGCATAACCGTATTCAGGGTGACCCGCACATTGCGAATGAAGCTGACGGAAAGAAGCCAGTGAAGACATAGGCAAGTCGTAACCTGACAAATGTAACAATGAGTAAAGCAACATTGAACCGTGACCGTTAGATAAAACAAAACGATCGCGATCAGCCCATTCAGGGTTTGTTGGGTTGTGGTTTAGGTGGTCATTCCACAATACTTCTCCGATGTCCGCCATACCCATTGGTGCACCTGGGTGACCAGAGCTTGCCTTTTGTACTGCATCCATACTTAGTGCACGGATTGCATTTGCTAAATGTCTGCGTGTAGCCATTTACATTCTCCTGTTAAATTAAATTTATAAAGTGTTTTGCACAACATAAGAACAAATAAATTTGTCATCAATATTATGCAAAGCACTCATTACGCTGCTCGCCATTTGATCGAGCAACCCATACTTGGGATTTGTTGTTTCGGACCATGACCTGTTCTAGCAACTTGATTCATTGCTTCAAATAAATCTCGTCGTGCGTCCGTTGCAGCTGCTTCTTTACGACTTGCATCTAAGCGACCACGATACTGCAATTTAAGATCTTTGTTATAACCAAAGAAATCGGGGGTACACACTGCACCGTATTGTTGGGCAGTTTGTTGTGTTTCGTCAAATAAATAAGGAAAATTGAAACCTTGCTCTTGTGCGACAAATTTCATGTTGTCAAAAGAGTCTTCTTCGTAGTCAGCGACATCATTAGACATGATGGCGACAGTATTGATGCCCAGTTGTTTTAGTTCGTTGGTATCACGAACGAGGCGATCTAAAATAGCCTTAACATAAGGACAGTGATTGCAGATGAACATGACTAATAAGCCATTTTCACCACGGCAATCTTCAAGTGTCCAGATCTTGCCATCCGTACCGGGCAAAGAAAAATTAATTGCAGGTAAATCAAAATCACATACAGGTGTTTCTAAACTAACCATTAGGCTCCCGCTTAAGTAACACTCACTTTTTCAGTAAAGCCCCCTGAAAAAGTACCATTTTTGGAACTAACATAGAGCAAGAAACGATAACATAAAACCACCGACAAAGCTAGTCCTACCCTCGTTTATGGAAGGTAACCACATCAAAATATTGTTAATTTGTTCTTTTTAATATTATCTTAGATAATGTACTTTAAGTATTCTCTAGGATCTGAAAATGTTTAAAAAAATACTAATTGGCATTATTTTATTTGGCGTTGTGGCTGTCTTGCTATTACAAATTGACGATGAACTGAATCCTGAGGTTGCTAGTTTTTTAGAGCAAGCCAAACCCGCTGAAAGTAGTGATGCATATCTTTATTTATTGGGTATTGTAGCTGCCGAAGGTGAAGATCCATTAGTTGTCGGCAAACAACTTTTTGCTTCAATGCAGCAAGCTGAGGAACAATACAACTTTAGTGATGAGAGCTTTGAGTTTGAAGATTATCCAAAAAATAAAAAATTAACACTGCCCGAAGGTGAGCTTTTTTGCAATCATTTGCTAGAGAGTGGGAGCTGTTGGCAAACTGTTTTTGAGAATAAGCCTGCGCGCGATCAAGCATTAAAAACGTATGTAGTATTAACTCAGCGTTACCAAACCTTTATTAGTATGACGGATTATCACACCTTATCCAAACCTTTGGTGGTGGAGTTCTTTCCGCCATTAAATTACTTATTCAAGGCAAACAGGCTTATTATTTTAGACGCTGTGAATAGGCAGGATACTTCTGATAAAGCACAGGCGATATTGAAACATAATATTGTCGCATTGCGACATCACTTAGAAATCGCAGATAACCCCATTTCTAAAATAATGTTCACGGCAATGATCTCAGAGAATCTTGATGCACTGTCTTTATTAACTCACCTTGGTCGATATCGTTTGAATACTAACATTGCTTTATTGTCATTAGACGAGCGAGATTTTTCGAGAGCAATATCACGTGAATTTATGATGCACAATGACCTTTATATAAATTTATACAAAAACCCTGAAATTTTTGCAGTGGTAGGGCAAGAGAAGTCAGGGAATGTGCCAGGATGGCTAGTACAAACTTTGTATAAAGCTAATATGTCTATTAATGAATCGCATGACTTTTTTAATGAAGCTATTGCACGATCACGACTAGAGCAATCAGAATTTGCAGCTATGAATTTAGCAAAGGATAGCTCTACGAGATCTAAAATAGATTATATAAGAAACCCTATGGGCAGTATTCTCAATGATGTTGCGAGTCCAAATTTTGATTCATACATTGCCAGCTTATTTGATCTGAATGCCAAAATTGCCATCTTCAATCAAACGATGAATAAAGTAGAATTGCCCAGCGACTTGAGTTATATCCAAAACCCCTATTATGAAAAAGGCGGCACAGCTTTTTATTCAGAAGATGGCAAAAGAATCTGCCTAACGGGGCCATTAGATGATGATAAAAATCAGCGGTGTTTGAGAGTTAAGTTATAAAAGTGCATTGTCAACCTGAACTTGTTGTTATGATCGCTATCTAAACTAGATATTATTCGAGATTTATCAGACACAATGGCAGCGAAAAAATCAGCTAAGCGACGAGCTCGTAAAACTAAAAAAATAGTTAAACCGACACTGAAAAAAAGACTATTAATGGCCTTTCTCAAGCTAATGCTTGTGGTAATAATTTTAATGGGCTTCGGTGCACTTTATTTAGATAATCAAATTCGTAATAAATTTGAAGGCAAGCGCTGGGCTTTGCCAGCAAAAGTATATGCGCGCCCTTTAGAATTGTATGTCGGTAGACCGTTAACGATTTCTGAGCTGAAGATCGAGTTACGCGGCTTAGGTTATCAGTTTGTAAAAAAAGTAATACTGCCTGGTCAGGCTGAATTTTCGGCAACAAAAGCAATTATATCAACACGTGGATTTCAGTTTGCTGATGGTGAGGAGCATGCCCAGAAATTAATATTGAAATTTTCTGTCGATCAATTGTCTGGTTTAAGCGACCATCGTGGAAAAGCGCTTACTTTAGTTCGTCTTGAACCTGTTTTAATTGGTGGAATATATCCTTTAAATAATGAAGATCGCGACTTAATCCAGCTGCAAGATGCGCCGCAGGGTTTAGCTGACGCCTTAGTTGCTATTGAAGATCGCAGTTTTTATCAACACCACGGTGTATCGCCTCGTGGCATAGCCCGAGCAATGTGGATTAACATAAAGGCGGGTCGGTTTATTCAAGGGGGAAGCACGCTCACCCAGCAGTTAATTAAGAACTTTTATTTAACGTCGGATCGTACGTTAGCACGTAAGTTGTTAGAGATCCCGATGGCATTATTGTTGGAGCGGCATTACAGTAAAGAGGAGATCTTAGAAGCCTATCTCAATGAAGTTTTTTTAGGGCAAGAGGGTGCCAGAGCGATTCATGGTTTCGGTCTAGCATCTCAATATTATTTTGCCCAACCTATTCAAGAGTTAAAGTTACATCAAGTTGCTTTGCTGGCGGGCATGGTAAAAGGGCCGACATCTTATAACCCTCGTCGCCATGCAGAGAAAGCGAAAACACGGCGTAATTTGGTGCTGAAGGTACTTTATGAAACAGGCAAGATAGATGAAAAAGACTATAAAGCCGCAATTGCAAAACCACTAGGGATTGTTAAGCAGGCTAGCTTACTTAAAGGCGCATATCCTGCTTATTTAGATTTAGTAAAAAGACAATTACGGCAAAGTTATAATGATGAGGACCTTCGCTCAGAAGGTTTGCGCGTCTTTACTAGTTTAGATCCTATAGCTCAAAATAAAGCGGAAAAAGCATTATTAAAAACCATTGCTAATCTTGAGGGTAAACATGGCGAAAAAGTAACAGACTTACAAGGCAGTATGGTGGTGACCGATCCTCAAACGGGTGAGGTGTTGGCGATTATTGGTGGACGTAAAACACGTTATCAAGGATTTAATCGTGCCTTAGATGCTGTCCGCCCCATAGGTTCTTTAGTTAAACCCGCGGTGTATTTAACGGCTCTTGAGCAGGGGTATACCTTGGTTAGTGAATTAGACGATGAGCCCTACAGTTTAAAAATGGAGGGTGGTCAAGTATGGAATCCACAAAATTTTGATCATAAATCGCATGGCATTGTGCCATTACATGAGGCATTAGCGTATTCCTATAATTTATCAACGGCACGGTTAGGAATGGAAGTAGGGCTTGATAAAGTAATTAATACGCTACAGAGATTGGGTGTTAAGAGGCCTATTGGTTCCTATCCATCATTATTATTAGGTGCTCAGGGATTATCGCCGTTTGAAGTGGCAACCATGTATCAAACAATTGCGGCAAATGGTTTTCAGATGCCGCTGCGAACAATTCGATTGGTAACGGACAGTGCGGGTCAGGAATTATCACGATACTCTTTTCAACTTAAACAAACGGTTAGTTCCAATGCCATTCATCTCCTGCAATACAGTTTGCAAGAGGTGGCGAGAGTAGGCACCGCAAGATCGGTTTATTGGACCTTGCCTGAGCAAATAAATGTAGCAGGAAAAACAGGCACATCTGATGATCAACGCGATAGCTGGTTTGCTGGTTTTACGGGCAATAGACTTGCCGTAGTTTGGTTAGGACGAGATGATAATTCACCCTTACCCTTTACAGGTTCAGGAGGTGCATTGCGCGCGTGGACTTCTTATATGTCTACAGAAACATTAGATTCTTTCGTTTCAGTAGCGCCAGAGGGTATAGAATATTTATGGATTGATCAGGAAAGTGGTGAGCTTTCAGCTGAAACATGTAGCGGTGCACAACAATTGCCTTTTTTATTAGGAACAGGGCCGACGCTATCGATTGATTGTATTGGGCAAAATCAAGACGCTAATCCTCCATCGCCATTTGGCGGTTGGATGAACAATTGGTTTAGATAGGATGCGCTCCTCTGTCACTCCGGCATGTTTTAAGCCTGTGAGGGAGATCCCGGCTAGAAGCATAGGATGACGAGAGTAGTTTTAAGCAAATTGAAGTTACTTTGGAGTAGACTAAAAAAATGAATAAATTTCGAATATTGTTGGTCAGTTTAGTGGTGGGTTTTTCTGGGTGTACGGCTGTTGCCCCCGTACCTCAACCGCCATTGGAGGATCGTGATGTTATGCTTGAGCCCGAAGTCGTTGAGCCTACGGTTATTGTGTCTGCGGTTGAGGATGAATCAGTCGTGCAATCATCATCTGAGATTGGTGACGACGAGGCCATAGAAAAGCCCAATAAAGCAATCGTGCCGGTTGCACCTTCTTCGATAGAGGCTGCACCGAAAAATGCGGCTGTTGTTGCCTTGCTAGATTCTGCAAAACAGCAAAAGCAAGAGGGAGGGTTACGTTCTGCCCAAACTAGTTTGCAACGAGCTCAGCGAATTGCACCGCGCGAGCCAGAAGTATATTACGACTTAGCAAAGGTGCATATTGAACTAGAAGACTATGGCTTAGCAGAACAAGTGGCACTGAAAGGTGTGTCGATAGTGCAAGGTCAGCCAACGCAGCTGAACCGGTTTTGGTTGTTGATTGCTAAAATAAGAACTGCGGCGGGGAATGGTGCTGGCGCTAAAAAAGCAAAAACACTGGCAGACGGTTACTTATAAATCGAGCACATCCTGCATATCATATAAGCCAGAATCACGAGACATTAACCAGCTTGATGCACGCATAGCGCCTAATGCAAACGTCATTCGACTTGATGCTTTATGGGTAATTTCTACGCGCTCACCTTCAGAGGCAAACATTACTGTGTGATCGCCCACAATATCACCCGCACGAACAGTAGCGAAACCAATGGTTTTACGATCGCGTTCGCCAGTGCGTCCTTCACGACCATAGACGGCACATTCTTTTAAATCTCGACCTAAGGCATCGGCTATCACTTCACCCATTCGTAAGGCGGTGCCAGAGGGTGCATCTACTTTATGGCGGTGGTGCGCTTCGATAATTTCGATATCGACATCATCGCCTAATACACGTGCAGCAATATCTAATAATTTGAGAGACAGATTAACGCCAACACTCATATTAGGTGCTAATACCATTGAAACTGATTGTGCCGCTTGTTCAATTGTGGCTTTTTGTTCATCACTAAACCCAGTTGTACCAATAACCAAATGACATTGATTTGATACGCAATGCTCTAATAATGCCATGGTAACTTCAGGCAGGGTAAAATCAATAATGACATCAGAGTTAGCGGTTGCTGCAGCAACATCGGTAGTAATAGCTACGTCTAGTTTGCCAACACCTGCTAATTCGCCTGCATCGGCGCCGATTAAGCTTGAATCAGCACGATCAATTGCGGCACTTAATTCAAGACCTTCAGTTTGTTCAACAGCTTGAATGAGACACCGTCCCATTCGTCCTGCTGCACCGTTGATTGCTATACGTGTTGCCATGATTGAATCCTAGATGAATTTATTTAAACGTCGTCATTCCGGTAGCTTTAAGTCGGGATCTAAATTATACAGTTATATACTCGTAATCATTCAATTTGTAAAAAACTTCTTGTCATCCAGGTATGCTTACCCAGTCGAGCTGAGCACAAGCATACCGGAGTGACGGAGGTGAAAAATTCACACACTGAATGATCACGGGTATAGCTTCCCACTTAAAGCGTAGGATGGCAGAAACTGAGTTAGTCAAAGAAGTCTTTTACTGCATCTAACCATGAACTGGTTTTAGGGCTGTGTTTGCCGCGACTACCGCCCAATGTTTCTTCAAACTGCTCTAACAATTCTTTTTGTTTCTTAGATAATTTTACAGGGGTTTCAAGAATTACACGACACATTAAATCACCCACGGCGCCACCGCGCACAGATCTTATGCCTTTGCTACGTAGACGGAACTGCGTGCCAGTTTGAGTGCCTTCAGGAATTTTAAGACTTGCCTTGCCATTTAGGGTGGGCACTTCAAGTTCACCACCAAGTGTTGCAGTGATAAAGCTAATAGGCATATCGCAATATAAATTACTGCCATCACGAGTGAATACATCGTGTGGAAGGACCTGTACTTCAACGTAAAGATCACCTGAACCGGCACCGCCTGTTCCGGCTTCACCTTCACCACTTAGACGAATTCGATCGCCCGTGTCCACGCCCGCAGGAATTTTCACTGAAAGGGTTTTGTGTTCTTGAATTTGACCTTCACCATGACAATCGACACAAGGATCTTTAATCATCTTACCTGTGCCGCCACAATGTGGACAGGGTTGTTGAACTTGGAAAAAACCTTGTTGCATGCGAACTTGACCGTGACCCGCACAGGTTGTACATGTTACGGGTTCAGTACCTTTTTTAGCTCCACTGCCATCACAGGTTTCACATTCTACGTTAACAGGAATACGAATTTTTTCAGTGGTACCCGCTACAGCATCTTCAAGACTTAGGTCTAGGTGATAGCGTAAATCTGCACCACGGTAGCTTTGTCTGCCTCCACGACCAGAAGCACCAAAAATATCATTAAACACATCGCCAAAAACGTCACTGAATCCGCCGCCACCGCGATGACCACCTGTAGATTGGTTAACACCTTCATGACCAAATTGATCATAAGCCGCACGTTTTTGAGGATCAGACAACACTTCATACGCTTCCTTAGCTTCTTTGAAGTGTGCTTCAGCATCGGCATTATCAGGGTTGCGATCGGGATGATATTTCATCGCCATCTTACGATACGATTTTTTAATTTCAACCGTGGTCGCCGTGCGTGAAATGCTCAATGTTTCGTAATAGTCTTGTTTTTCCATTCGCGTGTCTTTTTCTACTTATCTCTAAATACAACAAAACAGACGCAGGGGAAACCCCTACGTCTGCTTGCATTATCACTAGTCTTATTTAAAGACTATTTTTTATCATCATCTACTTCTTCAAACTCAGCATCTACAACATCATCTGCTGCTTCTGTTGACGCTTCGTCTTCTGGCGCTGAACCCGCTTCTGCATTTTCAGAATAAGCTTGTTCTGCTAGTTTGCCTGAAGCTTCAGTTAATGCCGCTGTTTTAGCTTCGATATCATCTTTATCTTCGCCTTTAACTGCTTCTTCTAATGCTTCTAGTGCTGCTTCAATTTTCACTTTTTCATCAGCATCTAACTTGTCACCCAAGTCAGTGATTGATTTCTTAGTAGAGTGAATTAAAGCATCTGCAGTGTTACGAACGGTAACAAGCTCGTGGAACTTGCGATCTTCATCTGCATGCGCTTCTGCATCTTGAACCATTTTTTCAACTTCTTCATCAGATAAACCGCTTGATGCTTTAATGACGATAGATTGTTCTTTGCCAGTCACTTTATCTTTAGCTGATACATTCAAAATACCATTAGCATCAATATCAAAAGTAACGTCAATTTGTGGTTGACCACGTGGTGCTGGTGGAATATCAGATAAGTCAAAACGACCTAGTGATTTATTACCAGAAGCTACTTCGCGTTCACCTTGAAGCACATGAATTGTTACCGCAGGTTGATTGTCATCAGCCGTTGAGAATGTTTGGTTCGCTTTCGTTGGGATAGTTGTATTTTTCTCAACTAATTTGGTCATTACACCGCCCATTGTTTCGATACCTAAGCTCAATGGTGTTACATCAAGTAGCAATACATCTTTAACATCACCTGACAATACTGCCGCTTGAATTGCTGCACCAGCAGCAACTGCTTCATCAGGGTTTACATCTTTACGAGGCTCTTTGCCGAACATTTTTTCTACTGCAGCTTGAACCATTGGCATACGTGTTTGACCACCTACCAAGATTACATCATTAATCTCATCCAAAGATAAGCCTGAATCTTTAATTGCTTGCTTGCAAGGTGCAAGGCTACGTTCAACTAAATCTTCAACTAATGATTCTAACTTAGCACGTGTTAAGCGCACTTCCATATGTTTAGGACCCGATGCATCAGCCGTTACATACGGTAGGTTAATATCGGTTTGCTCGCTTGAAGATAATTCAATTTTCGCTTTTTCAGCCGCATCTTTTAAACGTTGTAACGCTAAAGGATCTTTTGATAAATCGATACCTTGGTCTTTCTTGAACTCGTCTACTAAAAACTCAATAACACGTTGGTCGAAATCTTCACCACCTAAGAATGTATCACCATTTGTTGATAATACTTCAAACTGATGTTCGCCATCGATGTCAGCAATTTCGATAACCGATACGTCAAATGTACCACCACCCAAATCATAAACAACGATAGTAGAGTCGCCACGTTTTTTATCCATACCGTAAGCTAATGCTGCCGCTGTTGGCTCATTGATAATACGCTTAACTTCTAGCCCCGCGATTTTACCCGCATCTTTGGTTGCTTGACGTTGTGAGTCATTAAAATAAGCAGGCACAGTGACCACTGCTTCAGTTACTTCTTCACCTAAATAGTCTTCTGCTGTTTTTTTCATTTTCATCAAAATACGTGCAGAAATTTCAGGTGGAGCCATTTTCTTACCGTTAGCATCAACCCATGCATCGCCGTTGTCAGCTTCAACAATAGTGTAAGGCACCATGTCGATATCACGCTGAACAACATCATCTTTAAATTTACGACCAATCAAACGTTTGATAGCAAATAATGTGTTTTTAGGGTTTGTTACTGCTTGACGTTTAGCTGATTGACCAACCAACACTTCGTCATCTTTAGTAAACGCAACGATCGATGGTGTGGTGCGATCACCTTCACTGTTTTCGATAATGCGTGGTTTACCATCTTCTAATACTGCAACACAGGAATTGGTTGTTCCTAAGTCAATACCAATAATTTTAGCCATTGTTTGTTCTCCATCTATCTTAAATTTTTGCCGGATTCACCAGCTGTTAATTATTAAGTGGGGGACGAAAATTTAATTTCAAGTCTTGAGCCCCACTTTATTGTTTTTAATGTGTTTTTGTTCTTTCGCTTGTCATCCTCGAGATCTTTTATCGGGGATCTATTGGGCCGTTTAAATAGTAACTACCTATGGATTCCGGCTAAAAGCCTGCCGGAATGACGGAATCTATTTTGACTACTGTGAAACCATAACCATCGCAGGGCGTAACAAACGACCGTTGAATTGAAAGCCTTTCTGGGCCACAGTAAGTATTTTGTTTGCTTCAACGCCTTCAACGGGGGTCATTCCCATCGCTTGATGCAATTCAGGGTCAAACGCATCACCTTCTTCAGGATTCACTGTTTCTAAACCAAATTTAGCGAGAGAAGATAAAAACATCTTCATCGTCATATCCAAACCTTCACGAACAGCATCAAGTGAAGCATCTTCACCATTGGCGGCATTTAGGCCTAATTCCATACTGTCGTATATAGGGAGTAGTTCAGTAACAAATTTATCTAATGCACGCTTATGGGCATTTTCTAAATCACGTGATTGACGACGACGTAAGTTTTCCATATCTGCACGCGCACGTAACAGTTCATTCCAATGCTCATCGGCCTTGTTACGGGCATCTTCTAATAGCGCAGTAGGATCTTCGTTGGTTTCAACTTCTGCTTCAGGAGTAGCATTCTCTTCTTCAGATTCAATCTCGTTATTTTCTTCGTCGCTCATGGTCTACAGTCCAGTTTAATTTGTCTTAAACGAGATCTGGGGGCAAAGATTTTTATTTCAAGTTTGGAATGATATTTTTATTAGGAAATGTGTGTTTGCACATCCATACTTCTATGGATAATACGAACAATAAATATGCTGCCATCATTCTTTTTGTAAAAGATTAAATGAGAACGATGTTCAAAACACAAATAATCAGAACGTATATGTTCAACCCTAGACCCTAAATCAGGATTTGTATCTAAGATTTCAAAACATATTTCTAGGGTAGAGTGATAATCAACGGTGACAGCTAGGCCAAAATTGATAATTGAATAATCTAAAATTGAATCAAGATCGCTACTGGCTTTATTAGAAAACCTAACCATTCATGCTGTGTCTTTCTTTAGCATCATTAAGTATATCGCTCATACCACGTTGGCTAATGCCACTTTCTTCGCCCTCAATTAAAGCGGCGCGAAGTATAGCGATTTTTTCTTTATTCGCCTGATCAAGACGAATCAACTCACGTAGATATTCACTATCATTACCATACTGTCCGGAATTTATTTGAGATTTTATCCAAGAGTCTTGCTGTTCTGTTACTGTGATTGTTTTTCTTAGCATGACCATAAAAGCACCTCTAAATGAGTTTTAGTATGATTATATCATACTTCAGGCCAGTTAAACCTAAAACCAATCGAGTCTTACCTTATTGATTTTCATCAATATATGTTCGTTTACCACGTTTAAAGCCCCTGAACATATGTAGCATTGAGACTTGTGAAGCTAATGACCCTTGAATAGAATGAATTCGACTCCATGCTTCATCTACAATTTCAATAGCAGCGTTGTCATAATTATTATGAATAAAAACATCAAATTCTTCTACTATTAGATTGTCAGCAGAGCTTTCTAAAGTGTCAATAATTGAAATAATTTTCTTTTCATCCTCAATCACGTGTCCATCAGCATTAATACGCCATCCAGGCAGCGAATTATTATTAAGTTCCGTTTTTAGCTTATAACTATAATTATATTTATTTATTAAATTACGTGCTTCTCTATATAAACCGTGTGCAAGCTTGTCAGAAATATCTCTAGCAAGAAGAAGTTTTTTTCGTTCTTTTGGGTCAGTAAATAAGCTAGGAAGTGCTTTAGGCGGATGAACATTTTTTACACGGATATCAGATGCCATCATTTTTTCATATGATTCAGTAACGTTTTTTAGACCTTTTTTTGTTTGATCTGCGATTCTTATTAGTATTTCTATTCCGCGACCACGGGCAACTAGCTCCAGCATTTTTTGAAGACGGTTATCAAAGTTAGTTTGCATTTGTTTGCGGTCTAATTTATCCAATTTTGACTCTCCTTTACTTTTATCAAGGGGTCAACCAAACACACTGCCCATCACTAGTTTTATCCAACCGCTGCAATGTGGCTTCATGGGCTATTAATTCATCATCCGTTGCTTTGATTACACGCAGTGGTCCACGTTGTTTTGTCGGTATTGCAGTTTCAGTTGAATCTTTAGCCGCAGGCTTGACTTCTTCAGCCGCGAGTAATAAGCTGGTTTGCCCACCAGTCATGGCTAAGTAAACGTCGGCTAAGATCTCGGAATCGAGTAGGGCGCCATGTAATTCACGATTCGAGTTATTAACTTCATAACGACG
Organism: Methylophaga sp.; assembly: GCA_002733715.2. Taxonomy (GTDB): domain Bacteria; phylum Pseudomonadota; class Gammaproteobacteria; order Nitrosococcales; family Methylophagaceae. The sequence continues at coordinate 21,186 of NVWQ02000023.1, forward strand.
ACATAAGGCATCTAGGTTGTTTTTTTGGCCGGGGTGCTTGTCTCGTGCCAGTTTGAGTGTGTCTAATATGGTGCTGATATCGTTAATACGGCGTTTTTCTGTTTTGATCTTAGAAAGTTCATGGTCGAGAAAGCCTACGTCGAATGCTGCATTGTGGATAATGAGTTCTGCACCATCGATAAACGCCATAAATTCATCTGATATTTCAGCAAATTTGGGTTTATCTAATAGTGACTCATTACTGATACCATGCACTTCCATCGCGCCGGCATCAATTTTTCGTTCTGGATTGATGTATTGATGAAAGGTGGCGCCTGTTAGTTTGCGGTTAATCAGCTCAACACAACCAATTTCAATAATACGGTGATCATCCGCTGTGCTTAAACCGGTGGTTTCAGTATCTAATACGACTTGTCTTTTGGGTGCGTTCATCAAGTTTCCTGCATGCTGTGTGGCAATTTTTGTGAGAGTAGAGCTGCGCTCATAATAAATAAACTTGATGCGATCAAGCAACCAGAAAGCCCATATTTTTGGAATAAATAACCCGATAAAATGGTGCCCATTAAGCGACCACCTGCATTGGCCATATAATAAAAGCCAACGTTCATCGCTACTTTATCATGATCTGACCACTCGACTATCAGATAAGAATGTACGGCGGAGTTGAGTGCAAAAATAATGGCAAATAAGGTTAAGCCGAGAATAATGACACTGTTAGGTTCAAGACCATAATGCAATGCTGTGGCAATGGCGACAGGAATTAACATTAGATAAAAGGCTAGGTTACGCGTGCTTCTACCATCTGGCACGTTTTGGTTAAAGTACTTCAGTAATGCAGGTGCGGCGGTTTGCACTAGGCCATAGCCAATGACCCATAAGGCGAAGAAAGCGCCAATCTGCTCGAATCCCCAACCAAGTTGTGTAGCGAGATAAACAGGTAGACCAACCACAAACCAAACATCACGCGAGCCAAACAGAAAAAAACGGGCGGCAGATAGCCAATTGATCGCGGCGGTGTTTGAGAAAAGTTGGGAGAATTTAGCCTTGTTCTTTGTTTTGCCTAAATCACGAGGCAATAATAACCAGAGAAGGCACAATATTATAAATAAACCGCCAGCGAGAATATAAAGTGCACCTTTAAAACCAACAGTAGCCAGTAATAATCCACCGAGGAAGAAGCCAATGCCTTTTAAGGTGTTTTTTGAGCCGGTTAGAATCGCGATCCATTTGAATAATGTTTTCGAGCCATCAGCATTATCAGGCACAAATAATTTGATGCTGGCTTTGGCGCTCATTTTATTGAGATCTTTGGCAATGCCCGATAAAGCTTGTGCCATCATTACAAAGGCGAGAGTGAGATATTCGATGGGCACGGTGAGCATCAGCAGAGCAAATATCTGCAAGGCCATGCCAAAAAGCATGGTGGTGTTTAGGCCAAAACGTGCGCCTAACCAGCCGCCCACTAAATTGGTGATAATGCCAAAAAACTCATAGAAAACAAATAAGCTGGCGATGGCAAGTGGCGAATAACCTAGCTGATGGAAGTAGAGTACCACCAACATTCTGATTGCACCATCAGTTAGAGTAAACGCCCAATAACCGCCTGTGATCAAGGCGTAATTACGCAAACTGTGCATTAGAGCGCTATTTTTTCTCGGGCGGCAACGGCCAAGTCATCAGCACGCTCGTTTTCTACATGACCTTGATGACCACGAACCCACTCCCATTCTAAGGCGTGCTGCTGCGCCGCTTTTTCCATCCGTTTCCATAAATCAACATTTTTAACGGGCTTTTTAGCAGCGGTTTTCCAATTACGTTTTTTCCAGCCTGGCAACCATTCCTGCATGCCTTTCATTACATATTGAGAGTCGGTTGTTATTTTCACGGAGCAAGGTTTGCTTAATGCTTCTAATGCAGCAATCACCGCCATCATCTCCATGCGATTATTGGTGGTATCCTTTTCTCCGCCTGACAGTTCTTTTTCGACGCCTTTAGATCGCAAAATTGCACCCCAACCACCTGGACCAGGATTGCCGCTACATGCACCATCAGTAAAAATTTCTACATCATTCATTTGTTTTTTCTCTGGTAACTGGCTTACTCACAAACGTGCCAGTAGGAAATAATTGTCTCGCACGCCAACGTTGAGTCACGGGCGTGAGCGGAATAGTACGTTTTGTTGCGATTAAAATTGTGGCACCAGCAAAGAATGGCCACAAACGTTTGCCCCAGCGTTCCATAAAAGAAAAACGATTAAGCCATTTTGACGATCGAATAGGCGGGCTAAATAATATTTTCTCTGATGCTATTATTTCAAAGTTTAGCAAAGCTAACCAATCTTTTATACGAGCTTGCCGAAAAAACTTGCCTTGCCATGGCGGCTGATCTTGCCAAGATAACGAACAACGCAAGCCCCATAAACTCCACGGGTTGAAACTGCATAGTACGATGGTACCATCAGCAACAAGTACACGTTCGGCTTCACGCAAAACTTGATGTGGATCGTCAGAAAACTCTAACACATGATTTAGCAAAAGCAGATCAAGGCTGTGGCATTTAAAAGGCAATGCTTCATTATGACCCTCAACATCCGCGGCATTAGCCATTATTTTTTGCTGGCTAGGACGGGAAGTCGGTGGTAGTAATGAACGTCTATTACCCAGTTGCAGTTGATAATAGCCATGAAAATGGTGACTAAGTGACTGTAATTTATCTTTTTCTTGCAATATCACTGCTTGTCCCAGTGGGCTTTTCCACCAGTCAGGCATCATTTGCTTAGAATCTGTTTTATAATCGACCATTATTATGATCTCAACACCGTGAGTTAGATATGTTAACTATACAAGCTATTCCTGCTTTTCAGGATAATTATATCTGGATAATCCAAGCAGAGGGTTCGCAACATGTTCTAATCGTCGATCCCGGTGCGGCGGAGCCTGTTCTAGATAGAATCAAAAAGCAGAACCTTATTCCCGTCGCGATATTAATTACTCACGGTTGTCACGATCACGTTGACGGTATTAATGAACTGCTTCAACATTACGAGGTGCCTGTTTATGGCCCTAAAAATGAGTTTATTCCACATATTACGCATCCTTTATCGGCATGTGATGGGGTGATTATTGAGCCACTTTTCCCTGCATTTCGTATTTTAGACATCCCTGGCCACACTAAAGGACATATTGGGTTCTTAATTGAAGGCAACTTGTTTTGTGGCGATGTTTTATTTGGTGCTGGTTGTGGCCGATTGCATAGTGGACCTGCAGAAGTGATGTTTGAGTCACTTCAACAAATCGCTCAATTACCTAAAGAAACAATAATCTATTGTGCGCATGAATATACCGAAAACAATTTACGCTTTGCGGTGATGATTGAACCAAAAAATGATGAGCTACAGCAGCGAATTAAAGATACAGCGGTGTTACGCCAGCAGGCCAAACCAACCATCCCATTTACTTTGGAGTTAGAACTAGCGACTAATCCGTTTATGCGTTGTGAACAGGCGGAGGTGATGGCCTCCGCTAAAAAATACATAGATCAAGCATTAGCCACCCCTAATTCTGTCTTTAGGGCGCTAAGAATGTGGAAGGACCGATTTTAGCTTTATTTATCGGAATGCACATCCATTTGAGGGTAAGGAATTGAAATGCCTTCTTTATCAAAAGTGAGTTTAATTTGTTCTAATAAATCAGAACGAACACCCCAATAATCTTCACTATTAACCCACGGGCGAAC
>NVWQ02000024.1 GCA_002733715.2 Methylophaga sp.
CTGGAGCAAGACCAAATAGAAGAGCAGTTTGCATGCAGACAGATACGGCCCCTATCGTTCTTGGGTAGGTTGCCTGAGGCATATAGTGATGTATGTCCCAGATGAATGATTGTTCTCGACAGAACCCGGCTTATCGGCCATCTCTTTTTATTATACCCAAATAAAACTAAGTTAATGGGATCTCACCTACCCCCTTTTTCGGGGGTGGACGAAATAAATATAAGAATATATTATGTAGATGCAAACACACACATAGCCTGTATTTTTTATTAATCGCCAAACTCGCGTGTGAACCGAGGACGGAAAGTTACAGATCTTAAATGTATTTAAGATGGCTGGGTCGCATATATTTAGGAGTTAATGATATGAAAACACCTTTTCTTGTTGCAATTAGTTTTATATTTTTTTATGTAAGTAATGTTTCGGCTGGAACTATAGATTTTAGTACATCAACGTACAATTCAACTTTCGGCCCTAATACAGCAACAGATCTTGTTGATGGTGTTAATTTCAGCATTACTGCTACAGCTAGAGGAGTGGATGGATTCAGACAATCATTCGATCATGTAGGACTAAAATTTGGTGTCCCGGGAAATGGAATGTATTCAATCAGCATCACGGCTGATCAGGATGTAACTTATACTAGTTTATTCGGGCGTGGCCATACTTTTGTTGGACGTGCTGGGCAATTACCATTTGATATTTATGCAAACGGTAGTTTGTCCATTGACAACCTAACGTTCACTCCAAGTGTTTTTAGCGCGGCATCTCTTGGAAATATTTTTCTCCTCGCTGGAGAAACATTGCTTATCGATGTTGATTTTGCCTCCCTTACAGGTAGCAGTATCTTTGCCTCTGCTACACTGGGGTCTTTAGATTTTAGCAAGGCTACGGTATCAGCGGTACCTGTGCCCGCTGCATTATTTATGTTTGCACCCGCATTATTAGGCTTCTTAGGTTCCCGTCGTAAAGTGCGTGCTTAAACCAGCCTAAATCTACAGCGCATTAGCACTGTAATTCGTCTAAAAAAAGCCACCTCGCTTGAGGTGGCTTTTTGTTTTAAGGCCGTTTAAAAGTGGCTTCCGCTAATTCTCTTTTTCAAAGTTACCCTAGTTTAAATAAAGCTGAGGAAAGAAAATAGATTGTCGGTCATTCCCCCCAATATTTATATCTAGAATTTACTTTAACTTCCAACGCCACTTTTTTGATAAAAAAGGCGTCTTTTATGGTCACGAGCTGGACGCTTACCTCACCTTAATAAAATAACGCTAAGTCATTGACAGCAAAAGAACATTTTGTTTGTTTTGATGCTTGACACACCCTTGTCTCACTCCTATAGTGTTTGAAAGTGGGTAAAAGTGGATCAAAGTGGATCACTTATTTTAAGAGGGCAACACGTGTTTCGAGGCGTAGCAACATTTAATCTGGATGCAAAAGGACGGATGGCGATTCCAGCCAAATTCCGTAAGCTTCTTGACGATTGTTGTGAAGGCCGATTAGTGGTGACCATTGATCATAGTGAACATTGTTTACAACTATATCCTTTGCCTAATTGGGAAGAAGTTGAGAAAAAGTTATCTGCACTGCCTAGTTTAAACCCTCAAGTGCGTAAGTTAAAGCGAATGTTATTAGGTTATGCCACAGAATGTGAAATGGATAATAACGGTCGTATTTTATTGCCAGCCAAATTACGTGAGTTTGCCAACCTAACAAAAAGCACAGTGATGATTGGTCAAGGCAATAAGTTTGAAATGTGGGATGAAGACACGTGGAATGCATTAATGGATGAATGCCTGGATGAAAATTTTGACGGCATATTGCCGACCGAATTAGAAAACCTGTCCATTTAGGAGGATCCATGACTAGCCATCCTGAACATTTACCTGTCTTACTCACCGAGGCAGTTGCTTCCCTTGATGTAAAGCCAAATGGACTTTATGTTGATGGTACGTTTGGCCGTGGAGGTCATGCGCGCGCTGTATTATCCGAATTATCAGCACAAGGTCAGTTATTAGGTTTAGATAAAGACCCTGCTGCTATTGCTGCTGGCGAAGCACTTGCTACAGAAGATTCACGGTTTAGTATTGAACAATGCTCATTTGCAGAACTGGCTACACCGATTAATGCACGCTTATGGCAGGGAAAAGTCGATGGTATTTTATTGGACATTGGCGTGTCATCACCCCAGATTGATGTAGCAGAACGTGGCTTTAGTTTTCAAAAAGACGGCCCATTAGATATGCGAATGAACCCCGATGTTGGCATAAGTGCGGCACAGTGGTTGGCGAAAGCAGAGATGGCTGATATTGAAGCGGTAATAAAAACTTTGGGTGAAGAGCGTTATGGTAAACGCATTGCTCGCGCCATTGTTGAAACACGGGAACACACGCCGATTACAACTACTAAACAGTTGGCTGCTTTGGTTGATAAGGCAAGCCCATCGCGGGAGAAAAACAAACATCCTGCGACACGCACATTTCAAGCGATTCGGATCTATATAAATAATGAGTTAGAAGATCTAAAAGCGGGTTTAGAGCAAGCTTTAGATGTGTTGGCAGTGGGTGGACGGTTAGCGGTGATTAGCTTTCATTCATTAGAAGATAGAATCGTAAAACGTTATTTCCGTGATCAAGCATTGGGCGATGATTATCCTTCTGACTTCCCCATTAGAGCGGCGGATCTTAATCCGCGTGTTCGTTTGATTGGTAAAGCTATTAAAGCAGGTAAGGCAGAATTAGCGGTTAACCCAAGAGCGCGCAGTGCGGTATTACGTGTGGTGGAGAAATTGGCATGAGTATAGCTAGCCAATTACAATCACTGCATGTATTGAAGCCGGCGATCTGGATGTTGTTAGCGGTGATGGCTTCTGCGGTGGCGGTTGTTTATAGCAAACATGTAGCGCGAACAGAATTTGTTGCATTGCAAAGCTTGGAACAACAACGCGATATGCTCAATGAAGAGTGGGGTCGTCTATTATTAGAACAAAGCACGTGGGCAAGCCCTAGCCATGTTGAGCAGCAAGCCATTAAACGTTTACATATGATCGTGCCAACAGCAGATATGACGGTGGTAATTAAGTAATGGCCCGCCGTAGTAAAGTTAATCATATTGCTAGCTGGCGGCTAAATCTAGTACGTGTGGTTTTTTTAGGTTTAGTGATCGGTCTGGGTTGGCGATTAGTTGATATTCAAGTGCTCAATACTGACTTTTTACGAAGCCAAGGTGATGCTAGACACGTTCGAAAAGTACCTGTTGCGGCGCACCGTGGCATGATTCTAGATCGCCATGGTGAACCGTTAGCGATAAGTACTCCGGTTCATTCAGTATGGTTAAACCCACAAGAAGTTGATAGTGCTAACGTGCAATTAAAAGCATTAGCAAAACTATTAAATATCAAACACCGTGTTATTGCCAAAAAAATAAGTAGTAATAAAACAAAAGAATTTATTTATTTAAAACGACGAATTACACCTGAGTTAGCGGTGAAAATTAAGCAGCTTGATATTGCCGGTGTAGCACTGCAACGTGAATACAAACGTTATTACCCTGTGGGTGAAGTGACATCACACTTATTAGGCTTCACTAGTATTGATGATAATGGTCAGGAAGGCTTGGAGTTAACACATAATAATACGCTATCAGGAGTGCCGGGCTTAAAACGGATGATGCGAGATAGTCGCGGAACTTATGTAGGTGGTGGCGAGCAAATAAAAGCAAGCAAAGATGGCGAGAATATTAACTTAAGTATTGATTTGCGTTTGCAATATTTAAGTTATCAATCACTCAAAGCAACGGTTAAAAAATATCATGCACGATCAGGTTCGGCAGTAATTTTAGATGTGAAAACAGGCGAAATTTTAGCCATGGTCAATCAACCTGCTTTTAACCCTAATAATCGTCGTGGATTGAAAATCAGCGATTATCGCAATCGTGCGGTAACCGATTTATTTGAGCCTGGTTCGGTTGTAAAACCGTTTACCGTAGCGAGTGGCTTAAAATCAGGAAAATTTACTACAAATACTATTATTGATACGCGCCCGGGTCTGTTTAAAGTTAGCGGGCACACCATTAAAGATTTTCGTGATTATGGTGAAATTAATATTGAAACCTTGATTCAAAAATCAAGTAATGTAGGTGCAAGTAAAATAGCCTTAGCAATAAAACCAGATCAGTTATGGCAAGGTTTCTCAGCCTTTGGTCTGGGCGAACCAACAGGCGCCTATTTTCCCGGTGAAGCAATGGGACGATTACCAGACCCACAATCGTGGCGCAAATTAGACCGCGCCGTTATGGCATATGGTTATGGTTTAGCAACATCAACATTACAAATAGCACGAGCTTATATGGTGTTAGCAAATGGCGGAATTTTACAGCCTGTCAGCTTTATAAAATTAGAAGAGGCTCCCGAGGGGCGACGCGTATTTTCACGTGAAGTGATGCAGCAAGTTTTGAGCATGATGGAAACTGTTGTTCAAGAAGGGGGTACGGCACGAAAAGCGGCTGTTGAAAATTATACGGTTGCAGGCAAGACCGGAACAATTAAACAAGCAGTAAAAGGCGGTTATTCCGAAGGCCATTATGTGTCACTGTTTGCGGGTGTAATTCCTGCTAGCAATCCTCGTTTAGCAATGGTGGTAATGGTTGACGATCCTCAAGGTGACAAGTATTACGGTGGTCTTATTGCTGCCCCGGTCTTTTCTGAAGTGATGGCTGGTGCAATGCGTTTATTAAATGTGGCACCCGATAATATGTCTGAACCCCGTTTGCAGGTGGCTAAAAAATGATTACGGTTAATAAGCAATCATTAAACAGCTTGTTAGCAGGCATGTTAATTGACCCATCGGTGTTAGAAAATATTGATGTATCGGGCATTAGTTTAGATAGCCGACAAGTTCAAGCTGGCGGATTGTTTTTGTCATTATCGGCGGATGACTCACAACGCTTAACATATCTAGAACAAGCCATTTCCTCAGGTGTGAGTGTTGTTCTTTATGAGCAATCAGATGATTTAACGTCAAATGAGATCACAGCCTTGGCTAAAGAAAATATAGCTGCATATGCTATCAGAAACTTAGCAGATAAGGCGGGCGAAATTGCAGCACGTTTTTACGGACATCCTTCACTGGCTTTAACCGTGATCGCAGTAACGGGCACCAATGGCAAAACATCAGTAAGCCAATTTATTGCACAAAGTTTAGAGTTATTGGGTTTGCCATGTGGCATTGTCGGTACCTTAGGTGTTGGACGTTTAAATCAGTTAGTTAACACAGGCATGACAACACCTGATCCAGTTACTTTACAAAGTGTGTTAGCTGGTTTTTGTCAGCAAGATATTAAATATGCCATAATCGAAGCCTCATCACATGCGCTTCAGCAAGGTCGGTTAAACAGTATTACGATTGATGTGGCGGTATTAACAAACTTAACACGCGATCATCTTGATTATCACAAAAACATGGATGATTATGCGGCTGCAAAAGCACATTTATTTAGCTTCCAAAGCCTTAAAACAGCGATCATAAATTGCGATGATGATTTTGGTCAGACTTTAATAGCAAGCTTGTCAAACACAGAAGGGCTCAATGTTTGGAGTTATAGTCGTGAAGATGAAAAGGCCACGTTCTATGCTAGAAATAGTCAAGCTACACAACAAGGTATTGAGTTTGATATTGAAAGTGAATATGGTTCAGCGACAATAAATAGTCCATTGCTAGGTCGTTTCAATATTGATAATTTATTAGCAACAACAGCCAGTTTGTTTGCCATTGACATTCCCTTGGAAGATATTACTCGTGTTATCAAAAAATGCCATTCAGTTAATGGCCGAATGGAATCTTACGGTAATGAACAACAAGCACAAATTGTGGTTGATTTTGCCCATACCCCAGATGCACTGACTCAAGCGCTAAGCTCATTGCGAGCACATGTGCCGGCCAAGGGGAAGTTGTGGTGTGTATTTGGTTGCGGGGGAGATCGTGATGTTGGTAAGCGTGCTGAAATGGGACGCTGTGCCGAACAAAATGCTGATAGGGTTGTACTGACCGATGATAATCCAAGAAGTGAAAACTCTGCAGAAATAGTGAGTGATGTTTTATCGGGTATGACCGCACCAGAAAATGTATATATAGAACATGATCGTAAATTGGCAATAAGTTATGCCATTGCACATGCCACATCCAATGACATTGTATTAGTTGCAGGCAAAGGTCATGAGCAATATCAAGAAACATCCGGAGTGAAACATCCTTTTAGTGATGCAAGTGTTGTTATTGAAATGCTGGCGGCAAATGATCCGCATAGTACTCAGCTGAGAGTGGGAGCATGAAAATGACAATTATTCTTTCTGAACTCTCAGCATTATTAGCTTGTGAAGCGCCTCTTAATGATTGCGAAGTAACAGCTACTGCCATTGACAGCAGGAAAGTTGAATTAGGTTCACTATTCGTAGCACTAAAAGGTCAGTCTGTTGATGGACATGATTATATTGCATCAGCGCGGAAAGCAGGAGCATGTGCTGCTTTAGTATCCAGCAAACAAGATGATGAATTACCACAATTAGTCGTTACGGACGTGGTGAAGGCATATGGGAAAATCGCTTCATATTGGCGCCAGCAGAGTAATGCCAAAGTAGTTGCAATTACGGGAAGCAATGGTAAAACGACCGTAAAAGAAATGGTGGCTGCCATAACTAAACAGTGTGGCAGCGTGATTGCAACGCAGGGTAATCTTAATAATGAATTGGGTGTGCCGCTTACGCTAACGCGATTAAATGATTTTACTGATTATGCCGTGATTGAAATGGGCGCAAATCATACGGGTGAAATTGCTAAATTAGTAGCAATGGCACAACCCGATGTTGCACTCATTAATAATGTAGCAGCGGCACACCTCGAAGGATTTGGTGATATCAATGGTGTAGCGAGTGCAAAAGCAGAAATTTACGCAGGGCTAAGCACGCAAGCAACAGCCATTGTTAATAATGATATGCCATTTATTGATGATTGGCAGGCCGTTCTAAAAGATAAGCATATTATTACTTTTGGGATAGAAAATGATGCCGACATCACTGCTCATAATTTACAATTAGATCCCGATGCTAGTCATTTTATGGTGAAGTTAGATGATGAATTTCACCATATCAATTTACCGCTACCAGGATTACATAATGTGGCGAATGCCCTAGCTGCTATCAGTGTAACTAAAGCCTTAGGTGTTCCTCCAGCAGCTATGGTGACAGGCTTGTCATCAATGACTAGTGTGCCTCATAGATTACAACTACGAGTGGGCGTAAATGGCTCACATCTATTGGATGACAGCTATAACGCAAATCCAGGTTCGTATCAAAAAGCATTGCAAGCCTTAACCGCTTTTCATAGCCAACATTGGCTGGTGTTAGGTGATTTTGCTGAATTGGGTGTGACTAGTGAATCCGTCCATTATCAAATGGGAATTGATGCACATAAAGCTGGCATCACACGTCTATGGACGATTGGTGAGCAAAGTCAGAAAGCAAGTCAGGCTTATGGTGATGGCGCGCAGCATTTTGACAGTGTATCGGAGCTAGAAAATCAGCTGAAAAGCGAACTAAAAGATGGCGTGACATGTTTGATAAAAGGCTCACGTTTTATGCAATTAGATAAGTTGGCTGATGCACTAGCCGTAGTGGGAGAACACTAAATGTTATTAATGTTAAGTGAATATTTAAGCCAATTTCATAGTGGTTTTGCGGTGTTCCAATATTTAACACTGCGATCAATTTTAGGTGTGATGACTGCATTGGGCATTGCCTTAATTGTTGGACCCACCATGATCCGCCACCTTAGTTTTAAACAAATTGGTCAAGTGGTGCGAGATGATGGTCCTGAGTCACATTTGAGTAAAGCCGGTACTCCGACCATGGGAGGTGCATTAATTTTAGTGGCGATTGCAATAAGCACTTTGCTTTGGGCTGATTTATCCAATAAATATATTTGGGTAGTGCTAGTGGTAACACTAGGATTTGGAGTTATAGGTTTCGTTGATGATTACATTAAATTAGTGCGACAAGATCCAAATGGCTTAAAAAGCCGATATAAATATTTTTGGCAGTCTGTAGTCGGTGCTGGCACGGCAGTATTTTTATTTATGGCGGCAACAATGCCAGCAGAAACAGAACTGATTATTCCTTTTTTCAAGAACATAGTTATCCCCATGGGCGCTTGGTATATGTTGCTAACGTATTTAGTGATTGTTGGCACTAGCAATGCGGTTAATTTAACGGATGGATTAGATGGTTTAGCCATTATGCCAACTGTTATGGTGGCGGGTGCTTTAGGTTTATTTAGTTATTTAACAGGTCATTCTGAATTTGCTCGCTATCTATCGATACCTTATATTTCAGGTGCTGGAGAACTGACTGTTTTTTGTGCTGCAATGGTGGGGGCGGGGCTAGGATTCCTCTGGTTTAACACCTATCCAGCACAAGTATTTATGGGAGATATTGGTGCCCTAGCACTGGGTGCCGCACTTGGAACTGTCGCGGTATTAGTCCGACAAGAATTGGTGTTGCTAATTATGGGTGGTGTGTTTGTAGTTGAAACACTATCAGTTGTATTACAAGTTGGGTCTTATAAATTACGCGGTAAGCGAGTGTTCTTGATGGCACCAATTCATCATCATTATGAATTAAAAGGCTGGCCAGAGCCTCGGATCATTGTGCGGTTTTGGATTATTACCGTGTTCTTGGTGTTAGTTGGTTTAGCAAGCTTGAAAATCAGATGATCCCTATGGCAGCTGAAATCTCACAACAACAATCTATTGTAATAGTTGGCTTAGGCCAAACAGGATTGTCGTGCGCACGATTTTTGGCTGAAAGAGGTTATGTGATTGCCATGATGGATAGCCGCGAACAGCCACCTGCATTGGCTGAAATTCAACGAGAGTATCCTGAGATCTTGATAAAAACAGGTGGTTTTGATGCAAGTTGGCTGAAGCAGGCAGACATGCTTGTGTTAAGCCCAGGTGTTGATCCACGTCACGCAGATATTGAAGCAGCGAAACTGAGCGGTGTTGAAATCGTAGGCGACGTCGAATTGTTTGCACGTTATGCTAATGCGCCCATTATTGCTATCACCGGGTCAAACGGTAAAAGTACGGTGACAACATTACTTGCTGATATGGCAAGTGAAGCAGGGAAAGGTTGTAAGGTAGGCGGTAATTTAGGCACGCCGACCTTGGATTTGATTACAGAACCAGCACCCGATTTTTATATTGTAGAGTTATCCAGTTTTCAATTAGAAACGGTTACTTCACTGAATGCTTTTGCTTCGGTCGTGTTAAACGTAAGTCCTGATCATATGGATCGCTATGATAGCGAGCAAGATTATCAAAATGCTAAAGCAACCATATTCAATGGCGATGGTGTGATGGTGATTAATTCTGATGATGTCTTTGTGAGTCAATTGGCTCAAGCAGATCGTAATCAAATTACCTTTGGTACAGATGCAGATTTTAATGTTATTAGTCACGATGGCAAACAATGGTTAGCAGAAAAAGGCCAACCGCTAATTGCTATTGATGAATTAAAAATTATTGGCAAGCATAATGTTGCCAATGCATTAGCTGTATTAGCTTTGGGCAGTGCAATGGCTTTGCCGATGCTGGCGATGTTAACCGCATTAAAGCAATATTTAGGTTTGCCACATCGTTGTCGTTTAGTGGGCGAAAATAACGGCGTACGTTGGTTTAATGATTCTAAAGCAACTAATGTTGGTGCTTGTGTAGCTGCGATACAAGGTTTAGCTGATACGGGAAATATTATTTTAATTGCTGGTGGCGAGGGTAAAAACCAAGATTTCTCAGCGTTAACAGCAACATTACAGCAACATGTTCGTGCAGTGATTTTATTGGGGCAAGATGCAGAATTAATATCTGAATCGGTTCCTAAAGATCTTGAACACTATTCAGTACGTTCGCTACAGCATGCCGTATCAAAAGCTAATGAAATAGCAATATCTGGAGACAATGTGTTGTTATCCCCAGCGTGTGCTAGTTTTGACATGTTTAACAGTTATGCTCAACGTGGCGATGTGTTTGAAGCCTTAGTTAGGGAGCAATGTTTATGATGTCGCCCATTCTAATAGATCGTAAATTATTATTTGTGGTGACAAGCTTATTAGCATTAGGTTTAGTGATGGTGGGATCTGCATCAATCAGCACCGCCGCCAGTAAATTGGATCAGCCTTTCTATTATTTCAACCGCCAATGCATATTTGCTGTAATTGGAATTGGTTTTGCGTGGGCGGTGGCTACAATGCAGTTATCCTTTTGGCAGAAAAATGCACCTTATTTATTAATGCTAGGTATTGCCTTGTTGGTTTTGGTATTAACACCAGTGGGTCGTGAAGTTAATGGTAGTAAGCGTTGGTTGCCTGTTGGCCCAATCAATGTGCAAGTAGCTGAGTTGATAAAGTTATTTTCTATTATCTATATTGCTGATTATTTACAACGTCATCGTGGGCAATTGCGTGGGTCATTTTTCAAAGTGACAGGGCCTCTATTCTTATTAGGTATTGCGGCAGTATTATTATTACTACAACCTGATATGGGCTCAGTTGTGGTGATATTGTCGGTTGTATTAGCCATGATGTTTTTAGGTGGTGCACGTTTAGATGTGTTTGTGGCATTGATGGCTATATTGGCAGGACTATTTTCACTACTTGTTTGGTTGGCACCTTATCGCTTGCAACGCTTACAAACCTTTATGGATCCATGGGCAGATCCATTCGGTAGTGGCTTCCAGTTAACTCAAGCTTTGATCGCCTTTGGACGGGGTGATTGGTTGGGCGTGGGACTAGGAAGTAGTATGCAAAAACTATTTTATTTACCTGAAGCACACACTGATTTTTTATATTCAATTTTAGCTGAGGAGCTAGGGTTGATGGGTGCGATGAGTGTGCTAATCTTGTTTGCTGTATTTATCTGGCGAGCATTTGCTATTGGACGTGCAGCAGAATTAGCTGGCCAAGTTTTTGCCTCACAAATAGCCTATGGCATAGGTCTTTGGCTTGGTTTACAGGCTTGTGTAAATATGGGCGTAAATATGGGGGCATTGCCGACCAAAGGTTTGACCTTGCCCTTGATGAGCTATGGTGGCAGTAGTTTGGTTATTGTATGTATCTCCATCGCATTATTGTTTCGAGTTGATCTTGAAACACGTTATCCCGAAAAATCAGCAGTGAGGGTGAAGCGATGACAACCCAAGCACTGATTATGGCAGGTGGCACAGGTGGACATGTGTTCCCAGCATTAGCTGTAGCCGCCGCTTTGCAACAGCATGATGTCGATATTGCATGGATAGGAACAGAAAAAGGTATCGAAGCTAAACTGGTGCCTAATGCTGGTCATCCTTTACATTTCATTCATGTGCAAGGTTTACGAGGTAATGGGTTGCTAGGTTGGATATTAGCACCGTTTAAATTAGTTAAAGCTGTGTTTGAAGCACTGCGAATTATTCAACGAGTTCAACCTGATGTTGTATTAGGTCTTGGTGGTTTTGCATCGGGCCCGGGTGGGGTTGCAGCATGGTTGCTAAGAAAACCATTAGTTATTCACGAGCAAAATGCAATTCCAGGTTTAACCAATCGTTTGTTATCAAAAATTGCGAAACGTGTATTAGAAGGTTTTGACAATAGTTTTGTCAATATCAGCACGGCACTATGGGTGGGGAATCCTGTTAGAGCCAGCATTGAAGCCTTAGCCACACCTGAAGAAAGATTTAATAATAGAACAGGTCCAATACGGTTATTAATTTTAGGCGGGAGCTTAGGTGCGAAAGCCTTAAACACTGTTGTACCACAGGCAATAATATTAACGGGACAACAAGATCTTACTGTCAGACATCAATGTGGTGAAAGACATTTAGAAGATTGTAAGTCAAATTATCAGCAGTCGAATATTAAAGCTGAAATAACAGCATTTATTGATGATATGCCAGGAGCTTATGCTTGGGCTGACTTGGTGATTTGTCGTGCAGGTGCACTGACTATTGCCGAGCTTTCAGCTGCGGGTGTTGGCTCAATATTAGTGCCATTCCCTTATGCCGTTGATGATCATCAAACGCATAATGCTGCAGCATTAGTTGAAGTAGGCGCCGCTTATTTGATGCCAGAAAATACACTTACAGCAGAAACATTGGCTGAGAAGATTAAGCAGTGTACCAAAGATCGCACACAATTAAAAAAGATGGCCATTGCGGCACGCACACAAGCAAAAATAGGGACAGCAGAACGCATTTCAGCTATATGTTTGGAGCTAGCACATGGATAAGTTGACCTCAGCAATGCAAAGCCGTGTAAAACATATCCATTTTATTGGCATTGGTGGCGTGGGCATGGGTGGTATAGCCGAAGTATTATTGAACTTAGGCTATCAAATATCAGGCTCTGATCTACAAGAAAATGCTTTGATTCAGCATTTACGCCAATTAGGTGCAACCGTGATGATTGGCCATGATGCTAGTCATTTGGCAGGTACAGATGTGGTGGTGGTTACGACAGCGATTAATGCTGAAAACCCAGAGTTACTGGCGGCTAAAGAATTACGAATTCCGATAGTGCCTCGAGCTGAAATGTTGGCCGAGTTAATGCGTTTTAGTTACGGTATTGCGGTAGCAGGTACGCATGGCAAAACAACAACAACCAGCTTATTGGCAGCCTTATTAAGTGAGGGAGAATTAGATCCGACCTTTGTTATCGGCGGTCGCTTAAATAGTGCCGGTAGTAATGCACGCTTAGGCAGTGGCCGTTATCTTGTTGCCGAAGCAGATGAAAGCGATGCGTCATTTCTATACTTACAACCAGTCATTGCAGTGGTGACCAATATTGATGAAGATCATATGGCAACCTATGAAGGCGATTTTAATAAGTTAAAAGCCACCTTTATTGAGTTTTTGCATCATTTGCCATTCTATGGGATGGCTGTGATGTGTATTGATGATCCAGTAATCAATGAAATTTTGGATGAAGTTACCCGTCCAGTTTTAACGTATGGCAAAGAGAGTAATGCAGACTTCCAATTAATGGATTTACAACAGTCAAAAGGTGTTAGCCACTTCAAGATAGTTGATAAATCTAACAATGAACAGTTTGAAATTACACTCAACATGCCGGGTGAACACAACGCCTTAAATGCAACAGCTGCACTAGCGATTGCTAGAAATTTGGGTGTATCCATCGAGGCTTGCCAACGCGCATTAAATAACTTTGCAGGCATTGGCCGCCGCTTTAATATTATGGGCGAACTAGCAATAGATAATGGCAAAGTTCTGTTAATAGATGATTACGGTCATCACCCCACCGAGCTTACTGCAACCTTTGCTGCAACTAGAGCAAGTTGGTCTGGCCGACGATTAGTTGTGGTGTTCCAACCGCATCGATATAGTCGGACACGTGATTTATTTGATGATTTTGCACAAGTGCTGTCAACCGTCGATGTGTTGGTGATGTTAGAAGTTTATCCAGCAGGTGAAACCTTAATTGCTGGTGCAGATAGCAAAAGCTTATGTCGAGCAATTCGATTACGTGGTCAAGTTGAACCTGTATTTGCCGAAAGCGAGCAAGCACTCTACGAAATTTTACCCGGATTGTTAAGTGATAATGATGTGCTGTTGACGCTAGGTGCAGGTGATATTGGAAGCATGGCGCGTCAATTAGAAGTAAAACTAGGAGGGCAGAAATAATGACTGCTCTACTTGAAATGCTGCAAGGTGAATTATTGATCAATGAGCCTTTAGCAAAACACACATCGTGGCGAGTAGGCGGAATTTCCCAGCAATTCTATCGTCCTGCGAGCGCACAAGATTTAGCGGTGTTTTTATCACAACTTCCTGAAGGTGAGCCGGTACTTTGGTTAGGGTTAGGAAGTAATTTATTAGTACGCGATGGTGGTTTTGCCGGCACCGTAATTGCAACAGCAGGTGTATTAAACGCATTAGAAATAAAGGGTAATACGCTTCATGCAGAAGTAGGTGTGTATTGTGCCAAATTAGCGAAACAAGCTGCTCGCGCAGGCTTGAAAGGTGCTTCGTTTTTAGCGGGCATTCCCGGCACATTGGGTGGCGCATTGGCGATGAATGCCGGAGCGCATGATGGTGAAACATGGCCATTGGTGTCAAGCGTAACTACAGTTGATCGTCAAGGCATATTGCGTCAACGCACACCAGAAGATTTCACCGTGTCGTATCGTCATGTAGACATTCCCGAAGGCGAATGGTTTGTTGCAGCTGAATTAACGTTAGCAGAAGGCGATGCTGAAACTGAATTGGCTGAAATTAAAGCATTATTAAAACGACGAAATAGTACACAGCCTACTAGTCAACCTTGCGCAGGCTCTGTTTTTCGTAACCCAGAAAATGACTTCTCAGGTCGATTAATCGAAGAAATGGGACTGAAAGGTTTAACCATCGGAGGTGCAAGTGTATCTGAAAAACATGCGAACTTTATCGTTAATGATGGCACTGCAACTGCGGCAGATATTGAAGCATTGATTTTCTTATTACAGCAGAAAATTGAACAACAATATGGTGTGAGATTGCAGCCAGAAGTTCATATTGTGGGTGAAGCAGCATGATGGCGCGTACTGTGTTAACAGCAAAAGAGTTTGGCAAAGTAGCTGTGTTGATGGGCGGCTGTTCTGCAGAGCGTGATATTTCGCTCATTAGTGGCGAAGCGGTATTAAAGGCTTTACAGGATCAAGCAATCAATGCTCATAAAATTGATACGGCGAATGATGTTAGTAGCCAGTTACAAACAGGTGAATTTAATAGGGCGTTTATTGTTTTACATGGTCGTGGCGGTGAAGATGGCGAAATCCAAGGGGTATTAGAATCACTTGCAATCCCTTATACAGGTAGTGACATCACAGGTGCTGTGTTATCAATGAATAAAATGGTCAGCAAGCAAATTTGGCTACAACAAAACTTGCCGACCGCAGAATTTGAGCAAGTTACGATTAATACAAATAGTGAAGCGCTGGTTTCACGATTAGGCTTGCCATTGTTTATAAAACCGGTAAATGAAGGCTCTAGTATTGGCATGACTAAGGTGAACTCAGTTGTTGAATTAACACAAGCCATAGTATTAGCGACAAAATATGATGCTGAAGTAATAGCAGAACAATGGATTGAGGGTGAAGAATATACGGTAGCTATATTAAAAGATTCTGCTTTACCAACCATTGAATTAAAAACACCGAATGAATTTTATGATTTTGATGCTAAATATCAAGCAAACACGACCGAGTATTTATGCCCTTGTGATTTAAGTGAACAAGACGAGCAGCTTTGCCAACAAATTGCAGTGGATGCATTTAATGCTCTACGCATGAAAGGCTGGGGTCGAATTGATTTTATGCGAGATAAAGCGGGCAAGTTTTACTTGTTAGAAGCGAACAGCATTCCAGGTATGACGGATCATAGTTTAGTCCCAATGGCGGCGAAACAAGCAGGTTTGTCATTTGCTGATTTGGTATGGCAGATATTAGAAACCAGTATGGAGGGCACCGAATAATGGCAAGACAAGCAAAACGAGGTGCGAGCCGTAAGGTAATGAAAACACAGCGTCAGCCAATGGTTTGGCGTAACTTATTACAACCTATAGCAATTGTTCTAATGCTAGTTGCCGCTATTGCTGGGCTTAGCTATACGCAACAAACGCCCACGTTACCAATATTGCATGTCACAGTTGATGGCAAATTTATACATGTTGATAAAAAAGCCTTGGTAAAAGCGGTTACGCCTTATGCAACAGGCAGTTTTTTAAGTGTCAATGTGGCTAGTCTGCGAGAAGCAGGTGAAGCATTGCCATGGGTTAAACAGATTCAAGTTAGACGAGTATGGCCAGATAGCTTGCACTTAATTGTTGAAGAGCAGGTGGCGGTAGCAAGATGGAAAGATAAATGGTTTGTGAACACCAAAGGTGAAACTTTTTTATCGGAAAATAATGATATTCCTAAAGGTTTAGCAATACTGGATGGCCCTGAAAGTAGCCATGAAGTTGTGGTGCAACGCTATCGATCAATGAGTGGTGTATTGGCAAAACATAAGTTAGTTATTACCCATTTAGAAATGGACTTACGTCGAGCGTGGAGCTTGACACTTAATAATGAAATAAAGGTAGTACTAGGTCGCGCAGAAAGTGAAAAGCGTTTTGAACGGTTTATACGGGTTTATCAAAAAGAGTTACAAAAATATAAAACACATATTGCAGTGATGGATATGCGATACACCAATGGATTATCGGTGATCTGGAAGCAAGGCCAAAAACCAAATTTTAGCGGAAAAGTCTAATGACAAAGAAAACAGAAAGAGAATTAATCGTCGGATTGGATATTGGAACATCTAAGGTAGTAGCTATAGTTGCTGCACCTGTTCCTAATGCGGGTCCAAATGAAAATTCACTAGAGATTATAGGGATTGGCTCACATCCTTCACGGGGAATGAAAAAAGGCGTGGTGGTTAATATTGAATCTACTGTGCAATCAATTCAACGAGCGGTAGAAGAAGCGGAGTTGATGGCAGGTTGCCAGATTCACTCTGTTTATGCAGGTATTGCCGGTAGCCATATTCGAAGCTTGAATTCACATGGCACGGTGGCTATTCGTGATAAAGAAGTAGTGCAAAGTGATGTTGATCGTGTGCTTGACGCAGCAAAAGCGGTTCATTTTCCAGGTGATCAGCAGCTACTTCACGTTATGCCACAGGAATACATTATTGATAATCAAGAAGGCATTCGTGAGCCCATTGGTATGTCAGGTGTGCGACTTGAAGCAAAAGTACATTTGATTACAGGAGCGGTGAGTGCGGCACAAAATATTACTAAATGTATAGAACGCTGTGGCTTAACGGTAGACGGAATTATTTTAGAACAAATGGCTTCTAGTTATTCAGTGCTAGAACAGGATGAAAAAGACCTGGGTGTTTGTTTGGTTGATATCGGGGGGGGCACAACAGATATTGCGGTATTTATTGATGGTGCTATTCGACATACTGCCGTTATTCCAATTGCAGGCGACCAGGTGACTAATGATATTGCAGTAGCGTTACGCACACCGACGCAATATGCCGATGAAATCAAGATTAAATATGCCTGTGCTTTAACGCAATTAGCACGTGAAGATGAAACTATCGAAGTGCCGAGTGTAGGTGACAGGCCGCCAAGAAAATTGGCACGACAAACACTGGCAGAAGTGGTTGAGCCGCGTTATGAAGAGCTATTAATGCTGATCCAGGCTGAATTGCGCCGAAGTGGTTTTGAAGAAATGCTGGCCGCGGGTGTGGTGTTAACGGGAGGCAGTTCCAAAATGGAAGGTGTTATTGAGTTAGCGGAAGAAGTATTTCATCTTCCTGTGCGGCTAGGATTGCCAAAGCATGTAGGTGGCTTAGTTGATGTGGTAAGAAATCCAATACATGCAACAGGTGTAGGGCTGTTGTTATTTGGTAATCAAGAAGATGAAAGTGGGCAAGCAGTATCAAAAGCGGGCGGTGGATTTAAAGTAATGATGGAGCGAATGAAAAGTTGGTTCCAAGGCAATTTTTAAAATTTATAAAACATATATTAATAATTTAAAGTAAAAATCTGAGGGAGAAAATAAAATGACATTTGAACTAATTGATACATATACACAAAATGCAGTAATTAAAGTAATTGGTGTAGGTGGTGGTGGTGGTAATGCATTAGAGCATATGGTTGAAAATGAAATTGAAGGTGTTGATTTCATTTGTGCTAATACAGATGCACAAGCACTAAGGAAAAGCTCGGCGACTACCCAATTACAATTGGGTACTGATATTACTAAAGGTTTAGGTGCAGGTGCTAATCCTGATGTAGGTCGTCAAGCGGCATTGGAAGATCGTGAACGCATAATGGAAGTAATAAGTGGTGCAGATATGATATTTATTGCTGCAGGCATGGGCGGTGGTACAGGTACGGGTGCAGCACCCGTGGTAGCACAAGTTGCCAAAGAGATGGGTATATTGACTGTTGCAGTAGTGACCAAACCCTTCCCGTTTGAAGGTGCAAAACGTTTAAAAATAGCCAATGCTGGTATAGAAGAGCTTGGTCAGCATGTAGATTCATTAATTACCATTCCAAATGAAAAATTAATTGCTGTGTTAGGCAAAGAAATGAGTTTGCTGAATGCATTTAAAGCAGCAAATGATGTGTTGCTTGGCGCTGTACAAGGTATTGCCGAATTAATTACTCGAGAAGGTATGATTAATGTCGATTTCGCGGATGTACGTACGGTAATGTCAGAAATGGGTATGGCGATGATGGGAACAGGTAAAGCAACAGGTGAAAATCGTGGTATAGAGGCAGCGCGCCATGCTGTATCCAGCCCATTATTAGAAGATGTTGATTTATCAGGTGCTCGCGGTGTATTAGTAAACATTACTGCTGGTTTAGATATGACGATTCAAGAGTTTGAAGATGTGGGTAATACTATTAAAGACTTCGCATCTGATGATGCTACGGTAGTGGTAGGAACCGTAATCGACCCTGAAATGACGGATGAATTGCGTGTAACAGTTGTGGCAACAGGACTGGGTGCTGAAAAAAAATCGGCAGTATCGTTAGTGCCAGAGGCTGAAATTCAAGAAATGGTCATCGCCAAAAAGCAGGTCGATATCGATTACGATAAACCAACAATTTTGCGTAATGAGGAACAATCACAGCAAAAACAGGTCGTAAATGGTGAGGTAAATATGGATTATTTAGATATTCCTGCCTTTTTGCGTAGACAAGCAGATTAAAAGCGGGAGTATTGCAGGTAGTTGAAAAGACTAGAATTGTGATATTATATCTGTCATAAATATGAAACAAAGGGGTGGTACGCCGTGATAAAGCAACGAACATTGAAAAATGTAATTCGTGCAACAGGTGTTGGGTTGCACAGTGGTGAAACTGTATATCTAACGTTGCGTCCGGCTGCTCCTGATACAGGTATCATTTTTAGACGTGTAGATATTGATCCTCCAGTTGAAATAAAAGCCAAAGCAGAGAACGTGGGAGAGACCGCGCTATCTACAACATTAATGGAAAATGGCCAAAAGATTTCAACGGTTGAGCATTTGCTGTCAGCTTTTGCAGGATTAGGCATTGATAATGCCTATATTGATGTAAATGCAGCTGAAGTACCTATTATGGATGGCAGTGCGGGGCCTTTTGTATTTTTAATTCAATCTGCTGGAATCGAAGAGCAGGCTGTTGCTAAAAAATTCATCCGCATTAAGAAAGTTGTAAAGGTAGAAGAGGGTGATAAATGGGGCATATTTGAACCATTTGAAGGTTTTAAAGTAAGTTTTACTATTGATTTTTCACATCCTGCATTTTCAGGTCGGTCACAGCATGTTGAGGTGGATTTTTCATCAACATCATTTGTTCGTGAAGTGAGTAGAGCGCGCACATTTGGCTTTATGAAAGATATTGAGAAATTACGTGAAAACAATTTGGCATTAGGTGCCAGTGTAGATAATGCAATCGCCTTAGATGATTATCGCGTTGTTAATGAAGATGGCCTGCGTTATGAGGATGAATTTGTACGCCATAAAGTTTTAGATGCTATTGGTGATTTATATTTGTTAGGTTACAGCCTAATTGGCTCGTTTAATGGACATAAATCTGGGCATGAATTGAATAATAAATTGTTGCGAAAATTGTTAGAACAGGAAGATGCATGGGAGTTAGTAAGTTTTGAAGATGAGAAAGATGCGCCTATTTCATTTAGCCGACCCGCTGCTTCGATTGTAACCTAGCCCTTAAACCGATTAGCTAATTTCTGGAGAGAGGCACTTAACGCCTCATTATCAATAACTTGAGATGTTTGTTGAAGAGCCGTTGCCGCTGATTTAGGTAATAGAGTGGTTGATGTTTCAACTACTGTTGCATGGCTAAGCTCAGGTCGAACCTTAATTTCAATATTGCTGATAGGCATCTTCAGATGAGCGGAAAATGTTTTGCACAACGCCGGAACTTGGAAGCGAATTAAACTAGCAAATGAAGCATTATCAGTATGGATGATAAGCGTTTGATGGTTAATGTTCGCTAAACGGCAATGAGCTGAAAATTGCAGTGGTAAAGCTTGATGTAATGTGTGATTAAGCTTTTCTATAAGTTGGGCATGTTGAGCTAGTCTAGCCAATACTTTATTGTGCTGACAAATAGAATTTATGTGTTCTGGTTGTTTAGGCATGATAATTACTAGTTTGTTATTTTCTACTTGGATTATACACAGCCTTAAATAATTTTAGGATCAGTTCAAGGTTTTATGAAAAAAAAGTGCTATCCTTAATTGTGTTGAGTTGTTCAATTTAAAAATATAAAAATACATATTTCTAATATTTGGATATGTTTTAGAGGTGCTATTAAACATGCAAGTTCTCATTATATCGCCGAATAAATCGGCACATAAACATTGGACGCTCACATCATTCCACCTGATCGTAGCAAGTACTCTATTGCTAATTATTTTTGCATGTGCTGTGTTTTATTTTTCAAAATATACAATATTACAGTCATCTTCGACAGCAATACCTCACTACGTATCATTGAATTCTGAGCCATCATCAACACATGAAGAAAAGCTAGATAGAGAAGGTATCAAGCAAAATGTACCTGATATTTATGCGAAACGGTTAGGCATCCTGCAAGCAGAGGCAATTAGATTAAAAGCAATAACGAAGCAACTTGCAAATCTGACTGGGTTGGATTTATCAGATTATTCCATAGATTCTGAACCTGCCCAAGGTGGAATACAACAAGATGAAGTAACATTAACAGGCAGCGAATTTAATCTTAATTTGGCATCCTTGTCTGATACGTTTGACAAACAACTCCACCAATTAGAAGTGATGCAAACTTATGCCGTAACTAACGATGCAATCGCATCAACAATTCCAAGTAGAAGGCCGATTAATACGGGTTGGTTATCATCGCATTATGGTAAGCGTGTTGATCCTTTTGATGGAAAAATGGCTTTTCATTCTGGTATTGATTTTGCTGGAAAAGAAGGTGACCCGATCTATGCCGTGGCTGATGGGATAGTGAGCTGGACTGGAAGTAAAAGTGGTTATGGCAATATGGTAGAGATCGATCATGGTAACGGCTATGTTACGCGCTATGCCCACAGCGAAGAGCTTCTTGTCAGCTTAGGCGATGTGGTTTCCAAAAATCAGGAAATTGCCTTGATGGGCTCTACAGGACGTTCTACAGGGCCTCATGTTCATTTCGAAGTATTAGTTTCTGGTCATAAGGTCAACCCTGCTAAGTTTACCAAAAACTAGCGTTACCTTTGCTTTTGCAATAATTGGTCGTGATAAAGCAGACTCATTTCGTACGTCTAAGCTCACATGTTTACCTGTGAGCTAAATAAAGTATCGATTTATTGTTAAATCCCCCTTGAATTTAATGGTTTTGACTCCATTTAAGAAAGAGTTTAGATCTTCTTCGAACTACGCGTTATAATCACGCGGTTTTATTATAGGCATATAAGGACAATTTTTTGTTGTCCCACAACAGGTAGTTAAGCAATGGTAAGCAAGATTTTCCGCAAGATTTTTGGCAGTCGCAATGACCGAGCACTTAAGCAATTACGCAAAATCTCAGATAAAGTAAATATTTTTGAACCAGAAATAGAGCAGTTAAGTGATTCAGACTTACAGGAAAAAACAGCTGAATTTAAGCAAAGCTTAGTTGATGGTAAAACACTTCAGGATATTTTACCTGAAGCCTTTGCTGTGGTCCGCGAAGCTGGGAAACGTGTATTAAATATGCGTCACTTCGATGTGCAACTTATCGGCGGCATGGTACTGAATGACGGTAAAATTGCTGAAATGCGTACCGGTGAAGGTAAAACACTGGTGGCTACACTCGCTATTTACCTCAATGCGCTTGAAGGTGAAGGTGTCCACCTAATAACAGTAAATGATTATCTTGCTCAACGTGATTCAGCATGGATGAGCCAGCTTTATGGTTTTTTGGGGCTGACAACAGGTGTTATCGTTGCTGGAATGGATCAAGATGCACGGCGTGAAGCTTATGCGGCAGATATTACCTACGGAACAAACAACGAGTTTGGCTTTGATTATCTGCGCGATAATATGGCGTTTAGCATCGAAGAAAAAGTACAGCGGAAATTACATTTTGCCGTTGTTGATGAAGTGGATTCAATCTTAATTGATGAGGCACGTACGCCACTTATTATTTCTGGCCCTGCAGAAGATAGCTCTGAACTTTACAAAAAAGTGAATACCTTTATTCCCTATTTGACTAAGCAAATTGGCGGGGAAGGCGAGGATGAAGAAGTTGAAGTTGAGG
Source organism: Methylophaga sp. (assembly GCA_002733715.2). Lineage (GTDB taxonomy): Bacteria > Pseudomonadota > Gammaproteobacteria > Nitrosococcales > Methylophagaceae. The sequence goes on from NVWQ02000024.1 coordinate 22,350, forward strand.
GTGATTACACCGTTGATGAAAAAGCAAAACAAGTGTATTTCACCGAAGCTGGCCACGAAAAAATAGAGAACATGCTTGAAAAAGAAGGCATTTTAGATCCGCAAGACAGTCTATATGATGCTGCCAATATTAGTTTAATGCACCATGTGACAGCGGCATTACGTGCGCATGTTTTGTTCCAGCGAGATGTTGATTATATTGTCCAAGATAATCAAATTGTTATTGTTGACGAATTTACTGGTCGAACAATGCAGGGTCGCCGTTGGTCTGAAGGTTTGCATCAAGCGATAGAAGCCAAAGAAGGTGTTGATATTCAGAATGAAAATCAAACATTAGCATCGATCACTTTCCAAAATTATTTCAGATTGTATGAAAAATTATCCGGAATGACGGGAACGGCAGACACCGAAGCATTTGAGCTACAGTCTATTTATGGCTTAGAAGTATTAGTTATTCCAACGCATCGTGAAATGCAGCGTAAAGATGAAGCTGATCAAATTTATCTGACGACTAAAGAAAAATATGATGCGATTGTTGTTGATGTAAAAGACTGTATAGAACGTAAGCAACCTGTACTTGTAGGAACGTCATCAATCGAAAATTCTGAATATTTACATGATTTGTTAACACAAGCCAAGGTCAAGCATGAAATTCTAAATGCGAAACAACATGAAAGAGAAGCACATATCATCGCTCAAGCAGGTGCGCCAGGATCGGTAACTATTGCTACAAATATGGCGGGACGAGGAACAGATATTGTTTTGGGTGGTAGTTTAGATACTGAAATAGAGGCATTAGGCGAAGATGCGAGTGAAGCCGAAAAAGAAAAAGTAAGACAAGCATGGCGAGTGCGACATGATGCTGTTTTAGCCTCAGGCGGATTACATATTGTTGGTTCAGAACGTCATGAGTCTCGTCGTATTGATAACCAGCTTCGCGGTCGATCGGGCCGTCAGGGTGATGCAGGTTCTAGTCGTTTCTATTTGTCTCTTGAAGATAATCTAATGCGTATTTTTGCATCAGAACGAATGGCTGGTTTGATGCAAAAATTGGGCATGGAAGAAGGGGAAGCCATTGAGCATCCTTGGGTGTCACGTGCCATTGAAAATGCTCAAAAGAAAGTAGAAGGACATAACTTTGACATTCGTAAACAGCTTCTTGAGTTTGATGATGTTGCCAATGATCAACGTAAAGTTATCTATGATCAACGTAATGAATTGATGGCGGCAGAAGAAGTGGCTGATGCCGTTATTTCAATGCGTGAATCTGTAATTGGTGATGTAGTCAGTACTTATATTCCAGCTGGTAGCATTGATGAACAATGGGATGTTTCAGGTTTAGAAGAAACGCTGCGTAATGATTTCGCCTTAGATTTACCGATTGCTAATTGGTTAGAAACTGAAGATAATTTGCATGAAGAAACATTGCATGAGCGAATTATTGAAGCCGCTGAAACGGCTTGCCAAGAAAAAGAGCAAATTGTGGGCAGTGAAATAATGCGCCATTATGAAAAAGCACTAATGTTACAAACATTAGATAGTTCATGGAAAGAGCATTTGGCTCAAATGGATTATTTGCGCCAAGGGATTAATTTGCGTGGTTATGCACAAAAAGATCCTAAGCAAGAATTTAAGCGTGAAGCGTTTGAAATGTTTACCAGCTTATTAGGTACAATTAAACATGATGTGATTTCAGTGCTCTCACGCGTGCGAGTGCGTTCAGAAGAAGATGTTGAAGCCGTAGACGAACAGCGTCGTCAGTCAGTTGAGGTTGAATACCAGCATGATCAAGCTGAAGGTCTAGCGAGTGAAGAAGCGACAGCAGAAGATGAGCATCCTTCACATCAAAAACCTATTACTCGTGATGGAAAGAAAGTAGGCCGCAATGATCCTTGTCCATGTGGCAGTGGTAAGAAATTCAAACAATGTCATGGTGCGATTAGCTAATGGCAGTTAATTTACCAGCACTTAGGCAGGCACAATTAGTAGCTGTTGCTGGTATTAAACTTGGTATTGCAAGTGCCGGTATAAAAAAAGAAAATCATCCTGACTTGGTATTACTTGAACTAGCAGAAGGTACAATAACTTCTTCGGTCTATACCCAGAATGCATTTTGTGCAGCGCCTGTTACCTTATCAAAGCAACATCAAGCACAAACAAATCCACGCTATTTATTGATTAATTCAGGCAATGCGAATGCAGGTACAGGTGAGAGTGGTCTAAAGGCTGCAGAATTTTGTTGCCAAGCTGTAGCTGATGTCAGTAATGTAGCTATTCATAGCGTTTTACCCTTTTCAACAGGTGTAATTGGTCAACAATTACCGGCAGATAAAATCAAGCAAGCAGTGCCCAATGCTTTTAATAATTTATCAGCAAATAATTGGTTTGATGCAGCACATGCCATTATGACTACGGATACCGTGGCTAAAGCAGTATCAAAGCAAGTTGAAGTTGATGGTGTAAATATTACGGTGACCGGCATGGCCAAAGGATCGGGCATGATTCGCCCTGATATGGCGACCATGTTAGCGTATATTGCAACCGATGCAGCGGTTGAACAAACCGTGCTGGATAAAATATTGGCTCAAGCTGTAGAACAATCATTTAATCGTATTACGGTTGATGGTGATACATCGACTAATGATGCATGCCTATTGATGGCTACAGGCAAAGCAAGAACCCCAATGATTACTGAATTTGAATCTGATGCTGCACAAACAGTTTCTCAAGTGGTTGCAGAAATTACGCAACAATTAGCTCACGCCATTATTCGTGATGGAGAAGGTGCGACTAAGTTTGTAGAAATCAATGTAAAACAAGGTGTGGATGCCGAGGAATGTCGGCAGATTGCCTACACAATTGCCCACTCGCCATTAGTTAAAACAGCCTTATTTGCTTCTGATCCAAACTGGGGGCGTATTTTAGCGGCAGTGGGTCGGGCCGGTATCGAAGCGCTTGATGTAACCAAAATAGCTATTTATTTAGATGATGTTTGCATTGTTGAACAAGGTGAACCTTCGCAAAGTTACACTGAAGAAAAAGGGCAGCAGGTAATGGATAAGGAAGAATTCATCATCACTGTTGAACTAGGTCGAGGACAAGCAGAAGATGCGGTATGGACATGCGATTTTTCATATGACTATGTAAAAATCAATGCCGAGTATAGAACGTAATACTCAGCGCATTTATCTTTTACCTCAGCACGGCGTTAATTTTGTACTCAAATAATTATTTGCATGGATGGAATGTATACCAAAAGTGCAGGAGCAACTTTTGGTCACATATTTCAATATGCTCATATTCTCCGTGCAAAAATGCCTTGTTCTGAAGCAAAATATAAACACGCTGAATATCACGTTTGTTTTAGGAACAATAAAATAAATGACAACACATAAAATATTTACCTTAAGCGAATTTCTTCATGAAAGTGGTGCACAATACCGCGTATTTGATATGGGGCGTCGCGTGACCAAACTAACACCAGATGAGTTTGTAGGTTTTGAGTGGGCGAAATCACCTTATCCTTATCCTTTTAGACAAGCTGCTTTATTTGGCATTATTTTTTGGGATCCTAAAAAGTCAGATCAACATTATGTTTGGTTTTTGAATTTGCCATTAGATGAGCAAGGCTTATTAAAACAAGCAGCGCGCGATGCTTTTTTAAAAATGCTGTTGGAACGTGTAGGTGAATGCATGTTGGCAGCAGAAAATGGCCAACAAATTCAAGGTGCGCTTAAAGATAGCCCTTATAGTTTCTCTCCACGAGAAGAAAAAATGGCTGCTTTCAATGCGGTGGCAACAAAAAGTTTAGCTCTGCCGCCATCATCTCATTACAATGATGCCTTAGCTTATTTTACGGGTGATAAACCGCTTAACCAATGGCAAACACTTGCCATGCAAGGTGTAGCTGATGTAGCAATGAGGCTAGATGAGCATGAAGAAACATTGAGTTTAATAGAGACCATTCCTAAGCTTTCAGATAAAGTATTTACGGTATTAAGCAGCTATTTAGAAAATGCACAACTGCCAATGGGGATTGTTGAAGAGCTAGTTCAGCGTGTTGAAAAAGAGTTACAGGAAGCATCACCGAATATTGAACGAATATGCGCCTGTTTAAGAGCTGCATCAAATAGCCCAGCGATAGGTTTAGTCGATCACATGGTCACACATGTACTCAAACATGACTGTAGTAATCACATTGAAATCTTGGCAACGATAGTGGGACGAATATGGCGTGTTTTGGCTGATGAAACAATATGTCAGTTATTTGTTGAACGCTTAGCCACAAATGATGCTGGACAAGCCGCGTTTAGCCAACTATTAGCCGATGCGATGTTTATGCCTGGCCTGCGAGAGCATATTATGCATGCACTACGTTCATCCAAGCGGTCTACGGTACTTAGTCATGCGGTGGGTGAAATGTTTGGCTAATTTTAGCTAAGTGTTTTCAACCATTCTTGTTCCATCATAATATTGTGATTATTCTCGATACGGTCTAAAAAGACAGCGCCATTGAGATGGTCAATTTCATGTTGAAAAATACGAGCAATAAATCCAGAATATCGAGTCTTGATCTCTTCACCACTGCGGGATAAGTATTTAACTGTTACTGAGGAGTAACGTGGAACTAGACCTCTAATGCCCGGTATACTTAAACAGCCTTCCCAATCTTCAACTAAATTATCAGAATGGCTGATAATTTCTGGGTTAATAATTACAATTGGTTCCATATTGGGTGCATTTGGATAACGTTCGTTCGGTTTAGATGCCATGATAAAAAAACGTTCAGATAGCCCAACTTGTGGTGCGGCAATCCCAGCCCCTTGCCGGCTAACAACAAAGTCTAGTAAATCATCAAATAATATTTGATGTTGAGCGGTTATAGCTTCGATGGGTTTGGCTGCTTTTCGTAGTCTGGGGTCACCTAATTGTAATATTTCAAATGATTTTTTTTGCATTTTAAAATGGTCTATCAGTTCTAAACCAGCCTGCGATGCTATAACGGTCACGATGAGTGATGAGCACTTCGTGAGGAAAATTTTCACTTAGAAAGATCACTAATGTACCGAATGTAGGTGAAATTCTATGAAGCATTTCATTGCTATTATTTTGGTAGATAACCAGCTCACCGCCATCGTCATTTGACCAATCATTATTGAGATAAAAAACTGTGGTTACCACGCGATTAGATCGGCCTTCAAAGGCATCAACATGGCGCTGATAATAACTGTCTTTTTTATAATGGGAGTAATGCGCTTCGTAATCAAATAGTCCGAGAAATAGTTTCTCATTTAATTGACTGCGTAATTCATCCATTGCTGCTAGATAGGCCTGCTCACAAGGTTCTTTCCCATCTAACCAAAGTAATACATCATTGCGGATTTCATGGTTTATTTGAAAGTTATTATCACGACCAATACCTGCTGAATCAAACTGATCAGCAGGAAGTGTGGAAACATATTGATATAGTGATTCAGTCGTTTTGGCATCTAAGAAATTGGGCAAAATAATAATGCCATCTTTTGTTAGAGTGTCAGTGATATTTTCGTAATCAATCATTAGCCAAAGAACCAATAGGCAATTGCAATAGCAGCCATAATACCGGCAATATCTGCAGCAAGTCCACAGGCGGCAGCATGGCGAATATTTTTAATACCCACTGAACCAAAATAAACGGCCAATACATAAAAGGTAGTCTCGGTGCTACCTTGCACGATAGAAGATAGCCGCCCAGCAAATGAATCTGCACCAAAGGTTTGCATGGTATCAACCATTATTGCACGCGCACCACTGCCACTAAAGGGTTTCATTAACGCGGTGGGAAGGGCATCAATAAAGCGATCATCAAAATTCAAAGCGAGCACGATATGCCGTAGACCGCCGGCTAATAAATCCAAGGCACCACTGGCACGAAATACGCCAATAGCAACTAGCATAGCGACTAGGTAAGGGATAATAGTGATGGCGGTTTCAAATCCTTCTTTAGCGCCATCAATAAATGCGTCATAGGCATTGACCTTTTTAATCACAGCGCCTGCAATAAATAGCATCACTAATGAAAATAAAATCACATTACTTATTAAGGCCGATTGTGCCAACATATCGGCTTGTGGTAGTTGCGAGAAATACGATAATAAACCAGCAACTAAAACGGTAAACCCGCCTAGATAACTCAAAATAACTTTATCGAATAAATTGATTTTCTGTACATAAGAAACGGCTAACAAGCCCATTAGAGTAGAGGCATAAGTAGCAATCAAAATGGGAATAAATACATCAGTAGGATTCACTGCACCCATCTGAGCACGATAAGTGAAGATGGTGACAGGGAATAAAGTAACGGCTGAAGTATTAATAACCAAAAATAAGATTTGAGCATTACTGGCAGTATCTTTTAGCGGATTGAGTTTTTGTAACTCTTTCATCGCTTTGATTCCAAGCGGTGTGGCGGCATTATCTAAGCCCAAGGCATTGGCTGACATGTTCATTACCATTGCACCGAGAGCAGGATGATTTTTGGGTATTTCTGGCACTAATTTGGCAAAAAGTGGCGTTAAACCACGGGTAAGTAAATCAATAAAGCCGCTACGCTCACCAATTCGCATAATGCCTAACCACAAGGCTAATATTCCGGTTAATCCTAATGAAATTTCAAAAGCTATTTTTGAAAGACTGAACATGGCAGTCATTAATTGACCGAATATTTCAGTATCACCAAAGGCAAGGAGCTTTATCAATGCAACGATAAAAGCGGTGACGAAAAAAAAGATCCAGATAAAATTCAGCATGGACCTATTCTTACATGTCATGTTGAATAGTGAAAGAGATTGTTTTGTTGCAAAAAAAGCCCCCTAAAAAGGAGGCTTAATTATTCATCTATTTACGATTCTGGCTAGGACGACGCGCTTTATCACGAGCACGAGTACGGGGTTTACCTGAGCGTTTTGGTTTACGATGTGTATTTTCGCCATCGCTAGAAGCAGAAGCGTCATTATTATTAACAAGACTGATTTCTAACTGTTTATTGACCACCCAAACTTTGCGTAATTGCTGGAATAAGTCTTTTGGCATACCTTGCGGTAAATCAATGGTGCTATAGTCATCTTGAAGACTGATTCGACCAATATCTTTACTATCAATACCTGCTTCGTTAGCTATTGCTCCTACGATATTTTTAACTTCAACACCGTGAGATCTGCCTACTTCAACGCGGTAAGTTTGCATGCCATCTTCGCTACGATGTGGCGCTTGATTACCACGACGTGGAGAAGAAGGGCGTTCACCTCGGTTAGGACGTTCACCACGATCAGAGCGATCTCGACGACTACCATGTTCGCGATCTTTGCCTCTATTATCGCCGCGTTCTGAACGGGCTGGTCGAACATGGACAACAGGTTTTAAAGGTCGTTGTTTTTGAACTAAATACGTTAATGCTGCAGCCACTTCTAGTGGATCTGCACCATGCGATTCTTGGTAATTACTAATTACTTCTTGGAAGAAACTTAAATCTTGTGATTCAATCGTTTGGCTTAATTGTTCAGAAAACTGCATAACACGGCGGTCAGCAATATCTTCTGTGCTCGGCAATTGCATTTTAGCAATGGTTTGACGCGTTGCTTTTTCAATCGCAAATAACATACGTTTTTCACGTGGCTGCACAAATAAAATCACTTCACCTTTACGGCCAGCACGGCCAGTACGACCAATACGATGTACATATGATTCAGTATCGTAGGGAATATCGTAGTTTATAACATGGCTGATACGTTCAATATCTAAGCCACGAGCCGCAACATCGGTAGCAATTAGAATATCTATTTTACCTTTTTTAGTCTGATTAATGGCTTTTTCACGTGCCGCTTGGTTCATATCACCATTAATTGCAGAGCTAGAGTAACCACGTGCTTCAAGTTTTTCAGCCAATTCTGTAGTTGCATTTTTAGTGCGAACAAAAATAATCATGGCATCAAATTCTTCTACTTCAAGAATGCGTGTCAATGCTTCTAACTTATGCATTCCCGTTACTTGCCAATAACGTTGGTTAATTGTTTCCATTGTTGATGTTTTCGATTTGATACGAATCTCAACCGGATCTTTCAAATAACGTGTAGCAACGCGATGGATTGGCCCCGGCATCGTTGCTGAGAACAAAGCTACCTGACGAGAATCAGGTGTTTCTTTTAAAATAGTTTCAACATCATCAATGAAACCCATGCGTAACATTTCATCGGCTTCATCTAAAACAAGTGATTTTAAATCACCTAGCTTTAACGTACGGCGACGGATATGATCGAGAATTCGACCAGGAGTACCGACGATAACTTGTGGGTTACGCTGTAATTGGCGCAATTGAATGCCGACACTTTGACCGCCATAAATAGGCAAAACATGTAAACCTTTCATGTGTTTTGCATAGCTTTGAATGGCTTCTGCTACTTGAATTGCTAATTCACGTGTTGGTGCGAGTACTAGCATTTGAGGTGTTTTAGCTTTTACATCAATGCGGCTTAATAAAGGCAACGAGAACGCTGCTGTTTTACCTGTACCTGTTTGAGCTTGCCCAAGTAGATCACGACCTTCAAGAAGCGGGGGAATACTTTGTGCTTGAATAGGAGATGGAGTTTCGTAACCCGCTTGGTTTACGGCTTTAAGAACGGGTTCTGATAAACCTAGATCTGAAAATAAAACAACGGGAGTTTGTTCTGTGTCTGACATGAATGCGCCTGTGGAAATCAGTTTTAGGTGTAAAACTGTGGGAGATGTTAAATTAATCGATTAATTATACGCATGTTTATCAAAAAAATATAGTCAAATCATATTGTTAAATTAGGTCTATAATCATTGTTATTTATCCAATAACTATATTTAGCTAGGAGAATAAAATGGAACATACATATAAACATATCGAGCTTACAGGCAGTTCAACAGAAAGCTCTGATCAAGCGATTCAAAATGCCATTGCTAAAGCGGCAGAATCAGTAAAAAATATGCATTGGTTTAATGTTGTCGACACCCGTGGTTATGTTGAAGAGGGCGGTGTGAAATATTGGCAAGTGACGATTAAGGTTGGTTTTAGGATTGAGGACTAGTTGGTAGAAGGAAGCAGTATTCCTAGAAGGACAGTACAAAAAATAAGAACTATGCTGCTACAAACCAAACAGGCAAGTCGATAAATATGAATTGGGTCGGAATTTACGCCACCATTTTTTATCATTAGCCATAATTTATAAGCATGTACTGGTTACGCTGATTTCTTAAATTTATGCACCCAGACTTTGTGGCTTTCATTCCACTTCATACCTTCGTGCATTCTTAGAATAAGTGCTTTATAGGCTTCCATGCTTGGGTAGCCTTCTGCTCTGGCATCATCATCCGTCATATCACCTAAGGTTTTACGGTCGAGTGCGGTCACGGTGAACTCAATACCCTCAAGTTCAAATGTTTCACCAGGATAGGCATAAACACCATCACGCCGTTGCTGCGTTTTTTGACCGGCTAAAGTAGCTTCAACTAGTTTCGGGTGTGTGACTAAACGATCAATTTCACAACTTTTTTCTGGGTAGTTTGTTTCTGTCATGTTATTTCACTATTTTAGTAAATTTAGAACCTTCAATGGTTAAGTTGTACATTAACCCTTTATTGCTAAATATAAAGCCAACGATAGGGTCTTGAATATCAACAGTATTGATATCTTCGCCGACTCCCCATTCAATTACTGCAATGGAGCCATCAACGCCAGCCTTCCATCCTTTGCTTGCTTGAAAGCCTTTGAGGGCATCATCAGTCATAAAAATTAATATGACAGACTTTGATTGGGCACCCAGCTGGAAACCAATAGAAGCGGCTGCAGTGCTGTAATATGCCGTTGTTTTTCCTGCAATTTGAAGCGCGCCTTCACCATATTCACCACCAATACCAATGCCTGCCTTGATCACATTGGGAAAAATTAAAATAGCCTTGGCTTGCTTTAGAAACTCTTCACCACCTGAGATCTCAGTTTTAAAGCGTTTTAGCGCTTCTTTAACACCAATATTTATTTCTGAGGCAGATGCAGCGGTTGCAACAGAGCTAAAAGATAAGCTAAGACTAGTCAATACGATAGCAAGGAAGCTAACAAGAGAAAAGCGTGTTATAGACATGATGAATTCCATAATGAGAGTGAATAATCCATTACATTAGCACGGAGCAAAGATTGAATAAAGGGTTTGTAATAAGGAAGCAAGCCCTGGCCCACCAATTTCTTATTTCACGCCTTGGCTGGCTAAGTATTCTTCATACGTGCCGGCAAAATCAATAATGCCATCAGGCGTCATATCGAAGATACGAGTTGCTAATGAAGATACAAACTCACGATCATGACTGACGAAGAACAAAGTGCCTTCATAGCGGTTTAATGCCATGTTTAAGGATTCAATCGATTCCATATCCATATGGTTTGTGGGTTCATCCATCACCAGAATATTTGGTTTTTGTAGTAGCAACTTACCAAACATCATCCGGCCTTTTTCACCACCTGATAACACACTGGCTTTTTTCTCGATCGAATGACCAGAGAATAATAAGCGACCTAATGTGCCACGAATAACCTGTTCATCATCTGAGGGTTTGCCCCACTGCTGCATCCACTCGAATAAATCGAGATCATTTTCAAAGAAATTCTCATGATCTTGTGCGTAATAACCAATATTGGCATTTTCTGACCATTTAACGGTGCCAGATTGTGGGTGTAATTCATTCACCAATGTTTTAGCTAAGGTTGTTTTACCAATACCATTCGGGCCGATAATGGCAATCCGCTCGCCTACTTCCACCATACACTTAAAGTCTTCAAATAAAAGTTTTTCACCTTTATAGCCCTGGCTAATGCTTTGAATTTCTACCGAATTTCGGAATAATTTTTTGTCTTGCTCAAAGTTGATATAAGGATTAACACGGCTTGAAGGTTTTATATCATCAAGCTCAATTTTATCAATTTGTTTAGCACGCGATGTAGCTTGTTTCGCTTTTGATGCATTGGCAGAGAAACGTCGCACAAAATCTTGTAGTTCAATAATTTGTGCTTTTTTCTTAGCGTTATCAGATAACTGGCGTGCCCGCGCTTGTGTTGATGCCAGCATGTATTCGTCATAATTACCGGGGTAAACACGAAGCTCGCCAAAATCCATATCAGCCATATGTGTACACACACTGTTTAAGAAATGGCGATCATGCGAGATAATGATCATAGTGCCGTTACGTTGATTGATAATATCTTCTAGCCAACGAATAGTGTTGATATCCAAATGGTTAGTCGGCTCATCTAGTAGGAAGATATCAGGCTCAGCAAACAGGACTTGAGCAAGCAAAATACGCAATTTCCAACCCGGAGCAATTTCACTCATTAGGCCAGAGTGTTGCTCAGTAGGAATGCCCACACCTAATAGTAACTCACCGGCACGTGATTCGGCAGTGTAGCCATCCATTTCAGCATATTCACCTTCAAGATGGGCGACTTTTATACCATCTTCTTCAGACATTTCTGGCAAATTGTAGATACGCTCACGTTCATGATGAACCTCCCACAATTTAGCATCACCCATAATCACAACATCAATGACACGCAGATCTTCATAAGCGAATTGGTCTTGCTTTAGAACAGCAAAGCTTTCATTTACATCAAGACTAACATTGCCTGATGTGGGCGTTAAATCACCAGAAAGAATTTTCATGAAAGTGGATTTACCACAGCCGTTCGCGCCAATTAAGCCGTAACGATTGCCTCCGCCGAATTTAACGGAGACGTTTTCAAATAAGGGCTTAGCGCCAAATTGCATGGTGATATTTGCAGTAGTAAGCAAGAGCGATTCCTGAGTTAAATAGTAATAAGTTTTTAGGTAACCCACCATTATACATGAGCTTATATAGCCGTGATACCTCAATTTTAAACTAACACCAATCGTCACTCCCGCATGCTTTAAGCAGGAGTCTTGTTTATAGGGAGATTCCGGCTAACAGCATGCCGAAACGAAGTAACCGTAGGATCAATGACGGAGAAAATTCTGCAAATTGAATGGTCACGGGTATGCTATGAATTTTCGATCAGTGCTATTTTTGCTTTACGAGAGAGTTTTTTGATCGCGGCTTCACGCTTGGAGGCACTGCTACGATCGGGGTGAGGTTCATGGAATACCATTCGCTTGGCTGCACTGGTATGAAAAAAACGTGCGCCGCCTTGTTTTGATTGATGCTCAGCAAAACGACGTTCTAAATCAGTTGTTATGCCTGTATAAAGATTACCATTTTCTGCTTCAACAATATAAACAAACCAGTCATTATTATTAGTCTTTGGCATTAAAATCAATGGCCACAGAATTAATACAATAGCGTAAACCGCTTGGTTCTGGTCCATCTTCAAACACATGACCAAGATGGGCATCACAATGTTGACAGCGTACTTCAGTCCGATTCATGCCATGACTAAAATCTGGATATTGGGTGATTGCAGCTTTCTCAAGCCGAGAAGAAAAACTCGGCCAGCCGCAGCCAGAATCAAATTTATCTTCAGAAGAAAATAAAGAATTTTGGCAACAGATACAGCGATAAGTGCCAGCATCATGGTGATCAACATAAATACCAGAAAAAGCGGGCTCAGTGCCGGCTTGACGTGTGACACGGTATTGCTCATCTGAGAGTTGTTCTCGCCATTGAGGCTCTGTTTTGATTAGCTTTTTAGTCATAACTATTACCTATATGCTCCTTGTTCTAGAGTATGTCTGTAATCACTATTTGTCAAAATATAATCTAATGAGCAATGGACTCTAGTGATAATTTTGCTGTTTGAACGTTTTACGCATATGCAGCAGCTGCGCACTTGCTGTTATCCATGTGGCGATGGCGATAGACCACCACACACCCAAAATAGTCGTATTAAGAATAGTGAGAGCAATAGCGATAAATGTGACAGGCAAAATGAGTTGCCGGATAATATTGAAATAGAGAGGAATCATCGGGCGTTTCATGCCTTGCAAAACCGCACCTGAGACAAACGAGATAACATAAGCAGGCAACACAATAGCCTCAACACGTAAGTAACTAGTGCCCACCGCGATGATGGCAGGGTTGTTAGTAAATAAGGATAAAAGTAAGGGAGCCAAAATAAAGAGGGCAATACCACTGACTATCATGATCGAGGTGCCAATAGTGATTGATTCAAGTGCGACTTTTGTCATGCGTTGATACTGTTGGCCACCAAAATTAACACTGACTATCGACAATACCGCGATATTCAACCCCACAGTGGGAAGCAATACTAATTGTTCTATGCGCAGTGCGACCCCCAATCCTGCAACGGCATCTTCACCAAATTGTGCAACGGCAGCGGTGATCACAATGGAACCCAGTGCCATCAAAAACATATTCATACTAGCCGGCAGAGATTGCCGAAGTAGAGGGCTGTAATAAAGCCAGCTAGGGATTAAGTTAGAGGGAGTAAGGCTTTGACCTAGCATGCTTTGTCGCACTTTAATGGTTAAGTAGATTGCACTACCTAGCTGTGTTAACGCTGTCGCTATTGCTAAGCCATAGACTCCCCACCCAAAGCCAAACATGAATAAAGGATCAAGCACGACATTGGCTAAAAAGGCGACTAATAAGCTATTTCTAAAGCTGATGGTGTCGCCCAATGAATTAAGTATTCCGTTAGCAGCCATGCCATGAGCAAGAAAGATTAAAGTAGGCAGAATGATTGTAAGATAGCGAATGGCATCATCGGTATAATTGCCATCAGCGCCCATCATCGCAAATAATGTCGGTGTTGATATTAATATCAACAGTCCAACAATGAGTGCGGAGATCCAAGCAAATGAAATGGCATGGCCGGCTATTTTTTGAGCTTCTTGTTGTTTTCCTGCACCTAAAGCATTCCCTACTAAGGCATTTGCGCCTTGGCCAATACCGATAGATATCGCCAAGCCCATAAAATAAATCGGTGCGGCAAGTGAAATGCCCGCTAGTGCTGTTGATGACAGCATTCCAGCATAAAAATTATCAACGATGTAATACATGGTGTTGAAAAACATGCCAATACTGGCTGGAATAGCTAGTTTTCTAAGCAATTGGCGGATTGGATCTTTACTGAGGTTCACGCCGAATCCTAGTCGTTATAAATTTATTTCACTTTTCCACAAGTATTTAAAATACGCAAGCTTTATAGTTTGTTATTATTTTTAAGATAAACATAGTGAGGAATAAATGTGGTTTTAGACAATGCACCCAGTTGGCAGAAAACATTAGCGTCTGAATTTGACTTGCCCTATATGCAATCACTTAAACAGTTTTTGCGAGAAGAAAAAAATCAACAAAAAATTATTTACCCTCATTCAGAAAATTGGTTTCACGCTTTAGAAATAACACCGCTGAATGAAGTGAATGTCGTTATTTTAGGGCAAGATCCTTATCATCAACCTAATCAAGCACATGGCTTGTGTTTTTCCGTTTTGCCTGAAGTCAAAACACCACCATCACTTGTTAATATTTATAAAGAACTACAGTCGGATCTTGGAATTGCCCCCGCTAACCATGGCTATTTAGAAAGCTGGGCACGGCAGGGCGTATTACTATTGAATGCAGTTTTAACGGTAGAAGAATCCAATGCCAATGCCCACCAAGGCAAAGGGTGGGAACGGTTCACAGATAAGATTATTGCAACAGTGAATGAGCGCTGTGAACATGTGGTGTTTATGCTGTGGGGCAGTTATGCCCAGAAAAAAGGAGCAATGATTGATAGCGCGAAGCATTGCGTATTAAAAGCACCACATCCATCGCCACTATCTGCCTACCGTGGTTTCTTTGGTTGTCAGCACTTTAGCAAGGCAAATACTTATCTCCAACAACACGAGAAACAAGCTATTAATTGGCAATTACCTAAGATTGAACAATAATTATCAAACAAAGGGTAGCGTCTCTTTGAATGTAAGGGTGGAGATCGAAAATCGGCGGCTTATCGTGAACGCACCAAAATCAATTGAGTGCGATTCTATTAACTATTTGACCAATCTTCAATGACTAATTCATGCACGCGTTTAAACTCTTTAACATTGTTGGTGACCAATATGCATTCTGCTGAAATAGCATGACCTGCTATCATGGCATCATTATTACCAATCATCTGTCCAGCATCACCTAAAACCTTTTTTATAATCGTTGTTGCTTCCACGGCTTCCTTATCCCAAGCAAGTACAGAATCAATGCGCTCCATAAATTCATCCACAATCATATTATGCTTAGGTGATGCTTTTTTACCAATAGCGCCAAACCTCAGTTCAGCATAAGTAATACTAGAAATAATGATCTTATCTCTATTTTCAACATGAGATTGTAAGACATGCAAAAGTTTATCGGGTCGATTTCTCATAATAAAGGAACAGATGTTAGTGTCGAGCATATAGGTTTTCTTCAAAGCTTAACCCTATCTTCAGTCATTAAATCTGTTCGTTCTAGAAGAAAATCATCATCTGCACGATCAACAGCAGCAAAACTTGACCACGATTTGTGTTTAGGCCGCAATACCAACGAATCACCTTCTTGCGTTATTTCGACTTCAGACACGCCTTTAAATTCAAATTCTTTTGGTAATCTTACCGCTTGATTTTTGCCATTAGTAAACAATGAGGCTGTACGCATATTAATCACCTTTGCTATTTATCATCTTGCCACAAAGTATAATGCCAATCAAGACATATATCAAGCATATGCTAACAATCTAAGCATAAATACTAGCCAACCAAAATCAATCGAGTCTTGTATCTGACCCCATTGATCTTTCCTATCGTGGTTTCGTTGGTTGTCAGCACTTTAGCAAGGCAAATACTTATCTCCAACAACATGGAAGACAAGCCATTAATTGGCAATTGCCTAAGATTGATCAATAATTATCAGACCCCTTGATTCTTTTCGCATTCAGTGGTGGGTGCACCACACTTGTGGTTTTGCATTAATCATGCATCTCCAATGATTATGGGTATATACGCATAATCAATCAAGAGAACTTAAACTCTGAAAGTTATCATTGATCCTTGCGTTTAATGAGTCTGCGATTTGAATTAAATGGGACATTACCCTTAAAAACATTCAATATCGATACGTGTGTAATCCAGCAGGAAAGCGTTTGTCCTGCTACAATGCGCGCCATGATAAAACTTCACCAACTTTCTGTTCGCCGCGGTGCGCGGCTACTATTTGAATCAGTCAATTTAACGATTCATCCTAAACAAAAGGTGGGTTTAACCGGAGCTAATGGCACAGGAAAATCTAGCTTATTTGCTTTGTTTCAAGATAAATTACATGCCGATCATGGCAGTGTATCGATTCCAGATGCATGGGTGATTGCTCACGTAGCACAAGAAACGCCTGCAGTTGATGTCGCTGCAATTGAATATGTGTTGCAGGGTGATGCTGAATATATGTCGTTGCAACAACGATTAGTTGTTGCTGAAGCCGAACATGATGGTCACCTTCAAAGTGAATTACACGATAAGTTAGCCGCCATTGATGGCTATACCGCACGTAGCCGCGCTGGCCGATTGTTACATGGTTTAGGATTCTCTGGTGATCAAGAAGCTCTGCCGGTGACTTCTTTCTCTGGTGGTTGGAGAATGCGGTTGAATTTGGCACAAGCTTTAATGTGTCGTTCTGATTTATTGTTGCTTGATGAGCCGACCAACCATTTAGATCTTGAAGCTGTTTATTGGTTGGAAGAATGGTTGCGTAATTATCAAGGCACGTTGGTACTGATTTCACATGACCGTGATTTTTTAGATCGTGTTGTTACTCAAATAGTGCATATTGAAAAACAAGGCATGAAAGCTTATAGCGGAAATTATTCGGCTTTTGAATTAGCGCGAGCCGAACATTTAGCGCATCAACAAGCGGCACATAATAAACAGCAGCGTGAGATTGCTCATATTCGACAATTTGTTACCCGTTTTAAAGCACAAGCGACTAAAGCAAAACAAGCACAAAGTCGGATCAAAGCATTAGAACGAATGGAATTAATTGCACCTGCGCATGTTGATTCCCCTTTTCATTTTAGTTTCTATCCTCCCTCGCGTATGACGGCGCCCTTGTTAAGCTTAGATAAAATAGCGGTGGGGTATAATGAGAAGCCCATTATTTCAGGGGTGAAATTATCGCTAGCTCCGGGTGATCGCATTGGTTTGTTGGGGCCAAACGGTGCAGGTAAATCAACATTAATAAAATTAATTGCCGGTGAATTACCGCCATTGCAAGGCAAACGTAAAGAAGCCAAAGATATTAAAATTGCCTACTTTGCACAGCATCAATTAGAACAATTAACGATGGACGAAAGTCCATTAAAGCACCTACAAAAACTTGATCGACTTGCCTCTGAATCTGAATTACGTAATTTTATAGGTGGTTTTGGTTTTCATGGCGATGATGCATTAGCACCTGTAGGGCCCTTTTCAGGTGGTGAAAAAGCACGTTTAGTGTTGGCATTATTGGTGTATCAAAAACCTGCGCTATTATTATTAGATGAGCCGACCAATCATCTTGATTTAGAAATGCGTTTGGCTTTGACATTAGCATTGCAAGATTTTGAAGGTGCTTTAGTGGTGGTGTCTCATGATCGGCATTTATTACGCACCGTGGCGGATGAATTGTGGCTGGTGTCAGAAGGTAAGGCGGGTGTGTTTGATGGTGATTTAGATGATTATCGTCAATGGCTATTGAACAAAGATAAACCCGTAAAATCAGTCAATGAATCTAGTTCAATTAATAAAAAGAAAGATGATCGACGTGTAGCTGCCGAGGCCAGAAAAAAATTACAACCGTTACGTAATACGGTTAAAAAGTCTGAACAGAAGATGGAAAAAATTCAGCTAACATTAGCTAAAGTAGAAGAAGAACTAGCAGACAATAGCCTGTATGAAAACAGTAATAAAGACAAACTAAAAAGTTTATTATTAGAGCAAGGCAACGTGAAGTCAGAATTAGAACAAGCTGAGATGGATTGGTTTGAAGCCAGTGAAGTATTAGAACAAGCAGAAGAATAGAGTGTATAAAATGCCCTTCGTCATTCCCGCGAAAGCGGGAATCTAACGATAGTGGCTATTTGAACTGCCCATGGATTCCCGCTTTCGCGGGAATGACGGAGTATTATTAGTTAACGTTTCGCGAGTATAGATTCAAAATATGGCATTATTATCATTAAAACAATTAACCGTTAGTTTTGGCGGTCCCAATTTATTAAATAAAGTAGATTTTCAACTCGATCGTGGTGAACGAGTCTGTTTGGTTGGTCGTAATGGCGCAGGTAAATCTACCTTGATGAAGGTGATTGCCGGTGAAATTAATCAAGACTCAGGTGAGGTAGTTGGTCAAGGTTTAAATATTGCACGTTTAGAACAAGAAGTGCCAGACGGTACTGAAGGTAGTGTATTTGATGTGGTTGCCCAAGGTTTAGGTGATATTGCTCCTTTATTGATTCAATATCATCATGTGATCCACCAACTGGAAACAGATAGCTCAGACAAGGTATTAGCGGCACTAGAAAAAGCCCAACATGAACTAGAAGCCGTTGATGGTTGGTCAGTTGAGCAAAAAGTAGAAGCCGTTATTTCACGCTTGTCGTTAGATGCGGATATGGAATTTACGGCACTTTCAGGCGGAATGAAGCGACGGGTGTTATTAGCTCAAGCCTTGGTAAAAGAGCCCGATGTATTATTGCTCGATGAACCTACAAATCACTTAGATATCGCTTCGATTACGTGGTTAGAAGAATTCTTAAAAAGTTATGAAGGTACGCTATTATTTATTACGCATGATCGTATGTTTTTACAGTCATTAGCGACACGTATTATTCAAATTGATCGTGGGAAGTTAGTGAGTTTTCCTGGCGATTACGCTAACTTCTTGGTTCGCCGTGAGGCAATGTTAGAAGAAGAAGCACAGCAAAATGCCTTGTTTGATAAAAAATTAGCACAAGAAGAAGTCTGGATAAGACAAGGCATTAAGGCGCGTCGAACGCGTAATGAAGGCCGCGTTCGAGCCTTAGAAAAGCTACGCAGTGAACGTGGTGCTAGACGAGAAGTGCTGGGCAATGTCAAAATGAAACTGCAAGATGCTGACCGCAGTGGCAAGCTGGTGGTTGAGGCTGAAGGGCTTGGTCAGAGCTATGATGGTCGCACTTTATTTAAAGACTTTAATACCGTTATTCAACGCGGCGATAAAATCGGCTTAATTGGCCCCAATGGCTGTGGTAAAACAACCTTATTATCCATTTTGTTGGGACGTAATCAGCCTGAATTTGGTGAGGTTAAGCTCGGAACCAAGATTGAAATTGCTTATTTTGACCAACTTCGCAGCGAATTAGATGAAGAAGTCAGTGTAGTTGATAATGTGGGTCAGGGAAAAGATTATGTCACCGTTAACGGTGCAGATAAGCATGTAATGGGCTATTTGCAAGATTTTCTGTTTACGCCGGAACGTGCACGCACGCCGATAAAATCATTATCTGGAGGCGAACGTAACCGCCTATTATTAGCAAAATTATTCACCCAGCCTGCTAATTTATTGGTGATGGATGAACCGACTAATGATTTGGATGCTGAAACATTGGATCTGTTAGAAGATTTGTTAATGAATTATAAAGGTACATTATTATTAGTAAGCCATGATCGTTCATTCTTAAATAATGTGGCGACTAGTACTATCGTATTTGATGATGATGGTGAAGTGCGTGAATATGTCGGTGGCTATGATGATTGGTTACATCAACGCTCGCAAGATAAACGCGCTAAAACACCAGCAAAAGAAAAGGTAAAAACGGCTGTCAAAAAGGTGAGTAAAAAATCATCTTTAACGTATCAAGAACAACTTGATTTAGATCTGTTACCAAAAGAAATTGAACAGTTTGAGCTTAAACAAGCAGAATTACATCAAAAAATAAGTGATTCAGGATTTTATCAGCAAGCCGCGGAGAAACAAGCTAAAATTCAAGATGAATTGACACAACTTACAACGGATCTTGAAACAGCCTATGAACGATGGGATGCGCTCGAAGCGAAGCGAGAAAGCTAATGACAATAGTTGAACCTAGAATTTTATTTGATCAAAAGACAGATGATGGTGAGATTCGGGTATGGCAACAATATGACCGACGCTGGTTAGAATTCAATGATGGTTTAATTCAATCTGAAATTATTTTGAATCGCCCTGAAATTTTACCCTCAGTGCTCAATCGAGCGATGTTGGCAGGAATGATGTTTTCTCAGCAGCCCAAACGGGTGCTGCTAGCAGGTGTCGGTGGTGGAGCAACGACACGCTATTTTTCTGGATGTTTTCCTGAAGTGACAGGAGAGGCAGTAGAAGTTTCAGAAGTGGTGAGCCAGATTGCCAAAGATTTTTTTGAATTTCCCATAAGTAAAAATTGGCAGCTTATCACTGAAAATATTTTGGATTATATGCAAAATTGTCAGCATAAATATGACTTAATTATTATTGATATTGCAGTAGAACAAATAACACCTGAGTGGATTATAGAGCAAAATTTTTTACAACAGTGCCGTGCCATTCTCACTGAAAATGGTCAATTATCACTGAACTTGCTGGTGGATAATGAAAATTATTTTAAACGCGGCTTATCTGCAGTTCGAGATGTGTTTGATCGCCAAACAGTTTGTTTGTCTTTAGCTAACCATCGCAATACAGTCATTTTTGCATTTAATAATGCCCCTCAAATACTCCCAGCAGAATTAGAGAAACATATACCCATACTTGAGTCATTATGGGGACTAGAATTTGGTGAGTTTTACCAACAGATGCTGAAAGATAATCCTGTTAATAGTGGTATTTTTTAATTTTTACACGTCATTTATCCTGCGGTTACTTCGTTTCGGTATGCTTACCCAATCGAGCTGAGCACAAGCTTAGCCGGAATCTCCTTACAGAATAAGACTCCGGCTAGAAGCATGCCGGAGTGACGGAGGGGGAAAGCCGAAAATGGGACGGTAACGAGTATACTTTTAAGTTGATGTTAGAATAAGCCAACACCACATTTAGGATAACAAAATGGAATTAATTACCAATCTAATTAAGCAGCTTAATGACATTGTTTGGGGCCCAGTAATGCTGGTGCTTATTCTCGGCACTGGTCTTGTTTTAATGATTGGTTTAAAAGGAATGCCCATTGCCAAGCTCGGTTATGGCTTCAAAATGCTGTGGCGTGGTCGTGATTATAAATCTAAGGAAGAGGGCGACATATCACCTTTTAATGCCTTAATGACCTCACTTGCAGCCACTATTGGTACGGGTAATATCGCCGGCGTAGCGACTGCAATATTTCTAGGTGGCCCCGGTGCATTATTTTGGATGTGGATGACGGCATTGGTCGGTATGGCAACTAAATATGCTGAAGCAGTACTGGCAGTACATTTTCGTGAAACTGATGAAAAGGGTAATAAAGTTGGCGGCCCAATGTATTACATCAAAAATGGTTTAAGCAGTCGTTTCGCATGGTTGGGTACAAGCTTTGCTATCTTTGGTGCCTTAGCTGGTTTTGGCATTGGTAATACCATTCAAGCTAATTCTGTGGCGGATGTTTTATCGTCAAATCTTGGTGTATCTCCATTATTAACAGGCTTAGTAATGGCTGTTCTAGTCGCTCTGGTTCTGCTGGGAGGGATTAGACGTATTGCTGAAGTGGCAGGTAAATTAGTCCCATTTATGGCAATAAGCTATGTCTTAGCCGGCATTGTTATTTTAGCCATGCACGCATCTCAAATTCCTGCTGCTTTTGATCTTATCTTTACCTATGCGTTTACTCCCATTGCAGCCACTGGTGGTTTTGCCGGTGCGGCAGTGTGGGCCGCAATTCGTTTTGGAGTAGCGCGAGGTGTTTTTTCAAATGAAGCAGGTTTAGGTAGTGCCCCTATTGCACATGCTGCAGCGAAAACAAATAGTCCTGTGCAACAAGGCACTATCGCTATGCTGGGCACATTTATCGATACGATTATTGTTTGTTCAATTACAGGCTTAGTCATTATCGTATCAGGCGCGTGGACAAGCGGAGAAACGGGAGCCACATTATCATCACTTGCATTTGAATCTGTTTTACCGGGCTTTGGTGGGGCGATTGTGGCCATCGGGTTATGTGTGTTTGCCTTCACCACAATATTAGGCTGGAGTATTTATGGTGAAAAATGTGTGGAATATTTATTTGGCGTGAAGTCGATTATTCCATTTCGAGTGTTATGGATTATTGCCGTGCCACTAGGTGCAATGGCAAACTTAGAGTTTATTTGGCTGGTGGCAGATACGTTAAATGCCTTGATGGCTTTGCCAAACCTTATCGCCTTATTGCTACTTAGTCCGGTGGTGTTTAAGTTAACCAAAGACTACTTTAATAAAGGGTAGTTAATGTAGCTTGGGTTGAGGAACGAAACCCAACGATTACAATAACGGCAAGGTGCTGGGGGGTTCTTATATTACCTCAACCTACAGTAGTGCTGTTAGGCGATCAAGCGTAATGCTTATATTAGACTCATCATCACTCAAATAAAGATCACCATCTTGAATAGTGCATTGTAATTGCATAGCTCGCTGCTTCATTGAGTCGATGCCATCAGCATTAATATGAATAACACTGAGGTTATTAAAGCGTTGTAGCTTTTCTTTATTTTGTTGCCACCATACTTTGGCTTTGCCTTCATGATAAGTGTAAATAATCACCTGTTTGGCTCGGCCGCAGGCTTTGCGAATACGTTTTTCATCTAACTGGCCAAAATCAATCCATAGCTCAATTTCACCGGACAATGATTTCTGCCAGAGTTCAGCTTCATCGTCACTATTCATGCCTTTGGTGAAACTAAGTTGTTCATTGGCGTTAAGCATAAAGGCAATAAGCCGAATCATGAATCGGAAGTTATTTTCAGAAGGATGTTGTGCCATGGTGAGCTCATGGCTTTGATAATAATGCCGATCCATATCGGCAATATTGACGGAGATTTTATTGATTGTTGAATTGACGGCCATAATAAATTTACAAAGTTTAAGCTAAAGGAAAACAGTTGCATTGGCTATTAACGACTGTCAATATCGCTATTTTCCTATTAAATTGTGACATAAATTATAGAGAATAAAGTGCTTTATTCATCCAATAACGCAGCACGTGTATCACAGACTTTTCGTGGCATGATCCACATTTCATACATTGATACGATCCACATAAAGGCAAATGACAGTGCCATTGCACCACCACCGATAATCACTAGCCATGCAAAGATAGGGTTGAGCTTAGTCAACCACCACGATGAAATATCAATAATTAAGAAGACGTAAGGCATAACGATTACGCCTGCTTTTAGATATTTTGGTACACCGGCTGCAAGACTGAAAATCAACCCGACAAACATAAAGATGAATGAAATACCAAATAGGTGAATATGTGATACGCGGGCTAATGATGAGAAGCTGGCACCGGTATCTGTTTCAGCACGTTTGGCGACATTTTCAAATTTAGTAAAATCAGGAACAGGCATGCCGGAATCTGGGCTGTGACACATAATACAGTTTGTATCCATGATTTTACGGATTCCCATATCGTGGAAGGCTTGTTCTTCTGCACCTTTGTGCACCCAGTTAATAATTTTTAGCCGATCCGCATCGGGTGCCATTACTTGCATTGAGCCATTTAATTTGGCTTCAATCACTGAGCCGGAGCGTTTTCCATAATAACTGTAAACAATATCATCAACAGATAAACCTAATTCACCATCCGCCAAGCCATGGGTAAATTGAATTTGAACTAATGCCATGGCATAACCAATGGCGACCACGACTAAGTAACCTGTAAACAGTGCTTTTAGCGCGAGACCTTGGTTACATAAATTGATCTTGTGTGTGGCTTGGGATATCATAAATTTCCTTTGTTAAACAGAGGTTAGCTATACGTAGTTTACACCAGTTACATGATAAAAATGTACTTAAAATTATGAGTAAGTTAGCAACTAAATAGGTAAATCGTGGCGCTGCGCTTTATGTAGGGTTTTGTTGGAAGCATTCAAGTACTATCAATTTTTTTTATGGTAAACATAAAAAAATATGCTTATGGAATGTTAGTAGATAAGGTAGTATTAGTATTTTCTAATGTTTATTTACAATTTAGTGTGATGCTCTTCTTGTGGCGAAGATCGAAACCCGAGAAAATTAAGGAATAAAAATATGATAGCTGAAGAACTTGTTGAGATATCGCGGCTCCAGTTTGCGACGGTTGCACTGTATCACTTCTTGTTTGTGCCCTTAACTTTAGGCCTTTCTTTCATCCTTGCCATCATGGAATCGGTTTATGTAATGACCGGTCGTCAAATTTATAAAGACATGGTGAAGTTTTGGGGTAAATTGTTTGGAATCAACTTCGCATTAGGTGTGGCAACAGGCCTGACCATGGAGTTCTC
This sequence comes from Methylophaga sp., assembly GCA_002733715.2. Classification (GTDB taxonomy): domain Bacteria; phylum Pseudomonadota; class Gammaproteobacteria; order Nitrosococcales; family Methylophagaceae. The sequence continues at coordinate 46,798 of NVWQ02000024.1, forward strand.
ATTCGGCACTAACTGGGCTTATTATTCTCATTATGTCGGAGACATCTTCGGTGCGCCACTGGCGATAGAAGGTTTAATGGCTTTCTTCCTTGAATCAACCTTTGTCGGCATGTTCTTTTTTGGTTGGGATCGCATGTCGAAAAATCAACACTTGATGACGACGTGGTTAATGGCTATAGGAACCAGTTTCTCTGCACTATGGATTTTAATTGCCAACGGTTGGATGCAAAACCCGATTGGTGCCGAGCTGAATATTGAAACCATGCGGATGGAGATGACTAGCTTTACCGATATTTTGCTTAACCCGGTCGCCCAAGTTAAGTTCATTCATACCGTCGCGGGTGGTTATGTCGCAGGCTCAATGTTTGTGTTGAGCATTAGCGCGTGGTATTTGTTAAAAGGGCGTGATATTGGCTTTGCGAAACGATCGTTTGCAGTGGCGGCAGGTTTTGGTACCGCGGCAATATTCTCAGTTATCTTATTGGGTGATGAAAGTGGCTATGAAGCAGGGCATTTACAGAAATATAAACTAGCCGCTATTGAGGCAGAATGGGAAACAGAAGAAGCGCCCGCAGCATTTACTTTGTTTGGTATTCCTGATCAAGAAGCTCAAGAAACGCATTATGCCATTAAAATCCCCTATGCACTGGGCATTATTGCAACCCGATCATTAACCGAAGAAGTGACGGGCTTAAAAGATATTATCAAAGAAAATGAACAACGCATTAGAAATGGCATGATTGCTTATGGTGTTTTTGAAAGCATCAGAAAAGGTGAGGCGACAGAAGCAGATAAAATACGTTTTAAGGATGAATTAAGTCAAGATTTTGGCTATGGCTTATTATTAAAACAGTATACAGACGATGTCGTTAACGCAACGGAAGAACAGATAAAACTAGCAGCTAAAAATAGTATTCCTCAAGTGGCACCACTCTTTTTTACCTTTAGAGCGATGGTGGGAGCGGGGGTATTTATGCTGGTGGTTTTCCTGCTAGCCTTTTACTTTACCGCTAAACGAACAGCATTTAACAAGCGCTGGTTGCTCCGGCTATGCTTTTATAGTTTGCCATTACCTTGGATTGCCATTGAATGCGGTTGGTTTGTTGCCGAGTATGGTCGACAACCTTGGGCGGTCGGTGAAGTTTTGCCTACGGCGATGGCAGTTTCCAGCCTAGAGTATAGCGATGTATTCAATAGCTTGATTGGTTTTATTATTTTCTATACTTTCTTGCTTATTGTTGAAGTTTATTTAATGTTGAAGTTTGTTAGGCTGGGGCCAAGCTCGCTTCATACTGGGCGTTATCATTTCGAGATTGGTGAGCATAGTCCTACACCAACTCAAACTAATCATTTGCTATAAGGAGGGCTGGTCATGGAATTTTTAAGCTACGAATTTTTAAAACTAGCCTGGTGGATCCTTATTGGAATTCTTTGGATAGGCTTTGCCTTAACCGAAGGTTTTGATATGGGTGTGACCATGATCTTGACTTTTGTGGGTAAAACAGACGAAGAACGTAGGATAGCCATTAATGCCATTGCACCCCATTGGGATGGTAACCAAGTTTGGCTTATTTTAGCGGCGGGGGCATTGTTTGCTGCTTGGCCTACGCTATATGCGACTTCTTTTTCAGCGATGTATCTGGCCTTATTGATATTATTATTTTCGCTGTTCTTACGTCCGACGGGCTTGGACTACCGCTCTAAATTGCCTAGTCAGAAATGGCGTAGTTTTTGGGATTGGGCGTTATTCTTCCCCGGTGTAGTGCCTCCACTTATTTTTGGTGTAGCGATGGGTAACATGTTCCTAGGGATAGGCTTTGAATATGATGAATATATGCGTTCATCATTGGACACTAGTTTCTTGCAATTATTGCATCCGTTTGCGGTGTTATCTGGCTTGTTAGCAATAGCGATGTTTGTTATGCATGGCGCGAGTTACTTAATGTTACGATCAGAAGGTCCGGTACATGAACGCTCTAGAAAAATCCTTGCCGTGGCAGCTATAGCAGTTATTGCATTGTTTGCAATTGAAGGTGTCTGGTTATGGCAGTGGATTGATGGTTATTCGATAACAAGTAATTTGGATATAGCTGGTGTAGGGAATCCAATGAATAAAACCGTGGCAGTGGGTGAAGTGACTTGGTTACACAATTACACAGTGTATCCTCTCTCCATTATTGCCCCCTTACTTGGTTTTGGCGGTGCTATTATTGCTTGGACAATGGGGAATATTGAAAAACCATTGCTTGCTTTCTATGGTTCTTGCTTAAGCTTAGTCGGTATTATTTTGACTGCTGGCTTTTCGCTATTTCCGTTTATTTTTACATCCAGTTTAAACCCGAATCATAGCTTGACTATGTGGGATGCAACTTCTAGTGAGTTAACATTACATATTATGTTCTGGTGTGCGCTTTTCTTTGTTCCTCTTATTTTGGCTTATACCTCTTGGTGCTATAAAATGATGTGGGGTAAACAGACAGTGGAAAGTATTCGTGAAAATGAACACTCACTTTATTAACGTCAGCATTAAGGAGAATTAATATGTGGTATTTTGCATGGTTATTGGGTGTTTTGCTGGCCTGTTCTTTGGGCATAATTAATGTCATGTGGTTAGAACTTAGTGGGCTAGAAGACGATGAATAAAAAGCTTTAGTGGCTTTCAATACATAATAAATATCTCATAAATAAAAACTTATAAAGTGTTTATTATGCATACTGTCGCTCTGACATTTTTCAAATTTCCCGCTTTATGAACATATCTGACTTTTTAAAGTCACAAAAATCTTTTACTCAAAATTATCTATCCATTGCTATTGGTTTGGGGTTAGCATCAGGCTATCTGCTTATCTTACAAGCGTGGCTACTTGCTAATATTATAAATGGTGTGATTTTTGAGAACTCTTCACTTAGTGATGTCCAGTCGTGGATTTTTGCTATGTTGGGTGTATTTCTGCTACGTGCATTATTGACATGGTCTTCGGAAATCGTTGCATTCAAAGCGGCCGCACAGGTTAAGCTAACACTTAGGAACAACTTACATCAGCATTTACTTTCACTTGGCCCTATTGCTATTGATGGTGAGCGAAGTGGCGAGATCATTAACACGCTGGTAGATGGTGTTGAAGCGTTAGAAAGTTATTACGCACGTTATTTACCTACTATGTCGTTAGTGGTATTGATTCCGTTGTCTATTTTAGTGTTTGTTTTTCCGATTGATTGGATCTCGGGTGTGGTGCTGTTAGTAACAGCACCGCTGATCCCTTTCTTTATGATCCTTATCGGTAAAGGCACTGCCCATTTAAATAAAAAACAATGGCGAAAAATGGCGAGAATGAGTGCCCATTTTCTAGATATGATCCAAGGTTTAAGCACCCTGAAAATATTTAATGCTAGCCAGCGTGAAGCTGATGCGATTAAGCGAATTTCAGCAGACTATCGAAAATCTACTATGTCTGTATTACGCGTGGCCTTTCTTTCATCACTGGTGCTTGAATTTCTTGCTAGTGTGAGCATTGCTATCGTTGCCGTGCTAGTTGGTTTTAGGTTGCTCTACGGTGAGATTGATTTTTTCTATGGTTTTTTTGCCTTACTGTTAGCTCCAGAGTTTTATTTACCACTACGAAATATGGGTACACATTATCATGCCCGTCTTGAAGCTATTGGTGCGGCAGAAAAGATGTTGGATATTTTAGATAAACCTTTACTTGAACAAGTCAGCAATGGCCAATCACTACCAATGACTAAAGATGTAGCTATAGAATTTGATAATGTATCTTTTTGCTATGGTGATAGGGGAGATGTGTTGAGTGGCTTTAGCCTGTCAATTTCAGCAGGAAGCCGTGTGGCCTTAGTCGGCACAAGTGGTGCAGGTAAAAGTACTGTCATTCGACTGTTAGCAGGTTTTATTCAGCCGACCCAAGGTAAACTACTTATTAATGGTATATCGCTTGAAAGCCTTAATATAAAAGACTGGCGGCAGCAAATAGCATGGGTTCCACAAGAACCGCATTTATTTCAGGGTACGATACGGGAAAATATTGTACTTGGGATGGCAACACACAGCGATGAACAACTTTATTTGGCAGCAAAACAGGCTCATATTGATCATTTTATCGAAGCTTTACCAGAGCGTTATGACACAGAAATCGGAGAAAAAGGCCAAGGTTTATCAGGTGGGCAAATCCAACGCATTGCTTTGGCACGTGCTTTTATCAAGGATGCGCCGGTGATCTTATTAGATGAAGCGACGGCAAATTTAGATGTTGAGAGCGAGCAAGCTATTCAGCAGGCTATTGAACAATTAGCACAAGGTAGAACAGTAGTGATGATTGCCCATCGCTTAGCAACGGTTAAAAATGCCGATCAGATTATAGTGATGGATCATGGCAAGATTATACAGAGCGGAACACATCAGCAGTTACTTGCAGAATCAGGCTTATATGCTGAGTTGGTTAACACGTTTACGGATGGTATTTGATGATCGAACAATTAAAACTAATTGGACGTTTATTGCTATTATTTCGACCTTACTGGGGCTGGATGGCATTAGGGATCCTATTGTCGATTATCACCATTATTGCAAATGTTGGCTTGTTAGCATTAGCAGGCTGGTTTATTACTATGATGGGGATAGCCGGTGCGGCAGGGATCCTTACAGTAAATTATTTCACACCTGCTGCGGTTATTCGCGGCTTTGCCATTGTTAGAACTGCGGGGCGCTATGCTGAAAGAGTGATCACCCATGAAGCAACCTTTAGGCTGTTAGCGGGCTTGCGTTTATGGCTATACCAGCATTTAGAACCTTTAGCGCCTGCTATTTTACAAAATTATCACAGTGGTGATTTATTAAGCCGACTTCGCTCAGATATTGATTATTTGCAAAATTTTTATCTTAGAATTGTCTCGCCAGTGATTGTCGCACTCATTGCGGTGGTACTGTTTTCCTTGTTTTTAGCGCGCTATGATACAAAATTATTGATTGTTGAATTAGTGCTATTAACGATTGCGGGAATATTTATCCCTTTAATTGTAAATAGACTAGCAAAGCGATCGGGCGAACGTATGGTGCATACCAAAGCAGAACTGCGTACTAGTGTCGTTGATAGCATGCAAGGTATGGGCGAGTTATTGATCTATGGCGCGGCGGATCGGCAAACGGAGAAAATTTTACAATTAAGTCATAAATTGGTTAAGGATCAACAGCAACAAGCGGCACTGACAGGTTTTTCACAAGGCTCGGTCGGTTTATGTGCCAATTTGGCGATGTGGATGATGCTTATCATCACTATTCCCCTAGTGAATAGTCAACAACTAGCCGCAGAAAACATTCCCATGTTAGCGCTATTTGCGCTCGCTAGCTTCGAGGCAATAGCCCCTTTACCTTTAGCATTTCAGATCTTGCCTGAAACATTAGCGGCAGCAAAAAGGATCTTTGAAATTGTTGATACTCAACCCATGGTGATAGAACCTAAGCAGCCATCGCCACAAGCAAGAGATAGTGATATTGAATTTAAAAATGTGAGTTTTCGCTATCCTAATATGGAAACAGATGTTATTCAAAACCTTAGCTTTAAGCTAGTGCAAGGTGGGAAGTTAGCCATCGTAGGTCAAAGTGGGGCAGGTAAAACTAGCATAGTGCATTTATTGCTAAAATTTTGGCCAATAACAACAGGTAGAATCACTTTGGGTGGACATGCTTTAGAACAATACCATAGTGATGATTGCCGTCAACATTTCAGTGTGGTCAGTCAACATACTATTCTATTCAATAGTACAATTAAACGAAACTTACTACTGGCCAATGCGGATGCCAGTGATGATGAGATAGAGCAAGCATGTCGCGCTGCACAGATCCATGAGTTTATTAGCTCTCAACCTGATGGCTATGAAACATGGGTCGGTGAGGCCGGCTTAAAACTATCTGGCGGTCAATCGCAACGTATTGCTGTCGCCAGAGCCTTACTTAAAAATGCACCTATCTTAATATTAGATGAGCCGGGCGAAGGGCTGGATACGACTACTGAAAAAAAAATGCTCGATGCTATTATTAATTACAGCCCAAATACCAGTATTTTGTTAATCACGCATAAACAAGCGGGTCTTGATACTATGGACGAGATCATTACTTTGGCAAACTAGCTTTAGTTCAGCTTATTTAGCAAATACTTGTTTTAATAATTCAGTCGTTCTAGCTGCTGGGTTTTCACGAATTTTCTTTTCTTCTAAAGCTATCATGGCGAACAAACCACTTAAGGCCTGCTCGGTAACATAATCGCTAAGATTCATATCAATGTTTTCACCTACCAGCGGTATTGCAGCTACTTTATCAGTTAAATCATTATAATATTTAGTGGTGCCTACTTCATTGAGTGAACTATCAATTGTAGGGCGGAATAATTCAGTTAATTGTGGTGTGGTTTTTTCACGAAAATATTGAGTGGCAGCATCATCTTCACCTTGAAGAATCGTCTGTGCATCTTCAATACTCATATTTTTAATGGCATCAATGATTAGTGCTGTTGCGGCAGGTGCGGCTTTTTCTGCTGCGTGATTCATGCTCTGCTCAAATGTATCAGCGTATGAACTTAAGCCAAACTTACGCATCAAATCACCGGCCTGTTTTAATTTTGGCGGCATAGCTATTTTAATAAGCTCGTTTGAAAGATAACCATTTGGTTTACTTACGGCTTTGACTGCTCGCTCACTACCAATACTAAGCGCTTCTTTTAAACCAGAAATAATGGTGCTGGAATTTAAAGATGAACCGCCACTATCATCTGATAATATGTCACTACCTACCTCGGTAATATCTTTAAGAAGTGATCTCCAATCAGCATTGGATGGTGTACTTATTAATGCCATGATCACAAATAGCGATGCTGAAATATTGTTTGGGAATGCCATTGGGTATTGTCTTTGTTTAAAAGGGTTAAGATCATTATACCCACAATTTGAACGAATACCCGTGATCCACTCATTTTTAAGAGTTATTAAAAATGGATCGATTTAGCGTGGTGGAAATAATATAGATTTGATAGCTTGATAATTAGTAGCAATATTGCGTAGCTTATCTTCACCTTTCTCTGTGCTAATGAGTCCTTTTGCTATGTCTTTTACTTGCTCGGCATACATTTTCTTCAATGTATCCAAAGTGGCGTTGATCTCATAAATGGTTGGATTGTCACTATCCTTCCAATCTTGGGGGAGTGTATGCGGATATTTGGGCTTGAATTGCAGTAAATTATCATTGTTTTCAAACACTATCTACCCGACTTATGCTGTAAGACTTGCAAATAAAGTGGGCAATTGTTCCGGTAATTTATCTACATTATCAATAATGGTGTAATTATTGGCACCAAATATTCTTTTCACATAATCATCCGCATTTGGATCTAAGGTTAAACAATACGTCAGTACTCCAGTGCTGTAGAGTTCTTCAACTGCTTTTTTCGAATCGTGCCGCAAATGTTGAGGATCGCGTTCATCAATATCAGCAGGCTCACCATCGGTGACAAGTAAAACCAATTTACGCCTTTCTGGCTGTCTTAAAAGGTGAGTTCCAGCATGGCGTAAGGCTGCGCCCATACGGGTTGATAATCCCCCTTTCATGCCCGCAAGACGTGATTTTGCTTCATCATCGAAGTTTTGATTAAAATCTTTAAAACGGTAATATTGAACATCATGACGACCGTCGGATGCAAAGCCATGAATAGCGTAAGGATCACCGATACCTTCAATGGCGGTGGCTACTAAAGTACAGGCTTCACGTGTCAGTTGTAATACGGTTTTATCAGAACCTTGTATTGATTCATTGGTAGACTCTGATAGATCGAGTAGAAGAACCACTGATAGATCACGTGTTTTTAATACATTGCGCATTGTAATGCGAGTATTTGGCTGTTCCCCCATGCGAATTGCAATCATCGCATCGATAGCGGCATTGAGATCCACTTCATCACCATCTTCCATGTTGCGGACACGTTGAACGCCTTCTGGTGTGAGCAGATCAATGATCTGTTTGATGCGATGTGCGACGGGTCGATAGGCATCAATAATAGCTTGTATATCTTCGAGATGGCCGCGAGGTTGACGGCGTTCATAAACAGTTACCCAGTCAGGGCGATGCAGTTGGATCTGGTAGTCCCATTCTTGGTAATGATATGGATCTGATATGGGTTCCTTGCCCCACATATCATTAAAACTGACTTGCTCATCGGTCAGATCGTCTTCATAAGGACGGAAATTTGTTTGGCAAATCCAAATTTCTTGGGCGTCGTCCCCCGCAAGTTCACAATCGACTTCATTTGCCATGTCAATAACACTAACGTGTTTTCGTACCTGACGTTGGCTGGCGGGGACATAATCATATTCTGTTTCCCAAGTAAATTCCTCAAATTCCCATACATAGCGATTATCATCGCGGTAAGGAATGTCGATGCGTTCTAGAATACGTAAACTTGGTACTTCCTTGCGGCTGGAAAATAGGTTAAAAACGTCTAGGCCAAGATGCCAGCAAAAGTTATTGTTATCTTGGTTTTCCTCAATTTCTTGATGAAATTTTGCTGCCAGTGTAGCAAGCCCAGGATCGTTTGAAGTAAAGTTATCATCCAACAACATAAGAGAGAAATGCACCAGCAATGGCATGGTTGGATGTTCAGCTTGATTTTCATGATCCGCTTCTTCCATTAAACGGCGCCAAAGATTTTTCAGCCCTGGGAACTCTTGGATTGCCTTGAACTCGACGCGGGCATCCTCAATTAACCCAATGAAAAAAATCTGCGCGGGGCTTAAACCTTCTGCGGAAATGGGTTTACTGGAATAAACCATATGCGATGCCATATGTGCAGCAGTAGCTCGGTAGACTTCTAGTCCAGGGATATCTCCATAGTCATCTAAGGCATCAGGCAGGTGTAATATACGGTGTTCAATATAAGGGCGAAAGTCTGCAAAATCAGCACCGGTCGGGCGTAAGAAAAAATCTCTTCCCCACAGCGCACGTAAATAAAAATTTAGCTTGCGTTGCGTTTTGTTAAATAAAATACCACGGCGTTCTTTTTGTAAAACAGCACGGCTATCTGCTGATTCGAGATTAAAATAAGCGGTTAGATTATTATAATCTCGACGGTAGGCTTGTGAGCCAAAACTAGCCCATCGGCGCAGGCCGCTTAGTGTAAGTTTAGATAATAATTCGTCAATATGATTGAGCATCGGTCTGACACCACGTGATGCCGTTGATGCAAGTTGATGTATTAACGTCAGATACCCACGAAATAATTCAGCATCACCTAGATTTCGTGCAGCTGTAGGCATACTACTGAATAATAGTGTAACCACTTCAGCTGAAGTCATCGATGATAATTTCATCGCCGCGGTTAGACAATCACCAATAACATCCTCACCACACTCTTTTGCCACAAGTGGCATTTCTTGTAGGTAGGAAATAACGACCCCAGAACCTCGGCCAAGATTACTGAGTGTTTTGGCACCATCCATATATTCTTGCAGGCCTGTGGGTGACATAACACGTGTTGCTTCTTGAAAAGTGCTTTCTAGTACATCACGGATCTCAGGTGAGGTCTCTGAGAGAAAATCTTCATATTCTTCTAACTTTATTGACATATCAGGTTTCCATCATTTAGTTGAACACACGAGATCACTGCTAAACAAAGCATCAGCTGATGCTATTTTAATAAAAGGGCTCTTATATTGAAGCTAACAACAGCTAGATTAGATATTTAATCTAGCCTTGTTTTTAAATCTAAATATACTGGCTACCATTTTTATTTTAAACATAGTCAGCGAGCCATTAAATCGGGTGTTCTAAATACTACATTTAGCCAAAAAATGTTTCAACCGCAGCGTTGAGTGTGTCACGCATATCCGGATCATCCGTTAGCGGCGTTACCATTGTCATACTACACGCATCTAGTGGGGATACGCCTTTAGCAATTAACTGACCAGAATAAACCAATAAACGGGTAGAAATACCTTCATCCAGACCGTGACCTTTTAGGTTACGAGCGCGATGCGCAATATGGACTAGCTTTTCTGCAGTCGCAATATCAACACCTGATTCTTTAGCAACAATATTTATTTCGGTTTTTTCTTCAGGGTAGTCAAAGTCTAGGCCGCCAAAACGCTGTTTGGTCGACTGTTTTAAATCTTTCATCAAACTTTGGTAGCCTGGGTTATATGAAATAACTAATTGGAAATCAGGATGTGCCTGAATTAATTCACCTTTTTTATCTAAAGGCAAACTACGACGGTGATCCGTCAGTGGATGAATAACCACTGTGGTATCTTGGCGTGCTTCAACTATTTCATCAAGGTAACAGATTGCACCGATCCGTGCTGCGGTAGTCAGCGGACCGTCTTGCCATTTCGTACCATCCTTATCAAGCAGGAAGCGACCGACCAGATCAGAAGCGGTCATATCTTCATTACAGGCAACGGTAATTAATGGTTTGCCTAATTTCCATGCCATATATTCAACAAAACGTGATTTACCACAGCCAGTAGGGCCCTTAATCATCATCGGCATACGGACTTCATAGGCCGATTCGTATAAGGCAATTTCTTTATTAACCGGTTCGTAATAAGGTTCATCTTTAATTATATATTGTTTAGCATCTACGATATTTTCAGTAACGGACATAGCTACCCTCTCTTTTCAATTAACTGCATTTTAAGGAAATGAACATTTATTCAGTAACTCATTTTTACTGTATAAATAATCACTTAAGTAATTATGACGGTTATGGTTCATCATCTGTTTCGGATTCGCCACTCCAACCGACAGCTTTAGCTTCTACTATGGCTTTATCATGAATGCGTTTATGTTTTTCAAATAATTCGGCAGGTAACTGACTTGCCAAGCAGCCATATTTATCCCATTCAAGATTGACCTTATCAAGTAGAGAATCAATGCCTGCGGCATTCCAGCCTTCGCATGTCTCTGATTCTTCAAGTAAACCAAAAACCCAAGCATCACGAATGATCTTGGCAATAGGTGTCATGCCGCCATTAACTTCATTATTAACTCCTACGTATTTTTGTGGTCGTTTCATTTTTTATTATTTCTATGTTGCGAATTAAAAAATGCCCCTGTCCGACAGGTCGAAGCAGGGGCTATAAAGCTAAAATTATGGGTTCACTCTGGCGCTGTTAAACAGAAACGCCGCGGTAAATTACCATTGATGCCCCTGCTGATTGTGCAAAGTTGTCAAAACCTAACAAACGAACATGGTTGTCTGGGTGCGCTTTATGACAGGCTTCTAGTTCAGCTAGAATCACGTCAATATCGGTTTCACCAAACAGTGGCAATTTCCACATATACCAGTAGTTGCTAATAGCATGTTCTGGTTCTGTATGTTCAATACCTGGGTTCCAGCCTTTATCAACAATGTACTGGATTTGAGCGCGAGTAGACTCTTTGCTCAATGGCGGTAGGTATGAAAAAGTTTCGTATTTACGGCTTACAGCTGCATCGCCTAAGCTTGATTCGTAATCTTGTACATCACTCATGTGATTTCTCCAAAATATTTAGTTATATGTGTAAAAGTGTTAGATAGTGCGTTCTGGCAAGGCGCGAAAAGGTGAGCGTATTATTAATACATGATCCTTTTCAGCAACGCTGCCAGAGCCCGCGCTAGATGATGCTTTTACTTATGGGCTACGTCAATCTTGTCAACCGTATCAAATTCAAATTTGATCTCTTTCCAAGTTTCCATCGCAATCTTAAGTTCTGGGCTATGGGAAGCGGCTTTAGTAAGAATGTCCTTACCTTCTTTCTCAAGCTCAACACCTTGGTTACGTGCTTCAACACAAGCTTCAACCGCAACACGGTTAGCAGCAGCACCGGCAGCATTACCCCAAGGGTGACCCAATGTACCACCACCAAACTGTAATACAGAATCATCACCAAAGATGCTCACTAATGCTGGCATATGCCAAACGTGAATACCGCCCGATGCTACTGGGATAACGCCAGGCATTGAACCCCAATCTTGATCGAAGAAGATACCGCGTGAACGATCTTCTTTGATGTATGAATCGCGCATAATGTCGATCCAACCCAATGTTGCTTCACGATCACCTTCTAATTTACCTACAACGGTACCTGAATGTAAGTGATCACCACCCGACAAACGTAATACTTTAGTTAATACGCGGAAGTGAATACCGTGGTGCGGGTTACGATCAAGTACTGCATGCATAGCACGATGAATATGTAATAACATACCGTTGTCTTGACACCATTGTGCTAGACCTGTGTTTGCAGTTAAACCACCTGTTAGGTAGTCATGCATGATGATGGGTGAGCCAATTTCTTTTGCATATTCAGCACGTTTCATCATTTCGTCAAAAGTAGGTGCTGTAACGTTTAAGTAATGACCTTTACGTTCACCCGTTTCAGCTTCTGCTTTTACAATTGCTTCTTGTACGAAGTCAAAACGTGCTCTCCAACGCATAAAGGGTTGAGAGTTTACATTTTCATCATCTTTAGTGAAGTCGAGACCACCACGTAGACCTTCATAACAGGCACGGCCGTAGTTTTTAGCGGACAGACCTAATTTAGGTTTGATGGTACAACCTAACATTGGGCGACCATATTTGTTCATGATGTCACGTTCTAACGTGATACCTTGAGGTGGACCATTACATGTCATAACGTAAGCAACAGGGAAACGGATATCCTCTAGACGAAGAGCACGTAATGCTTTAAATCCAAATACGTTACCAACTAATGAAGTAAGGACGTTTACAACAGAACCTTCTTCGAAAAGGTCAATTGGATAAGCGATAAACGCGTAAAAACAAGTATCATCACCGGGTACATCTTCAATTGCGTAACAACGACCTTTGTAGTAGTCAAGGTCAGTTAATAAATCCGTCCATACTGTGGTCCAAGTACCTGTTGAAGATTCAGCAGCTACCGCAGCAGCAAGCTCTTCACGAGGCACACCTTCTTGAGGTGTGATTTTGAAACAAGCCAAGATATCTGTTTCTTTAACAGAATAATCTGGCTCCCAATATGTTTCGCGGTAGTCTTTAACGCCCGCGTTATAAGTCTTAGCCATGTGTTTCTCCAATGTGTTTTTAATTTATAAGTTAATTAAGTCACAACGCGGTTGTCCGCGGTACGTTTTTATAACGTGTCCTTAGTTTAGGACATTTTTAACATAAACAACAGTCAAATATTTTGATTTAAGCTATAAGAAATGTTTATAATGTAATTTATGAATATAACTATACGCCAATTTCAGATATTTGAAATGGTTGCCCAGAATTTAAGCTATACCCGTGCGGCTGAATTACTCTACCTAAGTCAGCCAGCGGTGTCTATGCAAATAAAACAATTAGAAAGTGAAGTGGAAATGCCTTTATTTGAAAGGCTAGGTAAAAAATTATTTTTGACTGAAGCGGGTGATGAGTTACTTGTATACGCCCGTAATATTTCACAGCAACTGGTCGAATTGGACGATGTGTTAAATGAAATTCGTGGTAGTGAGAGAGGGCGTTTAACGATAGCTGTAGCAACAACGGCGAATTATTTTGCCTTAAAATTATTAGGTGAATTTTATAAACGTTTTTCAAGGACTATTATTAGTTTTGATGTCACCAACCGTGAAAGTTTATTAAATCATTTAAACGACAATACGGCAGATATGGTGATTATGGGTCAGCCGCCAGAAGGTCTAGATGTTGAAGCGACCTATTTCTTGGATAATCCTTTGGTTGTTATTGCACCGAAAGGACATAGATTGGCAAATGAAAAACAGATTCCATTATCAGTTTTGCAGCAAGAAACTTTCATTATGCGTGAGAACGGTTCAGGTACACGGATTGCTGTGAAACGCTTTTTTGAAGAAAGTGGTTATAGTATTAGCTCGGTTATGGAAATGAGTAGTAATGAGGCCATTAATCAGGCCGTTGAGGCTGGGCTAGGATTAGGCATTGTGTCACGGCATACTTTAGAATTAGAATTGGCCTTGGATCGATTAGAGATTCTAGATATTGAATCATTTCCAATTATGCGTCATTGGTATTTAGTACATCGAAAAGGCAAGCGCTTAACTGCTTTAATGAATGCTTTTAAGCGATTAGTGGTAGATGAAGCAGGAACAATATTAAAGGCTTAGAGAACTGGGATCTAACCATTTTATTTGACCAAAGCCAGCAACCAAACGAATTTTTGTCAGTTTTAATAAGTAAAAGTTAAAACCTGGTAACTCTAATGTCATTGACGCGGTTGGAAATTGCTCTAGATATTGCTTACGCAGCTGATTTTCATCTTGAGCCAATTTTGCTATAGCTAAGCAGGTAACGCGAGCGCCAGCACTAGGATCATCAGCATCTGCAGGATCGAAAATAGTCAGCGAGACTTTAGCATTCGCATTAATATTATGAGTGTGCTCTGCTAGATGGCTGATAAATATAGCGATGTCACCTTCTTTGCTGATGATATAAGGTGTAATGGACCCAAAAGGAAAACCTTCTTCAGATTTTGAATGAGTAGATAGCACACCGTAATTTTGTGCTTGAATGAATTGTTTTGGATCGAGTTTATTCATGGTGTAAGGATCCAATTAATTTCTTTGGCAGTTATTTTTCCTACTTTACAAAAACGGAGATCTTTTGGTATTTCAAATTGTGTTTCGGATATGGGAATGCGACCTGCCATAATTTCGCAATAGCGCTGAGGGTAACGGGGGCTTTTATCTGGCTTAACATAACCTGCGGGATAAATAGGTTGGTTATCACTGGCGCCAACAGTATGCAATATTTCATGCGCCATAACCAGTGCATTCTGCCTATTTTGTTTTGGCAAAGAGTAGGCGTGGATAATACCTATTAAACCTTTTTGTAAACCAAGTGAATGTTCAAGCGCTTGGTTATTTTTGCCCTGATGATACAGTACAAACAGTCTGATACGATCCGTGTTTGATTTACTATCAGGTGTGTTTTTATAAGCCCAGTAGCGTAGTTCTATGCTCCACCACATAACTTGAAAGGTTGCATTGCGATCTTTGGGAGGAGAAGGAGGATGCGCTGTGACGGTCGAACCTAGACGTGTAATAATCGGCCTAACAACGGTAAGCTGATATTGTTTTGCACCTTTGATAAAGAAATTATCAATATCGACAAAGTGCTTTTTAGATAATGCATTGATATAAGCTTCAGTTGCAGCGCTACCATCACCATTGATCGGAAAAATAACAACCTCAATGGGTTGATACCATGACGTAGTGTTGAGTCGTTGGTTTTGTGTATAGATGGCAACGCTAGCTAAGAGGAGCAGTAAAAATACAACACGGAAATTTCTAAAGCTAAATACTTTCATAATATACCCAAGTTACTTGGGTATATTATGAAAGGTGAACTTATTTCTGGCAATAAAAAAGGCCGGATAGATAAATCTAATCGGCCTTTCATATTTTGTGCTTAGGTTCTAACTAGGCTGGAACAACGTTCTCAGCTTGTGGACCTTTAGCGCCCTGAGTAACTTCCATCGTTACTGCTTGGCCTTCTTTCAAAGATTTAAAACCATCTGATTGAATTGCACTGTGATGAACGAATACATCTGGACCACTTTCTTGCTCGATAAATCCAAAACCTTTTGCATCATTGAACCACTTAACGGTTCCTGTAACTTGATCTGCCATAACTACCTCAAAAATTTTACTTGTGTATCTTAAAATATTAACTAACATTCATTAGAAGCTAGCCTAACGTAACTCCTAACGAGAAGCTCACCGCATTGTACACGTTTATTCATGTCAAACCTAATTACTATACAAAATAACGGGGTTTCATAGGGTTTTATATGATAAAGTTAAAATGTTTATCGTTTAAGCTGTTGATATTTAATCGGTTAACATGAGGTTTTATGTCAAAAACCCAAAAAAGTCAGAATAATTTGTTTTAGGCGAACTTTTCATTCAATAGGACGTTTAGCGCAAATTAAGCGGTAAAGCTTTATTCTGGAACGAAATCTGTGGGAGGCTCTGAGCCGTCACCGAAGAAAAACTTTTCTAATTCTTCTTTTAAAAATTGCTGTGATTTAGGATCAGCTAAAGAGAGGCGGTTTTCATTAATTAACATGGTTTGCTGGCCTAACCATGATTGCCACGCTTCTTTTGAAACGGATTGGTATATCTTTTTACCCAACTCACCGGGATAGGGTGGAAAATCTAGCCCTTCAGCTTCTTTATTTAGTTTTATGCAATTAACAGTATGTGCCATGGTATTCTCATAATGATTGTATTAATAATTTTACTGGTGCAGGTAAGCCCAGTTGTAATGCTTCGTCTATTTTAACCCATTTGAGTTTATTATTGTCAGCGATATGATCCAAGTTACATGTGCAGTTTATGAGATGGGGATGAATGTTAAGCTTAAAATGGCTAAAGACATGTTTTATAGTTGCAAGAGGCTGGATTGTATTTGTAGAGAAATGTATATTTAATTTGCAGTAATCATCAAGTTCACCAATAGTTTTTGTTTCTGGAAAACTCCAAAGTCCTCCCCAAATTCCCCGATTATCTCGTTGCTCGAGTAATAATTCGCCGTTGGATGATTGAGCAACAATCCAATGTGATTGACGTGTAGGATTTGTTTTTTTAGGTTTAGGCGTGGGGTATTTTTTGGGATTACCTTGCGTGAATGCTTGGCAATCATGATTAACGGGGCATGCAGAACAATTAGGCTTGCTACGAGTACATAAGGTTGCGCCCAGATCCATTTGTGCCTGAATATAGTCTGCAAAGCGATGTTGAGGTAATAACTGCTCGGCAAAATTCCACAATTTAGTTTCAACTATTTTACTACCTGGCCAGCCTTCAATGGCCGCATATCGAGTTAATACGCGCTTTACATTGCCATCAAGAATAGGGGAACGTTGATGGTAAGCTAATGCCATAATGGCGCCAGCAGTAGAACGGCCAATTCCGGGTAAAGCAACTAAATCATCAATATTTGAAGGCATATTACCTTGATGCGATTCGGTAACAATTACTGCGGTTTTATAAAGGTTTCTAGCTCTTGCGTAATAGCCTAACCCTGTCCAAAGTGCGAGTACATCGTCAACTGAAGCGTTAGCTAAGGCTGTTATATCAGGGAATTGTTGGATAAACCGTAGGTAATAGGGGATAACCGTAGCAACCTGAGTTTGTTGTAACATAATTTCAGATAGCCACACATGGTAAGGTGTAGTCTGTTGTTGCCATGGCAGATCTTTTCGACCTGACGTGTCAAACCAAGTTAGTAGCCGATCACTAAAATTATTCAAAACCAGCTAAATATTGTATTTAGAAAAGCCCTTTAAACTTATCTTTTAATGCGTCTTTAGCTTGGTCTTCAACTGATTTAGTCGGCTCTTCTGGTTTTGCTTCTTCGATGGTTTGTCCATCAGCTGCTTCGGTAGGAGCAGGTTCAGATT
The DNA here is from genome assembly GCA_002733715.2 of Methylophaga sp. GTDB lineage: Bacteria > Pseudomonadota > Gammaproteobacteria > Nitrosococcales > Methylophagaceae. The sequence goes on from NVWQ02000024.1 coordinate 64,238, forward strand.
TTTCGGAGCCTAGTACTCCACCTAATAAACCGCCTAAGTTATCACCTAGTTTATCTTTAAGTTTGTCGACCATTTTTGCTTTAATTTCTTCTTTAGCTTTGTCTTTAAATAGGCTTGCTAAGTCAACACTTGGTTTAGGATTATCAAAGCTGCCAGTAATCTTTATAGGGATAGTTAAGCCTTTCAGATCGGCAAGATCTTCACCGCCTTGTCCAGAAGCAGAGCTAACGATAGATACTTTAAGACCATAATCAATACCTTCTTTGGGTAGATCAATTTTGCCAGCGCCATCAATGCGTAATAGTGGAGATTTCACAAACAGGTCTTGATTATTTATTACACCATTTTTGGCTACAAATGAACCTGTAAGGCTGGAGAAATCAGTTTTCACTGGTTCGTTTGACGTTACTTTTTTCCCGCCTAAAGCTGCTTTAGCTTTGCGAATACTTTCTGCAATGTTAACTCCCTTTACCGAACCATCGGTAAATGAAAAATTGCCGTTGCCTGACAGAGTAGCTTTAATTTGGTCAATTGTTGCACCGTTGCCTGTCAACTTTGCTTGAGCATTTACTGCTCCGGAAAGTTTGTCGCTGCCATTTAAATCCTTCAATAAAGGGCCCACTTGAACACCTTTCAAACTTTCATTAAGGACGATCTTTAATGTCTTTCCTCTAGCATCGAGACTGACATTACCTTTGTATTGACCTTGATACATATTGGCACTTAGAGGAGCCAGTTTAATTAAGCCTTTGTTAGCATTAATTTGCAGATGAATTTTTTCACTATGGGTGCCGCTAATTTTTAATTTGCCAATATCGAAAGTACCTTTAGCATTAAGGCCTCGCAATGCTTCTAGAGGCAGCTTGTCATCACTCGACTTAGCTGGAGCAGCAGATTTTGTATCTGCGGTGGCTGTTTTAGCACCTGCGGGTGGTAAGTAGCGATCAAGATCAATTTCATCTAAGACTAATTTGAATGTGATGGCAGGATCTGCAAAATTACTTACGCCTAATTGACCTGTCAATTTAGTCTGGTCTAGAGTCACTTCTAAATTTTGGGCGTTAAATCGTTTATTAGAGGCGGTAAAACGGGTTGTTAGTTTCACCAGTTCAAGTGTTGAGCTATCAGCCATAACAGGCAGTTCTATCGCTAGTTTATTTGCTAATTGGCGTAGATTAAATGGGTTGACGGTAAAATTACCTGAGATATCAGGTGTATCCGATGAAATTTTACTTGCTTTAACATCACCGTTAATCAATAGATCTTGTATTTGAATAGCTAATTGTGAAATAGCAACAGTTTGTTGCTCCATATTTGCCACAACATCACCGGTTAAAACAATATCCGTTTTCGGGAAAGGTAATGTCTCCCCTTCTGCATTGATAGTGAAATTTAGGCCTGTTAGAGTATATAACTGTTTGGCTAAATCTAGCATCACCTCTGAATCTAAGCTGATATGCGCTTTGACTTGAGGGTTAATACTCGTTAAGTCAAAATCCATATCAACGGCAGAAGGCTTGCCGGGTGTTAATGCTCCTGTTGTAAGGTTAAAATTATTTATTTTATATTGTTGCGAGGTGCTAGCATCAGTCCAAATAATATTTGCATTTGTCAGTTTGATACCGTCTATATTTATAGATGAAAGTGCAGGTTTATTGCTGTCAGAATCAGAAGGCTTTTCTTCACTTGCTTTATCTTCACCTGCCAGATCATCCCAGTTTGTTTTACCAGCTTTATTTTTCTCTAAATTAAGTGTTAATCCATCAAGAACAACCGTATCCATTACTAATTGTTTTTTCAGTAGCGGCATTAACTTTATGCGAACTTCTGTGTTTTCCACTTTTACAAATTGCTCAGCCTTAAAGCCTTTTGCATTACTTAGTGACAGAGGTCCTAATTCAATGGCTATCCATGGGAAAACAGATAACTCAATATCACCATTTAGTGTTAGCGTTCGCCCGGTTGCTTTTTCTATAGTGTCAGAAATTTCTTCTTTATAATCATTTGGGTCAAAGAAAAAGGGTAAGGCAATAAGCCCAGCCACAACGAGAATAATGAGGAAAATTATTATTTTTATTAGAGTACGCATGGCTCTTATCCTTGTAACATTTTAGATTGCTGAAAAACTAAAATGATCATAGTTAAATGAGTTATCAATTAATGAATCAATTGAGATTATATACGTTTTCTCATTTTCTGTAAGCTCTAAGGCTTCATCAATATTGAGTCGGCCTTTCGGTGCTATGAGTGTATCCGCTTGTTTTTTATTTCGTAAAAGTAATGCCGGTATTTGTTCGGGTTCATCTTCTAAGAAGAAATGAACGGCATGCGGTTCTCCATGGAGTAGTTCTATCCCCATTACCACATTGCTATCGTTAAGGCGTAACCAGCGAATAAGCGCCAAGGATGTAGGCTTTTTGTCTTCAAAAACACCATAAAAGTCACCTACATCGAGATGACTGTAAAGAATGTTTTGATCGCTAACCATCATGCCGCCTAAGCCACGATTATGAATATTCCAGTAGTTGCCAACATCTTGAGGACTAGACTGTAAAGCGCTATGAATATCTTCAAGATCTTTAACCAATTTAACTTGAATATCATCATCGGATTGAATACGCTTAAACTGGCGTTCATAAGAATTATTAAGATGGGGAATAACTTTTTTCAATAATTGGATTTCTGAGCTATAAACATTGTCATCAATCGAGGAGGCGGCTAATTGGAATATTCTTTCAATTGCGGCCAATGCTAAATGGGTATCAAGTATGCGAATATCAGGCAAACTTCGTTCTTTATTCGTCATTCTATCTAATGAAGTGGGAAGGTGATCGCCGGAAAGGTCTAGATAGAAAAGGCCACCCATGAGTGAATCTTTGTGGGGATGCTTTTGATCTTCTGACGGTAAATCTATCACTATTTTCTGTGTATATTTCGCCATGAGTCGATATAGTTTTAATATATCGACCTTAGTTAGACGGAAGGGATCGGCAATGCATGTAAGTATAATTTGATTGTATATACTAGAAAATGAGAGTGATGCTTGATCATCTTTGGTTGAAACCTTAGTGTCTAATACCTTTGATGCTTCACAACACAAATAAAGTTGGTGCAGCGTGTTTGTTGCCGCAGCTTGAGCGCGTCGAAGAAAGCAATACGAATGCAATATGGTCAGGCTGCTGTATTCTGCAACGCGATTGATGGCGAGTAAGAAAGGTTCTTTAGATTTTGGATGACTGCCTTGCTCGAAGGCTTCCACAAGTAATATTTTATAGCCTATAGTCAGCTCGTCGATAAGCAGTGCTAATGCTTGTACAGATTTTAAATAATCATCCTGAGAAAATCCATCGAGTGCATTTACTTTGGCCTCCCAACTACGCATTAACGGAAAGGTTGATTTACGATAGATCTCAAGCAAGACTTGGCGCGTTTTTGATGGAATAATAAAACGATTTAAAGGTATGAGATTACTGAGTACTGAATTTATAAGCGCATCATCATCACGGCTTGCAAGCAGTAATTGTAATGATTGTTTTAACTCAATGGGATCTAATATTAAATCAGCTTGTATTTCCGTTTGCTCAGGTAATGCAAAGTTTATAGGTGGCAAATCACGATGTGATGATTGCCTGCGAGTGAGTCGTTTAGATACAGCACTAAAAATAGAATCTTTTTCTTTAACAACTGTTTCATTCTCTGTATTTTCAGCAGCATATATTTCTTGCAATGCTATTTCTTCAGCGGAATAATTCTTTAGTTGCTCTGCTAATTTAATTTGCTTTGCAGCTGTATTAAGTACTTCGGAAAAGTTTTTTGTGCGTAATGGTTTTTTTAAAACGATGTCTACAGCAACATCCACATCTAGATTAGTGGAAAATAAAACAGACATGCCATCTGAGCTAGAATGACTTTGCCAGGCTGTAATACTTTTTTCTGATTCAAACGAATAAATGCATAGATCTGCAGGACCAGACAATACGATTTCCCATTCGTGTTTACGTTGAGATGTTGTTAAGTGAAACATTGACTTGATTGAGCCAATATCACCATCATTTAATTCACAGAGCTTAATTTTCAACGTTGACATTAAAACGGTACCTTAGTGGAGCCTCTGAACAAGTCATGGACGAAATAGATTGCGTCAAAAATAGCCAGTTTTAAAGCCTGCCCCGTACTTGATACGGGGGCGAAAAACGCAGGTAATAGCGAGCTATTGCAAAGTTTTTTAACGCAGAAACTGGCTATTTTTGACGTGAGATATGAGTTCATGACTTGTTCAGAGGCTCCTTAAACATCCTGTTTTGTATCATTCCAGATCCTTACTGTTCTGATGGTGTTATCGGCCGTTTGAATGACTTCAATAATATAATTTTCAATACGCAAACTGACACCTGCTTCAGGAATACTTTCTAATAATTCTAAAATAAGGCCATTGATAGTTTTAGGACCATCAGTAGGCAAACTCCACTGGTTATGACGATTTATTTCTCGAATAGTTGCGCAGCCATTAATAAGATAACTACCATCTTCTTGAGGATGAATATCTTTATCTTCATCGATCAAATCAGATGTAAATTCACCGACAATCTCACGGAAAATATCTTCTAGAGTGATCAAGCCAAGCATGTCACCATATTCATCGACAACGATACCCGTACGACGACGCTGGCGTTGAAATTGAATTAATTGCACATTAAGAGGCGTATTTTCAGGCACAAAATAACTTTCTTTAACAATATTACTTAAGGATTCTTTAGTTAAATTATCCTGTGCTAACAAATGAAGTGTTTTTCTGACATGTAATATGCCAATAAGATTATCCATATTATCTTCATATATCGGCAGGCGAGTATGACTGCAGTGGGAAAGTTGTTTAATAATCTCTGGCAATGCTGCGTTGATATCTAAGCCTTCTATTTCATTTCTAGGGGTCATTACATCATCGACGGTGACTTTTTCTAGATCTAAAATACTAACCAACATTTCTTTATGCCGTTTAGGAATTAAACCACCTGCTTCAATCAGTGCGATACGGAGTTCTTCCCTATTAATTGCTGATGATGAAGATTCATTTGCAGAAACACCGAAGAAACCTAATAAACGGTTAGTAATAAGGTTGGTAAACCACACAAAAGGATAGAGTAAAAATAATAATGGTTTTAAAATAAAACTAGCAGGAAAGGCAACCCGTTCGGGGTGTAACGCCGCAAGCGTTTTGGGCGTTACTTCAGCAAAAAGCAGTACAACTAGGGTTAAAACCACGGTAGCGATAGCAATACCATTTTCACCATATAATTTAATTCCAATTACGGTGGCAATAGATGCGGCCAAGATGTTAACAAAGTTATTACCCAGTAAAATTAAACCGATTAATCGATCAGGGCGCTCTAGTAATTGGCTGGCCCGAATGGCCCCAGCATGGCCTTCATTTTCTAAATGCCGTAATCGATAACGGTTCAGGGACATTAATGCCGTTTCGGAACTAGAAAAAAAGGCCGAAAGAAGCAGCAATATAAATAGTATGAAAAACAACAGGGAGATGGACGTACTTTCAAGCATTATTTAATGATGTATTCCAAAACAAAGCGGCTACCAAAATAAGCCAATAATAAAAATACAAACCCAATTAATGTCCATTTTATGGCTGATTTACCACGCAAGCCATTACGCCAACGCTGCCATAATATTATTGCAAATACACACCATGCAATTAAAGATAATAATGTTTTGTGGGCAAGGTGTTGGGTAAAAATATCATCGATAAAGAAGGCACCCGCGATAAGGCCAATAGAAAGCAGAACAAAACCGCTGCTAATAAGTTGGAATAAAGTAGTTTCCATTGATTGTAATGGCGGAAGTTTTCGTATTAACCCTGCAAGATGTCGTTGTTTTAACTGTTGTTCTTGCACAGCCAAAACAATCGCCTGAATAGCGGCTAAAGCAAACAAGCTGTAGGCTGCTAGAGAAAGTAGAATATGCCATTCTAAGGCAGGGTTCACTAATGACTTTACTTCTTCATAAGGTAATGATGTTTTAAGAATAAGGCTCAATGCCACAATGGGATAAATAATAATCCCCGGTGGCGCATTAGGCGTTTTAGCTCCCCAAATAAGTGCCGCTAACGCCATTAGCCAAGCTACGATTGATAAGGTAGTGAATAAGTTTAAAACCCAACCATCACGCATGGTCATAAAGATATCAGCACCATGAAAGATCAGCGCGAGTACAGTCAGAATGCCCACAGGCAGTAGCGATACTGAGGCAGGTTGATCGCGCTGCACAAAGCGGCGGATCAATAATGCGGTGCAACAGAGATAAAGCAGAAATGCGAGTGAATTGGCAATGGCCACTACTGCATACTCCCTTTTATAGTTAATGTTTTATACATAATCTTGAATGATAAACGATGTAATCCTAATTTGGATACTTTTTATTCGTCATTCCGGCAGGCTTACCCAGTCAAGCTGAGCACAAGCTTAGCCGGAATCTGAGTATAAGCAAGACTCTTGCTAACAACATACTGGCGTGACGGGGGAGTAAAAACTTGCAAATTGATTTCTATTGGATATATATCAGTTATAATCTCATATATTAACGATAAAGCGTAACAATTTAAGGTGAACCATGTTCGATAGTTTGACAGATAGGCTGGGCAGTACATTACAAAAACTTCGCGGCCAAGGCCGAATCACCGAAGATAATGTAAAAGATAGTATGCGTGATGTGCGAATGGCATTGCTTGAGGCCGATGTTGCATTGCCCGTTGTACGTGAATTTATCAACAATGTAAAAGAGCGCGCAATGGGGAAAGATGTATTGCGTAGCCTCACACCGGGCCAAGCTTTAATTAAAATTGTCCAAGATGAATTGACCGCAGTAATGGGCGAGGCGAATGAAAGCCTGGATCTGAGTACACAACCGCCAGCCGTTATTTTAATGGCAGGCTTACAAGGTGCGGGTAAAACAACCAGCGTAGCAAAATTAGCACGTTGGTTAAAAGAACGTGAGAAGAAATCGGTCATGGTCGCCAGTGCTGATATTTATCGCCCAGCGGCGATAGAACAGTTAAAAACATTAGCCGCCGAAGTGGATGCGCAGTTCTTCCCTAGTCAAACCGATCAAGATCCGGTTGACATTGCCCGTGCAGCAATAGCACAAGCCAAAGCACAGTTAATTGATGTGGTTATTATCGATACCGCCGGTCGCTTACATATCGATGACGATATGATGACCGAAATTAAGAATATTCATGCGGCTATTAATCCAATAGAAACCTTATTCACCGTTGATAGTATGACCGGGCAAGATGCGGCGAATACCGCCAAAGCCTTTAATGATGTCTTGCCATTAACCGGTGTGATCTTAACTAAAACCGATGGTGATGCCCGCGGAGGTGCGGCACTATCTATTCGCCATATCACCGGCAAACCCATCAAGTTTATGGGTGTCGGTGAAAAAACAGATGCCTTAGAACCCTTCCATCCTGATCGCCTAGTCTCACGGATATTAGGCATGGGCGATGTATTGTCACTGGTGGAACAAGCGCAACAAAAAATGGACAAAGGCGCGGCTGAAAAATTAGCCGGCAAGCTCAAAAAAGGTAAAGGTTTTGACCTAGAAGATTTTCGTGACCAGTTACGTCAAATGAGCAATATGGGCGGCATCGGCTCAATGATGGATAAAATGCCAGGCATGGCCAACATTCCCGCTGCCGCAAAAGCACAAGTCAATGATAAAGAAACTGGCAAGCTAGAAGCGATTATTAACTCAATGACACCCAAAGAACGGAAACGTCCGGATATCATCAAAGGCTCACGCAAAAAGCGCATTGCCGCGGGTTCAGGCACACAAATTCAAGATGTAAACCGCTTATTAAAGCAATTCAAACAAATGCAAACCATGATGAAAAAAATGAATGCAAAAGGCGGCATGAAGAAGATGATGCGAGCTTTAGGGGGGAAGATGCCGATGGGTGGTGGTGGAATGCCTTTTTAAAGGGGTGAAATCAATGAGTATGACCACATTGGTTTCGATACATTTGATTTGAGTTCAGATCAAATCATACAATGGCGTTAAAAGGAATCAATAAGGTTTTGGAAGAAAGTTACTTACATGGCCAGATAAATGCAAAAGGCAACAACTTCGATATTATCAGATTGTTGCTAGCTATGACTGTGGCTATAGTGCATTTATCTTATCTCTCAAATATATCATTTTTATCAGGAATAGATCTTTTTCTAAATTCTGAAGTTGCTGTGGATTCTTTTTTTGTAATAAGTGGATTTTTGATTTTTAGGAGTTTTGAATCATCAAAATCTATAGGAAATTATACAAGAAAAAGGTTAAGAAGAATATTTCCTGGATATATTACAGTCATTTTATTATGTTCAATATTTCTTTATTTTGCTTCTTCAAGGACAGATTTCTTTGACTATTTCAATTTGGAATTTCTAAAATACATCTTCTTTAATATTTTGACATTAAATTTTTTTGCTCCTACCTTACCTGGAGTATTTGAGAATAATCAGATACAAGCTGTAAACGGTGCGCTATGGACGATAAAAATAGAAGTCATGTTTTATATGGTTGTTCCATTCATATCGTATATGTTTTTAAAATCAAATAGGTTATATGTAATAATTGCTATATATGTAATTGCCATAATGTATTCATATGGAATGATTTATTTGAATGTAAAGACAGGTTCCGGACTTTTTCTAACGCTAGAAAGACAATTACCAGGACAATTAGCTTTTTTTATATCAGGTGCAGCAACTTATTACTATTATAGTTATTTCTATGAAAATAAAACGGTACTTATAATTTTAGCGGTAACTGTTCTCGTAATTAATAGCTATATTGCGGATATTTACCTGTTTTATCCTTTTGCATTGGCAATTATAGTAATATTTTTTGCTACGATATTTCGATGTCTAGGAAATTTTGGCAAATATGGTGACTTGTCATTTGGAGTTTATATTTGGCACTTTCCAATTTTACAATTTTTACTTTCAAATGACTTGTTCACTAATCAGGTGGTCGGACTTGGATTGTTTTTAGTTTGCACTTTTATTGCATCCTACTTATCATGGCACCTTGTTGAAAAACGTTACCTATATGTTTCTTCTCATTACCTTGTTTCTGAGAAAAAGTAGACTGAAAAATATCTAAGGGAAGGGTACGTTATGAAACTCTCCAAAATAGACAGTAAAAGAACTAAACTAATATGAATATTAGGGGAGATCGTGAAATCAATCATTTTCACACTGTCATCAGAAATCAAAGAAATGGACTAACTTGAATATAGAAAAATAAACGATGTTACATCAAAAATCGTTCTAAAGAAGAACGCACCTCAAAAAAAATGTATTTTGGAGGTAATAAAACCGGATTAAGATAGGGTGTGCATTTAGGAATGCTAGTGAACATTGGCAAGTCTTTAAATACGTAAAGTGAATTTAAACTTCCCAAACACTAAATACATGCGTAGAATATATCTGTTTTTCGATCCAGTTTTTTACAGGCAGGAATATGGTAACAATTAGATTATCTCGCGGCGGTTCTAAAAAGCGCCCTTATTACACAGTAGTAGTAGCAGATTCACGTAACAAACGTGATGGTCGTTGCATCGAACGTATTGGTTTTTTCAATCCTTTAGCTCAAGGTAAAGAAGAAATTTTACGTTTAGATTTAGATCGTGTTGCGTACTGGGTTGGTTTAGGTGCTCAAACTTCTGATCGCGTATCAAAACTTGTTAAGCAAGCTAAAGCCGCTTAATCTGTAAAATTAGTTTTTAAGGTTTCAGTATGATTACTTCCGAGGAATTTATTCCGGTAGGGAAAATATCTGGCGTCTTTGGTGTTAAAGGTTGGATGAAGATATTTTCATTCACCGACCCTCGCAAAAATATTTTAAATTATTCACCGTTATATATGTCACAAGGTGGCGAGTGGATAGAAGTGAAAGTAATGACGGGGCGCGTTCAAGGTAAAGGCATTGTGTTAAGCCTTGAGAATGTAACCGACCCGGATCAAGTTTTACCTTTAATAGGTAATCAACTTGCCATTACTAAGCAACAATTAAAACCCGCTGGCAATAATGACTTTTATTGGTCTCAATTGATTGGCTTGGCTGTGGTGAATATGCAAGATGAACCACTAGGTATTGTTGATAGCTTGCACGAAACCGGCGCACACGATGTGTTGCAGGTGACCGACGTAGAACAAAAAACGCAACGGTTGATTCCATTTGTAATGGATGAGATTGTTGATTCAGTTGATTTGGATAAGAAAATTATCCGTGTTGATTGGGAACTGGATTATTGAGGTAAATCGAAACCGCTTAGCGTGTTTAGATTTTTCCTCAGAATAAGGCATTTTCGCACGGAAAATGTAAGCATATATAAAATATGTGACCATTTGAGTACGAAAATAACGCAGTTATGGGGTAAAAGATGAATACGCTAAGTGGTTTCGAATGAAGCTAGGTATTGTTTCTTTATTTCCTCAAATGTTTGATGCAATAACGAAATATGGTGTAACAGGTCGTGCGGTAACGCAGGGCAAGTTAAGCCTAGATTATTGGACGCCGCGTGATTTCACGACGGATAAGCATCAAACAGTAGATGATAGACCTTATGGCGGTGGCCCGGGCATGGTGATGAAGGTTGAACCATTGCAACAGGCTATTCGCGCTGCAAAGCAGCAGTTAGGCGAGCAAACAAAGGTGGCTTATATGTCACCACAAGGTCGAAAACTCGACCAGCAAGGTTTGCAAGAATTAGCAGCAAGGGATGCACAGATCTTTGTTGCAGGACGTTATGAAGGCATAGATGAACGCCTGATTAGCGAAGAGATTGATGAGGAATGGTCGATTGGTGACTATGTCCTCAGTGGTGGTGAACTTGCCGCAATGACCATAATTGATGGCATGGCAAGGTTATTACCGGGCGTGTTAGGTGATGAAGACTCGGCGCAACAAGATTCTTTTATGGATGGTTTATTAGACCACCCACACTACACGCGGCCAGAACGATTAGCTGAGCAGTCAGTGCCTAAGGTACTACTGAGTGGTGATCATGAGGCGATACGAAAGTGGCGGCTCAAACAAGCTTTGGGAAGAACGTGGTTGAGGCGGTCTGATCTGTTGGAGGCGAAGTCATTGTCCAGCGAACAGAGTGCATTATTAGAACAATTTATTGCTGAGTATAATACCGGCAAAAAATAGTAAGAATTTTAGGAGTAGTACATGAGCAATATTATTGATCAAATTAACGCGGAGCAAATGAAACAGGATCTTCCTGCATTTGCACCAGGCGACACAGTTATCGTTAAAGTAAAAATTAAAGAAGGCGACCGTGAACGTGAACAAGCATTCGAAGGTGTAGTTATTGCTGTTCGTAACCGTGGTCTACATTCAGCTTTTACAGTACGTAAAATTTCAAACGGTGTGGGTGTTGAACGTGTTTTTCAAACTCATAGCCCAGCAATTGCAGGCATTGAAGTTAAACGTCGTGGTGATGTTCGCCGTGCCAAACTTTACTACTTACGTGAATTAACAGGTAAGGCAGCACGTATTAAAGAAAAACTAGGCTAAAAAACTGCTCAACTCACCGTTTAAATTCATCATTTCTGCGTTCAAAAATGGACACTCACACGTGTGAGTTTACATTTTTTGCCTTGAACGGATAAATTTTAACGGCAATTTGAACAGTTTTTTGGATCTGCTTTGATCCAGCCTGTAAAAATAAGAAGGGTACAACTATTTTAGTTGTGCCCTTTTTTGTGTTATTTTTTTAAAGTACATAAAACCAGTATACTTTTACAAAAGCCCGTCATTCCCGCGAAAGCGGGAATCCAACGATAGTGGCTAGTTCTACTGCTCATGGATCCCCGCGTTCGCGAGGATGACAGACATGAATTTCTGCAAGTTTATAGAAAATGAGTATAAAGATTATGGAATTTCAAAAATCTTTTCAAGCACCTTTTGGTCCGATGATGCTTTATACTGATGAAAAGGTGGTGCAGGGAATTGATCTGTTTCCCGCCCCATCGAATATTATTAGCGATTCGTCTGATATTTTGTGCCAGTTGGAGCAACAATTGAATGATTATTTTTTCGATGAAAATACGAAATGGGCTCTTCCATTAGCTAGAAAAGGTACGGACTTTCAACAAAGAGTGTGGCGTTATATGCGAGCTATTCCCGTAGGCGAAACACGTAGTTATGGTGAGGTAGCTAAAGCACTCAATTCTTCCGCCCAAGCAGTGGGCAATGCCTGTCGTGCTAATCATTTCCCTATTGTTATCCCTTGCCACCGCATCGTGTCAAAATCTGGCTTAGGTGGCTTTGCAGGCGAAACATCAGGTAATCGAATCAACGTCAAACAGTGGCTGTTAGATCATGAGCGTTGATACCGTGTCGTATCATTTGCAACCCTTCCTTGATTCGTTATGGTTAGAATCAGGTTTAAGCAAAAATACGGTTGAGGCGTATCAGCGTGATCTTTTAGGCTTTGCCGCTTGGTTGCATAAATCGGATACTGATCTAGTTGCAGCGACACGCGAAGATATCTTGAAATATCAGGGAAAACGAATGCGAGAAGGCCGAAAAGCTCGTAGCGAGGCACGATTGCTTTCTACATTACGACGTTTTTATCGTTATTTGTGTCGAGAAGAAATTCGTGATTCTGATCCGACAGCAAAAATTGAATCGCCTCGACTAGGTAAGCCGCTGCCAAGTAGCCTGACAGAAGATGAAGTAGAACGCTTATTGGAACAACCCGATGTTTATGTGCCATTAGGTTTGCGCGATAGGACAATGCTTGAGGTTTTATATGCAACGGGGTTGAGGGTGTCAGAGTTAGTTTCTTTAACATTTGAACAGCTTAATATGCGCCAAGGGCTTATTCGTTGTATCGGTAAAGGCAATAAAGAACGATTGGTACCTTTAGGCGAAATAGCATTGGATTATTTGCAGCGTTATCTTGTAGAAAGCCGCCCTGCTTTATTAAAAGGAAATGTAAACGAAGATCTATTTCCTACTCAGCGTGGCAAAGCGATGACCCGTCAAGCATTTTGGTATTTAATCAAACGCTATGCTAAGCAAGCAGATATTGAGAAAGCGCTATCACCACATACCTTACGTCATGCCTTTGCAACCCATTTGCTAAATCATGGGGCTGACTTGCGAGTTGTTCAATTGTTGTTAGGACATTCAGACTTATCTACTACCCAAATTTATACCCATGTTGCAAAAGAAAGACTGAAAAGTTTGCATGCGCAACATCATCCTCGAGGATAAGAGTTACTTCTAAGGACTTTATCTAGGTTACTTTAATTTGCAGATTTCCCGTTTCGTCATTCCCATGACGATGAGAATCCATGGGCAGTGGAACTAGCCACTATCCTTGGATCCCCGCGTTCGCGAGGATGACGTATTTCAATCAAGTTGGGTTAGGCTTTGTACAACTTCAATGATAACGGGAATATACGTAACAAAATGCTAAACTATGCGTCAAATTATTAGGAGAGAGCTATGCCGTCGTTTGATATTGTGTCAGAAATAGAAAAACATGAATTAACCAACGCTGTCGATCAAGCAAATCGTGAAATTGCTAATCGTTTTGATTTTCGGGGAACTGATGCGAAAGTCGAGCAGTCAGATAAAGTACTTATATTACATGGTGAAAGCGATTTTCAGCTAGATCAAATACAAGATATTTTACGGCTAAAACTGGTCAAACGCGGCATAGAAGTAAATTGTTTAGAGGTTAAAGATTCTGTTGGTAACGGAAAAATGCGTAAGCAAGATATTGTGGTGCGTGAGGGTATTGATTCCGATTTATCCCGCAAAATTGTCAAACTGATTAAAGCTAGTAAAAGCAAAGTACAGGCTGCAATACAAGGTGATAGTGTACGTGTAACCGGCAAAAAACGAGATGATTTACAAGGTGTAATGGCCTTATTAAAAGGCAATGATGATATTGATATGCCATTACAATTTAATAATTTTAGAGATTAATAAAATGACAATAATAAGAACATTTCTATGGCTAGCAATTTTGGCTGTAACCAGCACTGTTTATGCCGCTGATACGGCAGAAATGAAGGAAAAATTAGAAGCCATGATGCCCTTTAATGTAGAAAGTATTACTGCAGTGGGTAACTCGGGCATGTTTGAAGTTGTTATCGAGAGTGGTGAAATTATCTATTTCTCTGAAGATCTCAGTTATGGATTTGAGGGCAATGTTATTGAAATGGCAACGGGGACTAATATCACTGAAGTAAAACGAAAAGCTCAGCGAAAAAACCTATTAGCCTCATTAGATGAATCCGAAATGATTATTTATGATCCTAAAAAAACAGATTATACATTAACCGTATTTACCGATATTGATTGTGGTTATTGCCGAAAATTACATAATCAAATGGCTGAATATAATGCATTGGGGATTCGTATTCGTTATATGGCATTTCCACGAACCGGAATTGATTCAGAGTCATTTGATAAAGCAGAAGATGTTTGGTGTGCTGAAGATCGTAAACAAGCAATGACTGATGCTAAAAATGGCAGACAAGTAAATTCTAAACATTGCGAAAGTCCTGTTGCTGCACAATACAAATTGGGCGGAAAGTTAGGTGTTAATGGTACACCCGCACTGTTTTTAGAAAGCGGTGAATCACTTCCTGGTTATGTGCCACCTAAACGATTAAGAAAAATTTTGGATGAGAAAGTCTCAGCAGAATCTTAATTGGAAATACGAGGATCAACCAGTTGTTGTTGCTTTTCACCGCATTGCAGATAACTTGCTTCGGAATGCCAGTCACCTAAAACAATTCTTGTAGCAGATTTACCTGATATTTCTAAAGTATGGGTGGCTGGACGGTGTGTATGGCCGTGAATAAGTTGTGTTACGTCAAATTTTGTCATTACCCGTGACACTTCACTTGCATTTACATCCATAATCACAGTTGATTTAGTTTGTTTTTGCTGTCGGCTTTTTAGTTTTATTTTGTTGGCAAGGCCTTGGCGATATTTTAATGGCATGTGTCGAAAAAGCCATTGTAATAGTTTGTTTCGTGACCATCGGCGGTAGCGTTGATAGGCAATATCATCTGTGCATAAAGTATCGCCGTGTAATAACAGTGTTTTGGTGCCATAAAGATCAATTACACAGGCATCGCCAAGCAATTCGGCCCCCATCAAATTAGCAACCTCTTTACCCATCATAAAATCACGATTACCGACCATTAAATAGGTTCTTATGCCTTGCTGATGAAGAAGTTGTAGCTGTTCAATCACAGGCATAAACTCTTCAGCTATGAGATCATCACCGAGCCAGATATTGAATAAATCCCCCAAAATATAGAGTTTTTTACAATCTATGGCTTTAGTTTTAAGAAAGTCGACAGCGAGCTTGATAAGCTCTGGTTCATTAGCGTTAAGGTGGAGATCTGAAATAAAGAGTGTGGACATGGAATGAATTTCCGCCCCAGCTTAGCCAGAGCGGAATATCAGTAGCTTATTCTACAATGCTAGCTTTGATGAGCACCACATTTTCATTGGGTACATCACCATGGCCATTTTTATTGCTGGTAGGGAGAACACGAATGGCATCGACGACATCCATCCCTTCAATGACTTTACCAAATACTGCGTAGCCCCAAGTTGCATCTTGTTTGTCAGATTTGAAATCAAGAAAATCATTATCAACAGTATTAATAAAGAATTGAGCAGTGGCTGAGTGTGGGTCGCCGGTACGCGCCATTGCAAGCGAGCCTTTTACGTTACTTAAGCCATTGTCCGCCTCATTTTTAATAGCGGCATTAGGGCTTTTTTGAACAAAGTCTTCGGTGAAACCACCGCCTTGAATCATAAAGTTTTCAATAACACGGTGAAAAATAGTGCCATCATAAAAGCCACTTTCCACATAATTAAGGTAATTAGCGACAGTATTGGGTGCTTTATCTGTATTAAGTTCGATGATGATATCACCGTGAGAGGTTTCTAATTTTACTTGTGGCAAGGTGTTGTCTCCTTCAGCATGGACAATAAATGATAAGGTTGAAAATAATAATGGTATGAACAGGCGTAACAAAAATTTCATCAGAGTTTCGACCAATATAAATTTAAAAACAACATAATAACGGTAACGGGCGGCTTCTGCCACATTTCCTAGTAAAATGCCGTAAAATAGCCTGATTAATTAACAGTAGGCGAGCAAACTATGTTGCAGATCCATAATAGTCTGAGCAAACAAAAAGAAGTTTTCACACCGATTGAACTAGGCAAGGTGAAGCTCTATGTTTGCGGGATGACCGTTTATGATCTTTGTCATGTCGGCCATGCACGAGTGATGGTGGTATTTGATGTGGTGACGCGCTATTTGCGTGCTAGCGGTTATGATGTGACCTATATTCGTAATATTACCGATATAGATGACAAGATCATTGCTCGTGCAAACGAAAATGGTGAAAGTATTCAATCACTGACTGAACGCTTTATTGATGAGATGAATCAAGATGCGGATGCCTTGGGAGTTATCAGACCAACGCTTGAGCCGAAAGCAACAGAATCAATGGCTGAAATCATTAAGATGATTGAAACATTGATTAACAAAGGTTTTGCCTACGCCTCAGACAATGGTGATGTCTATTACGATGTAAGTGAATTTGATGGTTACGGAAAGTTATCTGGGCGAAATATTGATGAATTACGTGCGGGTGAACGAGTAGCTGTTAATGAAGCTAAAAATGATCCCCTAGATTTTGTTTTGTGGAAGGCGGCTAAACCAGAAGAACCTGCATGGGACTCACCTTGGGGCGCTGGTCGTCCGGGTTGGCATATTGAATGTTCAGCGATGTCTGCTACTTGCTTAGGTGAGCACTTTGATATTCATGGTGGCGGTCAAGATCTACAGTTTCCACATCATGAAAATGAAATTGCTCAATCTGAAGGCGCGCATGGCTGTCAATCTGTTAATTATTGGATGCACAATGGCTTTGTGCGTATTGATGATGAAAAAATGTCAAAATCATTGGGTAATTTTTTCACTGTGCGTGAGGTTCTAAAAAAATATTCGCCGGAAGTCGTGCGTTATTTTATTTTGACCAGTCATTATCGCAGTCCACTTAATTATTCTGATGAATCACTTGAGCAAGCAAAATCTGCTTTAACACGTTATTACACCGCATTGCGTGATCCTGAACCGCAATCAGATGTAGATTGGCATGACGATAAAGAATTTGGCGGACGCTTTGCCGATGCGATGGACGATGATTTTAATACAGCCTTAGCCTTATCAGTAATGGCAGATGTGCGTCAGGCTTTAAATAAAGTCAGTGAGAGTAACGATACTGTTCAGGCTGAATATCTGGCAGGATTATTAGTTTCATTTGGAACAGTATTGGGTTTATTCCAACAGTCGGCGGATAGTTTCTTACTGGGTAGCAACGATGAAAGTGAGGTGACTAAGATCGAATCGCTTATTGAGCAGCGAAATACTGCGCGAGCAGATAAAGATTGGACTAAAGCCGACCAAGTGCGCGATGAACTTACAGCTATGGGTATCGTATTAGAGGATGTTACCGGTAAGACGACTTGGCGTAAGACTTAAATACCCGCCATTCTCGCGAACGCGGGAATCCAACGATAGTGGCTATTTTCACTGCCCATAGATTCCCGATAAAAGAATTCGGGAATGACGGGGCTTATTCGTCATTCCGGCAGGTTTTTAGCCGGAATCTTACGCTACATATTGGAATGCACACTAATCATGAATCGTGCAACTCAGCAGCATAAAGCGTATTTTCAAGCAATGTAGCCACTGTCATCGGCCCAACACCACCGGGAACTGGCGTAATCCATGCTGCTTTTTCTTTGGCACCTTCAAAATCTACATCGCCGCACAATGAACCGTCTTCAAGACGATTAATGCCGACATCTATTACGATTGCACCCTCTTTAATCCATTCACCGGGAATAAAGTTAGCTTTACCCACAGCCACCACTAATAAATCAGCTCGACGCACATGAAACTCTAAATCTTTAGTCATGCGGTGGCATGATGTTGTAGTGCATGCTGCCAGCAATAATTCCAATGCCATTGGGCGACCAACAATATTGGAAACACCCACAATGACAGCCTCTAAGCCACGCAAATCTATATCTGATTTTTGTAGCATAGTCATAATACCTTTAGGTGTGCAAGGACGATGTTGGGGATTACGTTGAACTAGTCGACCCATATTATAGGGATGAAAACCATCAACATCTTTATCTGGCGCAATGTGTTCAATAATATTTTCGGTGTTGATATGATCGGGTAATGGGAGTTGTACCAAAATTCCATCAATTTCATTATCGTTATTTAGCGTATCGATGAGTTTAAGTAGCTCATCTTCAGTGGTTGTTTCAGGCAAATCATAGGCATCGGATTTAAAACCGATTTCCTTACAACTACGGCGCTTACTACCGACATAAACACGCGATGCAGGATCGCCACCAATAAGTACAACGGCTAAACCTGGGCGATGTTTTCCAGCTGCTAAACGGGCATCTGTCGCCTTTTTAAGATCTTGTTTTAGCTCAGCTGCAATCGCTTTACCATCTATGATTTGTGCGCCCATGGATTATTCCGAATAATAAAAACACGCTATATTCGCATGTTGAGCGGATTACAGCAAAAAATATCTGTGTAGAGATTGACTGTTTAAGGTCATCAGCGTATGATTTCGCCTTTCTTCAAGGATGTCTACTCCACAATATGCTGGGGATATACTGAGGAAACGTCGGGGTATAGCGCAGTCTGGTAGCGCATCTGGTTTGGGACCAGAGGGTCGGGAGTTCGAATCTCTCTACCCCGACCATTTTTTAAAGCCTCCCACTAACCTTCCTCGATACGCATCACAATGCGCCCGTAGCTCACTTGGATAGAGCATCGGCCTTCTAAGCCGAGGGTAACAGGTTCGAATCCTGTCGGGCGTACCATTTTTTCAACTGAAATAGATCTCATATGCCTGTTATCATTCAAGTTGCATAATTTATACGTCATCCTAATAAATAACTCGTCATCCCCGAGATCTTTTATCGGGGATCTATTGCATTCAGCTAGAGATTCCGGCTAAGCTTGTGGTCAGCTCGACTGGGTAAACCTGCCGAAATGAAATAACCGTAGGATCAATGCCGGCGAGGAGAGCTTGTGGAATAACGAAGAAATCTGCAGGTTGAAGTATCACGGGTATAAATTAAAAGATTAAGCATCTATTCTTCGGTCTAGGGTAGAATAAACTTTCATTCCATAAGGCTTTTATTTCTTGTTATGCAGTTTATTTTTCCCAAAATATCAAATTGGTTTTTATCACGACCAAGAACATTAAAGCGTCTTATTACCTTATCAGTAGACTTCATAGCGATTGTTTTTGCGTTATGGGCAGCATTTTCACTGAGATATGGTGTGATTTACATACCGCCACAGAAGCAGCTGTGGATCTTTTTTCTAGCACCACTTATCGCTATCCCCATATTTATTAAAGCAGGGCTTTATCGTGCCATAGTGCGATATCTCGGCATGCAGGCATTATGGACAATTATTAAAGCGACATTGTTATATGCCTTACTTTTTGCAGTGTTTGTTTTACTGGCAGGTGTTGAGCAGGTTCCTAGAACGGTATACGGAATTAATGCCATCATCTTGGTGTTGTTTGTGGGTGGCAGTCGAATGATTGCCCGATGGTGGTTTGCTGGCAGCATTGCTGAAAACACACTAAATAATATGACAAGGCGACGAATTCCTCCCGTCATTATCTATGGTGCTGGTCAATCAGGTGCTCAAATGGCGGCAGCGTTAAAAGTATCTAATCAGTTAAATCCCGTTGCTTTTATTGATGATGAGCCAACTTTACACCGTCAACAAATTAATGGACTGAACGTTTATTCATTCAGTGAACTAAACCATGTTATTGAGAAATTTTATGTGCGTGATGTACTTTTAGCCATGCCTTCTATTGCTAGGAGTCAACGACATAAAATTATTCAACTCTTAGAGCCCTATCCGGTACATGTTAGAACCTTACCCGATTTAGTAGATTTAGCTGAAGGCAAAGTGACTGTTGCGGATATCCGTGAAGTCGATATTGCTGACTTGCTAGGGCGAGAATCTGTGGAACCAGAGTATGATTTACTTCATGCCAACATTACAAATAAAACGGTGATGGTGACGGGGGCGGGAGGTTCTATTGGTAGTGAGTTGTGCCGCCAAATAATTAAGTTAGAACCGACTCAATTAGTCTTATATGAATTGAATGAATTTGGATTGTATAGTATTGAAAAAGAGCTGAAATTACTTGATTTTGATGTGCCCATTATTTCAGTATTAGGAACAGTATTAAATCAAACTAGATTAGAGTTAGTGTGTAAACGGTTTGATGTAAACACTATATATCACGCTGCGGCCTACAAACATGTGCCAATGGTGGAAAAGAATACAACAGAAGGTGTGAGAAATAATGTATTTGGCACTTTGAGCTGCGCCAAAGCAGCCATTGCCAGCAAGGTAGAAACCTTCGTTTTAATTTCGACAGATAAAGCGGTCAGGCCGACTAATACAATGGGGGCTAGCAAACGTTTTGCTGAGCTGGTTTTACAGGGTCTGGCTGCAGATAAAGCATGTACTCGTTTTACGATGGTGCGGTTTGGCAATGTCTTAGGCTCTTCAGGTTCTGTAGTTCCATTATTTCGTGAACAGATTGCCAATGGCGGTCCTGTGACCGTGACAGACCCAAGGATTATTCGTTATTTTATGACCATTCCGGAGGCGGCAGAACTAGTTATCCAAGCGGGGGCCATGGGGCAAGGCGGAGATGTGTTTGTACTCGATATGGGCGAGCCCATTCGCATTGTTGATTTAGCTAAACGTATGATTCACTTGAGTGGTTTTATTGAAAAAGATGAAGAGCAACCTGAAGGTGATATTGAAATTACTTACACAGGTTTGCGACCCGGCGAAAAGCTCTACGAAGAATTACTTATTGGTGATAATGTGTCTGATACACAACATCAACGAATAATGCGGGCACAAGAAAAAGTTATTGCATGGACAAAGTTAGCAGAAATCTTATTAAAACTTGAGCAGGCCAATGAAAAAGATGATTATCAGACAGTTCGTACATTATTAGAAGCACATGTCGATGGTTTTCAACCCCAATGTGATATTGAAGATTGGTTGAGTTGATAGCTTGGCACTATTTTTGTTCAGCAGCCTAAATCCTAAATATACCCGTGATCATTTAATGTGCAAAAAAACTCATTGTCATCCCGGTATGCTTTTAGCCGGAGTCTTAATTGTGCGAAGATCCCAGCTTAAAACATACCGGAATGAGTATTTTTTTGCACATTGAAGTATCACGGATATATCTCGTCATCCCAGCATGCTGTTAGCTGGGATCTTATGGCTAGTATTTCCGCTAGAGATCCCCGATAAAAGATCTCGGGAATGACGAGATTTCTACAAGATTATCTGGAGCTAGAATGATCATGGGTATACACCACTCAGCTAGTGTATAATTTCACCTTTAAAATTTAGGGAATAGCTAGACATGTGCGGAATTGTCGGAGGCATTGCAGAACGAAATGTAACGCCTATTTTATTAGAAGGACTAAGACGGCTTGAATACCGTGGCTATGATTCTTCAGGCATTGCCTTACTGGATCCTGATAATGCTATTCAGCGTGTCCGTGCTTTAGGTAAAATTAAGCAACTCGAGGCAAAAATTGATCAAGAGACTGCGGATTTTTCAGGTCATATAGGCATAGCGCATACTCGTTGGGCCACACATGGCGTGCCATCAGAAACCAATGCCCATCCCCATATCTGTAATAACAAAGTAGCCGTTGTTCATAACGGAATTATCGAAAACTACCAATCATTAAAACAACAACAAACTGCCGCAGGCTATCGCTTTACATCTGAAACAGATACCGAAGTTATCGCGCACGCCATTCACCAGAAATTAGAAGCTACCGATGATTTGCTAGCAGCCGTCACTCAGGCACTGAATGAGTTTGAAGGTGCTTATGCTCTGGGTGTGATTGCGGTTAATGATCCAGAAACATTAATTGCTGCTAGAAAAGGCAGCCCTTTAGTTATAGGCGTAGGTTTTGGTGAGCACTTCATCGCGTCTGATGTTTCAGCATTATTGCCTGTTACCCATAATTTTATATTTTTAGAAGAAGGCGATGTAGCAAAATTAACCCGCCAATCAATAGAAATTTATGATATTGATGGTCAACGTGTTGAACGACCTATCAAACAATCATCGTTAAGCATTACATCGGTTGAACTGGGCGAACATCGCCACTATATGCACAAAGAGATTTTTGAACAGCCCAAAGCGGTGACAGATACCCTAGAAGGGCGAATAACTCATGACAAAGTAGTGGTTTCTAGCTTTGGGCCTCAAGCAGAAGATATTTTCAGCAGTATAGAGCAAATACATATTATCGCCTGCGGTACTAGCTATCATGCGGGCTTAGTAGCCAAATATTGGACAGAAGATATTATTGGTATGCCCTGTCAGGTAGAAGTCGCCAGCGAGTTTAGATATCGGAATCCTGTGCTCCAAAATAACACCTTATTTATTACGATCAGCCAATCAGGTGAAACAGCCGATACCCTGGCTGCATTACAGAAAATCAAATTACTTCGTCATTCACAAGATGATTCCTGTCATCCCCAAGACCTTCCTCGTCATTCACAGGATGATTCCCGTCATTCCCGCGAAGGTGGGAATCCACAACACCCCAAAAACATCCCAACCCTAACTATCTGCAATGTCCCAGAAAGCAGCCTAACCAGAGAGTCAGACCTAAGTTATCTCACCCATGCAGGGCCTGAAATAGGTGTGGCTTCAACCAAAGCATTCACCACTCAACTAGTTGCACTGGCATTATTAATAACATGCATTGGTAAAGTGAAAAAAAGCATTGATTCAAAACGTGAAACAGCTATTGTTAAAGGTTTGCAGAAATTACCAAGTCTAATCGCTAGTGCTTTAAAACATGAAGAAGAAATAGAAGCCACGGCGCAATTATTTGCAGATAAAGAACATGCACTTTTCTTAGGGCGGGGTACAATGTATCCAATAGCCATGGAAGGTGCATTAAAGTTAAAAGAAATAAGCTATATTCATGCTGAAGCCTACCCTGCGGGCGAATTAAAACACGGCCCGTTAGCCTTGATTGACGAAAATATGCCTGTGGTAGCCATTGCCCCCTTAGATGATTTACTAGAAAAATTAAAATCAAACCTACAAGAAGTCAAAGCGCGCGGCGGCCAAATGATTGTTTTTGAAGATGAACAATCAGATATCAGTTCAGAAGAAGGCTTTAGTGTGATCAAAGCCACTACAAATGTAGGGCGGATCACCGCACCAATCACATTTAATATATTATTACAGTTGCTCAGCTACCATGTGGCATTGATCAAAGGTACGGATGTTGATCAGCCTAGAAATTTGGCTAAATCAGTAACTGTAGAATAGATTCTAGAACGTATTGATTTGCTAGTACCAAAAAACTATAATTGCACATCTTTAGCGATATATACAGTGCTTATCTCGATGGCAACTAATTCTTACGCTTATGGTTTAGTGAATTTTGAAAAAAGAGTGTGGCTGTGATTGATTTTTAGAATGAATGAAATGATTTTTAGGCAAGATATACTTATGACGTATGTGTATTCGAACGAACAAATAAGGTTTGATCATTGATGAAAAGTAACACATTTTCTTTTTTGAAAGAATTATATGATGGTCGT
Organism: Methylophaga sp.; assembly: GCA_002733715.2. Lineage (GTDB taxonomy): Bacteria > Pseudomonadota > Gammaproteobacteria > Nitrosococcales > Methylophagaceae. Next base: position 88,053 of record NVWQ02000024.1, read on the forward strand.
AACATTCTGTCACAACTTGTTTCTCAGCAGTTAATATTACGATATCGACGAACAACATTGGGATATTTGTGGTCACTTATAAGCCCTTTGATGATGATGTCAGTTATGGCTGTTGTTTTTGCGACACTGTTTCAAAAAGACTTGAAAACTTTTGCAGTATTTTTATTTGCTGGAATGATACCGTGGAACTTCTTTAGCTCAGTGCTGACGCAGTCGGGGATTTCTTTCATCAATAATGAAGGATTGATTAAGAAGATTTACCTACCCAAGGCTATTTTCCCATTAAGTATTGCCTGTGCACTTTTGATTGACAGCGCGCTCGCATTTTTAGCTTTATTTGCGATTATTCTTGTTCTTGGTGGCTCGCTTTCATGGGCTATTTTATTCATACCAGTTGCCTATGTAATGCTGTTCTTTTTCTCTTTAGGACTGGGTTTGATTATGTCTATCACAACCGTATTTTTCCGAGATTTACAATATGTTATAGCGATAGTTATGCAAGCATTATTCTTTTTGACACCCATTTTATACAAGCCGAGTGCATTAACCGGCAAGGTCGCTTGGCTTATTGATTTAAACCCAGTAGTGCCATTTATTGAGCTTTTTCGAGCACCACTTTTCCTCGGCACTCTGCCAAGTTCAAATAGTATGATGTTGGCAGCATTATATTCTGTGTTTTCTATGGCTGTTGGTCTGTTTGTATTTCTTCGAAATGAGAAGAAAATTGTTTTTCGTTTGTGAGGAAATATGTCAAGTATTCAGATTGAAAATTTATCGGTTAAGTTTCGCCTTTACCATGATAACTCCCCATCATTAAAGGATTACTTTGCGTCAATATTTAAGAGCTTACGAAAACAGTCTCAAGGTTCATACTCAGATTTTTGGGCTGTCAATGATGCTTCTTTTGAGGTTAAGGCTGGAGATAGATTAGGAATAATTGGTCATAATGGTGCTGGAAAAAGTACTTTGTTAAAGGCGCTCTGCCGTATTTATGAGCCATCCTCTGGGCAGGTTTCAGTCGAAGGACGTATTGCCCCTCTTCTTGAAATTGGAGCAGGCTTCCATCCTGAGTTCACGGGCAGAGAAAACATCTATTTGAATGGCGCTATTCTTGGGTATAGTAAGCAAGAGATACGAGGTATTGAGTTTGAAGTTATTGCTTTTGCTGAGCTTGAAGAGTTTATTGATACGCCAGTTAAATATTATTCGACGGGGATGTATATGCGATTAGCTTTTTCTCTAGCTACAGCGATGCATCCTGACATTCTTATTCTTGATGAAATATTTGCTGGTGGTGATGCTTCATTTATGAAGAAAGCAAAAGCAAGGATGCATGATCTTATTGATAAATCTAACATCATGATAATGGTGTCACATGATTCTGAATTAATTCGATCGCTCTGTAATCGCATAATATGGATGGATCATGGGAAAGTAGTTGCTGATGGTCCAGTGAATGAAATTATGGATCGCTATTTGGCTGAACGAGAGAATGGATAAAACGTCTCAAAAATTGAAGTTTAAATTTGTATGGCAACCTTCTAATGTGATATATCGACGTGCGACTAAGTTCTTATTAAACATCGATGCGCCTTTTACTTCTGCTATTTCGATCCAAAAAACGCGTAATGCTGTGTTTAGTAAATTGAAAAGCTCTTGGTTGGGTATTTGGTTTCGTAATAGGCATTTAAAAAGTTATTTTCTAATACGTAAATTCGTTTTATGGTTGTGGAAAAGAGGCTTTTACATATATTTATTCTTTTTTGTACGCGTTATCAATAGAGATTTAGGTAGGCCGCGACATTTATACAAGTTAAGTAACTTTGCAAAGAAAAATAAAATTCAGATATTTAGTTTGAATGAGGCTGAAATAATAGAAGCTGATACGCCCATTGTTTTCCCACATTCAAAACAATATTGTTTATCTCCAGACAGCGATCAATATATCTTTCCTGAAATAGTTGTTGCTACTATTAAAAATGCGAAAGTTTATGGGGAAACAAACCTCGTCATGGTTGATGACGATGTGATTTGTCATGAATTGCATGATTTTATGCGTGATTACACATCTGAAGAGCTTGCGGGCTGGATCTTGATTGATGCTAAATCAAATAGTATTAGGTGGTTGGTAGAAGACGAATCGTCAAAACCAATTTCTATAGCAGCAACTTTTGTTGATGCATGTGCAGCAAATTATGCACATTGGATGACCGAAGTATTACCACGGATAGCATTATTTTGTGCAGATGAACAGTTTCAAGATATTCCTATTGTAGTGAATGAAGGGCTTCATAAAAATATTATGGAATCACTGAGTTTTGTGGTTGGCTCTGAGAGGCAAATTATCCTGCTACCATTTGGACATGCTCTAGATATTGAACAACTATACATGATATCAGTAACTGGATACGTTCCTTTTGGGCGAAGAGATAATAAATTGTCAGGACATTCCCACGGCATTTTTAGTCCGAGAGCTTTTGAGCAGCTCAGAGATACAATGAATGAAAATATTCGTGAAATGGAGAATGAGGATTGGCCGGAGAAAATATTCTTACGTCGAAACTCAGGTGTACGAAAGCTTGTAAATTCAGAAGAGATTGAGACTTTATTAGTTGCAGATGGCTTCGTAATTGTTGAACCAGAAAAATTAACATTCTTACAACAATTACAACTGTTTAAGCATGCTAAAACAATTGTCTCATCTACCGGAGCAGCTTTAGCTAGTGCTGTTTTCTGTATACCAAAAACTAAAGTTATTGTTATAATGAGCATACATGAAGATATGATATATCGGTATTGGTATAATATGTTACATCCATTAAATATTAATGTAGGATATGTCTTGGGTCACACTATTAATAGTGATCAGGAAATGCACAGTGATTTCATCGTGAATACCGCTGACGTTCTTTCAATATTGAAAGTCATGGAGGATTAGTGACTCTTATACACCCTTCTTCTCATGTTTCACCTGAAGCAAAACTTGGTAGTGATGTTGAAATCGGACCATTTACTATAATTCATGAAAATGTAATATTGGGAAAAGGAGTTAAGGTTGGAGCATATTGTGAGTTGGGAATTCCAACAGCTTTAGGTGATGGTAGTCCACTCAATATTGGTGATGATGCCTTAATTCGATCTCATTCTGTTTTTTATGAATCATCTTCGTTTAAAGCTGGACTGGTTACGGGACATCGAGTAACCGTCAGAGAGAATACGATAGCTGGTACTAGTTTCCAGATTGGAACATCGACCGAAATCCAAGGTGATTGCTCAATAGGAGATTATGTACGCTTTCAATCAAATGTATTTGTTGGTAAAAAAACCACAATTGGTGATTTCGTATGGATACTACCCTATGTAGTTCTTACCAATGATCCTACTCCTCCGAGTGAGGTAATGATTGGATGTACGATTGAAGATTATGCAAGTATAGCTGCAGCAGCAGTAATATTACCGGGGGTGATTGTCGGTCATCACTCATTAGTGGCTGCGCAGGCATGTGTCACGAAAGATGTTGTTCCGAATATGGTTGTTGCTGGAGTTCCTGCACAGGTCGTTTCTGAGGCAAAATTAATTAAGTTACGAGATGGCTCTAACAGGCCTGCGTATCCATGGACAGAACATTTCACACGAGGTTATCCTTCCTCGATAACATCAGGCTGGGAAAAAGATAATGGAGAATAGAGTGATAGATAAATGCAATATTGTCGATCTACCTAAGATTACCGATCCAAGGGGTAATTTAACATTTATAGAAGGACAGAATCATATTCCTTTCGATATTCGTCGCGTATATTATTTGTATGATGTCCCCGGTGGTGCAGAGCGTGGCGGCCATGGTCATAAGGAATTACATCAGTTGATCATAGCTATGTCCGGCTCGTTTGATATTCATCTAGATGATGGAATAGAGAAAAAAACGATACATATGAATCGAAGTCATTATGGACTTTATGTATGCCCAATGATCTGGCGTGAGATTGACAATTTTTCTTCAGGGGCTGTTTGTATGGTATTAGCATCAGATTATTATGATGAAGCTGATTATTATCGGGATTATAGCCAATTTGTTGGTGATGTACGGAAAGGAATAGTAGAATGAAGACTGTTCCTTTTCTTGATCTTGGTTTGTTGCACAAGCCAATTCGAGGGGCTTTGGATGCGGCATATCAACGAGTAATGGATTCAGGCTGGTTTGTGATGGGACCTGAGTTAGAAACGTTTGAAGCTGAATTTGCACAATATTGTGAAGTGAAGCATTGCATAGGCGTTGGTAATGGTCTTGAGGCTATTCATCTTTTGCTTCGAGCTTATGATATTGGACTAGGTGATGAAGTTATTGTGCCATCTAATACGTTTATTGCGACGTGGTTGGCGGTATCAGAGTGCGGAGCAATACCTGTACCGGTAGAACCTAGGGTGGATACTCACAATATCGACCCTATGGAAATCAGTAAAGCAATTACAAATCGTACTCGTGCGATTATTCCAGTACATTTGTATGGACAGCCGGCAGATATGGATGCGATTAATACTATTGCTTCTGAGCACGGGTTAATAGTTATTGAAGATGCAGCACAGGCACAAGGTGCCCGTTACAAAAATAAACGAGTAGGATCACTAGGTCATGCTGCTGCAACAAGTTTTTATCCAGGTAAAAACTTAGGTGCGCTTGGTGATGGCGGAGCCGTATTGACAGACGATGATACTATAGCCGAAAAGGTTAGAAAACTTCGTAATTATGGTTCTATAGTAAAGTATCAGCATGATTCAGCTGGTTACAATAGTCGACTAGATGAAATGCAAGCAGCATTTTTGAGAGTAAAACTCAGTGTGTTGGATGAATGGAATCAAAGCCGAAGGAATGTTGCAGAACAGTACTCAAAATCATTAGTTAACACTGATATTGTATTACCTTATGTGCCTGAATATGCAGAGCCCGTATGGCATCTCTATGTCATACGTAGCGGTCACCGAGATACATTACAACAGTATATGGATAAACAAGGCGTCTCGACAGTTATCCATTATCCCATTCCTCCTCACCAGCAACGCTGTTATCAAGATTATAAGGACTATAATCTGCCGATTGCAGAGAAATTTGCAAAAGAAGTTTTAAGTTTGCCAATATCTCCTGTCATCGATGAGGTTGATGTTTCGTATGTTTCTGATTCCTTGATTCGTTTTCAACAAACTGTTGATGGTTAAAACATGAAACGATTATATTTATTCCTTCGTCGCATTATTGCGAGAATCATAAGATTTAAAACAAGTCAAAAGATGGTGAAAAAGGGCTTGCCAATATTTGAACCACATACCGGCCCCGTTATTGAGCGTATTGGGTTTTTGGTGCATAGTCTGGAATTGTTAAATCATTATGGAAGTGTCTGGGACCTATTGCCTGAAAATAGCTTTGATGTCATTTTGCAAGAAGAGCCAACAGAACAAGATTTAAATGCTTTATCACAATGGAAATGTGATGTGGTATCGATGAATAGCATCTTGGATTCAAATACGAAATATCAATACTTAGTGTCAAACCACCCGCTAAGTCTTGGTGACTATCCTTTGATTAAGCGTTTAGCAGAGACAAATATCCGTTTTATGTACGCTGCAGGGAAATCAGGGTGGAACCTGCTGGATTGGAATAGTCTGTACGATTTGATTTTATGTTTTGGTCCGTACCATGCATCAGTATTTTCAGATAGTACAGCGGCAGTCACACTTCAGATGGGCTACCCTCGATTTGATAAATATTTTACAGAGAATATAGACTTGCCAACGTTACTTGCTCGCTATGATTGTGATCCGATGAAACAAACTGTAGTTTGGTTGCCAACTTGGAAAACATTATCATCTGTTGGTTATTTTGATAAGGAAATCAGTCAACTTGCTGATAAGTATAATGTTGTTGTTAAGTTGCATCCTTTGATGCCCGAGAGTGAGCCTGAAAGGGTTGAAGAACTTAGAAAGCACGCTTTTACACATCTAATTGTTGATTCCAGTAATAATCTACCGCTGTATCAAATTGCAGATTATATGCTTTTTGATTATGGTGGCCCGCCACTAGCAGGTGTTTACACAGATAAAAAAATGATTTTATTAAATGTACCAGATGCAGACAGAGACGATCTTACAGGCAAAGAGTCACCAGACATTCTTATCCGTAACGATATTGTCAATGTGAATGCTAAAGATGGTGCTATTGAATGTTTATTAACTGATGAAAGTAATTGGCAGAAACAGCGTGATGCGCGCCGAGCCATTAGGAAAATATATTTCGCTCCTTATATGGGATTTTCATCAATAATTGCAGCCAACGCGTTACAAAATTTGAACAATATATTGCCAGAGCGGACTCGACGATGAATACTTTTTTGTATGGGAGGGTATCTTTGCCATGGTAATTTGGTTTATAGGGCTTTCAGGATCTGGCAAGACTACGTTGGGGCGAGAAGTAGCACAGCAATGGCGAGCTTTAAGTCCTAATACTGTATTGTTGGATGGAGATGAATTACGAAAGGTGTTTGCACATGACCGAGGTGAGCAGCCATTCACAATTGAAGGTCGTCGACTCAATGCTGAAAGAATTGTCGCTCTTTGTGAATTACTTGATAGCCAAGGTATAAATGTTGTTTGCTGCATTTTATCCATTTTCCCTGAAATGAGAGAACAGAATAGAAAGCGATTTAGTCGTTACTTTGAGGTCTTTATGGATGCTCCAATTGATGTTCTTCAAAGCCGAGATGTCAAAGGTGTATACGCTTCCGCTAAAACAAAGGATGTTCAAAATATAGTTGGGATGGATATTCCATTTGAACGTCCATTAAATTCTGATATGGTTATTGAGACATCATCAAATAATCCAGATATTAAACAATTAGCTATGGACGTCATTGCCTCTTCGAGGTTAGATTGAGCTCAAATATTTCTTATGATTATGCATCTGGCAACTTGTTAGAAAATAGGAATACATATTTCTATACAAAATTTCAGGGGCATGAATTTCTATCCGAGTGGCGTAAGCAGCGAGAGCTAGTACCACTAAACATAGAAGAAAAAGGGGTGAAAAATATACAAACTATTTCCTCGTCGACAGATAGGCTTCTCGAAAAAATAGGGAATGAATTATTTATAGATGGCTCGAATAATAAAGCATTAGAGTTGTTAAATAATTTAGTACAGCGTTTTGAAGTTACAAAACGATTGCATGATGAATATAATGACAATTGGCGGCCGATCAACACTAAAGAATATAATAACCTTGAGCGTTACGTGAAATTTGTTGAGGTTCTAGATTTAGCGTACACATCAACACAATCCTTGCCTTATTTGAATGCACTTCTTAAATGTATGGATACAATTTCGGCATTATCTCAAAGGCTTCATTCTTCCCAAATACTTCGTTTTAGAAAATTAGTTCTCCGAGAGAAAGAGCATATAGAGCAACTTGAGTTAACAATTACGGGGCAGGGTAATGCAACTAGATAATCTAATATTACTCGCTGCACCTACAGCTCGTTCACAAGCATATCTTCAGGTGCTTGTTGCAAGTAACCTTCTTCCCCGAGAAGTTATTTTTCTTGGTGAAGAGGTATTATCTGAAACACAAGAAGAATCAAAATATGATGTCTGGAACGAAATTTTTATCCCAGACTTGAATGAATCAATCCCACAAACCTGCGAACGACTAAATATTCCGATAACATTTTGTAACACAAATAGTGTTAATTCTCCTGAAGCAATCAATGCGCTTAAGAAAGCGTCATCGAAAATCATTGTTTATTCTGGATTCGGTGGGCAGATTGTCTCAGAAGAAGTTTTATCAATTGGTTCTGATTTTTTACACATGCATTCTGGCTGGTTGCCTGAATATAGAGGAAGCACCACTCTTTACTATGCTTTGCTTGATGGTGAGCCACCTGCTGTAACAGCTTTGATTTTGGATAAAACAATTGATACGGGACCAATAGTTGCTCGGAAAAAATATCCAATACCAAGTTCGAATATGGATTTAGATCGTGTGTACGATTCAGCTATTCGGGCAGATTTACTCGTTGATGTTGTAAAGGAGTTTGTAAAAGAAGGTGTGTTACCTTATGTTACAGAACAAGACAGTTCAGTTGGCAGTAATTATTATGTCGTCCACCCTGTTTTAAAGCACTTGGCTATACTTTCTTTAAGAGATAAATAAATTATGAATCCTTTATTAGTAATCAAACGAATATTTGATAGAAGACAAAAGACAACGGAGATCGCCAGCGTACCGCTAAAAAGCATTGATTCTAATGAGGTAATTCATTGCGTACTTGTTATTGTCGAGAGATTTACGAGAGAATATGATGTGGCTCAGAGCCGACTGATCGGGAAGCTACGGACTATGTCGTCTACGGAGGCGGGGGTAGAAGAGTTTAATAAAATTTGGCAAGAATTTTCTCGAGATATGCTTACTACGCCACAATGGACTTATCTTCTTTTTCCGGATGAATGTAGTGAAGATAAAGAGTTGTTAGAGCTAGTGAAAAAGATTAGTAATATTAGTGCTCATTCAAAGAGCTTACTAACACCTCAGTTAGAAGATTGGATCAGGAGCAATTTAGATTTGCAAAATACGGGTGGACTATTTAATCGGTTATTATTGGAATTAAAAAATAATGATCCGACTACTTGTGGTTCATTTAAATTTTTAAGTCGATTTCATACTTTTAAAGATATTCTTTGTGGCTATTTTGTTAGGCCTGAATTAAAAGTAGTTCAGAGAACAATCTTTCACCAATGTTATTTACAGCGGATCAATTGGAAGCAAGGGTATTGCTTTGACTATCCATACCAAGGTTTTGATAAATTAGCTGTAAGTGGTGTTAAGCCTACGGAAGAGCGATTATTACGATATGAAATAGATAGCTTTTTAAAGAATGAAGATAAAGTTCTAGATATAGGATCCAATGGAGGATTTTTTTCGTTGGCATTAGCTGAAAAAGTAGGCTCTATAGATGGCGTTGAATATAACCCTTATCTTATACAAATCGCTAACATTGCAAAAGATTATCTTGGTATTTCAAATGCACGATTTATTGTCGCTGATTTTGTTGAATGGATACCCGAAGATAAATATGATGCTGTTTTTTCTATGGCGAATCACTGTACGATAGACGGTAACTTATCGGTAGGATTTGAAGATTATATTGCCAAAATCTTTACCTTAATGAAGCCTGGTGGAATCCTTTTCTTTGAGAGCCATAATGTATTTGGTCCTGGGGAAGGTGGTCCAGGAGATGATGGTGATCTTGATATTAAATTTGATATCGTTGAAAAATATTTTGAGGTAGTGCAGCATAAAATGGTTAAGACATTTGTTCCTGACCTTGATGTGGATAAGCTTTTTGTTATTCTTCAGCGGCGTGAAGATGTTCAGCATAATGTACAGAGAACCTTCAACTTGGCTAAAGCCAAACTACACTATGACTACTGATAAACTGACATTGCCACAACAATTTCATTGGGGCTCAAAAGCTGAAACTCTGCAGCTTGTAAAGCCACTGCTTGCTGAAGCTCAGGTACCAGATCTGTACTTTTTTAACATGAAAAAGTGGTCAGCTGATCCTAATGTGATTCTGAATGAAATAGCGAATGTTGTTGGCACCGGCTTATTGGCGGTAAGAAGTAGTGCACAGATAGAAGATGGTGGCTCAGATTCAATGGCGGGAGCTTTTGATAGTTTACTGAATGTCGATGGTAGTGATCGTGAGCAGTTAACCATGTCAATTAACCAAGTTGTTCAATCAATGACTGAGGATGACCTCGACCAAGTTCTAGTACAGAATATGGTTGGTAATGTGGCTGTAAGCGGCGTTATTATGACATTTGATGTATTTCATGGTGCACCATACTATTGTATCGATTACGATGATGAAAGTGGTCGAACAGATACGATTACAGGCGGTAATGGCACACATAAAAGCTTGTATCTTTATCGACATACAAGCGACGAAATGATTCGTTCAAGAAGAGTTGCATTATTCCTGAAATTAGCTCGAGAATTAGAGAAAATTACAGAGTGTTCAGCATTAGATATCGAATTTATAATGAACAATGCAGGACAAATGTTTTTGGTTCAAGTTAGAAGAATAGCGGCATCACGCAAGTGGCACCCAGTTACTGAACGACGAGTGAAAAGACAGTTAAATTTTGTAGAAAGGTTTGTACGCGATCGTTCGAAAAAGAAGGATGACTTATTGGGAGACCGAACCATTCTAGCTGTTATGCCGGACTGGAATCCAGCTGAAATTATAGGAACAACACCACGGCTTTTGGCTTCTTCACTGTATCGGTACTTGATTACTGACTCTGTTTGGCATGAATCACGCAGCCATATGGGTTATAGGGTCTTGCCTAATACTGAGTTGATGGTTCTTATTAATAATCATCCATACATTGATGTCAGAAATAGTTTTAATTCACTTCTTCCAGCATCACTGGATGATGGCATTGGCGAAAAGTTGATTAATGCTTGGCTTGAACGACTAGATGAACATCCTGAGTTTCATGATAAAGTCGAATTTGAGATTGTTCCTACCTGTATCGACTTTTGCTTTGAGCATGACTTTAATGAGCGATACAACGGCGTACTAAGTGACAAAGAGTTACGGGCTTTCAGTGATTCTTTAACAGAATTATCAAGACAATGTATTTCTGGAGAAACATTGGATCAAGCTTTAGCTGATTCTGACAAATTATCAACAAAAGATTTTCCCAAGGTTGAAAGTGGTGACCCCTATGCTCAGCTTTCTCGAGCAAGTTATCTTTTACATGAATGTAAAAAAATAGGTACTTTTTCATTTTCCATTGTTGCACGCCATGCTTTTATCGCGGAGTCACTGTTGAGGTCAGCTGTCAAACGAGGAGCTTTGACAGAAAAAAGATTAAATGACTTTAAACGAAGTATTCGTTCAGTAGCTGGAAATATGGTTATAGAGTACGGTGAAGCATGTTTTGATCAAAACAAACAAAATGATTTTCTAAGAAAATATGGGCACTTACGCCCTGGAACTTATGAAATAACTTCACTTCGGTATGATGAACGAGATGACCTGTTTTCTGGTGGGGATTTGGATAGTTCGGCAATACTAACTTCTCCGGAGTTTTCTTTGACAGGAGAAGAGCGAGTAGCTATTAGTGAGCTATTGAATGAGTCAAAATTAGATGTTATTAGTCCTGAACAGTTACTTGACTATGCAAGTAAAGCAATCTCTGGAAGAGAACATGTCAAATTTATATTCACACGAATCCTGTCTGATGCGCTTGATGCTTTAGTTCGCTGGGGCGAAGAACATGGCCTTTCACGTGACGATCTTTCTTATATCGATTGGCAAGATATTGTGAAAAGTCACTCTCTTCCTGTTATGGATGATGTCGACAGGCATTATTTGCTTTTAGCAGACGATGGTCGTAAAGCTATGACAGTAGCAGGCACATTTAAACTGGCACATATCATCTCTGATGTAAGAGATATTTATGTCGCAACAGTTAACCGTAGCACACCTAATTTTGTAGGTATAGGAGCTGTAGAGTCACGTATTATTTTCTTAGATGCTAATACTTCAACAAATATTAACCTCAAAGAACATATTGTGTGCATTGAAAATGCCGACCCAGGTTTTGACTGGATTTTCACGAAAGGCCCTAAAGCATTGATAACGAAATTTGGTGGTGCTAATTCTCATATGGCTGTTCGCTGTGCTGAAATGAGTTTACCTGCTGCGATTGGGTGTGGAGAGCAGCTTTTCGAGAGGTTACTCTCTGCAGGTAGTGTTGATCTTAATTGTGCTCAGAAAATTGTGAGACCTCTTCATGCCGGCTAGTATCATACGTATAGGGCTTACTATGCGTTTAACGCAGGCGGAAGGCTATAATGAACCCCGTGATGCACTTGCACAAGACTGGCATCAATTTCTGAAGACGGCATTGCCAGATGCTTCATGGTTGGCGATACCAAATTTAGGGGCCGAACAAGTTATTGACTATTGTAAACAGTGGGGAATAAATCGTTTAATCCTAACGGGTGGTGGTGATCTTGGGGTATCAGATATACGTGAGGAGACTGAAATAGCACTGTTAAAATGGGCAGAACTGAATGATATTCCAACTATTGGGATTTGTCGTGGTATGCAAGTTATGTCCGTTTGGGCGGGAGAAGAATTAATGATGATTGAAAATCATGTTGGTTCTAGACATCACTTAAAAGGTGAAATGACGGGTGAAGTTAATAGCTATCACAATTATGCCGTCAAAGAATGTCCCAACAAATTTAAAATTTTAGCTAGAAGTGAAGAAGGTTATATCGAAGCTATTTGCCATGAAAAAAAACCATTAATGGGATGGATGTGGCATCCAGAGCGAGAAAACCCCATTCAACTTACAGACACTGAACGATTACGGAGATTTTTTTTATGAAAGCAATTATCTTGGCTGCAGGTCGAGGCAGCCGAATGAAAAATCTAACGGATGAACGTCCTAAGTGTTTGGTTGAGCTACATGGGAAAGCATTATTGAATTGGCAGCTAGAAGCCTTACATGGGGCAGGTATTACCGAGATAGCTATAGTTACTGGATATAAGAGAGAGTTATTACAAGATCGAGGGCTTGTAGAGTTTCACAATTCTCGTTGGGCTGAAACGAATATGGTCTCATCTCTTGCTTGTGCAAGTGAATGGTTAGAAAATGAACCGTGTATTGTTAGTTACTCAGATATTTTTTATAGTTCTCAAGCAGTATTGTCTCTCATGGATTGCACCGCCTCTTCGTTAGCGGTGACATATGATCCTAACTGGCTTGAGTTATGGACACAGCGCTTTGGAGATCCATTGTTGGATGCTGAAACATTTCGGCTTAATCCGGATAAAACGTTGGCCGAAATTGGAAATAAGCCAACATCAGTAGACGAAGTGGAAGGTCAATATATGGGCTTGTTATTATTTTCTCCAGAAGGGTGGGGAGAAGTGTTGCGCATACGAAATAGTTTAGAACCAAAAGAATCAGATTCTATGCACATGACTGGCACGTTGCAGAAAGTGATAAATGCAGCACGTCTTGAGATAAATACCGTTGCCTGTGACTTAACATGGGGTGAAATTGATTCTGAGGAAGATTTGATTGCCTATAAGGATGTGAATATGGCGGATGTCAGTAATTGATGTGGGGGAAACAAGATTCCATTAAATCTTTAAAAGATACGGTATTATTTTTACTGGATAGTGGAAAAACAAATCAAGCCCTGAAAGTCATTCATGACTTCGTAGAGCGTATCATTACTGAACCACTGTGTACCTCTCAGATCCTTGGATCAAAAACACTGGATGATTTGTGTCAACGCATTGGTAAAGCTAGCCTTTCAAACATTAATTTAGAAACTAGTGGGGCACCGGAGCAGGAAAAACCAGTTTTTGTTTATCTTGTTACCAAATTACAGAAATCTGGTGGGCATACTAGAGTTATAGAAGATTTTATTCGAGCCCAACCAGCGGGACGGCATATTATTCTGTCTACAGAATTGGATGGTGCTTCAGACATTAACTATCTGATGGATGGTATAGCTAAGCAATGCGACGTTGAATTTGAGCAAGCACCAAAAGTCAGTTATCAGCAACGGTTAATTTGGCTACAAAAACGGTTATTAGAGCTTCCTTCTAAAAGAGTTTTTCTTTTCAACCATCATCATGATAGTGTTGCAATTGCAGCTATTCAACCTGAAATGGAATTGAACTCTTGTTTTTATCATCATGGAGATCATCATTTATGTTTAGGTGTTCATGTCTCTCATTTTGAACATATTGATTTTCATTCTGGGGGATATCATCATTGTCGAGATGAACTTGGTATTGATAATACCTATATTCCACTAACCGTAAATGATAAGGGCAAACGCACTGACACGTCATTTATGAACAATAACATGCTCACTACATGTACTGCAGCCCGATCGAATAAAATTGAAGTACCGTATATCATAAGTTATTTAGAGGTTATCCCCCAGCTTTTGGAATTGACGAAAGGTAAGCACATTCATATTGGGAGGCTTACGCCTTGGGCGCTTTTCAGAATTAGGCGTAGACTTAAGCAGTATGATATTCCATTAGATAATTTTATTTACATACCGTGGGTAGAGAGTGTTTGGAAATCATTGCATGAACATCAGGTTGATTTATATATTGCATCTTTTCCATATGGCGGCGGCCTAACATTAATTGAAGCAATGGGAGCGAGTATACCTTTAGCAATACATCAACATATTTTTTCTCGGGTTTTAAGTGGAGTAGACATTGCCTATCCTGAGGCCTTTGGCTGGCGTTATCCAGATGAATTATTGAACTATTGTGCTTCTTTGGATGCTGATGTATTAAAAGAGCAAGGTCACTTGAGCCGGATGCAGTATGAAGAGTTTCATTCTCAAGATGATTTGCAATCATTTCTTAGTGACATGGAGAGTAAGAAATTATCCCCTAAAGCTCTATCAGAAAACTATCATGTCGAAAATGATGAGTGGGTGAATTGGATGTCGAATCAAATGACTATTAAAAATGTATGCACTAGGTTTTTTTATAGAACATATAGACGATTAAGGGCAGTAATAAATCAAATAGAGGGACTGGGCAAGTCATAATGTCTGATTCATTGCCTAATGTCGGTGTATTGTTAGCGGCCTATAATGGCGTAGACTTTTTAGATGAGCAGCTAGAAAGTATTTTAAAACAGAAAAATGTCAATATAACTATTTTTATCAGTGTTGACTTGTCTTCAGATAATAGCTATGAATGGTGTTGTAATTATGCTGAGCATTATGCTCAAATAAGAGTTCTACCTTATGGTGAACGATTTGGCGGTGCCGCCCCTAATTTTTTTCGACTCATTAAAGATGTGGATTTCTCCAGTTTTGATTATATTGCTTTGGCAGATCAGGATGATATCTGGCTTGAGGAGAAATTGATTACCGCTTGTACTTATATTAAAAAAGATGACTTAGCTGCTTATTCAAGTAATGTTTTAGCTTTTTGGCCTGATGGACGAGAGCAGCTAATCAATAAGGCGCAGCTACAAAGACAATATGACTTTCTGTTTGAAGCGGCTGGTCCGGGGTGTAGTTATGTGTTTAGCTCAAAACAGCTTTTGGAGTTTAAAGAATTTTTAATACAACATGCTGATAAAATAAAACAAGTAGCATTACATGACTGGCTTATATATGCATTTTATAGGTCAAAAGGATTTAGGTGGTTCATTGACCCTGAATATCAATTACTTTATCGGCAGCACGATGCTAATCAAGTTGGTGTGAATACAGGGTGGTCTGCCATAGCAAAACGACTTAATTTACTTCGAAATGGATGGTATAAAAAACAGGTGATGCTAACTTCGGAGCTGGTAGGCTATGGACACTTACAATTGGGAAGTCGTTGGGCAGTATTAAAAGTTATACATCATTCTAGACGTCGCTGGCAAGATAGAATTGCATTGTTTATTTTTGTTTTATTTTGGCTTTATTAATGGCTACTATGAAAAAAATCTTGTTGACGGGGGCTACAGGTTTCATTGGGCAAGCATTAGCCCATGAATTGCTATCGCAAGGTTATGGGCTTGTAGCTGCTGTTAGGCAGCAGTCAGATAAACTTTCTGAAGAAATTACACAGATTATTGTCGGTGACATTAATGCTTCAACAGATTGGACTGAAGCATTGCATAATGTAGATATGGTAATACATTTAGCCGCGAGAGCACATATACTAAATGATTATAGTGATGACGCTTTAGCAGAATATCGTAAAGTGAATGTAGAGGGTACATTAGCGTTAGCAAGACAAGCTGAAATGCTGGGGATAAACCGTTTTATTTTTCTTAGTTCTATAGGTGTTAACGGCAATAAAAGTCAAAGCCCTTTTACAGAAAAAGATAGTGCTGACCCACAGGAGTTTTATGCTCAATCTAAACTTGAGGCGGAGCAAGGTTTGTGGCGTTTGGAAGCTGATACAAGTCTGAGTGTAGTTATTATTCGTCCCCCGTTAGTATATGGCTCTTCACCCCCAGGAAATTTTAAGACTCTTTTAAGATGGGTACAAATGGGAATACCATTGCCACTGGGTGCCATTGATAACCAGCGTTCTTTTGTTGCTTTAGATAATTTAGTGAGTTTCATTATTCATTGTATTGATCACCCTAAAGCGGCTAATGAGATATTTTTAATTTCAGATGGTGAGGATGTATCGACAACGGAGTTATTACAAAAAGTGGCTGAAGCCTTCGGAAAAAAGGTTTTTTTATTGCCTGTTCCTTTAGAATTAATGCGCTTTTTTGCAAAGCTGCTAGGAAAAGAAGATGTGGCTGAGCGTTTATTCGGCTCTTTACAGGTGGATAGTTCAAAAGCACGGGATTTATTAGGTTGGAAACCAGTCATTACTATGGATGAGCAACTGAAAAAAATAACGACTGTATTATCACGGAAGGAAAATACTTGATTAACTATGTCTTTATGTTTAAACGATAGTGGTATTTATTTGGAGAATTAACCATGAAAGAAGTCACTTTAGATATAAAAAAATGGGGCAATAGTTTAGGTGTTCGCCTGCCTGCTGTGATTGCCCGCGAAGCACATTTTCATACCAACCAAAGTGTGAAAACTTCAGTGATTAATAAGCAAGTTGTTATCACTCCAATTTTATATGAATCTTTAACATTGGATCAACGATTAGAAAACTTTGGTCTTGCACGCCATGGTGGTGAATCAATGGTTGTTGATGAACATTTAGGTGCAGAGAAGTGGTAAAAGGGTCAGTCAAATGGTTGCCCTCACGGCAAGATATTATTTGGATTGATCGTGATTTCAAGTTGGCCAAGAGATGAAAAATGTTCATCCTTTTCCGGTGCTAAGCCCCCGAAATTTTAATGATAAAACATCGCTTGTTATAGGGCTGCCCATGACAGCTGCAGAATATAATGTGGACAATACTTTTGTAGTATCTATAGGGAAAGTGAATAGTGAGAAGGTGAGTCAGTGAAAAAAGTATTTGATTTTACCTTGGCTATTTTGGTGAGTTTAGTTTTTTTATTTCCCATTTTATTTATTGCCATTATTGTTAAGCTTTCTTCGCAAGGTCCTGTTTTATACTGGTCTGATCGAGTCGGTAAAGATAACCACCTTTTTCGCATGCCGAAATTTAGGAGTATGAAGGTAGATACACCTGCGGTAGCAACACATTTATTAAAAGATCCGAAAAGTGTTTTGACTCCTATAGGTGATTTTCTTCGTAAATCCAGCTTGGATGAGCTGCCACAATTATGGTGTATTTTGAAAGGTGAGATGAGTTTTGTTGGGCCGAGACCGGCACTGTTTAATCAGGATGATTTAATTGCACTACGCACAGAACAAGGAGTGGATAAGCTTATTCCTGGCTTAACAGGCTGGGCACAAATTAATGGGAGAGATGAGCTACCTATTCCGGAGAAAGTTGATTTGGATGTTGAATATCTTCATAAGCAGTCGTTTATGTTTGATCTAAATATATTGTGGCTCACTTTCATGAAGGTGTTACAGCGAAAAGGTGTTTCTCATTAATATATCAGCAATCATTGAAAATGCAGGTTTTTCATCCATCACTCCCGAGATTTTTTATAAACACCGTCATCCTCGAGATCTTTTATCGGGGATCTTATGGCTAGTAGGCTAGACTCCCGCTAAGCTTGTGCTCAGCTTGACTGGGTGTCTTGCTTATACTCAGATCCCGGCTACAAGCCTGCCGGGATGACGGGCTTTTGATTGTTAGACCACTACAGGTATATGCCAGAATGGCAAAGCAGAGTTAGTAACAGGTGGATCACGACAAGGCAAACGCCAAAGCAGAATGACAGTAAGTGATGTCATGACCATTATAGTTTATTTTCACACATCAAATTATACAAAAAAGATGGCAAATAGTCCCATTTGGAAAGAATGTAATTAAAAATTCAATCGATTTAGCTATAAAAAATAATTTAGATCTGGAAGATGTCCTTCAGTGCTTATGTGCCAGAGAAAATGGTTGTATGGCACTCATTACTAACGATAATAACTTTGTTAATTGTGGTTTGAGTATTTGTACGATTGTGGACTTCCCAGATTTCATTAGACAGACTGTAATTCCGAAAAATACGCTTCCTCAAATTTAACAGGTGAAACACCGCCTGTATGTGAGTGACGCTTTTTTGGATTGTAAAACATTTCTATAAAATTAAA
>NVWQ02000025.1 GCA_002733715.2 Methylophaga sp.
ATAATAAGAGCATTACCTTCGTGACCACGTAAAACACCTGTTGAGAAAGACCATGCCATGTTCAAATCAGCAACGTTATCTTTGTTGATTTGTGCTAGTTTGCTATAACGTTGGTTGTTATAGTTACCGGCTGCAGACACCCAGTTGTTTTCGTTTTCTTGCATTAATAAAATTTCATCTGCTACTGCTACACCTGATGTAGCAACTGCTAGCATTGCAATTGATAATGTTTTCAGCTTCATAATTATTCCTCTATTAATTTTGATTAACGTACAGTGTTTCCAAAAAATGCCAGATAACTGTTACGAAATATAACTTTATCCTGCTATATAGTAGCGGGTCATTAGGAGTAATTCCCTGGTAAAGTCGGGAGTTTTTCCCGAGATGGTGGAAAGAAAATATCTCATTGTAATCAAATGCTTATGATTTTATGTTTTACTGCCAAACAGACCAGATCAACCGGGCTGTGGATTTCTAACTTTTGTTTTAATAAGGTTTGATAATTTGCGACAGTTTTTTGGCTAACGCTTAAACACTTGGCAATATCTTCAACTGTTTTTCCTTCCGCAAGCAACCTAAATACCTCGAATTCTCTGGTTGATAACTTCTGCATGGGATCATTTTCTGATGTATTTTTAAGAGCAACTTGCATTGCCATTATTGCGCTCAAATAATTTTCACCTTTTGCCGCTGCATTTACTGCTTTGAGTAGGTCATCAGCTCCACTAGATTTAGAAATATAGCCCATTGCACCTGCAGCAAGGGCATGCGATGCGTACGTTACGTTTTCATCCATGGATATAATAATAACGTTAGCCTGTGGATAGCGAGATTTAACACGCCCTAATGATTCTAGTCCACCCATTTTAGGCATCGACAGCTCCATAACTAAAACATCCGGGGTGAGTTCACCAAATAACTTATAAGCTTGCTCACCACTCTGGGCTTCAGCTACCACATTAATTTCATTAGATTCTTCGAGTATACGCCGCAATCCCGCACGCATAATTGTATGGCTATCAGCTAATAATACACGTGTTAATGCTGTCATTTTAGGCTGAAATTGAGGTTATTCGGTAATGCTAGATTACCAATATACCTAACGTATAAACGGTGCATAATCGATGGCTATTCAAGTACAAGTCGAGAATTTATAACTTGCAAAGGTCTATTGTTAGGTTCATGAAGTACACTAGAAAAATCCTCTATTTGTTTCCTGGAAACAGTCACGACATCTTTCATCACTAGCCAGCGAACACCCTCAGAACACGGGGGTGTTGTTAAAGATCCACTAAATCGATAGTGATCTTTGTTTTTTGGCAGTATAGCTGCTAAATTAATCATTTCAGTTAATTCGTATTTTCCTCCTATTTCTGTTGGCATAACAGACCAAATTTGTTTAAGCGTTTTATTGGGGGAGGCTGTGGCTCGTATCGTTTTTCCTTGGGTTTTATCAAGCTCTATTTTAAGCCCTTGATTAGGTATTCCTTGTTGATACATAACAGCAACTACGGCTAGATCGCCATCTCCGTTTGCATGGACAAAATGGGCTTCTAATGGATATGATTGGCCGTTAATATGATTCTCACTAGGTGCGTGAAAGTGAACTTGAAGTAAATTAAATGTCTGGCCATCCACTTCAATACTGCTGCCTTTTTGATAATTTAGCTGAATAGTGTGGCCATTATTTATAATTTCATGTGCTCCAGGTGTGTAATCAAATTTTATAGGATCTAACTCTGCTTCAATAAAGCCTGTTAGATTTATGGGAGATTGATTTTTACCTGAACATGCAAAATTATCAGCGCTTAACGCTGCCCAGTTTTTTGGTCCAACATCACCAGAGTATCCCCAGTGAGATCCTTGTTCAGCATAAACACTAATTGTTACGGTCAATAGACCAGAAAATAAAATTGCCTTTTTCATATAAAAACTCCTAGAATAAATATCATATAGTTCATAGTTATGTATATTAAATTAATAAACACAGTGGGAAAAGTCGAATATTACTGATATAATCATCGTAAAACACGAGCAATAAACAGGGAGCTATGATTAATTATAAACACCTACATTATTTTTGGATGGTGGCAAAAGAAGGCAGTATAGCCCGTGCTAGCGAACGATTGCATATAACGCCTCAAACAATTAGTGGTCAAATTACACTGTTAGAGGCCTATTTCGATGAAGATCTTTTTAAAAAGGCTGGTCGGAACATAGAATTGACGGAGACAGGTCGGTTAGTATTAAATTTTGCGGATGAAATTTTCTCGTTGGGTGGTGAATTAGAACAAGTGATGCATCATCTACCTAATTATAGGCCTGAGCAATTTAGAGTTGGGGTGGTTGATGTGGTTCCCAAATCTATTGCTCACCGTATATTGCTACCCGCACTTCAGATGCCAGGTGCAATACGGATGATCTGTCGTGAAGCTGACTTAGACACATTGCTCGCGGAATTATCAATTCACCGCCTAGATTTAGTATTGGCTGACCGCCCTATACCTTCAACAGTAAGTACCCGCGGTTTCAGCCATAAACTGGGGGAGTGCTCTGTCAGCTTCTTCGCTACAGAAAAGCTGCAACAGCAGTTAACTGGAGGCTTTCCTAAATGCTTAAATGGTGCCCCATTATTATTACCCAGTAGTGGTAATCAGCTACGAGCAAACATCGATCAATGGCTTGACACTAACCGAATTCATCCTCGTATAGTTGCTGAATTTGACGACAGCGCATTAATGAAAGCATTTGGACAAAAAGGTGTGGGAGTATTTTTAGCGCCATCGGCCATTAAAAATGAAGTTATGAAACAATATGGTGTTAAACATATTGGTCAAGCCCTTGAAATAAAAGAATCATTTTATGCTATCTCTGTTGAGCGTAAAATCGTCAATCCTATTACTTCGTCAGTTATAGAAACTGCTAATAATTCTCTCTTTGCAAAGGAATAACAATCTCATGAGCCAACCATCAAAATCCGATATAAAAAAGGGGGTATATATTGCCCCTTGGGAAAAAAGTTTTGATAAAATATTAAGTCCTTTTGAGGAATTTATCCATCGCCAAACGACCAGTGGATTACTGCTGATGGGCACGGCAGTGCTAGCCTTAGTATTAGCTAATGGCCCACTAGCTGAAACCTATTTGCACATTCTTCACACGCCTATTTTAATAGGTGCTGGTAGTTGGTCAATAGAAATGAGCTTACATCATTGGATTAATGATGCCCTCATGGCTCTATTTTTCTTTGTTGTGGGTTTAGAATTAAAACGCGAAATATTAGTGGGTGAATTAGCAAAGTTACGGAACGCGATTTTACCTATCGCTGCTGCGGTAGGAGGAATGGTCGTACCTGCATTAATTTATTTTGCTCTAAATCCTGAAGGCGATGCAGCCAGAGGTTGGGGAATACCCATGGCAACAGATATTGCATTTGCCATTGGTGCATTGGCATTATTAGCTAGTCGAGTCCCTAAAGCTTTAATTACCTTTTTGGTAGCACTTGCCATTGTTGATGACTTAGGTGCTGTACTAGTGATTGCATTGTTTTATACCGAGACTATTGCTATTACTCCGTTGGTGGTTGGTGGGGGACTATTTATGCTATTAATTGCGTTCAATATGTTTGGTATACGTAAAACCTTACCCTATTTTGTTGTTGCAGTAGGGCTTTGGTATGCATTGTTATTATCAGGAATACACCCAACCTTAGCAGGCATTTTAGGGGCAATGTCAGTACCCGCAATGCCAAAATATGATCCTGAGCGATTTAGCATTCATGTGAAAAAATTAATGCAACGTTTTGATAAAAGTTATCAAGCCGGTGAAAATATCATGACCAATAGTGAATTAAGCTCTGTCGTACAGAAATTGGAATATAGTGTTGATAGTGTTGGCGTTCCGCTTAAGCGCTTAGAAGATGCTTGGCACATACCTGTGGCTTATCTGATTATTCCAGTTTTTGCATTAGCAAATGCTGGCATTCCAATGTCATTTGGGTCATTGGGAGAAACACTGACTCACCCGGTGCTACTTGGCGTGTCATTTGGATTAATCCTAGGAAAATTTATTGGCATTACAGGCGCAAGCTGGTTAGTGCTTAAATTAGGTATTGCTGAACTGCCAAAAGATACACGTTTTACTCAAATTGCTGGAGTATCGTTGTTAGCAGGAATTGGATTTACGATGTCTATTTTTGTTGCACAGCTTGGTTTTAGTCAGAATGAAGAATTATTACTTATGGCTAAAACGGGGATTATTTCAGCATCATTATTGGCTGGCATCGCTGGTTTTGTTTGGCTATTTGTAGTAAGTAAATCAAATACATAATAAAATAAGATACTATGCTCAAGCTATTTGGGGTCGCTGGTTTCAACGTTTAGAACGAATATCAGAACAAAGCGAAATGTGCAAGCAATGGCTACATTACAACGCAGTTATGGCGCTCTCGCTGAATTATGCAATTCCAAGTAGTTTAAGTATAGATGAACTATTCTTTAACGATCAGTGTCGATTAATTATCTTAATTTGAATTATAAAAGTGATTGTGTAATACTTCTGAGCCTATGAAATCCCCATTCCTCATTTTATTTATCATATTTAATATGCTGACCATTAATTTGGTGTCGGCTAGCGCGATGTATGATGATGAGGAGGAAATGGCAGAATCACATCTGATTCAACTGCAAGAAGAAGGTGATTTAAGTAGCTGTATTGATGAATCTATTTGTGATCATTTCTGTCATATTTCATCTCATATGATTGGTATGATAAGTCAAACTATTCATAACACATCTGTGGATAGTCACAACCTTTATACTGCTATTTCTGAGCAAGTCTTACCGTATACTCTTTCCCCTCCATCTCAACCACCTAAAGCCTGATCTAAAGTTCAAAAACAATTTATTGTGACAAAGTCGCAATGAATTTTCGTTTTTAATTTTTAATCAGGAAATTCACATGAACACACTATCTTCTCGGCAGCTTGTTGCTGCACGAGTATCATTATTAACTATAGCGTTAATATGTAATGCTGCATCCGCGACAGAAATACTGTCAGATAAGGCGCCTTCATCTCTATCTAGCTTTGTAAAAGATAGCCTAAATCAACAACCACGCTTACTTGCAGTACAGGCAGACATTGCTGCCGCTGAAGCTAATTTACGAGCATCTAAACAAGCAATTTACAATCCCGAATTAGAGTTGGCATATGAAAATTCAAGTGCTAATACTAAAACAATAGGGATCAGTCAAACCTTGGATTGGGGTGATCAGCAGGGAAGTCGAACAGATCTTGCGGTGGCTGAATTGAGTGTAATAAAGACGAATTACACGATAGCTGTACAAAATTTTGCTACAAGCCTTTTAACAGGATTAGCACAAAATCAGACGGCTAAACAGCTTGAGCAGTTGAGTGCAGAAGCACTTAACTTAATGCAACAATTTAAACGTATTGCAGAACAACGTCACCAAGCAGGGGATTTAAATCAAGTTGATCTAAATCTTGCTCAGTTAGCATACAGCCAAGCATTAATGGAACATGCTAGTTCATTATCACGGGTGACAGAAGTACATGAACAATTACGATCAATTGTAGGCATGCTTCCAGAACAATTGCCCGTTTTACCGGAGCAGTTATCTGAACCACTTTTGCAAGATAATCTAGATTCTTTTTTGATGGAATTACCTGCTATTCGTTCCAAAATGGCCGAGGTTCAGGCAAATCGACAACAAATCGCATTGCGAAAAAGTCAACAGGCTTGGAATCCCACTATTGGTGTAACAGCGGGTACAGAAGGAAGTGATAATTTAATTGGATTAAATCTTAGTATTCCGCTTAATGTTCGTAATAACTTTAGTGCAGAAGTAGATGTTGCCTATCAACAGCTGATTGCCAGCGAGCAACGAGCACAACAGGATTATCGAAATATTCGAGCGAATATAGCGGCGACAACAGTGCGTTATCAAAATTTACTAAGTGCTTGGGATAGCTGGCGACAAAATAGCCGGGATCGTGTTACACAGCAACTTATCCTGATCAATCAACTTTGGCAGGCGGGAGACATTAGTGCTTCTGATTATTTGCTACAAGTTAAACAAGCTCTTGAAATACAAGCAACAGGATTTGAGCTGAGAAATGAACTTTGGAATACCGCTTTTGAGTGGATGAGACTGACAGCTAGTGTTGATAAATGGCTGAATATCAATTTACAGGAAATTAATTAAATGATGAACTTTAAAATTTTACTATCAGTACTGTTGTTAAGTAGCACCGTTATTTTTACTCCGATTGTCATTGCTGGCAATGATGAGCATGGTCATGAGGAGGAAAATCATGGGGAGCCTTCTAGTGAAGGTGCGGAAGAGCATGATGAAGCGGGTGTTGTTAAATTAACAAGTGAACAAATGAAACTAGCAGGCATTATTGTCAAACCTATTCAATTACAAAAACTACAATCAATAATCCAAGCGCCAGGTGAAGTGGCATTTAATACCTATAAAACAGTCGCTATTACGCCACGAATTACAGCACAGCTTATCAAACGGCATGTGGTATTAGGAGAGCATGTTAAAAAAGGGCAAGCCATTGCAACATTATCAAGCGTAGAAATGGCTGAAGCTCAAGGCAATGTCTTGGTGACCTATCAAGAATGGCGACGCGTAAAAAAACTGGGTAAAAAAATCGTTGCTGAACGACGTTATATAGAAGCACAGATCAAGTGGGAGTTAGCAAAAGCCAAAGCAAGAGCTTATGGCATGACACAAGGCCAGATCGATAGATTGGTTAAAAGCAGTAACTTTTCACGTGCTAACGGTCGCTTCGATCTTGTTGCCCTTATTGGAGGTACTATTTTAAAAGAAGATTACATAGTGGGGCAACAGATAGAGCCTGGGCAAGAGTTGAATGTAATTACCGATGAATCGAGTTTATGGGTGATGGCAAATGTTGCTCCCGCTATAGCAAATCAAATTACGGTCGGTAATAAAGCGACAGTGCAATGGGAAGATAAACGCTTTCCCGCGACTGTTTCTCAAATTTATCATAATCTTGATGAGGTCACACGTACCTCACGTATTCGATTAAGTGTAGAAAATAAAGAGGACAGTTTACATGCTGGGTTATTTGTTGAAACACAGATAGAAATCTCTACTCAACAAGAAAATGAGATGGTAATGCTTGTACCAGAGCATGCTGTTTTGCGAAGCTCTGACGGTGATTGGCAGGTATTAGTTGAGCAAGATGAAACAGGTGAATTTAAGGGCGTAGAGATCGAATTGTTAGATATACGTAATGGACAAGCCATTATTGAAGGTTTAGCCATTGGAACCCCTGTAGTTGTTAAAGGTGCTTTTTTTGTTCAATCTGAACTAGCGAAAAGCGGCTTTGAAATTCACAATCATTAAGAGCAAAAAATATGTTAAATAAACTGATCGAAATTTCTATTCATAGTCGTTTATTAGTGGTGTTAGCTTTGATTGCCACACTACTTGGCGCGGGTATGATTTTACCTAAATTAAATTTAGATGCATTTCCTGATGTATCGAATATTCAAGTTTCAATTAATACGGTGGCTGAAGGTTTGGCCTCTGAAGAAGTTGAGCAATTGATTACCTTTCCAGTTGAAGCGGTGATGTATAGCTTGCCTGATGTAGAAGAGGTACGTTCAATTTCTAAAACGGGCTTATCGGTGGTGACGGTTGTATTTAAAGAAGGAACCGATATTTACTTTGCAAGGCAACTGGTGTTTGAACGTCTGCAAGCGGCTAAAGAACAAGTTCCAGACGGAATTGGTACACCTCAAATGGGGCCGAATGTATCAGGCTTGAGTCAGGTCTTTCAATATGCACTGATTACCGATGATCCACAAAAGTACAATACATTAGCATTGCGAGGATTAAATGACTGGGTCGTCAAATTACTGCTTATGCCGGTAGAAGGCATAACAGAAGTATTGTCTTTTGGTGGCGATGTACGCCAATATCAGGTGCAAGTCGATCCGAAAAAATTATTGGCCTATGACATTACGATTGATGAAATATCAGAGGCAATTGAAGCCAGTAATCGAAATGCCGGCGGTTGGTACATGGATCGTGGCCAAGAACAATTAGTTATTCGTGGTGTGGGTTGGCTGCGATCGAATGAAAATGGACTGCACGATATTGGAAATACCCCCTTAAAGCAAGAAGACGGTATTGTTGTTCGTGTAAATGATGTGGCTACTGTTGAATTTGGCTCAGAAATTCGCCAAGGTGCCGTAACATTGTCACGACGTGATGCCCAAGGTCAGCCTGAACATTTAGGTGAAGTAGTAACAGGTGTTATTTTAAAACGGATGGGGGCTAATACCAAGTCAACAATTGACAGTATTAAAGACCGTCTACCCTTAATCCAACAAGCATTACCTGAAGGCGTTACGATTGAAACGATTTATGATCAATCTGATCTGGTTGAAAAAGCCGTTTCTACAGTTAGCAAAGCCTTATTAGAAGCCTTTGTGCTGATTATTGTTATTTTAATGTTTTTCTTGATGAATGTGCGTGCGACATTATTAGTACTTATATCAGTACCCCTGTCTATTGGCCTAGCTTTAATGGCCATGGCCTATTGGGGGATTTCAGCTAATCTTATGTCATTAGGCGGCTTAGCGATTGCGATAGGAATGATGGTTGATGGTTCGGTAGTGATGATGGAACATATTTTCAAACACCTCACCCATCCTGACCAACAGCATGAAAGGCTGGGGGGCGATATGATATCTACAGATAATAGTATCCAAAACCCTGGAGGAATGCCATTACGCATTATGGAATCTGCTAAAGAAGTAGGGCGTCCAGTATTTTTTGCCGTGATGATCATTACCATCGTTTTTGCCCCTTTATTTGCATTGCAAGGTGTTGAAGGAAAACTGTTTCAACCAATGGCCATATCGATTGTATTAGCTATGTTGGCATCACTTTTTGTTGCTTTGATGGTGGTGCCATCATTAGCCTCTTATCTATTTAGAAAAGGAGTAAAGGAAAGACGTAATTTCTTATTTGTCTTAATCGAAAAAGTCTATAGCTTTATATTGTCTATCACCTTGAAAGTGAAACTTCTTGTTGTGATAGCGTCGTTAGGTTTATTGATAGGGGCAGTATCGTTATTACCCAAATTAGGAACAGAGTTTGTGCCAGAACTTGAGGAGGGAACAATAAATATACGTATTACCCTTGCCCCCTCATCCAGTTTAGATACATCACTGAAAGTAGCCTCTGAAATGGAAAAGATTTTAATGCAATTCCCCGAAGTGTTATATGCCGCTAGCCGAATTGGTCGAGCTGAAATTGGTGGCGATCCCGAGCCGGTATCAAATATAGAAATATTTGTGGGTTTAAAGCCTGTAGGGCAGTGGACTAGCGCCAAAAATCGCAAAGAGTTACAAGTGATAATGGAAGAAAAAATGTCGATAATGCCTGGCTTATTATTTTCATTTTCACAGCCTATTGCGACGCGTGTTGATGAATTATTATCTGGAACTAAAGCACAACTAGCGATTAAGTTATTCGGGGCCGATCTGACGGTATTAGCAGAAAAGGGCAGTGAAATAGAACAGCTAGTGAAAACGATTAAAGGTAGTACAGGCGTGGCAATGGAGCAAATCGAAGGTGAAGCCCAATTAGTGATACGACCTAATCGTGATCAGCTTGCACGTTATGGTATCCCGATGGATCAAGTCATGAGTCTGGTCGGTGAAGCCATTGGCGGTAAGGCGGCCGGTCAAGTTATTAATGGCAATGAGCGTTATGATATTTATGTCAGACTTGCCAAATCATATAGAGATGATGTTGAGGCCATTAAGGAATTGATTTTACAATCAGCGAATGGCTCATGGATACGATTGGGTGATGTTGCAAGTGTCGCTATCGAGTCAGGACCACCACAAATACGTCGGGATGATGTACAGCGTCGTGTGGTGATTCAGGCTAATGTTCAAGATCGCGATATGGGAGGATTTGTAGCTGAGATTAATCAACGTATTACCGATGAGATTGATTTGCCTGCGGGTTACTCTGTGGTCTATGGGGGACAATTTGAAAATCAACAACGTGCTCAAGCTCGTTTAATGATTGTAGTGCCGTTGTCTTTGGGCTTAATATTTTTGCTACTTTATTTTATGTTTAATTCTATCGGGCAGGCACTATTGATCATGTTAAATGTGCCTTTGGCACTGATTGGAGGAATCGTCGCGCTGTATATCTCAGGGCAATATTTATCCGTACCAAGCTCTATTGGTTTTATCGCTTTATTTGGTGTTGCTGTACTCAATGGTGTGGTCATGGTCAATGCGATAAATCAACTCTTTGAAGGTGGACTGGATATTAGTAAGGCGGTATTTGAAGGGGCACGGTCACGCCTTCGTCCCGTATTAATGACAGCTTCTATTGCGGCGCTGGGCCTGATTCCCATGTTGCTTGCAACAGGTGTGGGCTCTGAAATACAGCGACCATTAGCAACCGTTGTTGTCGGTGGATTAATAAGTGCAACATTGTTAACGCTATTTGTGGTGCCTGTTTTGTATGAAACCTTTTCAAAAAGAAAATATCGTGCTGAATAGAGACTGCAACCTTCAACGGTTTGCTATTTCAAGTTGTAGATCATTATGAAATAGCAAAAAAATATAACTAACCCGAAAACGGGATAAGGATAGTCAGTAGTTTAGTTTACAATGACTTAGCTTGTCCCGTTCTCAGATTAACTAGTGATAAGGAAACTTAAAATTATGTCTGACAGTTGTGAAGAAGGCTCAGCTTGCGCCGTAGACTTTAGTAAAGAAAACGAAGAAAACGCGCCATTCACTATCAAAAAAGAATATATCAAACCTGTGATGGGTCTGATTTTATTATTGATTGGAATCGCGTTTGATTACTTTGATATAGCTTTTTTTAGCAGAGATATATCCTTGATCTGGTTTGGTACTATTTACCTTTTGATCGGAGGTCCAATTGTTGTAAAAGCCCTGAAATTAATCTTAAAGGGTAACTTCTATAACGAATTTGTCTTAATGTCACTTGCAACGATAGGTGCTTTTTTAATTAGTGCTTATGCTGAAGGTGTTGCCGTTATGCTTTTTTATGTGATCGGAGAGTTGTTTCAAGAAGCTGCTGTTGCAAAAGCCAAACGCTCTATTGAAGCACTGTTAAAAGTACAGGTTGAAGAAGTAACTGTTTTAGAAAATGGCAATCAGATTGTTAAACATCCTAGTGAGGTAAAAATAGGGCAAATAATTCAAGCGAAATCGGGACAAAAAATTGCTTTAGATGGTATTTTACTTTCTGATATTGCCACATTAAATACGGCAGCATTAACCGGTGAATCTGTACCTGATGATAAGAAAAAAGGTGATACTGTATTAGCAGGGATGGTTAATATCTCTAATATCATTGAAATAAAAACGACCCGTGACTATGCCGATACAAAACTTTCAAAAATACTAAAGTTAGTACAAGAAGCTGTTGGAAGAAAAGCAAAAACCCAGTTATTAATCAGTCGACTAGCGGGGATTTATACACCAATCGTATTTTGGCTGGCGATTGCGTTAGTTGTCATTCCCTATTTCTATTTAGGTGATGCCTATTTATTTCAAGATTGGTTTCAACGCGCCTTAATTTTCCTCGTTATTTCTTGCCCTTGTGCTTTAGTGATATCCATTCCTCTAGGCTATTTTGGTGGTATTGGGGCCGGATCAAAGAATGGCATTTTATTTAAAGGATCAAATTTTTTAGATCTGATAACCAAAGTAGACACGGTTGTGATGGATAAAACGGGCACATTAACTAAAGGTGTTTTTGAAGTGCAAGAAGTTGTTTCTGTAGCTATTGATAAAAGTGTGCTCGTTGAGCTAGTTGCTATTTTAGAAAAACACTCAACACATCCTATTGCAGATGCAATTGTAAAGTATGCAAATATTGTAAGCCCCAACTATGAAGCAAGTGATGTTGAAGAAATACCCGGTTATGGAATGAAAGGAAAAGTAGGTGAGTACAGCGTTTTGGCAGGAAATATCAAGTTATTAGAAAAGTTTAATATCTCATTTGATGAGGCACTTCGAGAAAATACTGAAACCATAGTCGTTATTGCCATAGATAATCGTTTTGCTGGTTACATCACAATTGCGGATACGTTAAAGGAAGATGCTCATGTTGCGATTAGCGCCTTGCATGAAATATCACAAATTAAAGAGGTTGTGATGCTTTCTGGCGATAAACAATTAGTAGTTGATAAAGTGGCTAAACAATTGGGCATTGATAAAGCGATAGGTGGGTTATTGCCTGAAGGCAAAATCAGAGAAGTAGAAAAATTAAAATCTGAGGGAAGGATAGTGGCATTTATCGGCGATGGAATTAACGATGCACCGGTTATCACACTCTCGGATGTTGGGTTAGCAATGGGAGGGCTAGGTTCTGATGCGGCCATAGAAACAGCAGATGTGATCATTCAAACGGATCAACCATCAAAAATTGCTACTGCGATAAAGATTGGTAGGGAAACCAATAAAATTATTTGGCAAAATATTACCTTGGCATTAGGGGTTAAAGTAATAGTTTTAATCTTTGGTGCAATGGGGATGGCCACCATGTGGGAAGCAGTAATTGCCGATGTAGGCGTGGCATTATTAGCTATTCTGAATGCGGTAAGGATTCAGAAAATGACATTTTAAAATTAACCTAATGGAATAGTCCGAGAACATACGTTACTCTTTACTATGTAAATGAAAATTGTTATCATTTACATTTGTAATCATAAATTTAATACCCATGAAAAAAATTATTTTTTATTTAATGTTTGCGGTTAGTTTGTATAGCCAAGCAATTAATGCCAATAGCCAGCAACTTTTACAATTAATCGACTATTTAGGTGTTGATTACGCTGGCGCAGTGGAACAAGGCCGCGTTATTAATGAAGCAGAATATAAAGAAATGCTTGATTTTTCTGCGGGTATTCATCAACAACTTGCGGCGTTACCTGATAATGAAGTTAAAGATGAATTGTTGATGCAAGGCGCGAAGTTGTCTCAATGGGTGAGGGATAAAAAGCCAGCACAACAGATCAAATCACTTACTGATACACTTCACAGCACGATTATCAGTGTTTATAACATTACGGTCACACCTTATGCACAACCGGAGTTGAAACAGGCGGCATTACTGTATAAGCAACATTGTGCTTCATGTCATGGTGTGACGGGCGAAGGTAATGGGGCTGCCGCTTTAGGAATGGATCCACCACCAATAAACTTTCATGATATTAATCGCTACCAGCAACGTACCTTATATGGATTATTCAGCACTATTACACAAGGTGTGGCGGGAACAGGTATGACGGCTTTTACAGAATTAACTGATAAACAACGTTGGTCACTGGCCTTTTATGTGGGTAGTTTAGCGGTGAAAAATGATATAAAGCCTAATGATGTTAACCATCATCCTCTTGCTGATATGACCATACTTACAACAATAACACCTGCTCAAGCAAAGGCTCAATATGGGGAACAAGGAGAGCAAGTGATGACCTTTTTGCGCTCACATCCTGATGCTCTTTTTACTGATAAAACATCACCAATTGAATTTACTAAACAAAAATTGCGAGATTCTTTTACGGCTTATCAAAAGCAAAAAAATGATCTAGCTTATCAGCTAGCAGTATCAGCCTATCTTGATGGTTATGAACTGATTGAGAAAAATATTGGTGCTCTGGATAAACAATTAATGTTTGATATTGAAGCTGCGATGACGGATTTACGTAATAAGATCCGTTCAACTGCATCAATTGATTCGGTTGATAATCAGATCACGACGATCAATAAAAAATTGGATGTGGCCGCCGCACTATTAACAAGCAAAAGCTTATCAAAAGAGGCGACATTTGCGGGTGCCTTTTTCATTCTATTGCGTGAAGGCTTAGAAGCCTTATTAATTGTTGCTGCTTTAGTTGCTTTTTTAGTGAAAACAAAACGTCTTGATGGTTTACGTTATATACATTTTGGCTGGGTTAGTGCACTCATTGTCGGTATTTTAACGTGGTGGGCATCAGTGTCATTATTTAATATTTCAGGCGCATCACGTGAAATAACAGAAGGCATTGCCGCTATCGTTGCGACTGTCGTTTTACTGTATGTGGGGTTTTGGATGCATGATAAAACGAGTGCAGCGAAATGGAAGAGTTTTATAGATGACAACATGCATAAGGCCTTATCTTCAGGTACATTATGGACATTATCAGGCTTATCGTTTATTGCCGTTTACCGTGAAGCATTTGAGACGATCTTGTTTTACCAAGCATTATGGGTGCAAACAGGGCCTGATGGACAAGCTATGGTATTTAGTGGATTTATTACTGCCGCTGCTGTGCTTGTAGTAGTTGGATGGTTGATTATGCGTTATAGCGTTCGTTTACCATTACGACAGTTTTTTGCTGTAACAGGTTGGTTGATGTTTATTTTAGCGATTATCTTTGCAGGCAAGGGTATTGCTGCTTTACAAGAGGCAGGTGTATTAATGTCTTACCCTGTGAACTTTTTCCGAGTTGATTTATTAGGGATCTACCCTAATTTACAAGGGTTATTGTTACAATTCGTTTTAATTGTACTGGCACTCTTTTTATTGAGGAAGAAATCAAATTAGGTTTTGTTATTGGATTTACGATGGCCTGATTTTTTCACTGGTAATATTAAATAGTTATGGGTATAACAGCTAGGAGTAATCATAAATACAATGACCCTCATCAAACAAATTCAAATAATCCTGGCTTAGTTTTCCCTAAATTTTTTCTTTACTATTATTGAGTTTATGGGGGGCTCACCGGAAACACAGCCATCATGGCGGATGCAGTTCATGATCTTGGTGAATTGGGCTTGCTTGGGGTTTAGGCTATTTAACCTGATAACGGGATAAGCATTGTCAGCCAGCACATTTCTTTTAGCGGATCTCTTCGTTGAATTTACTCCCAATAGCTCGCTATTGCTACGCAAACCCGCCTTGATATCCACTAAGATAAATGTGCTGGTTAAAAATGATGCCTTTTTATTCGCTTTAAGTTCTATATACAAATAACTTAATGTAAATTATAGGCTTGCTGACGATCCTTATCCCGTTATCAGGATAAGTAAAAAATATGCTACTGATGAATTTACCTATGGCTTTCATCGTTTTTCATTGTCAGGTGCGTTGCTAAACGGCATTGTGCTAGTCATCGATTCTAGATGATCAATTATTGGATTAAGTTCGCGATAAATTAAATGCACTTGAATACGTTAGAGACGTTCATCATACTCACTTAAATATTAGGTGATATAACATAGATAGATCTCTTGATCTACGTCATATGGCTGATTTTAGTTTTAATGTATTATCAGTATCATTTGAAAAATTAGGTAACATGTAGCATGAAGAAGATAAGTTATATTTTTTACTTATTAGTCATGATATATGCCATGGGTATAAGTATTAGTTATGCGATGGTTCCCGTTACGGTAACTCAGCAAACTAAAACATTGATGAAGGCATTTCCGATTGCTACGTCTATCTCAGATAAATTGCCAATAGCAAAAGACCAAGCTGAAATAAAAACAATTTATGACGGTGATGAGGTTATTGGTTATGCTTTTGAGTCAAATGACGTGGTTAATATCCCTGCCTATTCAGGTAAGCCTGTTAATGTCTTGGTTGCAATGGATACATCAGGTGAAATAAAAGTTGCCCGAGTACTTTCACATCATGAACCTATTCTATTAGTAGGAATCCCTGAACGACATCTATTTGATTTTGCCGCACAACTGCTCGGCGCTAAAGTCACTGAACATATCGTTGTGGGAAAATCAGGCAAATCAGGTGTACGTAGTATTGATTCATTATCAGGTGCTACTGTCACAGTAATGGTTGTAAACGAAGTTATTATGCGTTCAGCTAAAAAAGTAGCTCGACTATTAGGCATTGCAGGCATGTCTGCCAATCGCATTGTTTTACCTGCCACAATTAAGCCCAATGTGTTCACTAATGCAAATTGGCAGCAACTCATGGAGGATGGCTCTATCCGTCATTTAGATCTAAATTATGATGAGGTGGACAAATCCTTTGAAGGCACTGAGGCTGAGTGGATAAATAAAGGCGAAAAACAAGCCTCTCAACGTAAACAAAAATTATTTATTGATTTATATTACGCTCCTCTAAATATCCCGACAATCGGTAAAAACATTTTGGGCGATAGTGAGTTTGACTGGTTAATGTCTGAGTTAAAGCCGGGGGATCAAGCTATTGCAGTTATGGGAATGGGTGATTATTCATTTAAAGGCAATGGCTTTGTTCGTGGTGGAATCTTTGACCGCATTCAAATACAACAACAAGAAAAGTCTATTATTTTCAGAGACTCCGACTATCATCGTATTAATGATATCTATATCGAAGGTGCTCCTGATTTTGATGAGAAAGTCATCTTTATCATCCGTGATAGCTATAAATTTGATATTGGTACGCCTTGGCAAGTAGAACTATTAGTTCGCCGTCAGCTGGGTGCTTTAGATAGTGTATTTACGCGTTTCTTTGGTGATTATCAAGCACTAGAGCAGTATATCAACCGTCCAATTCAACCTGTCTATGTCGAGCCAGAAACTGAGGCTCTTTGGGTTTCAGTATGGCGTAATAAGGTCTTCCAGATCACGATATTAGTGATCAGTTTGGTGATGTTATTTACAGTAATTATTCTGCAAGATTATTTAGATAAACACCCTCGATTCTTACGTTTATTTCGTAAAGCATTCCTTATTTACACCGTGTTCTTTATTGGCTGGTATACATTAGGTCAGCTCTCTATTGTTAATGTATTTACCTTCATTTTTGCAGCAACTAGCGACTTCAAATGGGATACATTCTTACTCGACCCCATCATGTTTATTTTGTGGGGTTTTGTCGCTATGACCTTATTGCTATGGGGTCGGGGCATCTTTTGTGGTTGGTTATGTCCCTTTGGTGCATTGCAAGAGTTGATCAATGAAACGGCTCGTAAATTTAAAGTAAAACAATTCGAACTACCGTTTGCAGTTCATGAACGACTTTGGGCGGTGAAATATCTTATTTTATTAGCATTATTCGCCATTTCGTTAGAGTCAATGAGTGCTGCTGAACGTTATGCCGAAGTTGAACCCTTTAAAACAGTCATCATGTTGAAGTTTCAGCGTGAATGGGGCTTTGTCTTATATGCCGTCATTCTATTATCAATGTCAATTTTCACCAATAAAGTCTATTGCCGTTACATTTGTCCTCTCGGTGCAGCATTGGCAATACCTTCTAAGTTTCGTCTATTTGATTGGCTTAAACGTCGTAAAGAATGTGGTACACAATGTCAGATTTGTGCCCAAGAATGCGAGATTCAAGCGATTCACCCAACCGGTGAGATTAATGCGAATGAGTGTCACTGGTGCTTGGATTGCCAAGTAACTTTCCATGATGAACAAAAATGTCCACCATTACTTAAAAAGTATAAAAAGCGCCATAAGATGGATCGCGTGTTAAATGAAATACCCATTGTACAAGAAACAATTCGTTCAAAATAATATAAACCAGGAGAACAATAATGATTGATCCTAAAGATAAAAATCTACCCTTAGTAGATGCTGAAGATAAAAATGCTAGTGAACATGTAAAAATGAGTCGTCGCCTATTTTTAGGTGGTTCAACGGCAATGGTCGGTGCCGTAGGTGCTATTGGTGCAGGACTTGGCTCGATGATGACATCCCCAGCCGTAGCTGCTGCAAGCAAAGGCACGGCTGTGCACTCTGTTGCACCAGGTGAGCTGGATGAATACTATGGTTTCTGGAGTGGTGGTCAATCAGGTGAAGTAAGAATCATCGGCGTGCCATCAATGCGTGAGTTAATGCGTATTCCAGTGTTTAATATTGATAGTGCGACAGGTTATGGTTTAAGCAATGAGAGTAAAGAAGTACTCAACCATACAACTCATCTTGCTGGTGATTCACATCATCCTCATATGAGTATGACGGATGGTCATTATGATGGTAAATACCTGTTCATCAATGATAAGTCGAATAGTCGTGTAGCTCGTATTCGTTGTGACATCATGAAAACAGATAAGATTTGTGAAGTACCTAATGTACAAGCCATTCATGGTTTACGTGTACAAAAAGTACCACACACTAAATATCTATTTGCTAATGCAGAGTTTGTAATTCCGCATCCAAATGACGGTAGTAATATGGATGATACGGAAGCCTATTACACAATGTTCTCAGCTATCGATGCTGAAAGCATGGAAGTTAAATGGCAGGTTATTGTTGATGGTAACTTAGATAATACCGATGCAGATTACACAGGTAAATATGCCTTCTCAACCTGTTACAACTCGCCAGGTGAAGGATTAGATTTAGCAGGTACGATGCGTAATGAGCGTGATCACTTAGTCATCTTTAATATCGAACGCATTGAAGCAGCTGTTGCTGCAGGTGATTTCCAAAAACTAGCAGGTTCTGATGTTCCTGTAGTTAATGGTCGTAAAGGATCTAAGCTAACAGCCTATGTCCCTGTACCTAAAAGCCCTCATGGTATTAACACTGCACCAGATGGTAAATATTGTGTGGTTAATGGTAAATTATCTCCAACAGTTTCTATGTTGGAAATTGCTAAGTTTGATGACTTATTTGATGGCAAAATTGAACCCCGTGACACCATTGTTGCTGAAGTTGAATTAGGTCTTGGTCCATTACATACGGCCTTTGATGGTCGCGGTAATGCTTACACTACATTATTTATCGATAGTCAGATCTGTAAATGGAATATAGAAAAAGCCATTGAATTCTATAATGGTAACGGTGCAAAAGGTTCTTATATTGAACAAAAACTAGATGTACATTACCAACCAGGTCATAACCACACCACAATGGGTGAAACACGTGATGCTGATGGTAAATACCTAGTCTCATTATGTAAGTTCTCTAAAGATAGGTTCTTACCTGTAGGCCCATTGCATGCTGAAAATGATCAATTAATTGATATTTCAGGTGATGAAATGCTGTTAATTCATGACGGTCCTGCTTTTGCAGAACCACATGATTGTATGATGGTGCATCGTAGTAAAGTGAAACCTGCAAAATTATGGTCTCGTGATGATCCATACTTTGCAACAACACGCGCTATGGCGAAGAAAGATGGCATTACACTTGAAGCAGATAACAAAGTGATTCGTGATGGCAAAAAGGTACGAGTTTACATGACGTCTGTTGCGCCTGCTTATGGGATGGATAAATTTAATGTCAAACTAGGTGATGAAGTAACGGTTATTGTCACCAACTTAGATATGGTTGAAGATGTAACCCATGGTTTCTGTATGGTTAATCATGGTGTACAAATGGAAATAGGTCCTCAACAAACAGCTTCTATCACGTTTATTGCCGACAAACCTGGGGTGCAGTGGTATTACTGTAACTGGTTCTGTCATGCTTTACATATGGAAATGCGTGGTCGTATGTTAGTTTCAGTTTAATTATAGTGTTTTTGAAATAGTACTATAGTTTGATAACAGGTATCAGCCCGGCTTTGTACTTTCAAAGCTGGGTTTTTTACGGAACATTTTATGAGAACATTTCTCTGCTTTGCACTTACTCTATTTGGTTTAGGCCTTATTAACAGTGCTATTGCATCAGTAATATCAGTGAGCCCTGACCAAGACTTGCAACAGCAACTCGATCTTGCTCAAGCAGGTGATCATGTCATTCTTGATGCGGGCGTATACCTTGGTAATTTCAGCATCAATAAAACCCTAAAACTAAGCGGCAAAAAAGGGGCGATAATAGATGGGCAAGCTCAAGGGCATACTCTTGAAATCAAGGCCACACATGTTGTTATCCAAAACCTGAAAATCCAGAATTGGGGACATAACCTCACCACATTAGATGCCGGGGTGTTTGTTAATACTTTGGCTGCATATGCTCGAATAGAAAACAATCAATTTGTAGGCAATAGTAGTGGCATTTGGGTTGATGCCACACCGAATATTCGAATTATTAATAATACCATTGAAGGTAATAAGTCAGTGCGTTCACCTGATCGGGGTAACGGTATTCATTTATACAATGTCACTGGTGCATTGGTTAAAGATAATGAGGTTTGGCATACTCGAGATGGGATCTACATAGATACCAGTAATGGTAATGAGTTAAATGGCAATTATTTGCATGATTTGCGTTATGGTATTCATTATATGTATTCCTATACAAACCTTGTGACTAATAACCATACAAAAAACACACGAACTGGCTATGCATTGATGCAATCAAAATTTTTGACTGTAACCAATAACATATCTGAAAATGATGTTAATTACGGCATGTTGCTGAACTTTATCACCAAATCCACTATTGAAAATAACAAAGTCATTGGCGTGCAAAATATGCGAAATGCACAAATGCAACATGCACAACAACGCTATCAGCCTGAAGGAAAAGCCTTGTTTATCTATAACTCACTGTTTAACAAAATTCATAATAATGTCTTAGCTGAAAGTGATATAGGTATTCATCTCACTGCTGGTTCAGAAGATAATACCTTCACTGGCAATGCCTTTGTCAGCAATACTAAGCAAGTTAAGTATGTCGCAAATCGAACTCAAGATTGGTCACTAGAACAACAAGGTAATTATTGGAGTGATTATCTCGGTTGGGATATGGATGGCGATGGTGTAGGTGATGTTGCCTATGAACCTAATGATGGTGTAGATCGCTTATTATGGAAATACCCCACTGCAAAATTACTTTTTAACAGCCCTGCAATTGAAATTTTACGATGGGTTCAACGAC
The DNA here is from genome assembly GCA_002733715.2 of Methylophaga sp. Taxonomy (GTDB): domain Bacteria; phylum Pseudomonadota; class Gammaproteobacteria; order Nitrosococcales; family Methylophagaceae. The sequence goes on from NVWQ02000025.1 coordinate 20,841, forward strand.
AGTTTCCTGTATTAAAATCTCCTGGTATTAGAGACAGCTACCCATTAATGCATCAGCCAAAACCTGTGGAGAAACCATCGTGAACATTGTGGAATTACAACAGGCTGAGAAACATTATCAAGGTGTTGAAGCATTAAAAAGCATCGACCTCAGCCTGCAACAAGGTGAAGTGCTGGGTCTATTTGGTCACAATGGGGCAGGTAAAACGACAACCATTAAGCTCATTTTAGGCCTGATAAAACCGACCGCTGGGCAAGTACGTGTGTTTGGTGAAGATCCTACCGGTGAAAACGCCTATCATCTACGACGACAACTTGGGTTTTTACAAGAGAATGTCAGCTTCTACCAACAAATGACGGGCCGAGAAGTTTTAGAATATTTTGCAAAACTAAAAGGCTGTGACAAAAAACAAGTTAGTGTTTTATTAGAAGAAGTAGGCTTAGCTCACGCATCAATGCGACGCGTTAAAACCTATTCTAAAGGCATGCGGCAACGTTTGGGCTTGGCACAAGCATTATTGGGCCAACCCAAATTATTATTATTAGATGAACCTACCGTAGGTTTAGACCCCATAGCAACTCAAGATTTTTATCATGGTATTGCTAGATTGAAAGCACAAGGCAGCACAATCATCTTATGCTCGCATGTATTAGCAGGTGTTGAGAAATATATCGATCGTGCGTTAATTTTGGGACAAGGCCAGTTACTCGCTGAAGGTTCCTTAGCAACACTTACCGAACAAACTAATCTACCCATAACCTTTCATCTACAAGGCTCAAATTTACAGTTGCCAGCAGAGTTACTGCCCAATGCCTTAGAAATTAATGGTGGTTATAAGTTGCACGTGAACCAACAGCAAAAAATGGCCACATTACAACAATTACTTGCTCTACCATCACTCGAAAATATTGATATTCATATGCCAAGTTTAGAAGATATTTATACACATTATATGAATGATATTCAGCATATGGATCTCTCACAATGAATGCCATCTTAATTGTTGCTAATAAAGAATTTCATGATGGTTTACGCAACCGCTGGGTAATGTCGATTAGCTTAATTTTTGCTTTATTGGCAACTGGATTAGCCTATTTTGGGGCTGCAGCATCTGGCCAAGCGGGCTTCACTAATTTATCAACCACCTTGGTTAGCTTGGCCAGTTTAGCTGTCTTTGTTATTCCATTAATAGCCTTAATGTTGGCTTATGACGGTGTCGTCGGTGAAGATGAGAATGGCACCTTATTATTGCTTATGACTTATCCACTTAGTCGCTGGCAACTACTGTTAGGAAAAATGATGGGGCATTGGATGATTATGGCCTTTTCCACCATTATTGGTTTTGGCTTATCGGCTATTATCATGGGCTTGTTTTCTGATAATACAACATGGGGAGAGCTCCTCATGCCTTATGCTTTTTTTATTACCTTTGCCATATTATTAGGCTGGATATTTATTGCTATTGCCACCATGCTCAGTGCCTCGGTGGCCGAGAAATCAAAAGCAGCTGGTTTAGCACTCATTGTGTGGTTTATCTTTGTCTTTATGTTTGATCTTAGTTTATTAGGTCTATTAGTTGGCACAGAGGGTAATGTAAATGCTGAACTATTCCCTTATCTACTATTGCTCAACCCAACGGATGTGTTCCGTTTGATCATCATCAGCTTTTTTGCAGATCAACAATTAAGTGGTTTAATGGCCGTGGCACAGCATGCTCAATTCTCAACATTCAGCTTAATTTCAAGCATGCTAGCTTGGTTTATTGCCCCAGTACTCGCTGCAATTGCACTATTTAATAAAAGAAAACTATAAAGAGCTTATGATGACTTTAAACCTCACTTCTCGCTGGATTCTCATGTTGCTTACTTTATTCACCTTGTCTGGCTGTGGCGAAACCCCAACAGAGTTGCAACAGGCACAACATGCCATGACGATTGAGCGAAGCGATGAATGCCATCTATGCGGCATGATTATCAAAGGCTTTCCTGGTCCTAAAGGGCAACTCTATAAACGCGGCAGTGAGCACAGCATGAAATTTTGTTCTACGCGAGATATGTTTGCTTATTTACTCGATCCTGAACATCAACATGCCATTCAAACAGTTTATGTGCACGACATGGCTGCTAACCCATGGGATACACCTGATGATGAGTTTTTCATTGATGCTCGAACAGCATGGTATGTTGCAGGACATAATAGAAAAGGTGCAATGGGCCCCACATTAGCTAGCTTCTCGGATAAAAAAGTTGCAGGGGCTTTTGCTGAGCAGTATGGTGGGAAGGTTTATCGTTTTGAAGAAATTACTGAAAGGTTATTATTGCAAATTGAATAGTCACGAGTATATACCCATAATCATTCCATTAAGTTACTTAAGTTGCCTTCGAATTATCCAGAGAACTAATAAGGGTAGGGTGAACCATTGCAGTAAAGGCACAATACCCGTACCAATAAAAGGAAGTGTTGGCATTAAATCACTATAAACCCAACGATCAAGGGAGCCGGTAGCCAAATATTCAAATGCTATCGTTATTCCAATTCCAGGTAATAGAAAAAGACCTATTCGATACACCGTTAAATGGAAGATCCATTTTCTTGATTTCAGTAGCATTGCAGTGAACCAAAACATGATTATCAAGATCAGTGCATCCCCCATAGATGCCTGTAAACAAGCAAGATTAAGATCATTAGCTGATATTTCTGCCGAGAACTTGAAGAAAGGCATTTGTAGCATTTCCCATACAAAATTAGTCATAAATCCGAAAATCAGGAAATTGAATTCAATATTATTAATGATACGATTCATAGTCAGAACTCACTTAATCAGAGGCTCATCAACAATATAAAGTGCATCAATAATGGGACAATTATCAATAGTAAAACCCTCTCCTTTACATTGAATAATCATTTCATTCAGTCCTGATTGCAGTCGCTGCAAGTCATTAATTTTTTGTTGTATATCTCTCGCTTGCAGTGTTGCCATTGCTTTCACTTCGCCACAATAATGATTGGGTTCATCAATAAATTTGAGTAGATCTTTGATCTGTTTAATACTAAATCCAAGTTCACGGCAACGCCGGATAAAGTTAAGGCGTTTAACATCGGATAAAGCATACAGTCGGTGTCCACCTTCTGTTCTTGGAGGTTCAGGCATTAAGCCTGATTTCTCATAATAATGAACTGTTTCCACCTTGCATTTTGCCCGTTGGGCAAGTTGTCCAATTGTAAATTGAGTTGTTTTCATATTCTCCCCTTGAACCTGTAGTTACTATAGGTTGTATACTAACAAATAATGTAAAAGATAAGAGGAAGTCAATGAAAGAATTTATTACTGATTCAGAGCTCATCTGCCCTGAGTGTGGCCATAAGGAGACACTGACAATGCCGACCGATGCCTGTCAGTGGTTTTTTGAATGTCCGTCTTGCCACACACTACTCAAACCTATACAGGGTGATTGTTGCGTATTCTGTTCATATGGTGCGTATTCTTACGAACGTGAACACCCAATCTTATGATCGTGAACACCTAACAAACCAGACATTGGGCTTGGCGTATTTTTACACTAAGTGTTCACGATCAGTCAAGTTATCGCTTGTAATTTCCGCA
>NVWQ02000026.1 GCA_002733715.2 Methylophaga sp.
ATCGTGAACACCTAATCTTATCCAAACGAAAAATCGTTCACGATGGATAAGATTCAGTGTTCACCATCAATAATATTAGGTGTTCACGATGGATAAGATTGGGTGTTCATGTTGCGTAAGAATACGCACTGAAGTTAGATAAATTTTAAATATAGCCTAACTTATACACTTGAATACACTAAGTAAGAACCAGCTAAAACCGCTAAAGTAATTTAACTATTTTAGCTGGTTCTTACTTAGTGTATTTTCATAGCAATGATGGATTAATTAAATATTCTGGTGCGGGCGGTCGCCCTTTCATTCCTGTGACTCGTTTTATTTCCATAACCAACCAGTTTTCATCGATCAGAATATTACAAGCAGCTTCGACTTCTGAGCGATTTTTTAATCCATGCCATCCCTTGTCATAAATACTTTTTGCTGTAAATGGGGCTGTTACTTGTTTAGACTTAATCTTATTAGATAGTCTAATGGCAGATTCATGCTCTGGACTCTCTGCCATCGCGTAGATCCGTCTTGCATGACTTTCTAGGTAATCACACCATTCGACGGCTAATTGAGCTGATTTGGCTGTTATATTTCCACGAGCAGTACCATCTGCTATATCAATACAATGAAATATCAAAGCAAGACTTGGCATGAGTGAGCGAAACTTGCCAAAATGTTCAACCATCAATGGATTGTCTTCATTCTCAATTTTGACTGTTTGTAACTGAGTCAGCCAATCATTAAATATAGTTTGTGCTTCATCATTGAATTTAAAATAGGGTCTGTCGTCATATTCGCCTTGAGTTGCCCCCGCTTGTATAAAGTCGATATCTGCTAGTGTTGCGAGTAAGTCATAAGCATGCTGTTTTTGTTCTTTATTTGGGACGGTATCAATCAGTTGCCAGTTCTTTGGTACATCAGGCCATACAGCAAGCTGTAGACGCTGCATTAAGCCATCATTATTACCTTTCATTGCCTGATACAGATAACGCTTGAGTTTATCTGGCTGTATCCCTCCCAGAAGACTAATACAGATATTTTTTGCATCCGTTAAACCTCGACCAATTTTTACATCGGTATAACTGCCATTTCCATTCCAGCCCTCTAAGTAATATGCACGTTCATCGGAGTGGTCATCCCTGTCCCACCGTACTAGAAGCCCCGTTAATTCATCTCTAAATACTAATAAACCTCGTTCATTTTGATTTTGTAATACAGTCATGCTTTGAATACTGGATTCATTAGTTTTGAACAAGCGTCGAGCAGCACCTTCATTTCCTTCTGATTTCAAGGCTGCATATTCCGAACGTAAAAACTCTACTTCCTCTGATTTATCTTGAGGTGTATTACCTTTTTTAGTAACGGCTACCTTGATCTTATTCTTCATATCTTTAAGAATCGTTTCCCTGATAAAATCATCGGCATCAGATAGTGCTCGTTCTTGCTCATACACCTTGCCATATTCCGCCTGTAACCGATCAAGTAGATGCATTACCTCTTGCATACTGGGAGTTTTAAGCATTACAGAGGGTTGACCAATACATGTTCCCCAAATATTTGGAATAACTTCCCAAGTGTCAACGCTCTTAGGTCTAATGGCACACCCTGAACCAATTACTGAACCGTAGACGACTAATGCTGAAATGGTGGAAAAATCAGCCGGTGTTTGCATACGATGACTCACATCACTTAACCATTCTCTTAAAGGAACAGGCATTAAGTCAGAAGTCATAGGATTAACTGGTGGGACTTTTGTTCTTATAAGGTTTGGCGTTGGCCATGCATTATTTAAATTACTATCTGGATCATATGGTAATCCCTTATAAGAGATTTCATTCAACATCATCCCCTTATAAGAGTCGTTGTCCGTAGACACTTCGCTATCCAAGTTATAAGACGGTTCCCTTATAAGAGCTTCCTCGTCCTTATAAGAGTTAGCCCATTCGCCATCTGAGGCCGGAAAATCAGTTTCATTTATAGACATTACGCTAAGCCTCCCCATTACGAGAAAATGCAATGCGCTCATCAATCCAATAATCAACTTCAGATTTTATCCACCCACTAGAAAAGCTGGTTAACTTAATTTGTTTTGGAAAACGATCTTCACTAATGAGTTTATAGATCGTAGATCGTGCTAAGCCAGTTACTTTTGTAACTTCTGGCAGTTTTAGTATTTGCTCGGACATGTTTGTCTCCCTGTGGTTGCTAATGAATACAGGGAGCTATGTTCGATTAATTAAGTGTTCAATACACCCAACAAGATTTAGTTAAAAAACTTCCTAGGAAGTTTTTTAACTAATTTTCTTCCGCTTTTCATCCACTACGATTTTTCCCACCCGCCTAATAAATCTATTTGATGTAAGTCTTTCAGCATAGGGCTTAGTGGTATCGTCGATCATCTTAGCTTTATCAGAGATTATTCTTGGATCTGGAAAGAGAATTTCACCAAGGTTAATACTGGTAATCTTTTGCTTATTTAGAAAATTCCACGTGACTAGATCAATGTAAGCAAGTACTTTTGCATCATGCCATTTACGAAATGCCGTTTTGTTGATTTTTTTTAGTTTATGCATCCTTCTTTTTGTCTTGATAAGTGACTCTTCTTTTTCTCGGTGTTGTTTAAGCCAATCATTAAAGGCAGTACTTATCTCTGAGTCAGAACAACTCATATCAACTTTTAGCCATGAAAGGTCAATTTCACCATTAACACTATAGCTATAAATAGGATTATTTAACTCGCCTAAATTTTTTTCTAGGTCAGATGGAAATCTCGACTGCTCGACTGTCGAAAACAATTCCCTCTTCTCTTTAGTAATATTTTTTTCATCTAGTGAAATTAAATCTGCATAATTCATTTCACTAATGATAGAGACCGCGTGACTTGTTTCGTCAATAAACATTGCCTGAACAAGATTGTGAATATTTTCATCAACAAATGTCCCACTAAGAATATTTAGTCTGACATCCCTCTCGAAGAGCTCTCTTTCATCCAATCCATCACTCACAAAGTCATAAAAACCTTTGTCACTTTCACTTTCACTTTCAGAATTACATTTATACACCGTAAATTCATGATCGCTATTAAGGAAACAACTTAATGGCTTTGCTCTCTTGATAAGGTTATCTACCCAATAAATGAGCTCTATATTGGCTGATTTTTCATATTTAGCTAAATCAAATTCAGGTGGTATAAATTTTTGTAAATGTTCAGAATACATCTGCAAAATCCTTTTATTATTAGTTATTGTTTTGCTATATTTATCGGTATCACATCAGCACCAGATGCTAACCCATCGAGGTAGTCAGCCCATGATTGCATCATTTTTTTACGCTCAGGCAAATATTGGGCATAGTTGTATGCGGCTCTTACCCCATCCCTTTCACCATGTGCTAGTTGCCGTTCAATAGCATCCCTATTCCACCCTTGTTCATTAAGAATAGTAGATGCCATACTTCTAAAGCCATGTGCTGTCATTTCTTCTTTGGCATAACCTAAACGTCTTAAGCTTGCATTAACAGTATTATTACTCATTGGCCTTGTAACAGTTCGATTACTAGGAAAAACATACTTTCCCCGTCCAGTAAGAGGCTGTATTTCTCTTAAAACTGTGATCGCTTGATTTGATAGTGGCACAATATGAACTACACGCATTTTCATTTTTTCTGCTGGTATTCGCCACTCACTAGTATCAAAATCAATCTCTGACCATTCTGCTTGACGTAATTCCCCAGGACGAACGAAAAGTAATGGAGATAGTTTTAACGCTGTCGCTGTAATGAATGATCCTGAATAACCATTGATCGCTCGAATCAATTCACCTACTTTTTTAGGTTCAATGATCGAAGCATGGTGTTTAACTCTGGTTGGGGGAAGAGCACCTTTGAGATCTGCGGCGGGATCTCGTTCTGCTTTCCCTGTTGCAATTGCATAGCGGAAGATTTGACCACAAATTTGATTAATACGATGTGCAGTTTCTAATGCCCCGCGACTTTCAACTCTTCTTAAAACAGTCAATAATTCTGGAGCTGTAATCTCATTGATATTTTTCTTACCAATCCAAGGGAAAGCATCATTTTCTATTCGAGTAAGCGTTCTAGCTGCATGGTCTTCGGTCCAATTTGCACTAAATTTAGTGTGCCACTCACGTGCGACTGTTTCAAAACAATTTGTATCAGCTGCAATTTCCTTTTCAGCTTTTCGTATTTCAGAAGGATCAATACCATTAGCAATCTGTTGTCTAAGAGCCTCGCGTCTATTTCGCGCTTCTTTTAAACTCACATCAGGATATACACCTAACGATAATCGTTTTTCTTTACCATCGAATCTATACTTTAAACGCCACCACTTACCGCCATTAGGGGCAACTTCAAGATAAAGGCCTCGACTATCCCCCATCTTGTAACGTTTAGTAGTCGTTTTACCCTCAGACGTAATACCGCCTTTAGCCTTTTTTACTTTTATATCTGTTAATGCCACCAGTGTACCCCATCGACTTTGCTGTGTACCCCAGAGTGTACCCCAAAAGTTCGTAGATGTTAATAGATTGTGATGGATATGTTAGGACGGTAGAAACAAGAAACCCCGCATGAATGCAGGGCTTAATGGTCTTTCTAGTACTTCCTAGGAAGTGCAAATGGTGGAGACGGCGGGAATCGAACCCGCGTCCGCAAATCCTCCGCTTTCGGATCTACATGTTTATTTTGTCTATTAATTTAACACTAAGCTACCCGGCAAACAGGGAAAACCTAATGCGATCTTGTGAAATTTCAGTCTATCAGCACCAAGCATGCTTCAAGCTTGTCTTATGAGAATTGACCCCTGATACCAAACGCATAAGCACGGCTTTGGTCAGAGGCTAGCAAGCCTAGGCTG
>NVWQ02000027.1 GCA_002733715.2 Methylophaga sp.
CAAAAAAGCGTCACTCACATACAGGCGGTGTTTCACCTGTTAAATTTGAGGAAGCGTATTTTTCGGAATTACAGTCTGTCTAATGAAATCTGGGAAGTCCACTTATTCCTATTGGTGAAACCTCCACGGGACGGTAATTAAAGAAGTATCGCGTATTATCAAACGGCCAGAAGAAGGCTATGCCCAAACCACCATTAGTGAATGCATCAAGCACACCGTGTGATATCGCCGATAAAGATAAAATGATAAACACTGCTAATAATTTAGCTTTAAACTGGAAATAAGCACGAAAAAACACGCCCGTGACTAACGCCGCCATCATTATAGAAAAGACAATGGAATGCGTAGCACCCCTATGCCCCCACGGGCTTTCATATGGCACGCCTATCAAAAAACCGACCACATCGGCATCTGGCAATAGCGACAATACTACCGAAAAGAATAAACAACGGCGCCAATAAGGATGATCATCAAAAATAGTTGTTGCTCCATAAGCAACAAAGGCATGGGTGAAAATTGATGCCATCGCTTAAACCGCCTTTCTATATACCCAAATTACTTGTACTATACTCGTAAAAATTCAATCTGTGGATTTTCACTCTTCCGTCACTCCGGTATGCTTTTAGCCGGAGTCTTACTTGTGCGGAGATCCCAGCTAAAAGCATACTGGGATGACGAGGTTTTTTGCAATTTTATGGGTATATAACAAACAAATATGAAGACAAGGATGCAAACACAATGAATCTAGAATCAATCAAAGCAGAATTTTTTCAATTGCTTGATGTATTGGCTAAATGGGCGGTAAGTCCTAAATTCTACGCCCAAATCATTGCCATTGTTTTAGCTATCATACTCGCATGGATGTTAGCCAAAATATTAAAACGTAAGCTTTCGTTTTTAAACACACCTCCGACGGCCTCAAGTTCAAAGCTGGCACACGGATTATTAACGGGTTTTTATACTGCTCGTGACCTTGTGTTCCCTGTGCTAGCTGTTTCGTTTCTTTCAATTGCCATTCAAGCAACCCATATACAAGTTGGGCAGTCATGGCTAGTTATTATTGCCCAAGGGCTAAGTGTAGTGCTTTTATTGCGCACAGCTATCACTCGGTTTATACACAATAGCTTCATCCGCTCATTATTTCTATGGGTCGGTATCCCCGTTGCCACCTTACATGTTTTCGGTTGGTTAGATAACACGATTACTTTCTTAGATAGCATGGCTCTGGAAGTGGGCAATATTCGTTTATCTGCTTATGCCCTTGCCCGAGTAGCTGTTTTTGGTTCCATACTGTTTTGGCTAGGTCGAATTTCAAATAAAGCCGGACAAGAAGCCATTCGTAGCCAAGAAAAATTAGACGTGCGAAGCCAAGAAGTATTTTCTAAGCTATTTGAAATTGCACTCTTCATGGTTATCTTTTTTGTATTGTTACAAATTGTCGGCATAAACCTCACCACCCTTGCCGTATTTGGTGGCGCCTTAGGTGTGGGATTAGGGTTTGGTTTGCAACAAATTGCAGCGAACTTTATTTCAGGCATTATTATTTTACTCGATGGTTCAATGACTGTCGGTGAATATATCGAGTTAGAAGACGGCAGAAGCGGACACTTAATTGCCATCAATATGCGTTCTTCAACTATTGAAACATTTGAAGGCAAAGAGATTGTCGTGCCTAATGAACAATTTATCACCACCGCTTTCACCAACTGGACGCGAAAAGATCCCTACCAACGTTATACCGTTGAGTTTTCCGTATCCTACGATAGTGATATCCCTGCTATTCCGGCACTTATATTAGAAGCGATTAGGAAACATCCACAAATTATTGAAACACCTGAACCCTCCGATTGTGAAATCATCGGCTTTGGCGACTCAGGGGTAAACTTCCATGTCGAATACTGGATGGAAGGTATTGATGATGGCAGAAACAGAGTTGATTCTGATTTAATGCTAATTATTTGGAATACGCTAAAAGAAAATAATATTTCAATGCCATTCCCTCAACGTGAAGTACGTATTATTGGTGGGGAAATGCCGAAATGAGCTTAGGAAGATTAAATCCGCTTTCTTCCCTGCTTTGGTCTTGACTATTGACTTGCCAAGCAGAACTGCCCGTATATGAATAAGAATTACAGGGGAAATCTGTTCCCGTTAATAATAAGTTAGGCAAAATAAGGACTTAATCAAATGGAAACAAATAGGTTCGTAACAGGAATCGATGATATTGGTACAATGTCAGGAAAAAGCGCAGGTTGGTCACTTATTTCTTTTCATGAAGAATATTTTTCAGAGTTCAACCAATCAGCACAGGACACTCTTAATAAAAGTGGCCTAAAAAGCTTTCATGCTAAAGAATTTAAAAGAAAAAAATCAGAATACTATGGCCAGTTCCTATCGCTGATTAAAGAAACCCTTGCGAAGGGAAACAGTTCTTTCATTTGCTGTACGCTTCTAGATGAAGCGTGGAAAAATGAATTTAAGGGGTTCTGCGAAATGCTCATAGGTGATGCATTTCAACAGGCAAATATTGATAACAATGGAATTATTGAAGCATCTAAAAGAATTGCTGCCCCATTATTTACATACCAAAGAATATCGTCTCAAAAAACAACAGCAAAATATACTTCCATTGATATCGATAGAGACTCCGTATTAAGCAAGTTGAATGATAATGACCTTATTATTAGGGGTAAGAAAATATCCTCACAAATACCAATATTTGCATCTCTTAATGCGTACGGCAGAAAACAATTCCCCTCTGCGCCTTTAATTGAAAAAGACTCAATTAATATACTAAATGACGAAGAATCATTTTTAATCCAGGCAGCAGATATATTTGGCAATTTTTCAACAGCACTTTCCTTTAAAACACTGGGTAAAGAATCCAAAAGTAACAACCTAAAATGTGAGATTTTTGAGAACGTTTATAGTGACCTGATTGATCCCTCACACATTTCAGATAGTGTTGATTTAGATGGTGACGATTTAGTGTTAAAAAACAATGGCTCTTTTACACTATGTGTGAGTTAAAATGCCTAACAATTGCATCAACCTGAACTCATTGGTAAATTTATTGAATGGAACTGTTTTTTCTTAATTAAGGATTAGAGTTGGATGCTGAAAAAAATAAAATTAATACAAGGAATTGGCAGCTTCACCAAGACGACGGCGGGAGGAATAGATCTTGGTGACGTTACAATTATTTACGGCGAGAACAGGAATGGAAAGAGCACTCTTTGTGATGTAATACACTCTCTTGCAGAAAACGACACTAACTTTATCTTGAATCGAAAGAGCATTCCAAATAATCAAGCACAACCACCAAAAGTAGAACTTATGTTCGGAACTCAGGCTGGGAATGTTACTGCTATTTTCGAAAATTCCCAGTGGGGAGTAAAAAATCCTGAGTGTTCAAAGCTATATGTTTTTGATCAAAGCTTTATCCATAGAAATGTAATCACCGGACAAAAACTAGAACGGTCAAACTCCGAAAGTATGACTAGCTTCATTCTTGGTGAAAATAATACTGCCTTATTTGTCACTTTAGCAGATGTGAATAACAACCTTCGCGAAGAGCGCAGGCTTCTTTCAAGCATAGAAGGGCAATTTACACCTCACCATGTGGGCAATGTTACTGGGTATGTTAACTCGGCTTTACCTACAGAGAGTAAAGAGCAGTTAGAAACAAACGTAGCAGCACATGAAACATCAAAACAGCAAATTACAACTACCATTCAAAACACCGACAAAATCAAGCGACGTAATGTTCTCAGTGCGGTTGGCACACAAGTCAACTTTGCTCAAGTGTGTAGTTCGATTAATACTGTATTAGCATCTAGTCTTCAAAATGTTCATCAAGACTCCTTGGTGTCATTACAAAATCACATGACAAATCATGTAAACAATTCAGTTGCCTTTAAAGGCTGGGCTAGTCAAGGTATAACTCAAATTAAAGATGGCTGTCCTTTTTGTGGTCAGGTTTTAAGTGCTGATGCTCAAGGTCTAATTGCAGCGTATCAACAGGCCTTTAATGCTGAGTTTGATAAATTTAATAATGAAACAAGACAATCTTTAAATAACCTTCGTCAGCCATTTAGTATTCCTAATACTCGTGAAAACCTTATTCAGCAACATCAAGCCAATCAACAAGTGTTTGAGTTGTATGTAGAGCCTCAAATTACAACAAATCAAGCTTTAGCACAGTTAACTACCTCGTTATTGCAAAAGTATGAAGCTATTCTTACTTCTTTTGATGCTGTTATTACAAATAGCCAACTAGCTACGGAGTTCTGGACTCCGAGGCTAGAGCAAAAACTTGCTACACCATATGAGCCATCTGAACTTGTTAGTTTCGAAGTGCTAAACACAACAGCAGAAACGTACACCCGAGCTATCAATGATTACTCGGCTGTGGCAGGACAAATTAATGCTATCTTAAATGAATATAAAAGCTCGCTTAATGAAGCTCAGTTAAAAAGTCAACTGGCAGTGATAACGCAAGAACAAACTCAGGTTAGTTTGTCGCTAAAGCGGATTTCATTAGAACCTCTTTGTGTTCAATATAGGCAAAAACTAGCAACTGTTAACCAGTTAGATGCTACTTACAAATCACAAAAACAGCAGCTTGAACAATCACAAACTGCCTATCTGGACACTTACTTCAATTTGATAAATAAACTGTTCCGTCAGCTTGGTTCAAGTAACTTTGAGATTATTAAAGTACCTAATAATCGCGGTACACAAATTATCTATGATCTTCGTGTTAAATTCAAAGATGAAGAAATCCCTTCAGATAAAATTAGCTCGGTCTTTAGTGAGTCAGATCGAAGGGCATTGGCTCTTTGTATTTTTCTAGCAAAGGTCATCTCTTTACCTCAAGAGGAACGAGCGAAAGCTATTTTAGTTATGGATGACCCAGTTACAAGTTTTGATAATGAACGGATTGAACTAATTTTAATCAAACTAGACGAATTACAGAGGAGCATCAAGCAGCTTATAATCACAACTCACTATAAGGGGATGGCTGCGAAAACTGCTAAAAAGTTCAGGCACTGTGCCAAGGCATTAAAATTAGTTAACGGAAATGACACTTGTCTAATATATGGTGTCGAGATCAGAGATATGATTGCCTCGGATCATGATATAGCATTTGATCGAATCAAAGCTTTTGTCGAGAGAGAAACACATGATGATATTCGAACAAGTTTACGACCCTTTATAGAGAGTGAAATTCGTTTTCGGTTTAAGAAACCTTTAGTTGAGCTTGGTAAAACTTTGTTAAGTGATCTTTCTCCATGTATAGAAATATTGAAAGATAATGGGCATATTACTGCTGATGTTGAAGCACGACTGAGTTCAATAATAAATTCTCTAAATACACCGATGCATGAAATTGGTGTTGATCCGATTGAGAATACTAGGTCATTAGCAGAGCAAATACTAAATGTTGTATACAACGATCTATAAAAAACACATACAAATAGCTCCAGCGGACAATTTAAAGCGTCACTTATTTTCAATAGCATGGCTAATTCTCTCTAAGCACTCAATCATATCATCTTGCTCACTAACAAATGATTCAGCAATAGTGAGCTGAACATGACTTGGAATAAAGGGTGCGGTAACCACTTTTCCCTCACCGCCCACACCATCAATTCGCACAGGAAATATCGGTACACCTGACCATGCGGCGAGACGTGCTACGCCGCCCTTGAGCTTTCGTGGTGGATCGGTATCAAGGTGTATTTTGCCATGGGGGAAGATGGCAATCACTTCTCCAGCTTGTAATGCACGCAATGCTTGGCGCAGAGCCAGTTCGGGTTTTCCTTTTCGATCAACGGGAATACAACCCGCCTTTTTAAATAGCCAATGTAATATGGGGCGTTCATATTCTTCTTTTGCGATTAAAAATCGTAATGGTCTGCGGCTTGCCGAAATTAATAATAAGGGATCAAGCCCAGAAACATGGTTGGCAACGACAAGTGCTCCGCCTGTTTCAGGTAATGGGATATAGGTTTTTGGAAGACGGTGAACAACGCGACATAACAGTCGAACTAATCCATCAATCCAGTTAATTGAACGCCCTGCCCACACGGCAACCGAGGCACGATCACCCAAATAAACAACACATGCTATTGCAACAATAGTGGCAATGAGCCAAGTCATCCATTAATCCTGAAAGTGAGAGGGATCGCCCAGTCCAACGCGCATCACCTCGGGCATATCATCAATAAATTCAATCACCGTCGTTGGCTCATTAGTGCCATAACCGCCATCAATCACTAAATCAACCTGTTTATTTAGGCGATCAACAATCTCTTCTGGATCGGTCATTGGAAGCTCTTCATCTGGCATGATCAGCGTTGAGCTCATCAATGGTTCATTCAATTCTTCTAATAGCGCTAAGGTAATTTCATTATCTGGAATACGTAAGCCAATGGTTTTACGTTTGGCATGTTGTAAGCGTTTAGGCACTTCTTTAGTCGCAGGTAATACAAAGGTATAAGCGCCTGGTGTATGTGCTTTTATCGCACGATAGACACTGTTATTCACTTTAGCATAGGCTGAAAGCTCAGATAAATCACGGCAAACCAAGGTAAAGTTATGATCGCTATCTAAATCACGGATCCGCCGAATTCGATCCATCGCATTTTTATCACCGATATGGCAGCCGATCGCATAACCTGAATCTGTCGGATAAACAATGAGCCCCCCTTTTCGAATAATATCGCAAGCTTGTGCTATTAATCTTTTTTGCGGATTGTCGGGGTGGATATGAAAAAATTGACTCACGATAAACTCACTCTAATTTTCTGGCACAGCTGAATTAACTGCTCTGCTTCGTTATTAGTTAAACCTGTTGCGCATAGTGCTTGCTTTGCAATACTGTCAGCATCCGCCACTAATGATTGCCCTTGTTGAGTTAGGCTAATGCATTTTTGGCGTTCATCACCGGGTTCAAACTCGCGCGTTATATAGTCTAACGCTTCTAATCTTTTTAATAACGGCGTCATTGTTGGCTTGCTTAAGCCTATGGTAGTTGCAAGCTCTGTTACTGAAACGCTGTCTTTCTGCCACAAAGCCATCATCACTACAAATTGTGGATAGGTTAAATTGAGCGGCTTTAATAAAGATCGATAGGCCTGCGTAATGATGCTTGACGTCGAATAGAGCGTGTAACAAATCTGCTCCGTAAGAATGGGTCCCATGCCAAAAACTTCTCTTTAAAAATAAGTTTGACAAATTATACAGAGTATCAAATAATTAGTATACGAACCATTAGTTGACTAATGTATTCGACCGGAGATTAAAACCATTAAAACGAGGATTTACCATGAAAAATTTACTTTCTATTTTTGTACTTATCACCGCACTTTCACTGTCTAGCTTTGTTGTAGCAGACGATATGAAAGCCAAATCAACTGACTATATGCCAAGCCTAATTACGGCTACACCACTTGAAGGGCGTCAACTTGCCATTCTAATGGTGAGAAAAACAGTGGGCACTATTCAACGTGACGGCAAAACAAAACATGCTGTTAGAGATATTTATGAAGGCGATCCAATGATGTTAATGCGTGCTGTTGAGTTAGTGAATGCAGAGTTCGCCATTATTGCTGTAGCCAATGATTACTGGCGTTAAAAAATCATTAGTTTGAAAAAGGCGGGCTATTTTTAGCCTGCCTTTTTTATTTTAGAATGTAGTCCAGATTGGTGTGCATGATTCTGGCAAGGCCGATAACATTCCAAGTTCAGCCCAACTATCTGGTGTATGAAAATCTGATCCGCAGGAAGCGTATAATTCAAATTTCTCGGCTAACCGCGCTAAGTTTTTTACTTCTTCAGGATGTTGCCGCCCTGACACCACTTCAAAACCGACCCCGCCCGCCTCTTTAAATTCTGTAATTAATCGACGTAATTTGGTGGCGGTTATTTTATAACGTGCGGGATGCGCAATCACGGCTTGGCCACCCGCGCTGTTGATCCAACTGACGGCTTCATGCAATGTTGTCCATTGACCCGGCACATAGCCCGGTTTGCCCCGCACTAAATAGCGCTTAAATACACTGGGGATATCTTTTGCATAATTATGCTCGACTAAGAACTTAGCAAAATGAAGACGGCCTAGCATCACCTCTGATGCATATTTTCTGGCACCTTCGAGTGCACCAGAGATCCCTGCTTTATCCAAGCGTTTTGCGATTTCATGCGCTCGACCTACTCGAAAATCACGCATTGCGGTCAGCCCTTGTTGTAATTCGGCATTTTCTGGATCGATATTTAAACCCAAAATATGCACCGTACCATTACCCCATGTGACTGATATTTCAACACCTGAAATTAGGGTTAAGTCTGTTGCTTGTGCCGCTTGTTTTGCGGCGGCAATTCCTTCCGTTCCATCGTGATCCGTCAGCGCTAACACATCGACATTATGTTCAATCGCACGTGCAATTAACGCTTCTGGCGAAAGAGAGCCATCTGAAGCGGTTGAATGGGAATGTAAGTCGTAACACGTCATGTATACTAGTTTACGTTAAAATCATGATTTTTTCTTAGAGGATAAAAAAATAATGCTGTATGCCATTATCAGTGAAGACATAACTAATAGTTTGCCGCTTCGCATAAAAGCTCGGCCAGCACATATTGAGCGTTTAAATGAACTAAAACAGCAGGGGCGTTTAGTGCTCGCGGGGCCTCATCCAGCCATTGACAGCAATGATCCCGGTGAGGCTGGTTTTACTGGAAGCTTGGTGGTAGCTGAATTTGCTGATCTAACATCAGCCCAAGCATGGGCTGATGCTGATCCCTATGTAGCAGCTGGAATCTACGCTAAGGTTCTAGTTAAACCATTCAAGAAAGTGCTGCCATGACCGATACTATTACTAAGTTAAAGCAAGCACTGGCTGGTTTAGAGCCAAGCTATCTTGATATTAAAGATGATAGTGCGCTTCATGCTGGGCATGCGGGAAACACGGGTGGTGGTCATTATACAGTCACGATCGTAAGTGATGCCTTTGATGGCTTGGCTATCATTAATCGTCATCGGCTAGTTTATGATGCTGCTAGCACTTTATTAGAAAAGGAGATTCACGCACTGAGTATTAATGCAAAAGTGCCGAGTGAATTTAAGAATAATAAATAACATTGTGAACTGAACAGTCACAATATTTTAATAATTTATGACTGAAAATACTGCAACTAAATCTCGAAACCAAGCTTTTTTAGAGCAACATGAGCGCCAACGATTAAGTAAGTTGTGCAATCGTACAATCGATTTACGTGGCAAAGTAGCCGGAGAATGCCAAGCCTATCAGTTCGGTGACAAAACACATTATCTCGATGACCGAGGCTATTTAATCGCCAAGCAATTACTTGAACGCTTTAATGGCCGCTATACTTTTGGTGTTTATGAAACCGTATTAAAAGCGCTCAAACAATTATCTGCTAAAGATGAAAGTGCGGCTGAAAAAGAGCTTGAATTCATTCTAAGTCGCAGTAAGTTCGAAGTACAATTAATTCCTTTTGATCGCCAGTTACAACGTAAAGAATCTCGCATTATTTTTGCAACGCCTGTTGATCTTCGTGTCGCTGATGTGCTGTATCACGGCGCCACCATGGATATTACCTCCAGCGCTATTAGCATTGCATTAAAGCGTGTATCAACACTCAATAAAGGCGATCAACTCTCAGTGAGCTTCCCTGAGCTTGCATCGAACCCTAAATTAAGACTCCTTACCAATATGGCCTATTCTGTTCTTGCTATAGAACATGATGATTTACGCACGCGTCTTGTCTTGCTTCGTAATCGCAAAGATAACGATGAAGTAACACAACAGCTAGATCTTTGGTGTGAACACCATAATTCGCCAGAATATCTTGATCTTGATAATGAACTATTCAATTTAGCATGCCGCTATTATCAGCACCTTTATTGCCGCACTTTAACAAGCCCTCAATTTTGGCTAAACTTAAATAATACTCAAGATCCCATAAAAGCATTCCAGTTAGTCCCTACCTCAGAATCAACATTAGATCCCTTTCGAAAAGAGGGTGGTGATGTCGATTTTTCACTGTTACCTTTTACTGAAATAGTTACTGAGCAATCTGATTTACTGCTACAGATATCATCTCAGGGAGTCCATGTTGCTCGCAGAGATGATGTATCACAAATGGCGGCGCTGCTAGACAAGCATCTTCTCCAAGAATCTAGCCATATTTTCTTATTGAAAACCCAGAAAATTAATATCAACAGCCTTGATTTCGGATATGAAATATCCAAAATAGCAGAAGATGCCCCAAATTATGCAGATAATCTAGAAAAACGACTAAGTGATATTGGCGCCATCACTTCCGTTACCAACCTCTCATCCTGCTGCAATATGTTAGCCAAATCTTTAGAGGAAGGCATAAGCTCTATTGTTACCCCGTGGCAGGGAAAGGCGATAGAACCAACCGACTTTAAGCACACTATAACGCGAGAAAAATCACGATATTTGATTCATACCAGTATTCAGATGCTTGCAAAAAACACTAAATTTAAAGCTACAACTGTAGATGTCTCTGTTTCTGGTCTTGCACTCAACTTACCCGGAGATATTGCATTAACACTTGGCAGTCGCGTATCCATTGATTTTATCCGCTGGCAACAACAAACTTCTAATGTAAAATTAACAAAGTTAACATATCTGGTACGCAGTTGCCGCAGTTGGGATGGCACCACGCATATAGGCCTAGAGCGCGATAAGGTAAGTGCAACAAGCAGTGTTAATCAATTTTTCATCTCTGCAATTAAGCGTAGTAAAGCGCAGTTAGCCAAAGATAATCAAGATACAATTATTAGTCAAGAATCCAATATTTTTGGTGCATTGCTGGGACAATACCTTGCGACAATCCCTTTCTACTTAGGAATGGATGATGATAACAAACGTATTTTACAAGCCGTTATATCTACTAATAACGCCCACGAAAACACTTTCTGGCTAGCATTTCAGAACCTTGTTACCATGATGTCAGAATTACTCAATTCGCTCCCTGAGAATACTACCGACTCCATTCACCTTGGCATCTATTGCTATCAAGATAACTCAGGTAGCTGGCACATAGAAACTGATCATGAGTTTAGTTCTATCAATGAAAAATCTGTATTTATTAACCGAGCACTTGCAAGTGAACATCATCATTTCTTCCATTGCCGCTTATGCCCAGTTAAATATACATGGTTCGACCAAGAAACTGAATTGAACCGGCAGCTACTCAATTTACGTAATCATAGCCCACACAAAGTAAAACAAATGAAAAGCATTTTCCTCAGCTTTTTTGCTGTGGGTGAACTCACCGATATTACTGATATCATTAGTGCTAATTACCAGCATATTCTCTAGTTTTCTCGAAGCGAAGTAGGGGGGGCTATTAGCCTGCCACCATCATATTATCAATCCAAACCGAACCCGTTTTAGTACTACCCCTTGATTCGATATCGTTACCGACAGCCTGAATACCCATAAACATCTCGGCTAAATTACTGGCAATAGTGAACTCGTCTATCGGATATTGAATTTCGCCATTTTCAACCCAAAAACCAGCGGCACCTTGTGAATAGTCACCGGTGATGATATTCACTCCCATACCCATTGTTTCGGTCACCAACACACCTGTACCCATTTCTTTTAACAAAGATTCAAAGCCTAGTTCGCCACTATCAATGGTCAAATTACGTACACCGCCAGCATTACCCGTTGTTTTCATTTTTAATTTTCGGGCTGAATAGGTATCTAATACATAGCTTTGTAATATGCCGTCTGTCACTAAATCTCTTGTTTTTGTCGCGATTCCATCGCCATCAAATGCCGCACTACCCAGCCCTTTTAATAAATAAGGTTGCTCATGAATATGGATAAATTTTGGAAATATTTGCTTGTCTAAATGATCCAGCAAAAAGGATGATTTTCGATATAAGGCACCGCCTCTTATTGCTGAAATAAACTTGCCGAATAATGACGGAGCAATATCTGCCGCAAAAATAATTGGATAGTTTCCTGTTTTAATTGTTCTAGCATTCAGTCGGCGAAGGGTGCATTCTGCTGCACGCTGGCCAATGGCGGTTGCAGACTGCATATCGGCTGCATCTCTAGCCATATCGTACCAATAATCGCGCTGCATTCCGCGCTCGTCATCGGCTATTAATGTGCATACTAGACTATGACGAGAGCTTACTGTTTGACCAACAAATCCATGGCTATTAGCTTGAACATAAACACTCTGATGAGTTGATAGACTTCCACCCTCTGAGTTCGTTATTTTCGAATCAACGTCGAGACCTGCTTGCTCACACTCCGTTGCAATAGCAATAGCTTGCTGCGTGTCAATATCCCATGGATGGTGTAACGATAAATCAGGAAATGCAGTTGCCATCAATTCGGTAGCCGCCAGCCCCGCACAGTCATCTTCTTGGGTATGCTTGGCAATGCCACAAGCGGCTTTCACCGCATCGGCTATCGATTCTGGTCGCAGATCAGATGTGCTAGCTGAGGCTTTACTTTTCCCTAAGTAAACGGTTATACCCAAGCCTTTATCATTATTATATTCTAAAGTTTCAACATCACCTTGGCGCACGGTAACGGATAAGCCTTTAGTTTGGCTCACGCCCACTTCGGCAGCACTCGCACCTTGTTTTTTAGCTTGTTGTAATGCGACTTCTGCAGCCTGTAGTAATGCATTGTTGTCTATTTGTTCGCTCATGTTTTAACCTTTATTACTATTACACACAGGACATTCAGGACTCTGTTTTAATTTTAGCTCCTGCCATGTCATTGTCATTGCATCTAAAATTAATAATCGGTTCGCCAGTGACTCACCAATATTTGTTAGTAATTTTA
This sequence comes from Methylophaga sp., assembly GCA_002733715.2. Classification (GTDB taxonomy): domain Bacteria; phylum Pseudomonadota; class Gammaproteobacteria; order Nitrosococcales; family Methylophagaceae. Next base: position 12,876 of record NVWQ02000027.1, read on the forward strand.
TTGTCTCAACGGCTTGAATGCTGCCAATAATACCTAATAATGGCGAAAGTACACCGCTTTCGGAACAGGTTTCTTGTAGTTCACCATCATCTTGATAGACGCAGCGATAACATGCACTGCCAACTTGTCGAGCATCATACACGGTTACTTGTCCTTCCATGCGAATAGCCGCGCCTGAAACAAGCGGGGTTTTTGTCTGTTGAGTCACTTCATTTAATAAAAATCGAGTGGCGAAATTATCACTACAGTCGACCACCACATCGACTGTCTCCATTACTTTTGTTAGATCCGCCTTAGTAAATCTTTTAGAATTAATTTCAAGTTGTATTTCGCTATTAATCGCCCGCAAACTTTCTGCTGCTGACTCCACCTTTAGCTTATTAATATTTTTTTCAGTATGGATGATTTGCCGCTGTAGATTTGATAATTCAACCTTGTCATCATCGACCAAGGTTAACTTCCCCACACCTGCTGCGGCTAAATATAATGAAACCGGCGCACCCAGCCCTCCAAGCCCTACAATTAATACGCAACTTTTCAATAATTTTTGTTGGCCTTCAATATCAATCTGTGGCAACAAAATCTGTCTGCTATAGCGTAATAATTGTTCATCTTTCATTGATTTTTTTGCCCCATTACAACACGATCATTGCCACCAAAATCTTGGTGTGATGATACGTTTGTAAATCCTCTTTCATGAAATGATTCTTGCACTTGTTGTGCTTGATCATAGCCATGTTCCACTAATAGCCAGCCAGATGATTTCAGGCAACGTTGTGCCTGTCGCACTATTATACGGATATCATCTAAACCATCCTCACCTGATATTAATGCAGCTAATGGCTCAAATCGTACATCTCCTTTTAATAGGTGCGGGTCATCTTCTCGAATATAGGGCGGATTACTCACCACCAGATCTAAAGTGCTACCAGCAACAGCCTCTAACCATTGTCCCTGCCAAAAAGATACATTGTTCAGTTGATTCTGAACAGCATTTTTTTTAGCAATAATCAATGCCGACGATGATTGGTCCATTGCCAAGATCTGCGATGTGGGCTGCTCATATGCCAGTGATAATGCGATTGCACCACTGCCCGTTCCTAAATCGGCGACAATCATATTAGGCGTGAATTTGCTTAGCGCTAACTCAACCAACAATTCAGTATCAGGGCGCGGGATTAAAGTATCAGCTGTAACATTCAAATCTAATGCCCAAAATCCACGTTGACCCGTAATATGGGAAATAGGCTGACCTTGTTGCCTCTGTTTTATTGATTGTTCAAACGCATTGTACTGCTGCTGATTAAGCTGCTGATCAGCCCTGCTATGTATAAATGTTGTTTGGCAACTTAATACATGACAAAGCAATACTTGAGCATCGAATTCTGGGCTTTCTGATTCAACTAGCTTCTCACGGCCATAGATTAATGCTTGGGAGATATTCATTATCTGCACATAATACTATAAGTAAGACTATTCATTTTGCGGATTTTTTAATTTGTCATCCCGACCAGAGGGAGGGATCTTTATGCTTAAGCGTAAGATCTCTCCCTCTGGTCGAGAGGACAATTAGTGCTATCTTTCTTATTATCCTAAAATCCGATTAATCAGATCTCTTATAGAATCCCTGCGTTCAGAAGCAATGCAACAGCTACTATTGAAACCACAACAACGGATAACACCATCACAACTTCTTTAAGGAACGAAACTTTTTTCGTTAGCTCATCAAGTTGGATCATAACTAGACTATTCGTCTCATCTTCTTTTTCTTCAGGTTTTTCGGCTTCTAACTCTGCAAGATGGCTGGTTATTTTTTCCGCTAAATTCATATCTAAATATTGTGCCGTTAATGGCGATACATTTTGCTCCACCTGTTGGCTTGCAACAAGAGATATGCGCTGCTCTTGTCCTTCTATCCATACATTTCCCTGCTGTTCCAGTGTCTCCATGGCTTTTAATGGTAAATCAAAATCATCTATCGCAAATTGCACCGCTGACTCAACAGTGTCATCAATCATTTGCTGTGCCGTTTTCTGTGCAACTTCAACCGTAGCTTGCTTCGTTTGCTCCTTCAATTGCTCCTTAAACGAAGGTAATAAATTTGCCAGATGACTTGCTATAGATGTTTCCATTGAATCTAGGACAATCTGTCTACTTACATCCTCGACCCTTTCTTGTATTATTTGCTGAATTTTTGGTAATAAGTTATTTTCTATATTAGCCGAAATAGTAGCTTCTAACTGACTGTCATCCCTTGGCTCATGCACAGTATTTTGCACCTGATTAGCCATAATACCTTTAACCGTTTCCGCAACGATTCGACGAGTAACATCCCCCACCTGTTCATAGATGGACTTTTGTATTCCCGGCAACCATTCTTGTTCTAGTCGTGCAATAACAACGTCATCCATAATTAAGGGTGTTGTCTTTATCTCTGGCTGAGGCTCAAGAACGGGCTCCATTACCGACGATATTTGTGCTACACGCTCTTCTGCAGGCTTATCTTCAACGTCAACATGACGTTCAAGCTGGTTCATAATTTCTGCCAATATTTCTCTTTGAGGTGGCTTCGTCAGAGCAGCAATAGCACCCACAGCAATCGCATTATCTTGGTCTCCTTGCGTATCATGTCCTGTACACATGACTACAGGAATAGCACTTAAACTCTCATTTTCTTTAATCTTTTTAGTAGTCTCAAGCCCATCTAAGCCCTGCATTGTGACATCCATAAAAATAATATCTGGATTTACATTGCTTGCATTCAAATAACTCAACGCTTCTTCACCACTAGCAATTTGAACAATATCAAGATCGTAGGGTGCTAATAATTTACTCAGTGTTAATCTGGCTACACGTGAATCATCAACAACCAGTGCTTGTCTTTGCATTTCCTACCTCTCGTGCTTACCCTTTATTCAGCTCGATAAACATCTAAATTTATTTTAGTTACATGTCGGCCTAACATCACGATCTCGCCTTGATAACGTTGTGCCATATCACTGGCAAACTCAAAAAAATACGTCCGTTGAAATTGCATTCGCCCTTGGCTATTTCGTATCAATCGTATTTTTTTCCAGCCAACGGTATCATTCAAAAATGATACACCTAGCCTGTCGCATCGACTTCTTGCCGCTTGAATAGCGTGTTCTGCCACCCCTCGACTATCCCACCAAAACCATGCTGCACCTACTAACAGTACAATGATAAAGCCATCACCTGTCACCCTATATCCCCCCATAGTGCTTGCACAACAGTCATTGCTGCTACTGCTGCTGTTTCTGTTCGTAAAATTCTCGGGCCCATTGTTACCGCCTGAAAATCCATGTTAACAGCCTGTTGAACTTCTTGTTCAGCTAGGCCACCTTCAGGCCCAATCAATAGCGCTACTTCATTTTGTTTTGTCAGCGCCGTTAGTCCAGAATCAGCTAAGGGATCTAATACCAATCGACATTTTACCTTACAGTTATTGATCGCTTCTTCTAGCTGCGTCACATTACTCAAAATGGGTAGTATTGATCGGCCACTTTGTTCACAGGCGCTAGTGATGATGCCCTGCCAATGCGCTAATCGTTTTTCTGCACGGCCGCCAGCAAGCGAAACATTACATCGCTTCGTTATTACTGGAATAATATGGTTAACACCTAGCTCCACTGCTTTTTGCAAAGCATAATCCATACGTTCGCCCCGTGAAACACCTTGCAGTAATGTTATAGACAGTGGTGACTCATTATCCACGTTTAGTAACTTCACTAGTTTTACCGTAGCACTGCGCCTAGTAACATCATCTAATACCGCTGAATATTCTAAGCCCCTTCCATCAAACAAATGCAGTTCGGCGCCTGATTTTAGCCGTAAAACTTGAACAGCATGTCGATGTACCTTGTCTGGCAAGGTCATTGTTCCCGTATTATCACCCAATTCTGGACAATATAATCGTGTAATTCGCATGTGTTTAGTATACTGATGTTATGGTCAATTTAGAACGCATAAAAGAGATTGTTATATCAATCAGCAAAGCTGAGCTTCTGCATCGCTTTAATTCTGTAGCACGTAATTACAAAGCAGATGGTAGCGTGGTCACCGAAGCGGATCTTATTATGCAATCTCGCCTCACTGCCGCATTGCATAATGCCTATCCTGATATTCAATTATTAGGTGAAGAAATGTCTGCTGAGCAACAGCAACAGCTATTATCTTCTGGTCAGGCTTTATGGTGTTTAGACCCCATTGATGGAACCAGTAATTTTGCTGCTGGCGTACCCTATTTCTGTGTTTCTTTAGCCTTAATTGAGCATGGGAAAGTTACTTTAGGGCTAATTTATGATCCCATTCGTGATGAATGTTTTTCTGCTCAACTCGGTCAAGGAGCAACATTAAACGGGCAAATACTTTCATCAAAAACTACCGGCTTATCACTGGATCACGCTATTGCTTTAATAGACTTCAAACGCTTAAAACCTGAGTTAGCAACACAATTGGTGACGAGCAGACCTTACGGTTCACAACGAAGTCTTGGATCAATTGCACTTGAGCTATGCTGGATTGCAGCCGGGCGAGGCCATATTTATCTGCATGCAAAACAACAGTTATGGGATTATGCCGCAGCACAATTAATATTAAGTGAAGCAGGTGCATTTACCTGCACACTCGAAGGCAAAACTCTCTCAAGTAATCAATTAGAACCGCTATCGACGATTGCAGCATTAGATGAAGAGCTGTTCAAACAATGGTGTAATTACCTCAATGTCCAGCCCACTCATTTATCCTGATTGGCCCGCTCCTGATACGGTTAAAGCTGTATCCACAACACGACAGGGAGGTTTTAGCCTCCCCCCTTTCGATAGTCTAAATCTAGGCCTGCATGTCAGCGATTCTGCTGCTCATGTTGAAAAAAATTGTAATCACTTAATTGAAATAGCACAGTTACCTGAATCCCCACGTTGGTTAAACCAAGTCCATGGCACCACCGTCTCCACAGCCAGTGCCTGGAAAATTGATGATGAAGCTGATGCCATGGTCAGTGAACAAGCTAATCAAGTCTGCGCAATCATGACCGCAGATTGTTTGCCCATATTATTGTGCAATCAAAGAGGCGATAGGGTTGCCGCCATTCACGCAGGATGGCGCAGCTTGGCAGCCGGCATTATTGAAAAAACACTTCAGAACTTCAACTGCCCACCACAACAAATAATGGCCTGGCTTGGCCCTGCAATTGGCCCAACACAATTTGAAGTGGGCACTGATGTTTATCAGACTTTTAGCCAACACTCCGAACAAGCTCAACAGGCCTTTGTGCAAACAGATGCAACTCATTATTTCGCCGACATCTACTTGCTTGCAAAGCAGCGGTTAAATGCTCAAAATATTCACGCTATTTTTGGTGGCGATTGTTGTACCGTCTCTGAATCTACCCGCTTTTTTTCGTTCCGACGTGATGGCATCACAGGCAGAATGGCATCGATGATATGGACTACCGATAAATAAAGCATATACCGGAGTGACGGAGGAGCGAAAATTCACACATTGAATGATTACGGGTATAATCGCCCAATCATTCACCCCCCCCTTGCTGGAATAAGATGGAATTATTACTCTGGATCATTAGCTTTAGCCTAATTGGTGGCTTATTAAGCGTCATACTTGCATCGTCATTTTTATTATTGTCTGAAAGTGCGCGCAATGTCGCCGTACCTCACTTAGTCAGTTTTGCTATTGGCGCATTATTAGGCGCCTCATTATTAGGGCTTATCCCTCACGCCTTAGATCCTGAGTTTAGTGTCGATCCACATGATATTGGCTTAACGTTACTGCTTGGTCTTCTCAGCTTTTTTGTATTAGAAAAGCTCGTTCTTTGGCGTCATTGTCATCACGATCACTGTGACGTTCATGATCCCGATTCATCTGCCCACACTCACGACAACAAAGCTAAAGCTGCAGGCACATTAATTCTGGTAGGTGACGGCATTCATAACTTTGTCGACGGAATTCTGATTACTGCCGCATTTCTTACTGATACTCATTTAGGTATTGTCACTGCATTAGCAATTGCCGCTCATGAAATTCCACAAGAATTAGGAGACTTTGTCATTTTATTACACAGCGGATTCAGCCGTAAGAAAGCATTGTTCTTTAATATACTTTCAAGCTTAAGCACCGTTGTAGGAGCCGTTATGGCCTATTTCCTATTAGCAGATATGCAGTTTTTACTACCCTATATTCTAGTTGTTGCCGCTTCTAGTTTTATTTATATTGCTGTTGCCGACTTGATTCCCGGCTTACATCACAAAGTTAAACCATCAGAAACATTGCAACAAATTTCACTTATCGCTGCAGGCACAATATTTATATATATTACCCACAGCACACTGCACTAAAGCTATGCCTCGTGTAATTAATAAAATTCTGATTGTAGGCCCATCATGGATTGGCGATATGGTGATGGCTCAGTCTTTATTTAAAACTATTAAAAAAAATAATCCTAGCGTCATAATTGATGTGATCGCATTGGCTTGGACAAAGCCACTTTTAGAGCGCATACCTGAAGTGAATAAGTCTATTATCACGCCAATTAGTCATGGCACTTTCGGCTGGAAGCTACGAAAAAAAATAGGACAGGAACTGCGTAGTGAACACTATGATCAAGCGATAGTTTTACCCAACTCATGGAAATCTGCACTTATCCCATGGTTTGCCAATATTCCTATTCGAACGGGGTGGCGAGGCGAAATGCGTTATGGCGTATTAAATGATATTCGAGTACTCGATAAATCCATTCTACCTCTTATGGTACAACGTTATGTTTCATTAGCGTACCCCGCAGAGCAGGCAAATACAGTGCCTAATTATCCTAAACCATTAATGGTCGCTCAATCCGCACCCACACAATTTCAATTTACTTTAAAACCCAATCAAAAACGACTGATTTTATGCCCCGGCGCTGAGTTTGGCCCCGCAAAACAATGGCCGGCAACGCATTATGCCGAACTGGCCGACACATTAATTAAGCAAGGTTGGCAAGCCCTGATTTTAGGCTCAGAAGCCGATAAAGTAACCGCCGATGAAATAATTGATGATCTCAATTCAGAATCCCGTTCCGCAATCTTCAATCTTTGCGGTAAAACAGAATTAAGTGAGGCTATCGACTTACTCGACACAGCCGACCTAGTTGTATCAAATGACTCAGGGTTAATGCATATTGCTGCCGCACTACAAAAACCACTGTTCGCTATTTACGGCCCCACATCACCTAATTTCACACCGCCACTCTCCGATAACGCCCACATCATCCAAATTAAAGTTGATTGTGGCCCCTGTTTTCAGCGAGAATGTCCTGAACAGCATCATCGCTGTATGCGTGATATTAGTAGTGAACACATTCTTAACCTTATACAAAACCCCACCAAGAAACTAAACCATAATGATCACCATTCAAAGTAGCATAGCAAAAATCAGATTAAGTACTGCATTGGCAAGCTTGTTAATATCAATTATAGCTTTTTACGGAAATGATCTTCTCAACCGTGATGGGATATTGTATGTTGATATGGCTAGCGCTTATGCTCAAGGTGGCTTCGAGGCCCTATTACAGTACTCTGATTTCGGCTGGCCTTTTTTTTCTATCGTTATCGCTTATATTCATCAAATAACCCACTTGCCAGTCGAATTAAGCGCCATCGTACTCAACGTCTTTCTCTTCGTCGTATTAACAGATGCATTAGTTCTCGTCAGTAATAAAATATTACCCAATTCACGTCAAGTTGCTTTTGCAGCATTACTATTTTTGTGTTTTCTGACGCTCAATCATTATCGAGTCTTTATTGGTCGAGATGTTGGTTACTGGGCTTTCTGTATGCTGGCTTTGTATCAATTTATTCTTTATTTAGAGAAGCCATCCATTAAAAAAGCACTGCTGTGGCAAGTCCTTATGGTTCTCGCCATCTTATTTCGAATTGATGGAGTGGTTATTTTATTAGGTCTGCCACTCTATTTATTTACAACTCAATCGCCGACAATCGCACTAAAACAGATCATTCAATTCTTCTACTTATTAATCGCCGGTGCACTGCTAGCGATGTTGATTGCTATAGACCAATCTAGCTTAGCAACAATCTTTAGTAAAATAGGTTCAGTAACGAAATACATAAACCCTGATAATGTACTCACACATTTCAAGCTTAATACGGATCTGATTGAAACCCATATCCTAAATAAATGGTCAGCACGATATAGCGCCCTCATTCTCAGCTCAGGGCTCATTACCATGCTAGCTTACAAGCTAATAAATGCATTAACGCTTGGGTATCTTGGCATTTATATCTATAGCTTATGGAAACATACATTTCACAGAGTAACACCATACCGTAAGCTCATTGCCTATTTTCTAGCACTTAATATTATCATTCTGCTTGGCTTTATTTTTACTGAATATTTTGTGTCAAAACGGTATACCGTACTTGCGGTAATGTGTTTATTATTATTAATGCTTCCGAGAATATGTGACACACTAGAAAAGGTATGGCTTGCCAAATATAAGCCTATTATTGTGGCTGTAGGTCTCATTCTCTTTGTTAGTCTAGTTGATAGTGTCACCCATTCAAACTCTAAGCTTTACATAAAGGATGTAGCCATTTGGGCAAGCAATAATTTGCCTGAAACCAGTACCGTACTCACCAACAATAAAATCATTAAATATTATTTTAATAATCACCAACCTGTCGCTAAAATTTCGCTAACCCCGAGCGTCAATGCCTATCAAAATATCGATGGCTATCAAAATTATGACTATTTAATAATTTTGCTTGAAAAGAACAAGTCTAAACAACTGAGGCAGCAATTAACGACGATGAAGATTAAACCGGTGTTTAAGCTAGAAAATGAACGTGGCAGCAATGCAACGGTTTATCAAATCCAACCATCAAAATAATGGTAATGTTCACTACTTGCTAGAAAATAATTCTGATTCAATCACATCTGCAGCCACACCTGCTAAATTATGCACATCTTCTGCTAAGCAATACTGTTTAGCATTTTCTGATAAGACTGCGTATTGTTCAGATCTGAGCGTTAATGATTCTTCAATAGATTGATTTAATTGAGATTGCTTAAATGGATAATCAATAACTGTGCCTGCTTTGGCATTTTTAACGTGCCATACAAAGCCACTATTTTCTGTGGCGATCACGGGTAAGCCACAATATAATCACCAAAGCGATAGAAAGTTACTGGACTTTGAAAATAAAGATAGAGTCATAACAGGTAGAATATTTAAATTAGTTAAGCAGTGTTGCTATCATGCATATTGTAAGATACATGCCAAAATCACAGAGAAATACGGTAAAATAGAGTATTACTGCCTTAAGTATTCCTTAATTCAAGGATTATATTATACTGTTACTCTAAATATCTAAACACTAAACTTGGAAAAAAAATGTCTGACACTGATAATACGCCTAAACTCCAGTTCTCTGAAAAATATGATGAAGCGCATGCAAAAACCTATTTTGAGAAACATGAATACGGTGGAGTTTGGCGCAGCCTATCAAATTGGCGCGATCACCAAGTCGCAAGAAAGGCATTAAAGATCGCAGGCAACCCCAATACCATACTCGATATGCCTTGTGGAACAGGTCGATTCTGGGATCTTCTTATTGAAAATCCCAAAAGAGAAATTCATGTCAGTGATAACAGCCAAGAAATGATTAACGCGGGTTTGAAATATCGCAAACCAGAAATCACAAGTAGAATAACATCCTCTTTTCAAGGTTCTGCTTTTGATTTACCTGTAGCCAATAACTTTGTAGAGTCTGTTTTTTGTATGCGCCTATTTCACCATATCGGCAAACATGAAGATAGAACAAAAATACTTGCTGAACTTCACCGGGTTTCATCTTCTTCCGTGATCTTATCCTTATGGGTCGATGGTAACTTTAAATCATGGCGACGTAAAAGAAATGAAGCTAAAAGAAAAGCTCATCGCTATCAAAACCGTTTCGTTATCCCTGTAAAAACGATTGAGGATGAATTTTCCCAAGCCGGATTTTCTATTGAAGCCCGTTTAGACTTTGTTCCTGTCCATTCAATGTGGCGCACATATGTATTAAAAAAATTATAAGGTTTGGAACTACATAATGACTGACTATTATGGTGGGGGATGGCAAAAAATACTAGCCGCCAATAACTTAGAAAGTTTCGATGCCTTATGGGAATTAAAAACCGAATGGTTCGAGGCTCCCAATATACGTCGAGGTGGTTGGAGTGGCGTTATTAAGTTAGATCTAGACACGCCTGAAGGCAAAGTGGGGGTCTTTATTAAACGACAAGAGAACCATCTAACTAAAACACTGTTTAATCCTATTAAAGGCCGCCCAACCTTTGAGCGCGAGTTCCAGAATCTTTTGCGCCTTAAAGAGCATAAAGTACCAACGCTAGAGCCAGTTTATTTTTCAGCTAGAAACCATAATGGTGAGCTACAAGCAATATTAATTACTAAAGAATTAGCTGGATATTTACCCCTTGATTCTGAACGTTTCTTAGAGAATAGCGGATTAATCAGAGATGCTGCTCATAAAAATCGTTTACTTCAGGCAATTGGCGATACATTACGCAAAATGCACCTCCACCATTTTCAACATAATTGCCTCTATTTAAAGCATATCTTTGTCAGGCCTGTTGGTAACGATTGGGATGTTAAGGTTATTGACTTAGAAAAATTAAAAAAAACCATTTTCAAAAGAAGTGCCGTTATTCGAGATCTATACACTTTGCATCGTCACACAACAGGATGGTCTGCACGAGATCAAGTAGTCTTATTTAAAAGTTACCGACAAGAAACAAAGCTTTCTAAAACATCAAAAAACCTGTGGAAAACGATTGAAAAAAAGATACTGTCAAAACGAGGATAAATTCGATGATTCTCAATGATATAATAAGCAGCAATTCCTAAAATAATAAAGATAAATTAACCATGATCGTATTAGGCCTCTCTGGCGCAGTAAATCACGACGCATCCGCTGCTTTATATATTGATGGAAAACTCATTGCAGCCGCAGAAGAAGAGCGCTTTTTGCGAGACAAGCATGCTAAAGGTAAAATGCCTTATGAGGCGACTAAATTTTGCCTAGAACAAGCAGGCATTAAACCTGAACAAATTGATATTGTTGCGTTTCCTTATGCAGAAATCGGTCTTAAATCACCTGCGCGCTGGCACTATGCTAAACGCCATTGGTATGCGCCAGATCGCGCGTTAACCGCATTATTCAGCGGCAATCGTCGTTACTGGCGAAACCATAGAAATGTAATGAAGTTACTTGATGATCTAGGTATTGATTCTAATCGAGTTAAATTCGAAGCCGTCGAGCATCATCTAGCTCATGCTAGCAGCGCTTATCATCTTAGCGGTTTTAAAGAGAAAACCGCCATTATTGGTATTGATGGTAAAGGTGAATATGCCACTACCTTCTTTGGTTATGGTGAAAATGGCAAAATTCATAAAATTAAAGAATTTTATGATCCTGATTCTTTAGGCGGTATGTATGGCGCATTAACTGAATTACTTGGTTTCGAAATGTTGGATGGTGAATTTAAAGTAATGGGAATGTCCCCTTATGGTAATCCTAACCGCTTCGATTTCTCTCGTTTAATTGACTGCCATGATGGCGAATTCAAAATAAATACTAAGTTAATCAATACTGTTGGTCTTCGACGCTATAAAAAAGATGGTAAAGGCTATTTCTTTAGCCCTAAACTCATCGAATGGTTAGGTCCAATCCGTGAAGGCGATGAAATCGACGACCCTTATATTGATTATGCTGCCAGCATTCAGGCTTTATTAGAAAAAACTGCACTGCATCTTATCAACTATTATTTAGGTGATATTATTAAAGAAACAGGCAAAGTCTGTTTCGCAGGCGGCGTTGCACTGAATGTTAAATTAAATCAACGTATTATCGCCATGCCAGACGTGAAAGAACTATTTGTACAACCTGCTGCCAGCGATGCTGGAACAGCCATTGGTGCTGCAAGTTATGCCTCTGAAATGGCTGGCGTTCCGGTTGAGAAAATGGAACATGTCTATCTCGGTCCCTCCTATACAAATGAGCAATGTATTGCGGCATGTGAAGCTTATCCTGAAAATGTGACATGGCAAAAACTAGACAACACAATCCATAAAACGGCTGAAATTCTCAACGCAGGCAATCCCATATCCTGGTTCCAAGGACGCATGGAATTTGGCCCGCGCGCATTAGGTAATCGCAGCATCTTAGGTAGCCCCAACCATTCTGGCGTTGCTGATCGCATTAATGCCCAAATAAAGTACCGTGAACGTTGGCGCCCTTTCTGCCCAAGTATTCTAGACACCGTGGCCGAAGATATTTTGCAAACAAATCATCCCAGCCCGTATATGACGTTTACGTTTGATGTGGCCGAAAAATGGAAAAATCGCATTCCAGAAGTTGTCCACGAAGATGGCACCGCACGGGCACAAATCGTCACCAAAGCAACCAATCCAAGATACTATTCATTACTTGAAGAGATGGAAAAACTTACTGGCAATGGCGTTGTCTTAAACACATCGCTTAACCGACGAGGCGAACCCATGGTATGTAGCCCAACTGACGCATTAACTATGTTTTATGGTTCCGATTTAGAATACTTGGTGATGGAAGACATTTTAGTCACCAAATAATCATTTCTTTAAACAGGATAACGAATGTTCAAAAATATCAATGTAACGGTTTATTTCTTATGCACATGGCTCTTTAGCATATTTTTGACCACTCATTTTCTAATTGAAATTCCAGCGGACACAACCCACGACCATATTCATAGCTTTTTAGCCTTAGCGACTTATGGCCTTATGTATCAAGGCCCCGCTATTATTAGTTACTGGCTGTTGCGACGCTGGAAGTCTCTTGCTGTCAGCTCTGCCATTTTCTTTTCCGTCCTTGGGCATAGTATTGTTTTTATTGATTCTCACTTATTCGATCTTTATGCCTTTCACATCAATGGTTTTGTCTGGAACCTATTAACCACACCGGGTGGTTTTGAATCTCTGGGGGCAGACCAAACTAATATTTTTGTCACATTATCCTATATCGCCGTGCTTGCTAGCGTACATCTTGTTGGCTTATACCTTGCCTTAAAAATTCCAAAATTCCATATCCCGACGAGTGCTGTCGTTATGTTATTCCTAGCTGCAACACTCACAGAGAGAGCGGTGTACGGCTATAGCAAAGCGAGCCTTTATGGCCCAATTTTAGATCGAGGCGATGCACTCTTTTTATATCAGCCCATGAGCATGAATTCTTTACTGAGAAAGCTGGGGGTTGACGTTAAAAAAACGTCACGAATCAAGCTGTCCCAACTAAAATCAGAACAACTTGATTACCCTAAAAAACCAATACAATTAACGAAGGTCGATAAACCATTTAATATTATCATGTTGATATCTGAATCCATGCGTTGGGACCTTTTAACACCCGAAATCATGCCTAACATGAGTGCTTTTTCAGAAAAATCATGGAATTTTACACAGCATTATTCTGGCGGAAATGGCACACGGCAAGGTTTATTTTCTCTGTTTTACGGCCTGCATGGTAACTATTGGGATGCCTTCTTGCGCAAGCAACAAGGTCCGATACTATTCGATGTGCTTAACGACTATGGCTACCAATATTTTATCTATACTAGCGCCCGATTTACCTATCCTGAATTTGATAAAACACTGTTCAGTCAAATTCCGCCTGAGAACCTTATCGAGCACAATAAAGAAGAACCCTGGAAACGTGATCGTACCAATACCACCGCACTTATTAACGCCATCCAAAATAGAGACCATGCTAAACCCTTTTATGGCTTTCTCTTCTTTGAGGCGACGCACGCACGCTATTCATTCCCAGAAGAAGCCATTATCCGCAACGATTATCTAAAAACACTCGACTACGCAGGTTTATCTCGTAAAGAACTTGCGCCACAGATCGAGGGCATGAAAGCACGCTATGAAAATGCCGCTCATGGCATTGATATTCAGCTGAAACGTATTGTTAAATCTCTGGAAGAATCAGGCGATCTTGATAACACGCTCGTGATAATAACAGGGGATCATGGCGAGGAATTTATGGAGCGTGGTCGATGGGGACACAACTCTGCTTTTACTGATTGGCAAGTACGCACGCCTATGATTGTCTGGATGCCTGGTAGCTCCCCAAAAACGATTACAGCCCCTACCAGTCATATGGATGTGCCAATAACGATATTAAGCCGATTGGGCGTGCAAAACCCAGTGAAAGACTATAGCCTCGGCATTAACCTAGCAACACCCGAAGAAAATCGTAATATCATTGTTGCAAGCTGGTCAGACATTGGGCTTATTAACGAGCATGGCAAGCTAGTGATTCCTTTTAAATCAACAACACAACATAAAAACCTAGCGATGGATCTCAACGATAATCCTGTTGATAGCGCCGCTTTAACAACCCAAATGCAGTCCATTATTTTTCAGGCATTAAATGATGCCCATTACTATAAAAAATAACCTCTATGCTGAATTCCCTCACAAAATTTAAACATAAAATACAATTGAAACTCAGGCGGTTACGCCTGGGTAAACGATTTAAACACCAATATTCTTGCCACCCAAAGTTTCATATTCAACGCGGTGACTTAACTCACGATATTTTTTGGCATAATAAAAAAGTAGCCCAAGTAGGTGGGCTGAAGTCTATCAAAAAAACATTTCAAGGTAATTGTTTTACAGTCGCTGCAGGTCCATCCTTAAATGAAATTGATTTTCAGCAATTAAAACCATTTGACTGCATTAGTCTCAACTGCTCAATTAAAAAGTTTTCTGACCAAGGATTCCAGCCCAAACACTGCATCATCATCGACCGTCGTGTATTTGAAAATGACTGGAAATGTATAGAAGCATCTATTTTATCCGGTGCTAATTGTTACTTTTCTGCCGTAGGTCTATCACGTATTTGCGAACGTGATCCTAGCTTACTAAATCAAGGTAATATTTTCCTTATCGAAGGGATAGGACGCCAATTCGGATTGCCAAGACCCTCTGTACCAGAGTTTTACAAGAAATATCAACATGACTCTGATATTTATTTGGCAGATAACATTCTAACAAGAGGTGCCATCGGCTTTAGCCTGAATGCTGAAAAAGGCTTCTTTTATGGAAAAACGGTCGCTACTTGGGCTGTACAATTAGCGCCCTATCTTGGCTACAAAAATAATTATATCCTTGGGATGGATTTAGGAGGAACAGGCAAAAGTTACTTCGACTCATCAGATAGAACATCCATCCCCTATGATTTCATCTCACTCTATGATCCCTATATAAAAGTTTGTTTTGAACAGGCTCAACGTGCGGCAAAAGAAAATGATTTCTGTTTGTATAATTTATCTCAATACAGTACTTTACCCAATGACATTGTTACAAAGATAAGTTTTGATGATGTTATCAAACAGGCAACTTAGCTTTGCCATTCTACATCTCAAACTTAAGGTCTAAAATCAGTCAATACAAAACATTTAGTTTTGTCTATAATGAAACTGGATATTGCATTATTGGGTTCGAGCTCTTGTTTACATTTTTGATCACAGGAAGGAAGTAATGAAAGTTATTGGGCTAATACCCGCGCGCATGGAAAGCAGTCGTTTGCCTGGAAAACCATTATTAGATTTCTGGGGTATGCCGATGGTTGTCCACGTTGCAAAACGCGCCCAACTAGCTAATTTTCTTGATGATGTCATTATATGTACAGATAGCTACAAAATTGTAGATGTGTGTACCTCATATGGAATACCTTGCTGTCTAACCAGTTCACACAACAGAAATGGTACGGAACGAATCGCGGAAGCTGCAAAAGCACTCAATATTAATAATGATGATATTGTGATTGATATTCAAGGAGATGAACCTCTCATCGATCCTAACTCAATTGACAATGTCATCTCATTTATCAAGAAAAACAGTTATGATATTGTCGTTCCATATATCAAGCTAGAGGGAGAAGAAGATATTAACCGTGTCAAAATAATCGATAGCCGAGGCAGGGTTTTATATATGAGTCGTAAAAATGTTCCATATAGCTTTATTAAGAGCTCCGAGTTAAAAAAGCATCTTAGTGTCATTGGTTTTAGAGTTGATGCTTTAAATACATTTGCAGACTCTGACCCAACACCACTTGAAGAAATTGAAGGCATTGAATTACTACGTGCTCTTGAATTGGGCATGAATGTTGGCACATTTGAAGAATTCGGAGAATCTACATCTGTTGACACACGTAGTGACTATGAACGAGCACTCAGAATGATGCAAAAAGATCATGTATACGTAGAGCATTTTTATGAACGCTAATATTCATATAAGTTTTGACCTTGATGGAACACTTATTGACAGTATTCCATTAATGAAAGATAGTTGGGAAAATGCTAATAAATTATTAAATTTAAAAGTGGGCTGGGAACAATATCGGGCAAATATTGGGCTTCATTTTGATGAAATTTGTAGCAACCTCAATCTTGAATTTGCAAAGGAAGAAATAAAACAAACCTATTTTGAATATAACAAAAATAATATTAAGAAAATCCAATTAATGCCAGGTGTATCAACGCTACTTCAAGAGCTATCTGAGCAGCATATTTCATGGTCGATACTCACGTCAAAGCCTAGATATACTGCTGAAGATATTATTCAGCATTTTGGTTTTCAACCTGCTGCAATGATATGTTCAGATGATGTCAAAATAGGAAAGCCTCATCCGGAGAGTGCAGACCTATTACAAAAAAGATTGCTCCACCAAAAGTTTGAAGATACCTATTATGTAGGAGATACAGTCATCGACCATATTTTTGCCCTCAATTCTGGATTCCAATTTATTCAGTTCCAGCAACAAACACAGGCTATGCTAGATAGTGAAAAAACAGATGCACTTATTTTAAACCCTCGACCCATAATACATTCAATGGATGTATTGCTAACTACTATATCCTCGTAATCATTCAATCTGCATGACTACGAATATAGATTATATACCCAAACGCATTCAAGATGCAGATGAAAACTGCTGAAAGTTATCATTTATGGTAGTATCTAGTGAGCTCGAGAGCTGAGGTAATGTCGTAGAGAAAAACCGGTCGATTTGTTCTCTAAATTCATTAGTAGTTGCAAAATATCGGTTATTGCGAGCATGTTTGTTCATGATCTTCCAGAGTCGCTCAATCGGGTTTAGATTTGGACTGTATGGTGGAAGAAAATGGAGCGTTATTTTCTGTTTTTCAGCCGCTTCACTAACGGCTTTGGAGCGATGATAACCTGCGCGATCAAGCACTAAATGGATCGTGCCACTGCTTGGTTGGGTAGGCACTTAGAAAATTGACGATTGAATCGCCATATAGCAAAAGTTTAGCTTTTATTCATGACCTGCCTTACCATGAAGTAACAGGTCCATCGATACCTGGATATAGGCCAGCAGTTTTTGGCTTAAACTTTGTTGTAACACTTCATCTGAAATTACTTGGGTCTTATCCACGTCTTTCAAATTGTAATTATAGAGCTTCTCAGGTAAATTCGGGCTTTTCACTAATAACTTATCGCCTTGAATAAATGCCGTTGTATGATCTGAGCTAGAAGGTTTAATCATAGCAAAACCTGCATCACTGACATTCAATAAATCTCGCCCCCAACAACTAATTGAAGAATCTCCACCTAACAGACCAGCCATGATAGGTACAATGTCAACCTGAGAACCGACTATTGAATTTGTAGCATCGTGGTTTTTGAGAATATCAGGTGCAATCACTAATAACGGAACGTTAAACCGCATTAAGTCCATATCAGTTACTTGCTTATTGGTACCAAAACCATGGTCACCGACAAGAACAAAAATGGTATTTTTGTAAAAACCATCATGCTGAATTTTTTTAAAGAATTGACCTAATGCCCAATCAGCATAGCGCATCGCCGTCAAATGCTCATTCAACCCACCAAACTCTGTTACCCGCTCAACAGGCAATGGATCAGGTAAAGCATAAGGAGTGTGGTTCGACAAGGTTTGCAAGAAAGCAAAAAACGGCTGATCTTTGGGGATTTTTTTCAGCTCTTGTGCTGCCCGATCAAACATATCTTCATCCGAAACACCCCATGTTGGATCAGAAAATTTTGGATTGATAAAATCATGCCTGCCTATAAAGGTTTGCATGCCTTGTCCACCAAAAAAACCATTTTGATTATCCCAAGCAAAATCACCATTATAAATATAGTAACTTTTATAGTTTCTATCATTGATAACTTTTAATATACCGGCAAACTTGGTGTCACCTTGAGGTAATTGCATCAAGGTTTCATAACCGGGCAAATTGGGGAAACAGGCCATTGATGCAAACATGCCTTGGTGTGTATGCGTGCCATTTGAGAAGAAATGATCAAATAACACGCCCTGTTTCCTGATCTTGTCGAACTCAGGGGTAATACCATAGTCATGACCCAAACTACCTACAAATGCACCATTAAAACTTTCCATCAGAATAAACACTACATTAAGTGGTTTCTTTGGAAGGGGAACAGGCGAATGATAGCGTCGATAAACGGGTGAGAATTCAGAGTTAATAACCGTATCCCTTTCAGTTAACAAAAGCTTCTGAACGATCTTTTCTGCACTATCCATGTCCATTTTGCTAAGCCATTTTTTTTGCTCCTCACCTTTATGAGATTCCGCAATGACTGCTTTTATCAATGTGAAACTTCCATTTAGAGCTAAGTGATTGGCAAATAAATAATCGCTGTGGAAGGCATCTCCCCAGCGTAACGGTGGGCCATGACGTAAGGTGCCTCTCGCGGCTAAAGCTGTCAGTACCAGAACTACTAAAAAGGCCACGCATCGGATAACATACAATGATTTACCTTGAGTTTTGTCGTCTAAATAACGGCTTATTTTCGTTAATAACCAAGCAAACAAGCCTGTAATAAAGCCAATAATAAGGAGATATCTAACAACGGGAAAGCCATTCCAGACCATGCTTGCTACTGTTTCAGGATCTTCTTGGATGTACTGAAAAACCAAGCTATTTAATCGAACATGGAACTCATGATAAAAATCCAGTTCCATAATGGCCAGAAAGGTAATGATCAACGCAATGATGATCAAATAGATACGCCCGATTTTTTTATTAAGGCCCGCAGGGTACAACAAAAATAAAACAAGCGGAATCATCACATAGGCTATGACAATAAAATCAAACCGCATTCCAACCAAAAATGAATTGACGATTTCGCCAACAGGGATATCAGTCGTCAGTTCATCATTACGCCAGTATAAAATAGCTCTTAATATCGACTGCAACGCCCACAACAAAAATGTGCCTCCCAATAGGAAATAAAGATCGGAACGTAACGAGGTGATTTTTTTCATTCTTGTCTCAAGTGGATTTTATGATCGCTAAAGATATAATTATATACCCAAACACTGAATTCACTTCGTCATCTTTTTAATAATCTCAACTATTTTCTCAGGCATACTATAAAGATCTTCACTATCGGAATAGTGAATTCCATTGTCAGACCAAATTTTTCTATCTGCTTGTAACATTTCGGTAAGTTGTAAACCAAAATGGTGCTGATCAAATGGTGATGGCACAATTTGTCCGGCCTTGGCGGCGGTTACATGTTTTGCATAACCACAGACATCTGTGACTAACACGGGTAACCCCGCTATTATCGCCTCAATTATCACCATTCCTGCGGCTTCTTTTCTGGCAGGATGCAATAATAAATCAGCGCTTAATAAAAATCTTGGCACATCATTTCGTCCGCCAAAGAAAATAATCTGATTTTGAAGCTTAAGTTGATTAATAAGCTTTTGGTATGGTTCGGGACTACCTTCGCCCAGTATAAAAAGCTTTGTTTTTGATCGTAGTAGTTCAGGCAGTGAGGCCAAGCCTTGAATAGCGCGATCCACACCTTTCCTTTTAAAGCCGGTTCCTACCATAAGCAGTATGGACTCATCGTCCTTTATATTAAATTCCTGCCTGAAATCTTGTCTAATCGCTTGCCAGTTTTCTGGGCGCTTTCTGCTTTTATCTATTCCCGGAGGAAGCATAATCAACCGTTCATCTGGCGTGTCATAATGCTTCTTAAATAAATCTCGTTGGGTCTCTGAGATCATCAACGAAACGGTTTTACTTTGTTTTGAAAAGACCGCCTGTTCATTTTTATAAAAAATCTGAAAACGCTTGCTAAACTTTTGCAAAAAAGAACTCTTTTGGTTTTTCACTTTGTCGATATAACACGCATCTGCCGCATAATATAAATCCAAACCCGGAATTTTATTAAAGCCAATAACCAAGTCATAATTGCCTTGTTTTAGCATTGGGCTAACTTGCTTGATATAGGAAGCGACCTTTCGGTGATTACTCCAGCCTCTTGGCTTAATCATGTGTACATTAAAACCTTCAGGGATATCGCCTTGCCATTGCATGATATAAACATCAATCTCATAACCACGCTCACGACACATCGTCATGATCCTTAAAAAATCACGTTCCAAACCACCGAAAGGGAAAAATTTATATAAACAGACAGCTAGCTTCATCAATCAATGACCTTTAATAACAGGTTCTGCAAGGCTGACGAATGCCAATTCCGTAAAAAACGTGCTTTATCTTTTTTAAATCGACGTTGAAATGATTGAACGCTTGAATGTTCCTGCATGGCATCCAAATCAATAATCTCTATCTCTCCATTTTCTTTTATTAACAAATTGCTTGCCTTAAAATCGCCATGGCTTATTTGATATTGTTTAAAGGTATCAAAAAGTGTTTTAATCTGAGTCAACTCCTCATCGGTAGGCATGCGTTCGTTAAATACGGATAACATTTCCTGACCATCACTTTTTTCACAAATAAAATAAGCGGTTGAACGAAACCAGCCATAACGCTGTTCAATAAAACCCAACGGTGAAGGTGTCGCTACACCTAATAATTGCAATAAACGTCCATTGCGCCATGACACTGCTGCTCTGCTTGGCCGATAGCATCGTTTTATAAAGTGCCAGAAGCTCTTTATGTTATAGCGTTTTATGACCAGTTCTCTACCTGCATAATTAAGCTGTACAACCGTAGCCGAATTACCTGCTTTTAATATCTTTCCCGTTGTTACAAGTTGATCCATGTTCTTGATAAAATCATCTCCTACTTCATCAAGAAAAGGGCGATAAAAAGCATATTGTTGCGAGAACGTCTTTTTATATGCTGTCATTGTGCACTTTCGGAAACATTTTTTAAGGTAATTTACTTTACGTTTTTGCCAGGCTTGTTTTACCAGACTCTCAAACTTTTTATGCTCGACCTCACCATATTGCCAGTCTCGTTGCTGATAATATTGCTGTAGCTTGCTTATGAACACTTTCTGTTCGCGAGGTTTGAACTGTACAATCAAAACAGCCAAATTAGCCAGACTATTTTCCTTACCCACTGATTGCGTATTTTCATCTGCATAAATAGAAGCCAAATCAATAAGATAAAGTTTATCGTCGGTAACCAAGATATTATCCAAATGAAAATCACTATGGAGTAAGCCTGCATTGTGTAACCTTGCAGCTAATGCCATCAATTCATCACCATATTTTAAGACCATTTCATTTGTGTTGGCAAAAGATGTAGATCCTTCAAGATACTGATAGGCAATAACACAATAATCAGAGTGAGTATCATCAGTGAATATAAGCTCTGGCACATTAATATCCGTCTGCTTTATTAACTGATAACCCCGCACTTCTCTTGCTAACTCGCGTTCACCTTTGCTTTGTTTGATAAATAGCTTAACAAGCAAACTGTGACCCGCGTCATCATATGCTTTGACCACTAATCGCTTGCTCGCTAATAAACGTAATATTTGAGTGCAACGATACGATTTATTTTCGATATTCAAATCAAAAGGCAAAGGGATCGTCTCTTCTCCTTTTTTAAACGATGTTAAAAGCGCATCAAAATGGATTGTTTTCATTCAGCTTTACCATTATCTCGTAATTTAACCGCACGTTTACCGACGTTATCCCAAAATGACTGCTGTTTACTCAATGCCTCACGCAATGATAACCCTGAATAAAGCGTGATAAATCGAAAGCAATCACGCTGTGTTAGATCAACATCCAATGCCGAAAAATACAGGCTACCAATATCTTTAACCAACCAGCGTTGTGGTACTTTTTTGCGGATCTGGGCACGATGCAGATCGATCAAAAATAATCTTGTTTCATCTTCAATCGTGTTTGTTGTTGCAAAAGACTTATCCAGCAAGAAATGGCATAAGTAAAAATCACGATGATTAAGCCCACTTTCATGCATTTTTCTTGAAATATTCGCTATCTTAGTTATTAATCTACGTTTACTCTGAAATGTCGGTGGTGTTTGTCGCCATTGTTTAGCCAAATGTTCAAGACTCATCGTATCAACAAGCTCGTCCGTCACCAAAAAAGACGTTTTCTTTGCGGGGTTCCAACCTCGCTCCCCATAAGCGGCGATTTGCATGCTATCTAATTGATTTTTCTCCAACAGCTGAATCGCTAACCATTCATTTTTAGCGCTAATGATAGGCAGGCGGAATTGCAAAAGGTTTTTAACGATCTCCGCCCAACCAATACCTTGATGATATTTAAGAAAATAAGATTTCTCACCCAAAACAAAACGTAAGGTGCGGCGACCTTCTTTTTGGCGAAAAATTTCACCTTCTATCTGTTTCACCATTGAAAATGGATCCTTGCCCAGCCATTGCTTAACGAGATCTTCTCTCAAATAGTATGTGTTTTTCTGCATATTGAATTAGTTGTTCATTTTTATGAGTAGTAAGTGGTCATGTTTTGATACACTATCTTTAAAATATCACTAGATATTATCACTTAGCCCGCATAAGAGGTAAGCCGTGTCATTCAAATCAACACTTCGTCGCCACCAAAATATGGTTGAAGGCTTATATGCTCTAGAGCCTCAAATTAACATACTGATTGAAAACATTAGAAAATGCCTCGGCTCAGGCAATAAAGTATTGTTTTTTGGCAACGGTGGCAGCGCCTCTGATGCCCAACATTTAGCCGCTGAATTTGTGGTGCGTTATTACAAACAACGCAAACCATTAGCTGCAATTGCGCTCACAACCGACACCTCTATCATCACTGCCCACGGCAATGATTATAGTTTTGACACCATATTTGATCGCCAAATCGAAGCATTAGCAAAAGCGGGAGATATTGCGATTGGCTTATCGACCTCAGGCAATAGCGGCAATGTCATAAATGGTCTAAATACCGCAAAACAAGCAGGCTGTATCACGATTGCATTTACAGGCCAGCAGGGTGGTCAATTACTGGATAGTGCAGATCACTGTATTTGTGTACCTTCTGATGAAACTGCGCGTGTGCAAGAAGGCCATATCATCATGGGTCATTGGTTGTGTGAAGCACTCGATGAAAGTCTTGGCTAATTAATGGCTCAGAAGAATTTCACAACTGATGTCGTTATTATCGGTGCAGGCATTGCTGGCTTATGGCTACATAATCGCCTAAACCAAATGGGCTTTCATGCCTTGTTGTTAGAAAATAAAACCATCGGCAATGCACAAACATTAAGCTCGCAAGGCATTATTCATGGCGGTGCTAAATATGCGCTTAATGGCATCCTATCTAAGGCAAGCCACGCCATCGGCGACATGCCTGCTAGATGGCAAGCTTGTTTAGCGGGTAAAGGTGATGTTGACCTAACACAAGTCAAGGTATTAGCAGACCACCAGCTAATGTGGTCAAAACAGCAGCTTTCTTCAAAAATGGTGTCATTCTTTGCCAGCAAAGCACTAAGTAGTCGTATGCAAAACGTAGCAAAATTAGATCAACCCGCATTATTTCAAGATCCAAAATTTAAAGGTGCACTGTATCGCCTAGAAGAGCCTGTATTAGATATTACAACCGTATTAAACGCCTTAGCCAAACCTTGGCAAAATCGCATCCTAAAAATTGACAACATTACTTGGCAAAAGTCTGATCATCAAGTGCTGTCATTGCTGGTTAACAATGGTGAGCTTGGAATCAAAGCGCAACAATTTGTACTAACAGCAGGTGAGGGTAATCAAGCATTACTTGATGAATTAGCGATTAAAAAACCTGTCATGCAACGCAGACCATTGCAAATGGTGATGTGCAAGGCTAGAGATCCAGCACATTCGCTACCTGCGATTTATGCGCATAGTTTAGGTTCAGGCTCAAAACCAATTGCAACAATAACAAGCCATTTAACCGACGATGGCAACATTGTTTGGTATATTGGCGGCAACATTGCTGAAAATGGCGTGGGCAAATCATTCGATCAATTAACAGTCGAGGCCGAACAACTTTTACACGATATTCTACCGTGGTATGAACACCCCGAACTAGAATGGGCTACCCATGATATCAACCGTGCCGAACCCAAACAATCCGCCCTATCTCGTCCAGATACCGCCTTTGTAGAATCTAAAGACAATGTACATATCGCATGGCCAACAAAATTAGCCTTAGCACCTGATCTTGCTGATAATATCATCGAAAAACTCAAAGGATCTAGTTTAATGGCAGGAAAACATGAAGAAGTAACCGGCTTGCCCACCGCCACCATAAGCCCCACATTATGGGATAGTAAATTCAAATGACAGCCCATTTAGATCAACGTAAACAAATTGCAGATACGGGAGTATTTATATCGCCACTAGGTTTAGGCACAGTAAAAATAGGTCGAAATACCGCCGTAAAATACCCTGACAGCTTCAAAATACCCGATGATGAACAAGTACAAAACCTACTAGCCCAAGCATGGGATTTAGGCATTAACTTAATCGACACCGCACCCGCTTACGGCAACAGCGAACAACGCCTAGGTGAGTTATTAACAAAACAAGATCATGACTTTGTCATTGCCACAAAAGTAGGTGAAACCTTCGATGCCAAAACAGGTGAATCTCATTACAACTTCACCCCAGAATTTATCACCGCCAGCATCCACCAAAGCCTAAAAAACCTACGTAGAGACGTACTCGATATCGTATTAATTCATTCTGATGGCAACGACAAACAGATAATAGAACAAGGCGCATTAGAGGTATTAAACGATTTGAAACAACAAGGTTTGATTAGAGCCACAGGCATGTCCACCAAAACAGTAGAAGGCGGCTTATTAGCACTACAACAATCCGACCTAGCCATGGTGATGCATAATCTAGACTATCAAGCCGAACAAGCAGTACTAGACCAAGCTGCAAAAGATAACAAAGGCATCTTCATCAAAAAAGCCCTCGCCAGTGGTCATTTATCAAAAGACAGCGTGCAAGATAACTTCAACCTTATTTATGCTAATCAAGCAGTGAGTAGCATCATTATCGGCACAATCAACCCAACGCATCTTGAAGATAATGTTGTTAAGACATTAAAAGCATTAACACCGTAGGTTGGGATGATGCAAAAATCCCAACGCCACCGCAACATATAGAAATTGTTGGGTTTCGTACCTCAACCCAACCTACCATTAGATTTTTCACCACAGAGACAAGGAGATCACTGAGTTAAAAAGTATTGTCACTCCCACAAAAGTGGGAATCTAACGATATTAGCTACTTGATAAGTCCATAGATTCCCGATAAAAGATCTCGGGAATGACGGAGTGTAGACCTACAGCTTTCAATGCTTACCCAAAGTCTCGTTTTTATCGCCCTTGAAAACAGCCTGTTTTGTGGATGAAGCGGATAAGTGTTTGAGCGTAGCGAGTTTTTATCCGCGCCACAAAATAGGCTATTTTCAAGGATAAGCGATAATGCCGAGTGCCTTTTTCTTTGGTTCAGTTTCTTTTGGGCAAGCAAAAGAAATGAACGCCCAGCGGCAGCGAAATAATTAGATTAAGTCTATTGAATCTCTATACTCACCCACTTTAGAAGCAAGGCTGTCAACATAATCCGTCATGCTTTGAGCTAGCATATTAATTTCATCTTCATTAAACGTTATTAGTTCATTTTCCACTAATGATTCTTTTAATGTTCTAGGGGTAGCATTACCAACTTGCTTCAAAACTCTTGCATTAATAATTCCCGCTGCATGCACTATTGAGTGACGACATGCTTGTCCCAAAATAATATTATTCACATGGACTGTTTTTTCAATTTTTATCCCAAAGTATTGGTTAAATTCTCGCTTAATGCTTTGCATATCCTGAAAACTAATATTATTTTTTGAGATCAATAATTCTCCAATTTCCGCTCCTAGCGAACCAGTTAGATTTAATAATTCTGCAACACTAAGTTTTAACTCAGTACCAAGAACTCTTTTATCTCCATTGTCCCCATATTCATCAACTGCATATTCTGATACAACTTTAAATAAATCAGTAATAGTCGAACCAAAATAAGAAACAAGTAGAACTACTGCCTGATTGTTTATTACCTCATACCTTCCTTTCAAGGAATCATTTTTCCTAATATCCCTGAGGAGATCTAAAACCCTTTGACCGTTCTGCTGTGGATGAAGAATCTGTTTTCTATCAATTAAAAACTGATTTAATTCTTCAATAGAACTAATAGCAAGATCAACAACTTGACGATCAAAGTGAATAAGCTTTTTTACTGACTCAATATTTTCGTTGAATGTTTTTACTATACTTACCGTGTCCATTCTTGCTTTTAATATCCTTTATCTACCCTGATTAATCTTCTCAACAATAGCCGAGGTAGAACAATTAGCCGTCATCCCCATCACTTTGACTTCACCACCATATCCCTCAACAATCTCCCAACCAACCACACCCTTCTTATCGTAATCGCCACCCTTAACCAAAATGTCAGGCTGAATCTCACGTAATAAAGCTTCCGGTGTATCACCCTCAAAACACGTCACCCAATCAACCGATGCTAAACCCGCCAACACCGTCAATCGTCGATCGGCGGAATTAATAGGTCGTCCTGCACCTTTTAATTTAGCTACTGATTTATCTGTGTTAATTGCTAAGACCAAACGATCACCTTGTGCTCGCGCTTGCTCTAAATAGGCCACATGACCGGCATGCAGAATATCAAAACAGCCATTGGTAAACACGACTTTCTCACCACGTTGCTTGGCTTGATCAACAGCTAGCGTTAACTGCTCAACTGTCACTACACCGGCAATACTATGATCGGTATTATTGTTGCCTTGATGGCGTTGATATTCCGCTTGTAACTCGGGACCACTGACTGTTGCCGTGCCTAATTTACTGACAACGATACTGGCAGCGACATTGGCTAGCGTTACCGCTTGCTCTATATCACCACCCGCCGCTAGGGTTGCAGCTAAGGTTGAAATAACTGTATCTCCAGCTCCTGTTACATCAGCCACTTCTTTGGCGATAGCAGGTAGATGAAATTCTGCTTGGTCTTTGCGAATAAGTGACATGCCATGTTCACTGCGAGTGATTAGCAATGCGCCTATATCCAATTGAGTGATTAATTGTTGTGCTTTTTCAATTAAATCAGCTTCTGATCCAATCTTGCCTACTACTGTTTCAAATTCTGTCATATTTGGAGTGATTAAATCTGCACCACGATATTTCTCGAAATCACTGCCTTTAGGATCAACCAGCACAGGAATATCATGCTGCTTGGCTAATTTAATCCAATATTGCGGATCGGCTAAGGTACCTTTATTGTAATCCGATAGCACCATCACCGATGTATCAGCCATTAACGGCTCGACGATATCTTTCAATGCTAACCATTCATCACTGCCAAAAGGCGATTCAAAATCCATTCGCAGCAACTGTTGATGATTACTAATCACGCGACGTTTAATAATGGTGTTAGTAGTTTCTGAATAATTAAAGGCACAATCGACACCAACAGAATTAAGCTTTTGTTGTAATACTTTTGCGGCATCATCTAAACCCGTAATGCCACACACTTGGCTTTTTGCACCAAGCGAAGCAATATTCATCGCCACATTGGCAGCACCGCCAGGTAGCTCTTCTATACGTTCGACATTAACGATGGGAACAGGGGCTTCAGGGGATATTCGGCTGGCTTTACCATGATAAAAACTATCGAGCATGAGATCGCCGATAACTAGGACTTTTGCTGTATGGAACTGTGGGAATGTATTTTTCATAGTTTTATTTGTTACCTGTCATTCCCGCATGCTTTTAGCGGGAATCTATTTCCATCTGCATGGGTTCCGGCTAAAAAGATCACCGGAATGACGAACTTAATAATTAGAGCTTAACGCTTATTTTGCAGGCAAAAGGCTTTCCAGTCTATCCCAAACTTGTTGCGCGCTTATATTTTCCATACAAACGGGTTCACCCTTTACAGATTTTTCAAGCGGGCATTGTCGTTTGTAACAGGGTGCACAATCAAAATCACTAATGATATGTTGCTGATTTTGACCATAAGTACCAATCAACTTAGTATCGGTTGCACCATAAATTGTTACCGTTGGCAGACCTACAACGGCTGCCAAATGTGCAAGCCCAGTATCGCTACACACTGCACCTGCTGCTTTATGAGTAATAGTGGCCATTTCATTTAATGATAATCGTGGCAGTGCATAGGCCTTTGGGCTAACACTGGCGATCTGTTGTGCCCGTTGAAATTCCTCATCATTACCACAGGGTAATAATACAGAGTAGTCTTGCGTGACGGCTTTATCTACTAATAATTGCCATGAAGATAAAGGCCATAATTTAGTTATCCAGCTGGCATTATGTACAAACAGTAGATATTTATCGGGCAGTTCAAAATCTAGTTTCGGCAGCTCATATTCACTTAAATCAACGCCATAGTCAGCAGGCGTATCGGGCAAATTATATTTCAATACTTGCGCCATCAACTCGCGTATTTTTTCAATTGAATGTTGTTTTATATTGACCGTGTAGCGATATTTATAGGCCCAATGGGCAGGCGTCTCGCGGACACAGTTTTTATCTAGACCATGCACCTTACCTTTATGCAACCATGATACAACCGCACTTTTTAGATTGCTTTGAAGATCAATGACCACATCATAGTCTTGCTCGTTGAGCTGCTTATAAAAGTTGGGTAATCGACCATCTTTCCATGCCGAAATGGGTTCTTTTCGCCACTGTCTATGTGCAGTTTTAATGACGCGTTTTACATTAGGATGCCATAAAGGCACATCGGCAAAAGTCTGATCGACCACCCAATCAAATTCAATATTAGGAATGGCTCGAGCAGCATCGGTTATTGCCGGCAAAGCATGCATCAAGTCGCCCATAGATGTGAGCTTGATGATAAGTACTTTCATTTTAAATAAGTGGGTTATCCCGATGCTGCGTCAATATCTTCAAGAACGCATCTGGATTTTTTATTTGTGTTAATTCGCCGTCACGTGGAAATAATTTATCTTGTAGACGTGATAACCAAAAGCGTAATGCCGCGGCACGTAATACCAAATTAAAATTGTTTTTTTCAGCTTCCGTTAATGAGCGTTGTTGCGAATAAGCCATTATTAAAGCCGTATAGCGTTCGGCATCAATCAGGCCTTGATCGTCGACACACCAATCATTAACGACAACAGCAAGATCGTAAAGCAGATATTCATCACAGGCATAATAAAAATCAATAATGCCTTTAAGTTCATTGCCATCAAATAAGGCGTTGTCACGAAATAAATCTGAGTGCGTTAAACCATACGGTAAATTCAGATCAGCGTAATCCGCTTGAAATGCCAATTCATCTTCAAGCAATTCAGCAGAGTGATCATCTAATAACGGTAGAACGGTCTCTGCTATTTTTTGGCGCCAATCTGGGCCGCGTTCCGTCATCCGTTTAAATTCAAACTGCTGACCAGCAATATGCATTTTAGCAAGCACATCGCCAATCGCTTCACACTGAGCGATAGTAGCAATGTCACTAACACCACGTCCTGATAGGCGCATCACTAGCGCGGCGGGTTTGCCACAAAGTCTTTTTAAATAATTACCTTGCTTGTCTGCTGCGGGGTGTGCAGACGGAATATCGTGCTGGTAGAAGAACGTCATCACATAAAGAAAATACGCTAATTCATCAAATGAATGCTGCTCAAACAAAGTCAGTACAAACTCACCCTGTTGCGTAGTCACAAAATAATTGGTGTTTTCTATACCGTCGCTAATGCCTTGGTATGATACTAAATCACCGACGGCATAATCTTGCAAAAATGCGACCAAATCATCGCGCCCAACTTCTGTATAAACTGACATAAAACCCTAAAACCTAGAAGCAGTGAATTACCACTTATACAAAATCCAATTCGGCACTATATGACCTGATAATTCATGCTGTTGTGAATCGAAAGAGCCATCTCCATCGGTGTCGATGAAATAATATGGCACACCCACAGTTGGTGTTACTTTAATCATATAAATTTGACCGTTCATGCGATATTCTTCAATGGTACGATCGTCTTTTTGGATAATATTTATTTCGGGCTCAATGCTTTCACCATCCATTAAAGGTTCAGGCAGAATCGGTGGTTGAGGAAGATTTGAATCCTCTGCCCAAATATTAGCTGACATTAATAATGCCACAGCGCATACAATATGCATAAAAGACAATTTATAATTCATCATCGTACTCCGAAATATAGTGTTTCAAATATAGCATTTTCAGCGTGACGATTAAAGACTTATTACCTTATAATTTTAGTGATATTCAAGCTTATGAAACAAACAGCCCCTTTTATCTTAGTTGATGGCTCCTCTTATCTTTATCGCGCTTACCATGCAATGAGCCAAGCCAATCTTACCAATGCCCAAGGGCAAGCGACCGGCGCAATTTATGGTGTTGTGAACATGCTTAGAAAGCTGCTAGTTCAGTACAAACCTGAGCTTATAGCCGTCGTTTTTGATGCTAAGGGAAAAACCTTTCGCAATGAACTGTATGCAGAATATAAAGCCACTCGCCCGCCGATGCCTGATGATTTGCGCGAACAAATTGAACCATTACATGATGTCGTTCGTGCGATGGGATTTCCGTTAATAATGGTTTCAGGTGTTGAAGCGGATGATGTGATCGGCACTTTGGCTCAGCAAGCCACTGATTTAAAACTTGACACGGTTATTTCCACTGGCGATAAAGATATGGCGCAGTTGGTCAATGAGCATGTCACTTTAATCAATACTATGAGCAACACCATGACGGATATTGATGCTGTGCATGAAAAATATGGCATTGCGCCGAACCGTATTATTGATTATCTCGCACTGATGGGCGACAAGGTTGATAATATTCCTGGCGTGCCCAGTGTGGGCCCTAAAACGGCAACTAAATTGTTGCAGCAATACGATTCCTTAGAAGGCGTTATTGCTCATGCCAAGGAAGTCAAAGGAAAAATGGGGGAGAAATTACGTGAAGCCGCGGCTGATCTGCCACTTTCTTACCAGCTCGCTACCATTAAGCTTGATGTTGAGCTAGATGATACGCCCACCAGTTTGCAGCTGCAACAACCCGATCGTGAGGCTTTGTTAGCTTTATTTAAACACCTTGAATTTAGAACCTGGACAAAAGAATTAGCTGTAAATCAAGGGGGCAGCCAGCTTGATTTGCCATCAAAAAATGGCGTTCAAGATAAACCTCCCGGAATCAAGCTGGCTGCCCCCTTGATTCCTGAGCCGCCAGCGGAACAGAATTATCAAACAATTTTAACGCAAGCACAGTTAGATTCATGGCTAAAAAAACTAAAAAACTCCGACCTGTTTGCTTTTGATACTGAAACCACCAGCCTAAATTATCTTGATGCCCGTATTGTCGGTTTATCGTTTGCTGTTAAAGCAGGTGAAGCGGCCTATTTACCACTAAAACATGATTATATGGGTGCGCCCGAACAACTTGATTTTAATTCGGTCATGGCACAGTTCAAGCCTTTATTAGAAGATCCTAAACAATTTAAAGTAGGTCAAAACCTCAAATATGATCGCCATATTCTGCTCAATCACGACATTGATTTACAAGGTATTCAGCATGACACCATGTTGCAATCATACGTGTTGAACAGCACAGCAACTCAACACAATATGGATGCATTGGCAGAAAAATATTTAGATCGCAATACAATTCATTTTGAAGATGTGGCAGGCAAAGGTAAAAAGCAACTGACGTTTAATCAAATTGATCTTGAACAAGCCTCACCTTATGCCGCCGAAGATGCTGATATCACATTGCAGCTACATCAGACCTTATGGCCACAATTGCAGGCGATTCCAAGTTTAGAAAAAGTCTACACCGAACTTGAAATGCCGTTATTACCTGTTATCAATTCGCTTGAACGCAATGGCGTCAACATTGATATTTGGATGTTGCAGCAACAAAGTGATGAGCTCGGCCATAAAATAGATAAATTACAACAACAAGCATGGCAGATCGCCGGTGAAGAGTTCAACTTGGGTTCGCCTAAACAATTAGGTACCATTTTGTATGACAAGCTTGAATTGCCCATTTTGAAAAAAACACCCAAAGGCCAAGCTTCAACTGCTGAAAGTGTGCTGCAAGATCTCGCTGATGATGGCCACGAGCTACCGCAAGTTATTATGCAATATCGTAGTTTGAGTAAACTCAAATCAACCTATACCGATCGCCTTCCAGAGCAAGTTAATAGCTCAACAGGCCGTGTTCACACCTCTTATCATCAGGCGGTAACAGCCACGGGACGCTTGTCGTCATCCGATCCTAATTTACAAAATATTCCCATTCGCAGTGAAGAAGGCCGCCGTATTCGTGAAGCCTTTGTGCCGCCCGAGGGTTATACCCTGCTCGCTGCTGATTATTCGCAAATTGAATTGCGAATAATGGCACATTTATCACAAGATCAAAGCCTACTAAAAGCGTTTGCTGCTGGCGAAGATATTCATCGCCACACCGCATCAGAAATATTTGCTGTCGCATTAGATGATGTGTCTAGCGATCAACGTCGTAGCGCCAAAGCCATTAACTTTGGTTTAATTTATGGCATGTCAGCGCATGGTTTATCAAAACAATTAGGCATTGAACGCCACCAAGCAGCCGATTATATGACCACCTATTTTGAACGTTATCCCGGTGTGAAAGATTATATGAACAGCACCCGCGAACAAGCTAAATTGGATGGTTATGTTGAAACCTTATTCGGTCGTCGTTTATACCTACCCGAAATTAACGCTAGCAACGGTATGCGTCGTCAATATGCTGAGCGCACAGCGATTAATGCACCAATGCAAGGTACGGCAGCAGATATTATTAAACACGCAATGATTGCTATTCAACACTGGCTAGAAGAATCAAACAGTAATATTAGAATGATTATGCAAGTGCATGATGAACTGGTATTTGAAGTACCACTTGATCAGATCGATGATGCCAAAGCTAATATTGAAAAATATATGATGGATGCAGCTGAACTGGATGTGCCACTAGAAGTCAGTATGGATACCGGTGATAATTGGGAACAAGCGCATTAGCGTTAGTTAGGCTTATCAATAAAAATTTCGTTGGTCCTGAGCCTGTCGAAGGATGGCAAAGCTAAACTTCCATCCAAATACTTTCATATAACTAAAACAAATAAGAAGCTCTGTTTTTATTATTTGTAATTATAAGCGTAGCCTTTTAAACTATACACCTTTACATATTTAGTTAATCTTTTTAGGAAATCAATCGTGACCAAGTCCACTTTAAAATCGTTGGCATTCTTCTCAGCCATCGCATTCAGCTCAGCAACTTTTGCAACAAATGGTTATCTAGCCCACGGCTACGGCATTAAATCTAAAGGTATGGCGGGAGCAGGTGTTGCTCTGCCACAAGATGCATTAATCGCTGCTACCAATCCGGCGGGTATTGCATTTGTCGGTAATCGTCTTGATTTTGGTGTATCAGTATTCAGTCCACGTCGCAGTTATGAGGTAGAAGGCACACCTTCTGCGTCTCCTGCGCTTGCACCGGGAAAAGTCGACAGTGACCGTGAATATTTTATTATTCCTGAATTTGGTGTGACCTGGCAGTTAGATGATCATAAAGCAGTGGGCATTACTATTACAGGTAATGGCGGTATGAATACTAAATATGCTGCTAGCGACAATACCTTTGGCGGCGGTGCTGCCGGCATTGATTTAGCGCAATTATTTATCGCTCCTACTTTTTCTTATCGTTTTGATAATGATGCGGCAATTGGTGTATCTGCCATTTTGGCTTATCAAGGTTTTGAAGCTAAAGGTTTAAGTGCATTTGGCGGTTTATCAAATAGTGCTTCAGATTTAACGGATAACGGTCATGATAGTTCGTATGGTGCGGGCATTAATCTTGGTTTTATTCTACCGGTAGGCTCTAAAGTAACCTTGGGCGGTGGCTATCGCTCTCGTATTTACATGTCGGAGTTTGATGATTATAAAGGTCTATTTGCAGAAAAAGGTGACTTTGATATTCCCGCTTCTGCCACCATCGGCCTAGCATGGAAAACAACTGAAAGTCTTACCGTATTATTAGATGTTCAAAAAACATGGTATAGCCAAGTTGATGCTATTGGCAACAGCCAGAATCCAGCTATGGGTATTTGTGGCACTAGAGTGACCCCTACTTCACCTTCATGTTTAGGCGGCAACAACGGCCTTGGCTTCGGCTGGAATGATATGACCACGGTTAAATTGGGTGTGCAATATGAAGCATCAAATGACTGGACATGGCGTGCAGGTTATAGCCATGGCAACCAACCTATTCCTGATTCAGAAGTATTCTTCAATATTCTTGCACCCGGCGTAATGGAAGAACATTTCACTGTTGGTTTCACCAAAAAATATGATGGTGGTCGCCAAGAAATTAACTTTGCAGCGATGTATGCACCTGAATATAGTGTAAAAGGTGCCATTAGCCCAACACAAACTGTTGAGCTTGAAATGAAACAATATCAACTTGAGCTAGGCTGGTCATTTTTATTCTAAACTATCACCCTTTTTAAAACTAAAAATAGCGGCAACTTATGCCGCTATTTTTTTGGTTGTTATTCAGGCTTACCCTCGCCCCATTTCAATAAACCCACAGCTCTACAACTAGCGACGGTTATTTAAAAGAGGCTATTCTATGGCACTAATATTGCTAATGTTTTCCATATAAACACTGTATTAATTAGAAATGAGCATTATTGTGAGTATGAAAATTACGCCAACATCAGAAGAAATCAAGCTGAAAGAGAATGATTTCATCACATCTAAAACAGATCTAAAAGGCAAAATAACCTACTGTAATGAATCTTTCATTTACTTCTCAGGTTATGAAGAAGCTGATCTTATTGGCCAACCACACAATATTATTCGTCACCCAGATATGCCTCGTGCCGTTTATCGAATGATGTGGGAAAATTTACAGAAACAACAAGAGTTTTTCGGAATTATAAAAAACCTCTCTAAAAATGGTGCGTATTACTGGACTTTTGCCAATGTAAGCTCAAGCTTTGATGAAAAAGGCAAACCCATTGGCTATTATTCAGTACGCAGACACGCTTCTCCACAAATCATAAATCTCCTGACTCCCATTTATAAAGAAATGGTAGCTGAAGAAGGAAAACACAATAACAGTAATCAAGCGATGGACACATCAATTCAAATACTGAATGATTTGATCTCGGATCAGCAACAAAGCTACAGTGAGTTTATCTATACCCATGCCTAATAAAATAATAAAACTACTACTTGTCGGCATGGTCATCTTGATGACGCTTGCCTTGGTCTTTATCTATAATGCAAGCCCATGGTTTTTGCTGGCTATTGTGGCTTCAGTTATTTTGCTCGTCATCAGCAAAACTGAAACAGATCTTAACGCATCGCCTACTCTGATGAGCATTATGAAGATGCTGCATAATATTCGTAATGGTCAATTAGAATATCGCATAATATTAGTTGATAAGGACGATCCTTATTATAGTATTGCTTGGCAACTCAATAATGCTGCTGATCAAATTGAAGCGGTTATGCGTGAAGCACAGTCTTCCTTTATTGCTGCAAACTGGCAAGAATTCTATCGAAAACCACTTTCTAAAGGTATTAGCGCTGGCTTTCATTCTCAATTTAAGAATGTTGCTATGTCGATTGATTCCATTGCTGATTCTTATTGGTCGCAACAAGAAGATGAGATGTTTTCTAAACTAGGTAAACAAAAATCTGAACATTTATTGGAAAATATTGGCCACACTCAAAGAGATCTTGGCATTATTTCTAACGACATGGTGTCTGTAGCAGAGTTATCAAAAGAGTCTGCAGAAAGTGTGATTGAGAACCAAAAGACGGCCAATACCCTGCATGACCGCCTAAATATTATTGTTGAAAAATCAACTGCAATGCGATCAAGCTCTCATGAGCTTGCTGATAGCAGCGAACAAATTAAAAACATGGTATCGATGATTGTAGGTGTGGCAGAACAGACCAATTTATTAGCACTCAATGCCGCGATTGAAGCTGCACGTGCCGGTGAGCATGGCCGAGGTTTTGCTGTAGTAGCTGATGAAGTTAAAAATTTAGCCGCAACAACTAAAGATGCCGCCGAGCAAATTGCCAAGATTATAGGTCGGTTCTCAACAGCAAGTAAAGCCATGTCAGAAGATACGGATACCATGGCGACACTTTCGGAAGATTCCAAAGATCTTATTGATGAATTTAAAGTTAGTTTTGATCGCTTAGCGTCTAGCTCTCAAGACACCTATGAGATGGTGTCAAATACCAAAATAATCTGTAATACTGCACTGATTAAGGTTGACCATATCATTTATATGCAGCGTGCTTACTATGCTGTTGAAACAAATGCACCAACAGGTGAGGCAGGTCAAACTGTAACGGTTAATCATCATGACTGTCGTTTCGGTAAATGGTATGATTCAGGGGATGGTCAAGAACAATATAGCCATTTGCCTACTTATGCTTCAATTATGGAGCCGCATAGCCAAGTTCATAGTAACGTGCATCAGGTAATCGATATATTAGGTCAAGACTGGAGCCAAAATAAAGGACTTCAACTCAAAATTGTTGAGCATTTAGCCCAATCAGAAAAAGCAAGCGCAGAGCTAATTTCGCTACTTGATACCCTTGCTGATGAGAAAAAACGCTTTGAATCGGTATCTGCTGATACTGTTGGTGAGATCGATTTGTTCTAGACTTTTTTACTGCGAGACGATCGCCTTGCCACCTTGTTTTTTAACTTGATAAAGTCTTTTATCAGCTGTTTCTATTATCGTGTGTATGCTATCAGTGATATCTTCATTCTTTATAGGTTGAAGACTGGCGACACCTAAACTCAGCGTCAGATAATCCGCCACCGTCGAATGAGCATGTGGTATTTTATTCGCATCAAAGGCTTGCTGCACTAATTCCGCTACTATTCTTGCTGCGGCAAGATCTGTTTCAGGAAGAATAATGGCAAATTCTTCGCCGCCATATCGTGCAACTAAATCACCTGGTCGCTTAATCACTGATTGTATTAATTGTGATACTGCTTTTAAGCAATCATCGCCTGCTTGATGACCATAGTTGTCATTATAGGGTTTAAATTTATCTATATCTGCCAAAATAAGTGATATTGGTGTGTTGCTACGCATGCTACGTTTAAATTCTTTCAGCATTACTTCATCAAAATGGCGCCGATTTGCTAAGCCTGTCAAGCCATCTTTCATTGCCATTAATCTTAGCTTTTGGTTAGCTTTTTGCAAATCATGCCGCATATTAGCTATGCGTTGCATTGCATCTAATTTAGCATTTAAGACCACCGCATCAATCGGCTTGGTAAGATAATCATCACCGCCTGCTTTAATACCGCGGGCAATATCATCTGAATCTGTCATTGCAGACAAAAAGATTATGGGCACCCAGTCATTATCTTGTTCACTTAATGCACGAATTTCTTTCGCCGCTTCAATACCATCTTTAATCGGCATAATAACGTCTAACAAAACTAAGTCAGGCTCAGTGATGCTAAATTGTTCCACAGCTTGTTGGCCGTTATCCACCGCAATCACCTGATGACCCGCGTCTTCAATATAAGACTTGATCACTATTCGACTTGAACGAGAATCTTCTGCAATAAGGACTTTCATATTTTATATTTGTACACTAATGTCATAGCACGAAGTCTACTTGTTTCGTAAGCTGAAAACATGACTATTTCCTTTTTTTTGCCCGTGGGTGTGAACTGTCATACACTTTCGCCAACTGCTGAAAATCAACATGGGTATAGATCTGTGTGGTGGATATATCGGCATGGCCTAGTAATTCTTGAACTGCACGTAAATCGCCGCTAGCTTCCAACATATGTGAAGCAAAAGCATGACGTAAACGATGTGGGTGAACACGATCTGAAATACCTTGTTTTTTACCCCAATAGTTTAATCGTTGTTGAATAGAGCGTGTCCCTAATCGCCGGCCTTGCTTGCCCACAAATAACGCTGCCTGTTCAAATGAAGCCCACTGTGTCCTTTTTTCTAACCAATCGTTTAATGCCAAAATGGCTTGCTTGCCAACGGGTATTACACGGCTTTTATTACCTTTACCGGTGACATATACAAGCTGATCGCCAAAATCAACATCACGTATATCCAAATCAGCTAATTCGGCCAAACGTAAACCTGATGAATAAAACAGCTCCATAATGGCGCGATCTCGACAAGCAATAACGCTGTCTATAGCTGAAATATCTAACAAACCATTCATTTGATCAACATCTAATGTGGAGGGTAAGCGTTTTTTTGATTTAGGCGCTTGTACCGCTTGGGCAGGGTTTAAATCTGCTAGGCCTTCCCGAATTAAATAACGGTATAAGCTCCGTATTGCTGACAATGCACGTTGAATTGTTCTCCCTGACAAACCTTGCTGATGAAGTTGTGCTATGAATTGCCGGATATGACTACTTTTTAATGTCGTCCACGTTACTAAATCGTGCTGTTCACAAAAGGCTAATAATCGTTTTAAGTCGCGCTGATAATTTGTCACCGTATGCGGTGACATGCGTTTTTCTTGCGCTAAATAGTGCAAGAATGAAGTGATGTCATTAACCATATGGCCGTAATAAGCGCATTGTAACCTCGCCCAAGAAACTCAAATAATCTGTTGCCATATCAGCATGAAAACGGTCTTCATCATAACTGGCAATGGCTAATATCCCCGCGCAAGGTTCATGACCTAATGGCAAGCAGGCAACTGATTGCACCTTATCTGCCTTCTGGGGAAATAATAATTCATTTTGGGCTTTAGTTAAGCGGCCACACACCGGTTGTTGTTTTGATAATAATTTATCAAATATGCGTAAATCTTCAGCGTCAGCATGTTGTTGAACAATATTCTCATCTGTTTCGGGTAGTGCCGGCGGTGTGTCGCCTGCATAAAACCATCTTAATGCCACTTCATCAGCATTAAATTCTTGTTTTAATTCGGTCATCAACATCGGCAATAAAGCCCCGAAAGACGGCGCATCCATCAAGCGCAAACAAAGCTGATGAATGCGTGCCTGCAAAGCCGTATTTTGACGAGCATTATCAATAAGCATGCTTAATTGCTCATGTAACTGCTGATTTTTTCCTTTTAGGCGTTCTAATTGTCGCTGAACCAGTGAAATGGTTCCTTCTGGCGGTTGTGCTAGTTGCAATGAATCCAGAGCATCAGGATGATCCAAGAAAAAATCTACATGCTCCTCTAAATAATCCTTTATCTGCTGTGTCGTTATTGATTGTTTATCATCGTCCACGCGATTTCTCCGTCAAATACTTGTGTTGCTGGCCCTGTCATTTGCACAGAAGCCTCTTCATCCGGCCAAGCAATGGTTAATTGTCCGCCGAGCAATGATACCGTCACTTCTCGCGCCAATAGCCCCTGCTGAATTCCACTCACTACTGCGGCACATGCTCCCGTACCACAAGCCTGTGTTTCACCCACGCCACGTTCAAAAACACGTAATTTAATCTCATTAGGGCTAAGGATCTGCATAAAACCAACATTGACACGTTCAGGGAAATCTTTGTGACCTTCAATCATCGGACCTAATATTGCCACATCGGCGGTATCAATATTATCAACAAGCATTACCGCATGAGGATTGCCAATTGAAACGGCGCTGACTTCTATGCGCTGAGTATTCGGCAAATCTAAAAAATAATTTACCGCTTGTTGTTTGGCAAGAAAAGGAATGTCATTTGGTTCAAAATGTGGTTTCCCCATGTCAACACGAATATCGCCTTGCTCTTGTATACTCGGATAAATGACACCAGAATTTGTTTCAACGGCTATCGTTGTTTTATCCGTTAAACCTTTATCATGAACAAATTGAGCAAAACAACGTACTCCGTTACCGCATTGCGCCACTTCACCACCGTCAGCATTAAAAATACGATATTTAAAATCGACACCACTTTTCACTGGCTTTTCCACCAATAATAATTGATCACAGCCAATACCAAAATGCCGATCCGCTAAAAACCGAATCTGACTAGCCGTTAGATTGACAGACTGATTAATGGCATCAATAACAATAAAGTCATTACCCAAGCCATGCATTTTGCTAAATTTCAACATTGCAGAAGAATTATTGCATTAATAGATGTGTCCATTATTCTGGAAGAACCTGCTCGCCAGCATACAACGATTCGATTGTTTCTCTTTGCCGGATCACATGCATTTGCTCACCATCTACCATTATTTCAGCAACACGTGGCCGCGAGTTGTAATTTGAACTCATCGTAAAACCATAGGCACCCGCACTACGAATCGCTAGCAAATCGCCCTGCTTAATGGCCAGTGTTCTATCTTTTCCTAGAAAATCACCTGTTTCACAAATAGGGCCGACAATATCATATTGCTGTGCCTCAATCGTATCGTCAATAACGACCGACTGAATCATCTGCCAAGATTGATATAATGCCGGTCGTAATAAATCATTCATTGCCGCATCCACAATTGCAAACTGTTTATCGTCTGTTGGCTTTATATATTCTACTTTTGTCACCAAAATGCCCGCGTTGCCTGCAATCGCTCGACCTGGTTCTAA
This sequence comes from Methylophaga sp., assembly GCA_002733715.2. GTDB lineage: Bacteria > Pseudomonadota > Gammaproteobacteria > Nitrosococcales > Methylophagaceae. The sequence continues at coordinate 53,893 of NVWQ02000027.1, forward strand.
TAACACTTCCAAATCACGCCCTACTAATAATTCACGCAGAGCCATTGCATATTCTGTTGGACTGGGTGGCGTTTCATCTTGATAAGTAATACCTAAACCGCCGCCCACATCTAAGTGTGTCAGTTTAATTCCTTGCTCGGCTAATTTATCAATCAATATCAATACACGTTTTAACGCATCAACAAAGGGGGTGACCGTTGTTAACTGCGATCCAATATGGCAATCAATTCCTACTAGATTTAAATGCGGTAGTTGTGCTGCTTTTTGATATACCGCTTCAGCATGCTCAATGGCAATACCAAACTTGTTTTCTTTTAGCCCCGTTGAAATGTACGGATGTGTTTGTGCATCAACATCAGGATTTACCCGAATTGAAACCGGAGCGTGCATTCCGAGTTCACCCGCAATCGTATTGATTCGTTCTAATTCAGCAACAGACTCAACATTAAAACAGCGTACCCCTTGCTCTAATGCGTAATTAATTTCCGCAACTGTTTTGCCTACTCCAGAAAAAACCGTTCGGCCAGCTTTGCCGCCCGCAGCCAAAACACGCGCTAATTCGCCTGCAGACACAATATCGAATCCAGAACCTAGTCTTGCCAAAACATTCAATACGGCTAAGTTAGAATTTGCCTTTACGGCATAACAAACACAATGCGCCATTCCTTCAAAAGCATCATCAAAAGCTCGCCAATGACGCTCTAATGTAGCGCGAGAGTATATATATAGTGGCGTGCCAAATTTACTCGCAATCGACGATACTGCAAGCTCCTCAGCAAATAAGTTGTTGTCTTTATATTCAAAATAATCCATATCGTCTCTAACCTAACCAATTAACCAAGGCATTTCCTTCAGGCAAATAAAGATCACCTTTTTGACCACAGGCTGTCGTTAATAACACAAGACAAACTACAGTGGCTACTCGCTTCCAAGTAGTGATTTTGTTCATTATTTCTATCCTACGTCCGATAATGATTGTAAGTATATACGGGAATAGGGATTACCGTCTCAACTTACACACTAGAATTTATCTGACAACTTGCATAGTATTGTTGTTTTGAGATAAAGATGACCGCATTCATAATAGTATATGGATAATGATAATTAACATTAATAATCAGGTTTAACTATTGGTTTTTGCCAACTATACAACGAAAACAATCATCTTTTAGTGGTAAGCTAACAATTGAACAGATAAATATATTTTTAGAGTCGTACTACACACATGGAAACAACTGAAACACCAACACGATTGAACGGTTTAGCTAGACGCCTCGTTAACGATAATCTGTTAAATGAAGACGATGCTTTAGCGGCACAACACGATGCAAAAGAAGCAAAACAAACCTTTGTAAGTTTTTTAGTTAAAAATGAGCTCGTAGCTAGCCCAGAAATTGCACTCGCTGCATCGCAAGAGTTTGGCGTTCCTCTTTTTGACCTTCGCACGATGAGCATGGAGGCCATCCCGACAGGGCTCATCAAAGAAGCGTTAATTAATGAACATAATGCTTTGCCTCTCTTTCAACGTGGATCTAGACTTTATGTTGCCGTGTCAGATCCGACCAATTTGCAAGCCATGGATGTGTTTCAATTTAACTCTAGTTTTAATACTTTTCCTGTGCTTGTCGAAGAACATTTATTAGCATCCACAATTGAACGCTCTTTAAATGCCGATGACGCAGAAGATTTTGATGATTTCGGTGATGCCGACTTAGATGACCTTGATATTGGTCAAGATGAAATTGAGCAAAAGGACGATGCCGCATCTGGGGCTAATGAGACACCTATTGTCCGTTTTGTGAATGGTATTTTAACTACAGCCATCAAGTCTGGGGCTTCTGATATTCACTTTGAGCCTTATGAAAAGAAATTTCGTGTGCGTACCCGTATTGATGGCATATTGCATGAAATAAAATCAGCGCCTATTAACCTTGCCGGGCGAATTGCCGCCCGCCTAAAAGTATTGTCTCGCTTAAACATTGCTGAAAGGCGTGTTCCCCAAGATGGTCGAATGCGACTAAAACTATCTAAAACAAAAACCATTGATTTTCGAGTGAATACTTGTCCAACCTTATTTGGCGAGAAAATAGTATTACGTATTTTAGACCCCACCAGCGCACAATTAGGGATTGATGCATTAGGCTATGAAGAAGACCAGAAAAAGATTTTCATGGAAACAATGCATAAACCTTATGGAATGATCTTAGTTACCGGCCCCACCGGTAGTGGTAAAACGGTATCACTCTATACCGCACTTAATATTCTAAATACCGAAGATAGAAATATATCTACTGCGGAAGATCCGGCTGAAATTAGTTTGGCAGGGATTAACCAAGTTAATGTAAACCCTGGTGTAGGTCTCACTTTTTCTGACGCTTTGCGCGCATTTTTACGGCAAGATCCAGATATCATTATGGTAGGTGAAATCAGGGATCTAGAAACGGCTGAAATTTCCATTAAAGCAGCGCAAACAGGGCATATGGTATTATCAACACTACATACTAATGACGCACCGCAAACATTAACTCGCTTAGCCAATATGGGAGTGCCGACTTTTAATATTGCATCCGCAGTATCATTAATTATTGCACAACGTCTTGCACGGCGGTTGTGTAGCGCCTGTAAAGCACCTGATAATCTTCCGCCCGAAACGCTTTTAGATGAAGGCTTCACCCAAGAACAAATTGACGAAGGGGTAACAGTCTATAAACCAGTTGGTTGTGATAAATGTACTAATGGCTATAAAGGTCGTGTTGGTATTTATCAGGTGATGCCGATATCTGATGCAATGGCAAGAATCATAATGGAAGGTGGCAATGCAATTCAACTTGCCGATCAGGCTGAAAAAGAAGGTATTGATGATTTGCCCAAATCAGGTCTTAAAAAAATAGCGGCTGGTTTAACTAGTCTCGAAGAAATCAATCGCGTAATTAAGGAGTAACTCGTGGCTCAAGCTATCGTTCGAAAGAAAAAGAAAATCAAGGTTAAGGTTGACCCCATTTTTACTTGGCAAGGTACTAATAAACAAGGCCGAAAAATTAAAGGTGAGCACTCCGCGCCTAATCTTAATGCCGCAAAAGCAATCTTGCGCCGCCAGGGCATTACACCCATCAAAGTTAAGAAAAAATCTAAAGATTTGTTTGCTCCCCGCAAACCTGCCATTAAACCTTCCGATATTGCAATATTCAGCCGTATGTTAGCGACTATGATGTCTTCTGGTGTTCCCCTTATGCAATCAATGGAAATTATTGGTGAAGGCCATGAAAATGCCAGCATGCAAGAGATGATTCTTGCCATTAAATCTGATGTGGAGTCAGGAACCAGTCTTGCCGAATCATTGGGTAAATTCCCGCTGCATTTTGATGATTTATTTGTCAGTTTGGTGCATGCCGGTGAGCAATCAGGTACGCTGGAAACATTGCTGCATGAAATTGCAATCTACAAAGAAAAAACAGAAGCACTAAAATCAAAAATTAAAAAGGCCTTAGTTTATCCCATCGCCATTATGGTGGTTGCCTTCGTAGTGACAGCCATTTTAATGATTTTTGTAATCCCTCAGTTTGAAGTGTTATTTGCAAGCTTTGGGGCTGACTTGCCCGGATTAACTAAATTCGTTATTAGTGTTTCTATCTTCTTCCAAAACTGGTGGTGGTTAATTTTCGGCAGCATTATTGGTGCTGTTTTTGCCCTAAAAGAAAGTATTCGACGCTCAACCAAAGTCGCTCACTTCTTTGATCGTATGCTATTAAAGGTCCCAGTTATTGGCATAATCATGACAAAAGGGGCTATTGCTCGTTTTGCTCGTACATTTTCGACTATGTTCAAAGCAGGTGTGCCCATGGTTGAAGCAATGGTTTCTGTTGCTGGCGCCACCGGTAATATTGTGTATAAAGAAGCAACAATGAGTATGCGGGAAGATGTATCAGCAGGTACTCAGCTCAATGCCGCCATGGTTGTGCATAAAGATTTATTTCCTAATATGGTTATTCAAATGGTCGCCATTGGTGAAGAATCAGGTGCCTTAGATAACATGTTGGCTAAAGTAGCGGACTTTTTTGAGGCCGAAGTCGATGATGCTGTAGATAATATGACAGCACTAATGGAACCCATGATTATGTCCTTTTTGGGGGTGGTAATCGGTACACTTGTTATTGCTATGTATCTACCTATCTTTAAATTGGGCGCAGTTGTTTAACAACATTAAGAGTGAACTGTAATGGCTATCGTTGAAATACTGCAAGCATCGCCTGCATTATTTATTACCGTTATTACAATTTTAGGATTGCTAATCGGTAGCTTCCTAAATGTAGTTATTTACCGCCTGCCAGTAATGATGCAACAAGAATGGCAGCAGCAATGTGATGAACTAAGTGGCAAAGAGCTTGAACCCACTGAAGCCTTTTCACTCAGCCAGCCTCGTTCACGCTGTCCGAAATGTAATCATGAAATAACAGCTTTAGAAAATATTCCCGTACTAAGTTATCTTGCATTGGGCGGAAAATGTAGCCAATGCAAGACAGCTATTTCCGCTCGTTATCCGCTCATAGAAGCTTTTACAGGATTATTGTCAGGTCTTATTGCATGGCAGTTTGGTTTTGACTGGAGTTGCTTTGGCGCTTTATTGCTCACTTGGTCACTTATTTCTCTCAGCTTTATTGATATTGACCATCAGTTACTACCTGACAGCATCACCCTCCCCCTTATGTGGCTAGGTATTATTTTCAGCTTCTTTACTGTTTATACCGATCTTCATTCAAGCATCATCGGTGCCATTGCAGGTTACTTATCTCTTTGGCTTGTGTATCAAGGTTTCAAGCTAGTCACTGGCAAAGAGGGTATGGGCTACGGCGATTTTAAATTATTAGCCGCATTGGGGGCTTGGCTTGGCTGGTCACTGCTACCCACCATTGTATTACTGTCTTCTCTGGTCGGCGCGATTATTGGTATTTCACTTATTGTTTTTCGACAACATCAGCGTGATATTCCAATTCCTTTTGGTCCATACCTTGCTGCCGCAGGCTGGATAGCGTTAATGTGGGGACACCAAATTAATATACTTTATATTAATTGGATGGGATAAACAATATTGCTCAAAATAGGTCTAACAGGAGGTATTGCCAGCGGAAAATCTACCGTTTGTGCCTTATTTAAGCACTACCAAGTGCCTATTATTGATGCTGATACCATTGCTCGCCAACTTGTTGAACCCAATGAGGAAGCTTATGCTGAAATTATTCAAAGCTTCGGAAAAGGAATACTGCAGAAAGATCAGACCATCAATCGTAGCAAGCTTCGCCAAATAATTTTTTCAGATCTTGTTGCAAAACAGGCCTTAGAAAACATTCTTCATCCAAAAATACGCCAACAACTGATCTTAAAATCCCAGCAGCAACACGGTTCCTATATTATTCTTGCTATCCCTTTATTAATTGAATCCAATATGCACGATTTAGTTGATCAAGTGCTAATTATCGATGCACATCCAAGCTTGCAGCTCAAACGCCTACAACATCGTGACGGCATCTCAGCAGAACAAGCACAAGCAATGCTCAATGCTCAATGTAACCGAGAACAACATTTAGCCTGTGCAGATGATATTATCGACAATAATCACAAGCCTGCCTGCCTAAGCAAGCAAATCGAACGATTGCATCAAAAATATATTAAACTCAGCAATGGTTGCCAGCACAGCAATAGTAATGGACAATAGACCCTATTACTAACGCATAAAACTTTTGCCCGTGACTGACACTATTATTTACGAACAGCCTCTGAATGAACGGATCCGAACTTTTCTTAGAATAGAATTTCTATTTAAACGGATTGATCGTATTTTAGAACATGGAAGCACTGCACAGCACCGAGACGCATTAACCAATTTGCTCAATATATTGTCTATCTTTGAGCGTTCCGATCTAAAGCAAGAAATAATAAAAGAATTAGAGCGCTTAACCACGACATTGTCCGCATTAGAAAACAAGCCAGGTGTAGATATGGCTGCGCTTAACGACTTATTAGGGGAGCTAGATCAGATCCTTGATGAACTTCACTTGAAAAAATCAGCCCTTGGCCAATCATTGCGTGACAATGATTTTTTATCCAGTATCCGTCAGCGAGCGACGATCGCTGGTGGTAGCTGTGCTTTTGACCTTCCCGCCTATTATTATTGGTTGCAACATACCTCAAGTGAAGTTCAAAATCAGCAATTATTAACATGGATAGGACAATTAGACAGTGCTCGATCAGCTATCGATATCGCTCTTAAACTTATTCGTGAAAGCACTGGATTCAGAGAGCTTTCCGCCCCATCAGGCTTTTACCAACAAAGTTTAGATAATAGTCATTCTCACCAACTTATCCGTATAAAAATACCTAAAGATGCTAATTGCTATCCTGATATCAGTGGTGGCAAACATCGTTTTACCGTCCGTTTTATGGAGTTTGATATTGAGCAACGTGCCAAGCAAGTGACAGATGATATTGAATTTTCACTTAGCTGCTGTGCAATGTGATGGTTAAGACAGTTAAATGCCCCACATGTAACGCAAATGTGCCATGGCAAGAAGATCAGCAATGGAAACCCTTTTGCAGTGAACGCTGTAAATTAATTGATTTAGGCGAGTGGGCAAGCGAAGGCCACCGTATTACTGGCGAATCCGTGCAAGTGGAAAATTCACTTGATCCTGATACATTTAATTCCTCAGACTATCATTAAAACCGTAGGTTGGCTTGAGGAACGAAACCCAACATCGATTGTTGAGATTCCTACGTCATCCCAAGCTACGCATCACCGGCAGTTAAAATCCCCTGTTCTCTAGAAAAATCAATCATGCGGTTAAGAGGAAGCAATGCTTTCTTACGCGTTTCTTCATCAACTTCAATCGTATTTGTGCCATCACGTAAAGCTTCATACAAGTTCACTAGAGTATTCATCGCCATCCACGGGCAATGCGCACAACTTTTACAGGTCGCACTTTTGCCGCCCGTTGGCGCGGGGATAAGCAGCTTATCCGGTACGGCCTGTTTCATTTTATAAAACAAACCATGATCCGTTGCAATAATCAGTGTCGGTGCGTTTGATTTTTTACCTGCTGCAATAATCTGTTTGGTTGAACCGACAAAATCTGCTTTAGCAATCACTGCTTCTGGTGATTCTGGATGCACTAATACTTCGGCTTGCGGGTGTTTCTTCATCAACTCTTCAAGCTCATAAAGCTTAAATTCATCATGCACCACACAATTACCTTGCCACATAATCATATCGGCATTGGTTTTATTTTTAATATATTGGCCTAAATGGCGATCAGGGCCCCAGATAATTTTTTTACCTTCATCCATCAAATGCGAAACGATCTGAATCGCATTGCTAGACGTTACAATCCAATCTGCACGCGCCTTTACTTCAACACTGGTATTGGCATACACCACTACTTCTCGGTCAGGATGCTGATCACAAAACTGGCTGAATTCATCAATCGGACACCCCAAATCGAGTGAGCATTCGGCATCTAGCGTGGGCATAATAATTGTTTTTTCAGGGCTTAATATCTTCGACGTTTCACCCATAAAACGTACGCCACAAATCACTAAAGTGTTCGCACTATGCTGTGCACCAAAGTTTGCCATATCAAGCGAATCAGAGACATGGCCACCGGTCTCTTCTGCTAAAGCTTGTAATTCATCCTCAACATAATAATGAGCAATCACCACGGCATTTTTTTGCTTTAACAATGCTTTTATTTTAACAATATAGTCTGCTTTTTCAGCTTCTGACAACCATGGGCTCGGCACAACATTATCAATAATATTATCTATGCTTGCTTGTAATTTATGGGGAATTGTTTCAGCTAAGCTCATTTTAATTCACTCTTGATTGCATTAATAATTTCCACATTGGCAGCGGGGAAATCATCTTCCCTTAGAGCTGCTACTGTGCACCAGCGTAGTTGCTGCCTTTCTCGACTTTGTGGTTCGCCACAAAAACGGTCTACCCACCATACATCTAACAATACACTTTTATCACCGTAGTCATGGCTAATTTTTATTAGTGCGTGAGCAGACGTAATGGTAAGTCCAATCTCCTCATCTATTTCACGTACTAAGGCATCATAAACAGACTCACTTTCCTCAATTTTGCCGCCAGGAAACTCCCACAGACCGCCTTGATGCTGATGTGCTTGACGCAATGCTAGTAAAATGTCCTTCTCTGAATTAACAATTACTGCCACTGCCACATGAACAGCTTTAGCCATTAATCCACCAGCACATACGTAGCACCGCAATAAGGACAAGATACCTCGCCTTTAGCTTCAACGTCCAAATAAACTTTTGGATGTGCATCCCATGCTTCCATTTCAGCCGTGGGGCAACTTAGCGGTAAATCAGAGAGGCGAACTTCATAACGTTGTTGTGCACATGATGCCAGTGTTGTTTTTTCATTCATCGTTTAAATTTCCTCTTTACCACAAGTAAACTGAGTTATTTTATTCTGAAGTTGAGTCTGCAATAACAGGTGCTTTACGCAAGCGAATATTTAATTCTTTCAGTTGCGCTTCACTAACATTGCTTGGTGCATCCGTTAACAAACAGCTCGCTGATTGTGTTTTAGGGAAGGCCATAACATCACGGATAGAAGCAGAACCAGTCATCAACATCGCTAAACGGTCTAAACCGAATGCCAAACCACCATGTGGTGGACAACCGAATTTTAATGCTTCTAATAAGAAACCAAATTTATCATCGGCTTCTTCTTTAGATATGCCCAATAGCTCAAATACTTGGCTTTGCACATCCGCTTTATGAATACGCATTGAACCGCCACCTAATTCGGTGCCGTTTAATACCATATCGTAAGCGCGCGATAAGCATTTACCTGGATCGGTTTCTAGCAAGCCTAGATCTGATTCACGTGGCGCAGTGAATGGGTGATGCAAAGCAGTCCAACGATTTGATTTTTCATCCCACTCAAACATTGGGAAGGCTACAACCCATAACGGTTGCCAACCATGTTTAACAAGATCTAAATCATGACCTACTTTAACGCGTAGTGCGCCAATTGCTTCATTTACAATGCGCGCTTGATCAGCGCCAAAGAACACTAAATCACCTGTTTGTGCCTCTGTACGCTCCATAATAGCCGTAACCACATCATCAGGCAGGAATTTTAAGATAGGTGATTGCAAGCCTTCACGGCCGGCAGCAAGATCATTCACTTTAATATACGCCAAGCCTTTTGCACCATAAATACTAACAAATTTAGTGTAACCATCAATGTCTTTACGGCTTAACGTTGTACCATTAGGTACTCGTAAAGCAACAACACGGCCATTTTCATCATTGGCAGGGCCTGAAAATACTTTGAAATCAACGTCTTTCATGAGGTCGCTTACTTCAACTAACTCTAAATCAATACGTAAGTCAGGTTTGTCACTACCGTAGCGAGCCATTGCTTCCGCATACGTCATGCGCGGAAATGGATTCGGTAACTGTTGCTCTAAAACATTGGCAAACAAACTACGGATCATTTCTTCCATCATGTTCATCAAATCTTCTTCTTCAATAAAAGAAGCTTCAACATCGACTTGGGTAAATTCTGGCTGACGATCAGCACGTAAATCTTCATCACGGAAACAACGTACAATTTGATAATAACGATCCATACCCGCCACCATCAACAACTGCTTAAACAATTGTGGTGATTGCGGCAAAGCGAAAAAATCACCTTGATGGGTACGACTGGGCACTAAATAATCCCGTGCACCTTCTGGTGTCGCCTTGGTTAAAATGGGTGTTTCAATATCTAAGAAGCCATTATCATCTAAGAATCGGCGTAATTGGTTAGTGATTTTTGAACGGAAACGTAGTTTTTGCTGCATTTCTGGGCGACGAAGATCTATATAACGATGGCGCAAACGCACATCCTCATTCACTTCCGCTTGTTCTGTTAATGGAAACGGCGGTGTTTCAGCACGGTTTAAAATTTTAACTCGATTAGCGACGATTTCAATCTTACCACTTTTCAGATCAGCATTGTCACTGCCATCAGGGCGCAAACGAACAGTACCTTCAATTTCTAATACATACTCACTACGCACGCGTTCTGCAATAGCAAAACTTTCTGCATCTTCGGGGTTACATACAACTTGAACTAAACCTTCACGGTCACGCAGGTCAATAAAAATAACGCCTCCGTGATCCCGGCGGCGGTGCATCCACCCCGCAACAGTAACAGTTTGCCCATCTAATGTTTCGTTAACATCGCCGCAATAATGGCTACGCATAATTATTCCTACTCTTTCTTAATTAATATTCTCGTCGGTAGCGTTACTACCTTCGACTAGCTTATTTTTTTGCCACGGCGGCACAACAACCCCCATGGAAATAATCATTTTCAAACCGTCTTCAACTGACATTTCAAGCTCAATAACATCCTCTTTAGGCAGCATAATGACAAAGCCTGATGTGGGGTTGGGCGTTGTTGGCACAAATACACTGATAAGATCTGCACCTGCTTTTACTTGTACCTCACCTAAATCATCAGAGGTCATAAAGGCCAAACCCCACAAACCTTTACGGGGATATTCTATTAAAATCACCTTGCTAAATGACTTAGCATCGGTCGCCAACACCGCTTCCATGATTTGTTTTATTCCCGCATACAGTGTGCGCACTAATGGAATTCTAGCAAGCAATGATTCCCATGCGGCGACGATTCGTCTTCCTAACAAATTGGCAACAATCATCCCTGTTGCCAAGACTAGAATAACAGCCAACACTACTCCTAAGCCCGGGAGATGAAAACCAAGAAAATTATCAGGTTGATATTGTTGCGGTAATAACAATAAGATTTTATCTAAAAAATCGACAATAGCCCGTACAACTAGAAAGGTAATTCCTAGTGGCATCCAGACTAATAATCCGGCAATTAGATATTTACGCATTAGGCTGCATCACTCTTTTTTGTGATTGATTCTTTTTTGCTACTGTCCGCAATATTGCGTTTATTCTTTCCGCCTTTAAAGTCAGTCTCATACCAACCCTCACCTTTCAAACGAAAACCTCCAGCAGAAACCAGCTTTCGCAAAGTAGCTTCATCACAAGCAGGGCAATGAATCAATGGTTCATCACTCATTTTCTGCAATGCTTCGAACGAATGTTCGCATGCATCGCAACGATATTCATATAATGGCATCCAGCTTTACCTTCTCTTTTCTTTATTTAATATAGCTCATACATCTTTCACATACCCACTATGCGATGACTTTTTATATTTTCAAGCTATTAACCGATTGATTATACCTGTTATCACTTAAGTTGCAGGTATATATACCCAAAAATGAGTATTGAAGTATCATGGACAGTTATGGAAAATAACCACGATTGGCGGGCCATCCGCAGTTTACTGCCCTATATATGGCAATTCAAAGGCCGCGTCATGATTGCGCTCGGTCTACTTACGTTGGCAAAAATAGCCAATGTAGGCATCCCGCTTGCGCTAAAAGGTGCAGTGGATGCGCTTGACCCACAACTGCAAGAATTTATTTATCTCCCCGTAGCCATGCTTGTCACATACGGTTTGTTGCGTTTTGCCAGCAGTCTATTTAGCGAATTGCGAGATGCCTTATTTGCAAAGGTAATATTTCGCTCCGTCCGCCGTATTAGTGGAAAAATATTCAAACACTTACACAATCTATCTTTGCGTTTTCACTTACAACGCCAAACAGGCGGTATTTCACGCGATATTGAGCGCGGTAGCCGCGGTATCAGCTTTCTGCTCAACTTCATGATCTTCAATATCATCCCAACATTGGTTGAAATCGCCTTAGTCACTATTATTCTACTTGCCAATTACGATAGTATTTTTGCCATTATCACTACTGGCACTATTTTACTTTATATCATTTACACCCTTGCTATCACCGAGTGGCGAATGAAATTTCGTCGCGCTATGAATGAAATGGATTCGAAAGCCAATAATCAGGCAATTGATAGCCTTTTAAACTATGAAACTGTTAAATATTTCAATAACGAATACTATGAATTGCAACGTTATGACAAAACACTGGCCTCATGGGAAAAATCTGCGATAAAAAGCCAAACCTCGCTATCACTCCTAAATATAGGGCAAGGCGTCATTATCGCCCTCGGACTAACAAGCTTGATGCTGCTTGCAGCTCAGGGTGTCGTTGACAAAGAACTTACCATTGGTGATCTCGTTTTAATCAACGCGTTTTTGTTGCAACTTTATCTTCCGCTTGGCTTTCTTGGTTTTGTTTATCGTGAAATCCGTCATTCTTTGGCAGATATGGAGCGCATGTTTAAACTGCTTGATGAGAGCCAAGAAACCATAGATAAAAAAAATGCACCCCCTTTAAAAATAGAGCAAGGTACTATTGAGTTCAAACAGGTGAATTTTCATTATGATCCTGCTCGGCCCATTCTTAAGGACGTCAGTTTTACCCTGCCTGCAGGACAAAAACTCGCCATCGTCGGTGCCAGTGGTTCAGGTAAATCAACGCTGGTTCGACTGCTGTTTCGGTTTTACGATATTCAGTCAGGCTCAATCACAATTGATGGTATCGATATTCAAGATGTTCAACAGCATTCATTGCGCCAAGCCATAGGCGTTGTGCCACAAGATACCGTTTTATTTAATGAGTCGATTTATCACAATATACTTTATGGCAATCCTAGGGTTGATAAAGAGGCCGTATTTACCGCCGCAAAACAAGCCCATATTCATGACTTTATTAAGAAGCTGCCTGACGGCTATGAAACCCTAGTTGGCGAACGAGGTCTGAAGTTATCAGGAGGGGAAAAACAACGTGTTGCTATCGCCCGCACTTTATTGAAAAACCCTCAAATTCTTATTTTTGATGAGGCAACGTCAGCATTAGATAGCCACTCTGAAAAGGCAATTAATCATGAGTTACAAACGATAAGCACTAATAAGACTACGTTGGTTATTGCACATCGCTTATCAACTATAGTAAATGCTGATATGATTCTAGTGTTAGATCATGGCACTATTATCGAACACGGTGGTCACACACAATTACTAGCTCAAAAAGGGCGCTATGCCGCCATGTGGGCACTACAGCAATCAGAAGGTTCTAAACATAATGAATAAACTCCTACTTTTAGTGGTCGCACTATTTTCAAATGCCACTTTTGCAGACTGGAAAATTGAAACCTTCACTCATGCTGCCACTGGTACACAGTCACAGTCTGCCACAGTCAGAAATGAAGATGGCTTCGAATTAGCGATTTTCAAGACAGGTGAAGGCTACGTGTGGCTAGATTTTAGTTTATCGGATTATGGTTTTGACGAGTTAGCTCAGCGCCCATTGCCGCTTTTTCAAATAGATAACTATAAACCTGTGCAACTGCTGCGTGGTTTTGTAGCTACCATTGTGCCCGCCGATGAAGGTATTGAAGCCATTGTTGTCAGTGACGACAAAAGCATTTCTACCGATAGAGACTTTAGCGTCAATCATATCATTGCTGAACGCCTGCCAGAACGCGTAATTTGCCCTATATTTCAAGGTGCTTCACGGCCCCACCTCGATACAATTAAGCAATTATCAACAGGTAATCAAATTACCTTTTCTTATACATTACTTGATGGCTCTGAAGGCAAAACGGTATTCACCCTAAAAGGTGCAAAACAGGCATTAGATAGTATTCTTTAGAAAGTCAGCTTGGTAAAATCATATGAAAGTGTGATCTAACTCAAAGGCCTGCTTAATTTAAGCGGGCTTTTTTGATCTAATCTCTTGCTAGCTATGATAAAATTGTTAAGATTTATTATTCAGTAGTCGATACCTATTACTATGAAATGCTATTTTTATAGTTAGTATCACTTAGACAACAAAATTTTACGGGGATCCCACCTTATGAGTAACACCGTTGATAACGGTAAACGTCGCTTCTTAACCACCGCTGCTAGCGTAGTTGTGGGTGGAGCTGGCGCCGCAGCCGTTGCCGTACCTTTTGTCACCTCTATGTTGCCAAGCGCAAAAGCACAAGCTGCTGGCGCACCGGTTGAGGCAGATATCAGTAAACTTACAATGGGTCAACAAATGACCATTGAATGGCGCGGAAAGCCGGTTTGGATCATTCGCCGCTCTACTGAAACAATTGAAAACCTTGCCTCGCTTGATAGTTTACTTGTCGATCCGGGCAGTAGCGTTGCTAGCCAACAACCAGAATATTGCAAAAATGACACACGTTCAATTCGTGATGAGATTATTGTTTTAGTCGGTGTTTGTACACATTTAGGCTGCTCTCCAACCTATCGCCCTGAACTTGCACCTGAAGATTTAGGTCCTGAATGGAAAGGTGGATTTTATTGCCCTTGCCATGGTTCTAGATTTGATTTGGCCGGTCGTGTTTATGCAGGCGTTCCTGCACCAACAAACCTCGTTGTTCCACCTTACTTTTTCCAAGGCGATAATCGCATCGTTATTGGTGAAGATGCACAAGGAGCCGCATAATGTTTTCTAGTTTAATGGGATGGGTGGATGCACGTTTTCCAGCCACAAAAATGTGGGAAGATCATCTTTCAAAATATTATGCACCAAAGAACTTTAACTTCTGGTATTTCTTTGGCTCACTAGCCATGTTGGTCTTAGTTCTTCAAATTGTTACGGGGATTTTCCTAACAATGAACTACAAGCCTGATGCGGCATTGGCTTTTGCCTCTGTTGAATACATCATGCGTGATGTAAATTGGGGTTGGTTAATTCGTTATCTACATTCAACTGGCGCTTCTGCATTCTTTGTTGTTATTTATCTACATATGTTCCGCGGCATTCTTTATGGCTCATATAAACAACCTCGAGAATTAGTGTGGATATTTGGTATGTGCCTCTATATGGCGCTTATGGCTGAAGCCTTTATGGGTTATCTGCTACCTTGGGGGCAAATGTCATTCTGGGGCGCTCAAGTTATTATCAACCTATTTGGATCAGTTCCATTCGTTGGGCCAGATATAGCATTATGGATCCGTGGTGATTTTGTTGTTGCTGATGCAACATTAAATCGCTTCTTTGCATTCCACGTTATCGCGGTGCCATTAGTAATACTAGGTTTAGTTGTTGCCCATATCATTGCGCTGCATGAAGTAGGCTCAAACAATCCAGACGGTGTTGAAATTAAGAAAAATAAAGATAAAAATGGTATCCCGCTTGATGGTATTCCATTCCATCCTTATTATTCGGTGAAAGATATTGTCGGCGTAGTTGTATTCTTATTTATCTTTGCGTTAATTCTATTTTATGCCCCTGAATTTGGCGGCTGGTTCTTAGAAAAAGACAACTTCATCCCTGCTGATGCCCTTAAAACACCTGAGCATATTGTGCCATTATGGTATTTCACGCCTTTCTATGCCATTTTACGAGCTGTTCCAAGTGTGGCGGGTTCTGCTTTCGCTGGTGTTGCAGCAATGGGAGCAGCACAGGTATTTCTCTTCCTGCTTCCTTGGTTAGATCGCAGTCCTGTTAAATCGACTCGTTATCGCGGTCCGTATTGGAAAATAGCTTTAACACTATTTATTATTAGTTTTATTGTGCTCGGCTACTTAGGCACGCAGCCATCGGCAGATACGACTTTGCTAGTGAATAATACAATCCTAGCACGTATATTCACTGTGATTTATTTTGCATTCTTTATTCTAATGCCTTGGTATACCAGCATTGATAAAGATAAAGCTGTACCAGAAAGGGTGACAATGAAATGAGAAATTTAATCTATGTGTTTTTTATTGGTTTAATATCCATTTCGTCGGTTCAACTAATGGCAGCTTCAAAAATTCATCTTGAACCTGTTGAAATTGATTTATCAGATAAAGCATCACTACAACGCGGTGCTAAAACCTTTGTCAATTACTGCCTCAGCTGTCATGCCGCTTCGTTTATGCGTTATAACCGCATGGCAAAAGATCTAGGCATGACGGATAAACAGGTGGAAGAAAACTTAATGTTTGCTTCAGACAAAATCGGCGACACCATGACGGTTGCAATGCGTCCTGACGATGCTAAAAAATGGTTTGGAGTTACACCTCCTGATCTTTCTGTTATCTCTCGTGCTCGCGGTACTGATTGGCTAAACACCTATTTACGCACCTTTTATCTCGATGATGAAAAAGCAATGGGGACAAACAATCTAGCCTTTAAAGATGTAGGCATGCCTCATGTATTGTGGGAGCAACAAGGCTACTTAGAAAATGACCATGGTCATTTAACGGCTGCAAGCAAGGGTACTGATGCTGACTATAATCAAACGGTCGCAGACTTGGTTAATTTTCTAGCTTATATTGGTGAGCCGTCTAAAATTCAGCGCCTCGCACTAGGAAAATGGGTACTGCTTTACCTGTTCCTCTTGTTCTTAGTTGTCTATCCAATGAAAAAAGCTTTCTGGAAAGATATACACTAATTATTATAACCTTTCCGCATAGTCAACAAAACAAAGACTATACCCATGATACTTGGAGATGCGTGTTTAAAATGTATCCATTTTCATTCAAGGCAAGACGCGACGATGCGCATGGCCGCCCCCTGTAAAGAGGAGCAATGCCGCCATGAATGAAAAGGGGCATGCTATAAATATACATCTCCAAGTATCACGGGTATATACTGAAAGAAAATCAAAAGAGTCGCTATCATGAACAATAACAACCGCCATGCAGCAATGACGGTATATTCAGATCCATCCTGCCCATTTAGTCATCGTACCCGCATAGTTCTCCATGAAAAGAATATAGATGCCAATATCGAAGATATTATTGATGGTCAGTGGCCTGAAGATATAATCTCAATAAACCCTTCAGGGATAAGTCCGACCCTTATAGATCGTGATGTTGCATTATTCGATTCTAATATCATTATTAGCTATTTTGAAGAACGCTTTTTACAACCCGCCTTAATGCCAAAGGATCCTGTTTCACGTGCAAAAATGCGGTTAATGCTGTATCAAATTGATATTGACTGGTATGCCCAATGGGGAATATTGTCTGGCTTAGAGAAAGGAAAAGTATCAAAAGTCCGCAAAGTGCTACAAGAAGACCTTACTGTACTCGCACCTTTATTTGCAGAAGGCCCTTTCTTTATGAGTAAAGAATTTTCATTATTGGATTGTAGCTTAGCCCCATTATTGTGGCGTTTACCTGCACTTAGTATTAAACTACCCACAAAAGCTAAAGCGGTGGAAGAATATGCTGAACGTATTTTTGCACGTGACAGCTTTCAAGCCAGCCTAAGTGATATTGAAAGAGCAATGCGCCCATGACGCCTCAAAAACCTTATTTGATTAGAGCAGTCTATGAATGGCTACTTGATAATCAAAATGCGCCCTACCTGTTAGTTAACACTACATTTGACGGCGTACAAGTGCCTCATGAATATATAAATGACGATAAAATCATTCTGAACGTCGCACCTGATGCCGTCAATAATTTTCACGCGGATAATGACTGGATCAGCTTCTCCGCTCGATTTTCTGGTAAGCCTATGGAATTATTTATTCCAATCGTCGCAGTACTCGCAATCTATGGCAAAGAAAACAATGAAGGTATGTTTTTTACTGATGAAGAGGCTTCCCCATCTCCAGTAATGCCACCAAGCAAATCTGCCTCACCGAAGAAGAGTAGGCCTGGTTTAAAAATCGTAAAATAACGTTATTTTTTCTGAGCTGTTTCGGTTTCGTAAGAAACGCCATCAAAAGTTAACACCTCTTCTGTGATAACGTCATCACCTTCTTGCCATGTTTTTCCATCAGGTACTACTGTACGAATTTGATAAATTTCACCAGGAATTTCTTCTGATAAAGTGAAAATATAATATTTACTGGCGTATAAAGTATATCTAGCATTTTTAGGATCATTAATAAAAGGCTGAACAGTGTATTGCACCGCTTTTACTTTTTTGCCTTGATAATCTATCTCAATTTCTTCCTTTGTAGCACCTTTAGATAGGGACCAGCGAATTTTACGTTGAAAATAAGCCCAATCACCACCTGTTAAACGGTCAAGTTCACGAATATCAAATTCAAGATACAGTACAAAAATACCGTTACCTTGTTGATTATTACGATCTTGATATGGCCGATTATGTTCACCTGTAAAAAACTCAAAATGGGTATCACGGCGACCGGTATTGCGAATGTTCGTGACCACAACGTCAATAGTGTCTTCACGATCACCATCAATAAAACTTTGTTTTTTATATTTATAATGTAATGTTGCTGGTTTTAAGATGTTTTTTAAATGTGCTTTATCAAATAACTCATTATTAAGATCTGAAAAACCTGTAACAGCATATACACTCATAGTAGAGAATGCTAAAAGACCCACTGCAATTAAAGAAACCCAAATTTTTTGCACGACTACGATACCTCTGTAAATTTAATGTTATTTCATACCCAAACTGCTTTGAACCCTGCATTTCCAAGTAGTTTGGGTATATACTTGATGTGGACACCACAATACACTAAAAACCTGACGTGTAAAGCCTTCCGACACGTATTAGCGCAATTTTTAAATGTGAGCACTACTATGACTACAAAACAGACCTTAAAGATTCATTTTATCTTTGTTTTTATCCTAAGCTGCTTGACGGCATGTAATGCAAACAATGAAACATCTAATCGAATATACCAGCTCTCTAGTGAATATGATTTCGAAGACACCTTATTAAATCTCGACATTGCTATTTCAGAACATAATTACCGCATTATCCACCGCAGTAACATTGGTCAAGCTGTGCGCGATCGTGGAGAGAAGGACTATCCGCTGTCGACGGTTATTAGTTTTTGCAATATTACTTATGCAAAAGAAATGATGGAAATAAACTCAGATCTTATCAATGATATGCCTTGTATCGTCACTGTGCGTGAAGAAAAAGAAGGTGTAATTATTGGAACTAAATTAATGATAACCAATACTCAAAATACACGTCAAAATGATTTTGCAAAACGAATTAACGCAAACTTAATAGCCATTGTTGAGGCTACTGTGGAGTAGCCTCAACAATCACCATACTTATTGTTCTTCAAGCCTCTCTGGGCGCGCTTCACCTAAAGCACCATCTGATCGTGCTTTCAAGTAAGCATATAAGTCACCGATATGAGCGCGGATATTTGGCTCATCGTCCCACGTAGGCATTTTAAACTCAGCCGCATCTATTTCAGCAACCTCTTCAAGAAATGCCATGCGACGATCAGGATCATCAAGATTTACTGTTGCAAAGTATCGACCCAGTATTTTCTGCCTGAATGCCCTTGAGCTCATATCTTTAAGACTTATCAGTAAATTCGGGGCGACGTCTGTTCCGGTCGCATTGCTACCATGGCAGACAAAACAGGTAGAATTAAATAAACGCCATCCCACATACGTTTTATTATCTACTTTGCCATCTACTATTGTATAAGGCGCTTTTCGCACTTTTTCTTTTGCTGGTTCTACATTCGCAAGCGATGGTAATTTGTATTCTGCAATAATTGCAGCAATATCATCTTTACGTGCTTCCATAATGTTATCAAGCAAGTCTCGCCATGCTTTATCCTGCTTACGCACACCTAATGCAAAGCTAAATATGTATTTTTCACTAAGTTCATTTAACGGTACAACCGTCATCGGCACATCTGAATGATTTGCATAATAGCTCGCTATGGGTCCCCATAAAAATGCAACATCAACTTTTCCTTGTGCCAATTCATCTTCAACAATACGCCCAGGGTAAACACGCGCATCGCCCGCCATAAATTGATAATATTCAATTTGGTCAGTTAACCCATTTGCTAGTAGCTCTTCCGTTGCTGTAGCGCGATCAAATAGGCCAATTTTTAGCTCTTTGCCTTGCTCTTCTTTTACCTTTGCAATATCGCTAATTCTATTTAACTCAAAGCCTTCACCGCTACGATACACCATTGCGTCAATTGAACTAAAATAAGGCTTTGTAGTTAAATATCGACCTGGCCCTGCAGGAATACTCATCGCTACATCACATAAAAACCGCCCAGTTTTCGGATCGACTTTTTTTATTGTATTTCGTGAAAAACCAATGCGTTGAGGAAACCAATAATACTCAACGGGGATCCCTAATTCTTCTGCAATTAATTCTGCAATTTTATTATCAAAGCCTTCTAACTTATCATTTGAATAAGGTAAGTTATGAGCATCAGCACACACTCTAACGGCTGTTTGGCCCTTTAAAGCTTTAAAGTCACCTGCATGCACCAAACCTATATTTGCTATCAGCCCTAATAAAAAAAGCGATACTACTCTTGCAACCATTTTATATCTTCCTTAAATTCTGTTAACACTCAGACAACAAAGCGTGTAAATAATTGCTCAGATTACTATGAAATTTATACAAAGGGTAGAAATAAAATATCTGAGCGCATTAAACTATAACCATAAAAAAAGCCCGACACAAGTGCCGGGCTTCTTTATTTAGCTTTTAGCTATTAAATAAATTTAATAGTTAAAGGTCTTATAGGCTAAACACGCTTAAAA
>NVWQ02000028.1 GCA_002733715.2 Methylophaga sp.
CTTCACTTGGATGAAACTTTACCGCTGCAAGTACCCACACATATTACTTGATATTATTTTTTTAAAGAGCGCTTTGATGAAACAATTTGTCTCAACAAAGAAGCGAGAATTATACAGGCTCTCACGGGCCTGTCAAACTTTTATTCTTGTTTTTTTTCGTCAACCAATATTACTGGCTGCCTTCAAGAAAAACGAGCATTCTACAGCCTATTTCTAAATCGTCAACAGGAAGTTTTTCCCGATAAATAAGCTTATTATCTAAATCGTTGTTACCTTTGCAAATTTTCTTTTTCCAACTTGGATAATATGTTCATTTCCCTGGGTAACAACAAGATTTCTGTCGTCTATTTTCTGGCTATCTATCTTCACAGCGCCTTGCTTTATCATTCTAAACGATTCAGAAGTGCTCACTGTTAGGCCTGTATCTTTTAAAACATTGGCAATTGCGAGACCTTCTGCACCCACGGTCAGTGTGATTTCAGCAATATCATCTGGGATCTGTCCCTTTTTAAATTGATTCGCAAAGCCTTCTCGCGCTTGCTGGCCTTCTTCTTTACTATGGAATCTAGCCACAATTTCTTCGGCAAAGGTCTTTTTGATCTCAATTGGATTGGTTCCGGCAGCCACTTCATCACGCCATTGTTGAATATCTTCTAGGCTTCTAAAGCTGAGTAATTCAATGTAACGCCACATTAAATCATCAGAGATCGACATAAGCTTGCCGAAGATATCTTTGGGGCTATCATTTATACCTATATAGTTACCTAATGATTTAGACATTTTCTGAACGCCGTCCAATCCTTCTAATATAGGCATGGTCAAAATTGATTGTTGTGGTTTGCCATAGGCTTTTTGTAATTCACGCCCCATCAATAGATTGAACTTTTGATCGGTCCCGCCCAATTCAACGTCGGCTTCTAATTCAACTGAATCATAACCTTGTATTAAAGGGTATAAAAACTCATGAATCGCGATGGGTTGTCCACCTTTATAACGTTTATCAAAATCATCACGTTCTAGCATTCTTGCTACAGTATGCTTCGAGGCCAAACGAATCATATCAGACGATGACATTTTATCCATCCAATGCGAGTTGAAAACAACGGTTGTTTTCCCAGGATCTAGAATTTTGAATACTTGCTCTTGATAAGATTTAGCATTTTCTTGTACTTGCTCAGGTGTTAAAGGCTTGCGCGTAACATTCTTACCTGTCGGATCACCAATCATGCCCGTAAAATCACCAATCAAAAATAAAATTTCATGACCTAGATCTTGAAATTGTTTTAACTTATTTAATAGAACCGTGTGACCTAAGTGCAAATCTGGTGCTGTTGGATCAAAGCCCGCTTTAATACGTAATGGACGACCTGTTTCAAGCTTTTCAATGAGTTCACTTTCAACTAGTATCTCTTCTGCACCACGTCGTATGATTGCTAATGATTCCTGTACCGACAGCATTTTTATTCACCTATAATTTCAATTTGCGGGCATATTATCACAAAACAGGTAAACAAAGGCTTCCATTCTTATGAAAATACTGCGAAAATGCGTCACTAACTGTTCAATAGTTGAGTTTACACATGAAGCAAAACAGACTGATACGCCCATCTAATCAAGTTAATATATTTTCTAACAAAGCTAGAAAGTTTGGTAAGACTCGTAACTTACTCGTATTATCGGTGCTTGCTTTCGCAGGTATTTCTATTACCTCAATGGTATTAGCAACTAATAAACCTATCGTAAATGCTACAAAATCTCAACTGATCGACCTACCAAACTTGCTAGCCGAAAATCAGAACATTTCAAATAATACGCCTCAATATAGCGCCACATCAACTATGTCTGTCGCTAAGCAGCAGCTTGGCTCTACCAGCAGTTTCACCAGACTATCTGAATTAGCAATTGAGGAAACATCTGATAGTGCACCTATTGATGAAGAACAAATTGCTAATGCTGCACATGAAGCTGAATTAGCACTATTAGAACAGCAGGAAATTCTAGCTGCTCTTGATGATGTAGAGGTAGAAACAATCAACACCGCTAAATCAACAATTGATTGGCAAGAAATAACGGTGAAATCGGGTGATAATTTATCTCTTATTTTCCCAAGAGTTGGATTATCTGCACGCGATGTATATAACGTTGCACAATTAGGGAAAGAGGTTAAACCATTACTTAACCTTAAACCCGGTCAAATTTTACGTTTTTCAATCAAATCAGCAGAAGAAACAAAAACCTTAGATAAATTAGAGCTTGAATTATCAGCACTTCAAACCTTATCGATTACTTCAAGCGATAACGGTTACCAAACATCTATGGAAACACGTGTTGTAGATTCACGCCAAACCCAAGCATCTGGCCAAATTGAAAATTCATTATTTGAAGCCGGCATTGAAGCAGGTCTGTCTGATAACATTATTATGGAGCTCGCTTATATCTTTGGTTGGGATATTGATTTTGCACTAGATTTACGCAAAAATGACAGTTTTACCATAATTTATTCTGAAGAATATTTAGACGGTGAGAAAATTGCTGATGGTGATATTTTAGCAGCAGAATTTACTAACCGAGGCAAAACATACCGCGCAGTACGTTACACCGATAAAACTGATGTGACACGCTACTATGCACCTAATGGTGATAGCATGCGTAAAACATTTAGCCGTAGTCCTGTTCACTTTTCACGAATCAGCTCTCGATTTAACCCTAATCGTAAACACCCCATATTAAAAACAAGCCGACCTCACAAGGGCGTTGATTATGCTGCGGCTAGGGGTACGCCAATTACTGCAACAGGTGATGGTAAAGTAAGCTCTGTTGGAAGAAAAGGTGGCTACGGCCGCACTGTTGTTTTATCACACGGCGGCAAATACACAACGCTCTATGCACATATGTCTAGTTATAAAAAAGGTCTAAGAGCAGGCAAGCGTGTACAACAAGGCGATGTAATTGGCTACATTGGTAGTAGTGGTTTAGCAACTGGGCCACACCTACATTATGAATTCCGCGTAAATGGTGTACACCGCAACCCACTTACCGTAAGTTTGCCAAAAGCAGAACCTCTTGAGAAAAAATATATTGCCGATTTCAAACAAAAATCTGAATCTTTATTGGCACAGCTTGATCGTATTAGTGATACCAAACTGGCTTTAAACGACAACTAAATCGAATCGTTCTGTGAGTTATTATATTGGTGTAATGTCCGGTACCAGTCTAGATGGTATTGATGTGGCGATCACTACACTTGAGCCCTCAGGTGCATTTCAGTTTATCGCGGCACAAACATTTCCGTTCCCTGAACAATTGCATCAAAAATTGCAATTATTGATAACGGATCAACACTGCAATTTACAAGACCTTGGTGAAATTGATATTGCTTTAGGCCAATTAATTGGCAAATCAATTAACCAACTGCTCAACACACATCAACTATCTTCCAATGATATTGAGGCGATTGGTAGTCATGGTCAAACACTTTTTCATTCGCCTAGCGGTGAATTTCCATTCAGCTTACAAATTGGTGATGCAAATGTTATTGCCGAAATCACCGGAATTACTACAGTAGCTGATTTTCGTCAACGTGATATCGCTACCGGAGGCCAAGGTGCACCGCTTGTGCCTGCATTTCATCAGGCTTTGTTCAGTGCTGAAAATGAAGAGCGCGTTATCGTCAATATTGGTGGCATTAGCAATATTACCTTGCTCCCTGCATCATCAAACAAAGCCGTAATTGGCTTTGATACAGGGCCGGGGAATGCCTTATTAGATTATTGGACCACATTACATCTTGGCAAAGCTTATGATGAAAATGGTCAATGGGCTAAATCTGGAAAATGCAATGAGAGCCTGTTGTCTATTTTTCTAAATGAACCGTATTTCGAACAAGCAATCCCTAAAAGCACAGGACGTGAATTGTTTAATAAAGCTTGGCTTGATAATAAGCTTACTGAATACGCTAAAAAACCAGATCCTGCTGATGTGCAAGCAACATTAGTTGAATTAACAGCTCTAAGCATTGCTGAAGATATAGAAAATTATACAACTTCAAATGGCAATGTATTTATCTGTGGTGGTGGTGCTCATAATGATTTTTTGCTCGATCGCATACAATCATTGCTTAAGAATAAAAAAGTATCTACAACTGATGATTTAGGTTTGCACCCAGATTGGGTTGAGGCCTGTGCCTTTGCTTGGCTAGCTCATAGGTCAATCAATCAGCAAACGGGCAATTTAACTTCTGTCACAGGTGCTAAACATCCTGTTATATTAGGCGCTATTTACCAGTAGGTTGGAGTGATACCCCCAACACTTCTAGCAAGTACAAGCACATTGATTTGTTGGGTTTCGTTCCTCAACCCAAGCTACTCGTCTAGTGAGTTTTCATACTCTTGTGCTGATAACAATCCATCAATGTCACTGGCATTATCTGCTTCAAACTTAAATAACCAACCTTCACCGAATGAATCTTCGTTAATCAGTTCAGGTGAATCTTCTAATTCAGTGTTAATGGCTAAGATAACGCCATTTACTGGCATATAGATATCAGATGCTGCTTTTACTGATTCTAATAGCATGACTTGTTCTTTAGCCGAAAAGCGTTGCCCTACTTCTGGTAATTCGGCAAATACTAAGTCACCTAATAAATCTTGTGCATGATCGGTGATGCCCACTATCAGTTCACCAGAATCATCAGCTTTCACCCATTCATGTGTGTCTACATATTTTAAAGAACTTGGGTTTTCCATTAGTTTCGTCCATACAATGTATTTAAATTTTTCAATCTTGGGGCCACGCCTTCGCTGACCATATCCCAGTCAAAACGCCAACTCCAATTACCTTCTGTTGTTCCAGGTACATTCATTCTATGACTAGAATCTAAACCCAATAGGTCTTGCATAGGTACTACGGCTAGTCGTGAAGCAGTTGCGAGCGAAGCACGAATCAATAACCACGGCATTTCTTCATGTGAATCACCAAAATATTGATAAACACGCGCTTTCGTTGCATCATCAAGTGCTTCAAACCAACCCATTGTTGTATCGTTATCGTGTGTTCCCGTGTATGAAACACTGTCTGGAGTATGTTGATGTGGCAAATAAGGATTAGTCGCATCATCGCCAAAAGCGAATTGTAATATTTTCATCCCTGGCATAGCATATTTTTCACGCAAGGCAGTCACTTCGTCGGTAATAATACCCAAATCTTCAGCGACTAAGGGTAATTCACCAAAGGTATCGACTAATTTGCTAAATAAGGCATCACCAGGAGCCGCCACCCATTCGCCATCAATCGCGGTTTCACAACTGGCTGGAATTTCCCAGCATGCTTCAAAGCCTCTGAAATGATCAATGCGAATTAAATCAAATTGGTCTAACTGAGTTTGCATGCGTTGTTGCCACCACAAGAAATCGGTCGACTCATGTTTGTCCCAACGATAAAGAGGATTACCCCAACGTTGACCTGTTTCAGAAAAATAATCAGGTGGTACACCTGCTACTTTTTCTGGTTGTCCTTCTTTATCTAATGTGAACAACTCCGGAGCAGCCCAGACATCTGCACTATCATGTGCCACAAAGATAGGCATATCACCAAATAATAGAACACCACGTTCGTTAGCATAGTCTTTTAATGCATGCCATTGCTGGAAAAATAAAAACTGGCTGAAACGGCGTATATCTAATGATTCTTCGCGTTCTTCGCGTATTTTTGCTATTGCTTTTGGATGACGATCACGTAATTCTTCAGGCCAATGAAACCAAGCTGTCGTATGTTGTAAATGACGAATCTCACTGTAAAGAACATAGTCTTCAAGCCAATAGGCATTCTTTTGACAGAAGTCACTAAAGGCAGATTTTTCAAATGATGTGGCATTTGACATGAATTGGCGGTAAGCATGCACCAGCATAATTAAAAAACGTTCGCCTTTTAATGTCTCGTCATTAGCCCAAGATGCATTTTGAACCGTTTCCATGCAAATCAGCGTGGCATTACCTGCATGAGCAGATAAACACTGATATGGTGAGCCATCACTATGTGTGGGACCTAAAGGCAGCATTTGCCAAACAGACACCCCTGATTTTTGCAGAAAATCAACAAAACGATAGGCATCTTCACCTAAGTTAGCTGAGGGTAAACTAGTGATATGTAGTAATACACCTGTACGACGTTGCTGGAAAACCTGAGCTTGGTTCATTTGTTTATTCGCCGCCTCGACGCATTGTGCCGCCTTGTTCAATACCGCCACCGCCTTGTGATACAACATCAGAAAGCTCTTGGGGTACTTCTTCACCTAGCATTTGGTATAAGTTAGATAAGTGTAGGCGGAATAAACGTTCAAAATCACTCACGCTATCTGCAGAGTTATAATCGCCAAACCACCAGAACCAATCTGAGCCTTCACATATAGCCAGTTGTCTTGATAAGGCCAACGCTGTTTCAGCGTCAAATGTATTCTCTGCCATCACTTTATCATACGTTAATTTCGCTTGGCTTAATAAATCCCAACCACGGTTTTTATCAGGATCACCGATCCAAGTAGAAAACGAACCATAAACCCAACTACCTGCAACTAACTTAGGTAATGTAGCTGGCGACACATTATTTTTCAGGCAATCTGAGAATGTGGTTAACTCCAATTCAGGATGTTCTGCTAATCTCGTATACAGTGCCTGCAAAAAATAGTAGCCATTATATGAATAATATTCCCATGCGTTTTCACCATCAAGGATCACCGAAACCACACGGTCATCATCACCCTCTGTACCTGCTTTTATCGTCAATAAATGATTAATAAAATCATCTACTGCATCATCAGCGCCCCATTTGGTATAGGTAAAGCCGATCAAGTCTGATAAACCATCATCACGGAAGAAGCATGCAGGTGTTGCACCCGGTAATTTATACGGTTTATAAATGCTGGCATCTTGCATATCTGATGCATTAAAACTATTGCGTAATACATTTTCACCAGTAGCAGTCCATGTAAAACCATGACGGGCAATTACTTTCATTGTCTCTTCAGATACTGCGCCTTCAGAAGGCCAACAACCTTTAGGACGGAAACCAAAGTACGATTCAAATACACGCAAGCCTTCTTCCATATGCCAATGCGCTCGTTCTTCACCACCTGGGTAATCAGTGATTTCAGGCAGAGCCGAATCTGGCATGGCTTCATGTGTAGTTTTGATATCTAACAATAACGGAACAATCGGGTGAGCATACGGCGTGACCGATAATTCTACTCGACCTGTTTCAGCTAAACGACGGTAACGCGGAATAAGATCGGCTAATAACTCACCAATCACTGTCATCAATTGGCGACGGTCATGAAAAGTAAATAGTTTTGCTTTTTTCATTAAGCTTTGAATGCGAACATCAGTTCGACGAACGGATTCACCTATCCATGCCAAGTGATACCACACCACTAAATCAACCATAAACTGGTCGTTAATATAATTCAGACCTTCAGGATTTTCTAATAAATCACGAGCCATTGAAGCTAGTTTGGCAAAATGTGGGAAAGGTGCAATCAACTTTTCTTCATTGGCACGCAGACAATCACTAATCAGTTTGCTTCGCTCTTCCGCTTTTGCTGGTTGTATAGGCGAATCTAAAGCCATTAACAAGGGATCTTTTAATCTGCCCGTACCTTTAAATCGTGAATTGACTTGCTCAGCATAATCGGCAATTTGCTCCAGCAGTGTTGGTGCAAAGTTTACAACTGCTTTAGCGCCTGGCACATTTTCTAAATGCCACGCCATATCGACATAATCTTTAATGACATGGAGATATGTCCAAGGAAGATGGTACATTCCGCTCATTGGATCACTATATTGCGGCTGGTGCATATGCCAGCATAAAACGACTTTTAACTTGTTGGACATGTTGTTAACTACTCTTAATTCTTTTACGGTGGATTTATC
Organism: Methylophaga sp.; assembly: GCA_002733715.2. Taxonomy (GTDB): domain Bacteria; phylum Pseudomonadota; class Gammaproteobacteria; order Nitrosococcales; family Methylophagaceae. Next base: position 7,923 of record NVWQ02000028.1, read on the forward strand.
ACTCATATCTGGTTTATCTGATATAGCGATAATTTTGTCCCAACATTTCTGGTGTAACTAATACAACACCCTCAGGTGACATTTCATATTTTTCTGCATCTGCAATAGGATCTTCACCAATCACAGTGCCTTCAGGTACATCACAGCCTTTATCTAATACTACTTTTGTCAAACGGCAGTTACGGCCAATCGTTACTTCTGGCAAAATTACACAGTCATCAATAGTTGAGAAGCTATTTATCTTCACTTTAGAGAACAACACTGAATGTCTGACCGTTGAACCAGAAATAATACAACCACCTGAAACCATTGAATCAACGGCCATACCACGACGTTCTTCATCATCAAACACAAATTTTGCCGGTGGCAATTGCGCTTGATACGTCCAAATCGGCCAACTGTCATCATATAAATTCAATTCTGGTGTAACACCAATTAATTCAAGGTTAGCTGACCAGAAGGCATCAATGGTACCTACATCGCGCCAGTAACCAGGATCGTTACCTTGAACATCTTTGTATGGATGTGCGACCACTTTATAATTCTTAATTAATGAAGGAATAATGTCATGACCAAAATCATGTGTTGATCCTGGCGTGTCGGCATCTTTAATTAATTGTTCGTATAAAAATGCAGCGTTGAACACATAGATGCCCATAGATGCCAACGCCATATCATCACTGCCCGGCATAGGGTTTGGATTGGCTGGTTTTTCATCAAATTCCATAATGCGATAATCATCATCAACTGACATTACGCCAAATTCCGTAGCTTCTTTAAGAGAAACAGTTAAGCAACCAATCGTCATATCAGCATCTTTTGCCACATGTTCAGCAATCATGGTGCCATAATCCATCTTATAGATATGGTCGCCCGCTAAAATCACGATGTATTTCGCACCATGGTTTCGCAAGATATCAATATTTTGATAAACCGCATCAGCCGTGCCGGCATACCAACCTTGTTCAGTACGCTGTGAAGCTGGTAATAACTCTACAAACTCACCCATTTCACCACGCATATAACCCCAACCTTGTTGGATATGACGCATTAATGAGTGGGCTTTATATTGAGTTAAAATACCGATTCGTCGAATGCCAGAGTTAACACAGTTTGATAAGGGAAAATCAATAATTCTAAACTTGCCACCGAAGGCGACAGCTGGCTTAGCACGCCAATCTGTTAACTGTTTTAATCGTGAACCACGTCCGCCTGCTAAAATTAGGGCTAGCGAATCTTTAGTAAGACGACTTACAAAACGCGTGCTATCATTATCTGACATTGAAACTTCTCCGACTGAGTAATTATGACTTAGAAACTTCGGTATATCATACCTTAAAATTCGGATATTTTCAGCTTAACCTTTTAGATTAGGAACGTAAAATGACTGCTAAGCAACTGTTATCTGACGATATTATAAAAATCATTGAAGCAAGCCATCATGATCCGTTTTCTGTACTTGGTGCGCATCAAAATGGGGCGGAAACAACCGTTACTGTCTTCTTACCTGACACGCATAAAGCATGGTTAGACAATGACTTGATATTAAAGCGCCTTGAAGGAACGGATGTTTTTCAATGGACCGGTGACACTAAAAAATTGAGCAAGCCTTATGTTGTTCATCGTTTAGCGGGCAATGGCGCACCTGTTAGCCGCCATGACCCTTATTGCTTTTTACCGCAATTATCAGAGTTTGATTTACACCTATTTGCTGAAGGAAAACATTGGCATGCCTATCGAATTTTAGGCGCGCATGAGCATGTGGTCGATGGCGTTGAAGGTATATTATTTGCCACTTGGGCGCCTAGTGCACAACGCGTTAGTGTTGTCGGTGACTTTAATCAATGGGATGGCCGTCAGCACCCTATGCGCGTGCGTGGCAACAGTGGTGTATGGGAATCATTTATTCCTGGTATCGAAGCGAAAGAAATATATAAATATGAAATCAAAAATAATGATGGTTCGCTGCATTCAAAAATGGATCCTTATGGACAACAAGCAGAATTACGACCTGCCACCGGCTCAGTTGTAGCAGCTGAAAGTAAGCATGACTGGCAAGATGCTGAGTGGATGTCAAAACGTGAAAAAGCAGAATGGTTGCATACACCCCACTCTGTTTATGAAGTACATATGGGCTCATGGCGTCGCAATGATGATGGCGGCTTCTTAACCTATCGTGAAATGGCCGAACAAATGGTGCCCTATGTTAAAGAGTTAGGCTTCACTCATATTGAATTATTACCTGTCACTGAACATCCTCTTGATATTTCTTGGGGGTATCAAACAACGGGTTATTTTGCCCCTACTAGCCGCTTTGGTAGCCCTGATGATTTCCGTTATTTTATAGATCAATGCCATCAAAATGATATCGGTATTATCCTTGATTGGGTGCCAGGCCATTTCCCGAAAGATGCACATGGTTTGGCTCGCTTTGATGGTAGTGCACTGTATGAACATGCCGATCCACGTCAAGGTGAACACCAAGACTGGGGCACATACATCTTCAACTATGGCCGAAGTGAAGTCACTAACTTTTTGTTATCTAGTGCTTTTTACTGGCTAGAAGAATTCCATATTGATGGCTTACGTGTTGATGCGGTGGCATCAATGCTCTATCTTGATTATTCACGTGAAGAAGGTCAGTGGGTGCCTAATCAGCATGGTGGTCGTGAGAACTTAGAAGTGATTGAATTCTTAAAACATATGAATGTAGTGTTGCATCAAGAACATCCTGGTTGTTTAATTGCAGCTGAAGAATCAACTTCTTATCCAATGGTTTCTCGCCCAGTTTCAATGGGGGGCTTAGGCTTCTCAATGAAGTGGAATATGGGTTGGATGCACGATATTCTTGAATATATGAAGCAAGATGCAATACACCGCCAATATCATCATGATTCACTGACTTTTGGCCTACTTTACGCCTTTACTGAAAATTTTGTATTACCGTTTTCACATGATGAAGTGGTGCACGGTAAAAAATCGATGGTAAACAAGATGCCGGGGGATGAATGGCAACGCTTTGCTAACTTACGTTTGCTTTACACAATGATGTTTACCTATCCCGGTAAAAAATTATTATTTATGGGCTGTGAGTTTGCTCAAGGCACCGAATGGGACTGTGAAAGTACTTTAGACTGGTATACGCTCGATTATCCACTTCATAGCGGCATGAAAACACTGGTTAGTGATCTAAATAAACTTTATACCAATACACCCGCATTATATCGCCATGAATTTGAGCCACAAGGTTTTGAGTGGCTAGATTGTAATGACCGCGAACAATCAATATTAAGTTATATTCGTAGAGACGGAGTAGAATATGTCATTTCTATCTTTAACTTCACACCTGTACCTCGTGAAACTTATCGAGTAGGCGTGCCTGAATTAGGTAACTATAAAGTGTTATTGAACTCTGATTCTGAGTTTTATGGTGGTAGCAATATCGGTAATGATCACGAATTAACCGCACAGGATGTGCCTTGGTCAGACAAACCTTTCTCTATAGAATTGAACCTTCCACCTTTGGCGGGGGTTGTTCTCCAAAAAGTATTATAAGCTAAACGTGGAATAATAAAAAAGGCGGATGAATTTATAATTCATCCGCCTTTTTAGATCGTCAAGAGAGGACTCCTAATCGTGTCTTAAGTCTCTGATCATTTTAATCAAATTAGTAGTAGAGCTATCGTGCACACCAATTTTAGCATCGTCTTCTAATAGATCGGGCAAAATCACTTGAGCAAGCTGCTTGCCTAACTCAACACCCCATTGGTCAAACGAATTTATATTCCACACCACCCCTTGCACAAATACTTTGTGTTCATACAACGCCACTAATTTACCCAACATTTCAGGTGTTAGTTTAGGGAAAATCAAGGTATTGCTTGGACGATTCCCTGGGAATACTTTGTGCGGTAATAATGCCTCTAAGGTTTCACCTTCAAAGCCCTCTTTAACCAGCTCAGCACGCACTTCTTCAGCATTTTTACCTTTCATCAAGGCTTCTGATTGTGCCAAACCATTGGCTAATAAAATCGATTGATGATCACTTTCTGGATAGTGACTATTTACAGGTAATACAAAATCAACAGGAATGAGCTGTGTGCCTTGATGTATTAATTGGAAATAGGCATGCTGACCATTTGTGCCGGGGGTTCCCCAGATAACAGGGCCTGTTTTATAGCTAATACGTTGCCCTTCACGATTGGTCACCTTACCATTACTCTCCATATCTAACTGTTGCATATGGTTTGGAAATCGTGCTAATGAATGATCATAAGGCACTATGGCATGTGTTTGTGAACCAAAGAAGTTAACATACCACACTCCCAACATACCCATAATTACTGGCATATTCTGCTCTAAAGGTTGATTGCTGAAATGGTTATCCATTGCATGGGCACCATCTAGCAGTCGTTCAAAATTTTCCATTCCTGTGTACAGAGCTATAGGCAAGCCTATTGCACTCCATAGTGAATAACGGCCACCAACCCAATCCCAAATTTCAAACATATTGTCGGTATCAATACCGAACTCAGCCACGGCTTTAGCATTAGTTGAAACAGCCACAAAATGCTTGGCAACATCTTGTTGTGATCCTGCTTTTAAGAACCAAGATCGTGCTGATTCAGCATTGGTCAATGTTTCTTGCGTTGTGAATGTTTTTGATGCTATTACAAATAAGGTTGTTTCTGGATTCAGTTTTTCCAGTGTTGTGCTTAAATCAGTACCATCAACATTCGATACAAAATGAACACTCATGCCTTTCACTTCATAAGGTTCTAATGCATCGCAAATCATTGCTGGACCTAGGTCTGAACCACCAATACCTACGTTAACAATATCCGTAATCTTTTTGCCACTGAAACCAAGCCATTCACCGCTATGCACCTGATCACAAAACTGTTTCATTTGTGCTAAAACAGCATTTATTGCTGGCATTACATCTTCGCCATCCACCATAATCGGTGTATTGCTACGATTTCTCAATGCAATATGTAAAACGGCACGATCTTCCGTATGGTTGATCGCCTCGCCACTATACATTCGCTCTATCCAATTAGGCATGTCAACGGATTTGGCCAATTGGATTAATTTATCTATTGTCTCTTTGGTGATTCGATTTTTTGAATAATCTAGTAGTAGTCCATCACACTCAATTGTGAAACGCTTAAATCGTCCAGAATCTAGTGCAAATTCTTCGCGCATCGATGTATATTTAAGATCGGTATAGTGCCGGATCAACGATTGCCATTCTGGTATATTAATGGGTGTCATAAAATTCTTCTATTGTTTCAAATAATTAGCTAATGCATCCCAGGGAACAGTTTCCTGTTCGCCGGTTGCCATTGTTTTCACACCAACAATTTGTTGGTCTATCTCATCATCACCTAAAATCAGTGTCCAACGTGCTCCACTTCGATCAGCACGTTTGAATTGATTCTTAAAACTACCACCCCCGCAGTGGGTAATCAACTTCAAATTTGGAATTTCATCGCGTAGCTGTTCAGCTAAAAGTAATGATTGCTTCGCAGCTCGTTCGCCCACGGCAACCATGTAGGCATCAGGGCTTGTTATCTCAGGCAGTGAGTCCATTTCTTCAAGCAATGCTATTAATCGTTCTAAACCTATTGCAAAGCCAATGGCAGTGGCTGCTCGTCCACCTAACTGCGCAACCAAGCCGTCATATCGCCCACCTGCACAAACTGTACCTTGCGAGCCTAAGTGATCCGTCACCCATTCAAACACAGTTTTGCTATAGTAATCTAAGCCTCGTACCAATCGTGGATTAATTTCATAAGCAACCCCTGCATCATCTAATGTTTTGCACAGTGCTTCAAAATCTTGTTTTGACTCATCATCAAGATAATCCAAAAGTTTAGGTGCGGCATCATTAAGTGCCTGCATAGCAGGATTTTTGCTATCTAATATGCGTAATGGATTGCTATGAAGCCGTCTTTGACTATCTTCATCTAACTCAGTTTGATGTGCCTCAAAATAGCTAATCAGTACATCACGATAAGCCAATCGCGCTTCTGTAGAACCCAATGAATTGATTTGCAATGTTAAACCTGTCAAACCAAGTCGTTTCCACAATCGCGCGGTCATCATGATCATTTCCGCATCGATATCAGGCCCACTAAAACCATAGGCTTCAACACCTAGCTGATGAAATTGACGGTAGCGGCCTTTTTGCGGGCGTTCATGACGAAACATCGGTCCCATATACCATAAACGCTGGGTTTGATTGAGCATGCCATTTTGCATGGCAGCTCGTAAACAGCCCGCCGTGCCTTCAGGACGCAAGGCCAGACTATCGCCATTACGGTCATCAAAGGCATACATTTCTTTTTCAACAATATCCGTCACTGCGCCAATAGAACGACAAAATAACTCAGTTTTTTCAACAATAGGGAAACGAATTTCTTGGTAGCCATAGCCAGAAAGTACATCTTTTAAGGTCTTTTCTACTGCTTGCCAATAGGGGGTTACATCCGGAAGAATGTCGTTCATTCCCCGAATAGATCGAATGATCTCTGCCACGATTAACTAATTTCCTTTATGGGTATAATTTTCTCTGGGTGGTTTACTTGTTGTTGACGCGCGATTCGAGCTCGAATCTCACGCTCTAATTCATCAACCATAGTCTCATTATCAACCTTATGGCTGGGTTTACCATCAACATATAGTAGGTTTGGCTCACCACCTGTTAGGCCAATATCGGCTACTTTTGCTTCACCTGGCCCATTGACTACGCAACCTATCACTGCCACATCCATCGGTTCTAATATATCTTCTAGCCGTGCCTCTAATGCATTGACAGTTGAAATCACATCAAACTGTTGGCGTGAACATGATGGACAGGCTATTAAATTAATGCCTTTATTACGTATTTTTAGACTTTTTAGAATATCAAAACCCACACGAATTTCTTCAATAGGATCAGCCGCTAATGATACTCTGATGGTATCGCCGATACCTTCTGCCAGCAACATACCTAGACCGATGGCTGATTTAACTGAACCTGAGCGCAAACCACCTGCTTCAGTAATACCTAGATGTAGTGGCTGCTCAATTTGCGAAGCTAATTGACGATAGGCATGTACAGTCATAAATACATCCGATGCTTTTAAACTTACTTTAAAATCGGGGAAATTTAGACGATCCAAATGATCGATATTACGCATTGCTGATTCAACTAATGCTTCCGGTGTCGGTTCACCATATTTTTTTTGTAAATCTTTTTCTAATGAACCCGCATTAACACCAATACGAATTGGAATACCATGATCTCGTGCACTTTCCACCACTGCACGCACACGGTCTTCACGACCAATGTTACCCGGGTTAATTCGCAGGCAATCAACACCTAATTCAGCAACTCGCAAGGCAATTTTATAATCGAAATGAATATCGGCAACCAATGGAATATTCACTTGCTGCCTAATCTTACCAAAGGCTTCAGCTGCATCCATACTCGGCACTGAAACGCGTACAATATCTGCACCGACATCTTGTAATGCCGTTATTTGAGCAACGGTTGCAGCGACATCACAGGTTTCAGTATTGGTCATACTTTGAACGGCAATAGGTGCATCACCACCCACAGCAACATTACCTACCATTATCTGGCGTGACTTCCTTCTAATTATTGAAGAAGAGCTCATTCAGATGTTCCCCCTACCGAAAAGCGGGCTACGTTCGATCGCGTATAAGATGCAAGATCAAATTCATTGTTGTCATAACTCACTTTCACTGCTAAAGCATTGCCTAATAAGGCATGTAATGGCCATTTACCCGTTAATTCAATGGTCTCACCTGCTAATACCATTTTATGAAGCAGTTTTTTATTGTTTCGATCACTTATTTCTACCCAACAATCTTTTGAAAATTGCATAACAAGCATTTTTGTTTCTGTCACTATCTCTTGTTCATTTGTATTGAAGTCAGTATCGTCATTACTCACTAATTCATCTTGTTGAACAGGTTGAATAAGTTCTGCACCCTCAATGACTTCTGACGTGTCTTGTTCTAATAGTGCATCAGCTGGTTCATTTGTTTGTTGTTCTATTGCTCGCTCTTCAACTGCAGGTATTTCTATCACGCTTTCTGATTCAGTAACTATTATTTGCTCAGTTTCTATGGCAGGAAGCGGTTCTACAATGCTATTGCCAAAGCTATCATTAACAGCTTGCTCATTTTCAATACCAAGAAAAGTTGAGTTTGCGGCGGCGTCTGATTGTTGTGCTTGATCCTGTATTTCTAACCAGTATTGATAGCCAAACCAAGCGGCGGCAACGAGTGCTACAATCAGCAATAATGATTTAAACCAAGCCGAACCTTCACTGCCAGCTCCTCCAGAACGTCTAAAACTGTCAATAGAAGGTTCTGTTAAGCTGTATTCCATGTTAAAAAGTGCCAACATTTCAGCATGCGGCAAACCAAGGAAGTTGACATAACTTGAAAAATAACCACGTGCATAAGGCCGACCATGCAGTTTATCCCATTGATCAGATTCGAGGTAAACAATATTATCTTTAGTTAGTCTTAATTGTACTACCACTTCAGAAATAGTAATTTTCTTCGCCTCCCGAGCGAGGCGTAATCTTTCTCCTACCGTTGGAGAATAGCCACTATTTGTATGGCTGTTATCATCAGAAATTTCTGTCATGTCAATACTGCCCCTGTCTTACTTCTCGTGCTTCATCTGAATCTGGGAACTGCCCTTTTAATAACAAAATATAACTAGCCACCTTATCTTGGCCACCTACTTTATGTTCTATTTTAATAGCCAGCAATAAGGCCCGAGATGTCCAACGAGAAACAGCTCGATACCGCTCGATATAAGATTTCGCAGCCACATAATCAATATTTTGATAACTGAGATCTGCCATTTTGAATAATGATTTTCTCAGATAAGGATTAAGTTGCAAAGCAGTACGGAAATATTTTTCAGCCAAGGTTGCATCTGGGATTTTATCAACACATAAGCCCGCATTTTCATACGCGTTTGCAGGGTTCGGATATAGCGGGTCAGAAATTGCGCTTAGAAAGTGTTGCTCTGCTTCAGAATAACGACCTTGCCCACACAATAGAACACCATAATTATTATGTGCTTCCGAATATTCAGGAGCACGTGCAATTGCTTGCTTAAAGTGATATTCAGATTTATCCATTTTTGCTAATCGCTGATAAAGCACGGCTATTATATTATGTGCTTCAGCCAGATTAGGATCTTGAGCTAGCGCTTTTTCTAATTTTTCTAAGGCAAATTTATACTCGCCCAATTTAATATATTCTGCACCTGCTGCCGCATTTATTGCCGCTGCCTTTGGATTTGGAGCTACGTGTTGCGTAGGTCGTACTGTTCCATTTCCCGTTGACTGACAAGCCGCAAGCGTTGCCAGTAATAAAAAAGCACTGCATCTAATAAAAAGTCGTTTCATTGTGCCTGTAAAGCCTCCGCTTGCGCTATCCTTTGTGTTCGACGTGTCCGGTCTTGTACCTCACCGGCTAATTGTCCACAGGCTGCCACAATATCATCTCCACGTGTTTTACGCACGGTTGCGACTAAGCCTGCATCAGATAATTGCTGTTGAAAGCGAGCGATTACCTTTTTTGACGAACACTTATAGCTAGTTCGTGGAAAAGGATTAAACGGAATTAAATTAATTTTAGTAGGCAAGTCTTTTAAAATTCGAATCAAATCTTTGGCATCTTGTACTGAATCATTAATACCTTCAAGCATTACATATTCAACAGTAATATGTCGCCGTTGTTGCACATCAACATAACGTTTGCAGGCCGCTAATAACTCTGCAATTGGGTATTTATCATTCAGCGGAATAATTTCACTGCGCAGCTTATCATTGGCTGCATGTAATGATATTGCCAAGCTGACATGACAATCTTCGCGCAGTTTATCGATCAATGGCACCATACCTGATGTGCTCAAAGTAACCCGCCGCCAGGAGATGCCATAGGCTAAATCATCACGCATTAATTTCATTGCTGTAACAACGTTATTATAGTTTGCTAATGGTTCGCCCATACCCATCATCACGACATTAGTCACCAGGCGCTTACCTTTAGGGTCTTTACCTAAATATTCATTGGCCAACCATAATTGGCCAATAATTTCACTGGCATCAAGATTACGGTTGAACCCTTGCTGACCTGTTGAACAAAAAGTACATGCTAGAGTACACCCCACTTGCGATGAAACACATAGAGTGCCACGACCTTTTTCAGGAATATACACAGTTTCAATAGAATTACCGCAAGATAAACGAATAATCCATTTTCTGGTGCCATCTTTAGAGATATGTTCTTCTAAAACTTCTGGCAGCGTTATTTCAGCTGTTTCTACTAACTTTTGTCGCAAGACTTTGCTCAGATTAGTCATCTCAGCAAAATCCACCACACGATATTGATGGATCCATTGTGCTAGTTGACGCGCCCGGAAGCTTTTCTCTCCTATTTCAGCAAAAAAAGCTTCCAGACCATCAAGGTCTAACCCTGCAAGATTAGTGCGTGCCATTATTTAATTCAGCTTTACTTAGCGAGTACGTGCGCAAAGTTGATCTTCAGTGAAGAAATATGCAATTTCACGTGCTGCACTTTCCGTTGAATCAGAACCGTGAGCTGCATTTTCATCGATACTTGTTGCAAAATCAGCACGAATAGTGCCTGCATCTGCATCAGCGGGGTTTGTAGCGCCCATAAGGTCACGGTTCGTTAATACTGCATTTTCACCTTCTAACACTTGAACCATTACTGGACCAGAAGTCATAAAGCTAACCAGTGCTCCGAAAAATGGGCGTTCGCTATGCTCAGCATAGAAGCCTTCTGCTTGTTGTTGTGTTAAGTGAATCATTCGTGCAGCTACAATACTTAGCCCTGCTTTTTCAAAGCGTGAGTAAATATCACCAATCACATTTTTTGCCACAGCATCTGGTTTAATAATAGAAATAGTACGTTCGATCGCCATTGTTCATCCTCAAAATTATAATAAAGTTAAATACAAAACATATCATTTTATCATATATACCCGTGATCATTCACTCTGTGAAGATTCAGGGCAAAAATAGGAAGTCAGAGTAAGGCGTAATGCGCAGGTAATGACTAGTCCTTATCAAGCATTGCAACGCAGATCTGGCTTTCTAGCTTTTGGTCTGAAATTTACAGATTGAATGATTATGGGTATATAACGCTTATATTAGTAGTTAATAAGCCTAGTCAGCGAAGAAACCTTTGCATAAACCAAAGTACCCGTTAGAATGCATAAAATATTCCCTATATATCGGCAGGCTAATAGCAAAAATGAGTCCCTCTTTTAAACGAATCGGCCTGTTTATCCGAAAGGATGATCCTGTTATGGAAAATGCGGTAATACGTATTACCGATTTTCTACGCACCCGCTCACTCAATATTGTTATCAACGAACCGATGGCTTTTTTGCCTGAATTAAATGTTGTTTCAATTAATGATTTCCCTGAACGCTGTGATCTCACCATAGCTATTGGTGGCGATGGTACATTGTTATCTGCATCACGCGCATTATCAGGTTCCAACTTACCTTTAGTAGGTGTCAATGTGGGTCGTCTTGGCTTTCTAGCGGATGTCACATTATCTAAGCTTGAACAACAACTATCAGAAATTCTTGATGGTAACTACCGTGAAGATACACGTTTCTTAATGTATGCCACCATTAATAATTCTAAAGAACCTATAGGCAAAGCAATGAACGATGTGGTTGTTCATGCCCATCAAAGCCTACATATGATCGAGTTCGAAACCTATATCAATGGTCGCTTCCTCAATAGTCAGCGAGCGGATGGTTTAGTAATTGCTACGCCTACCGGATCGACTGCTTATGCTATGTCTGCTGGCGGCCCTATTCTTGATGTTGATTTAGATGCATTGGTACTCGCCTCTGTTTGTCCCCACTCTCTAAGTAATCGCCCCTTAGTGATTGCTGCCAATAGTGTAATTGATATTATTTTAAGTGAAAATAATACTAATACAGCCATGGCAACCTGCGATGGGCGTCCAGGCCATATTATGCAACCTGGCGACTCTATTCGTATTCAACGCGATACCAGCACAATTCAGCTACTGCATTTAGAAGATCATGATCATTATTCGATTCTTCGTGCGAAACTAGAATGGGGTAAAAAACTAGCATGATTAGAGCCCTCAGCATTCGCAATTTAGCTGTTGTTGAAGATATCGAAGTTAACTTTGATATGGGCATGACCTCATTAACAGGTGAAACGGGCGCTGGAAAATCAATGTTAGTCGACGCGCTAAGTTTAGTGTTAGGCGACCGCGCTGATTCTAAAATGGTACGACAAGGCAGTGAGCGTGCCGAAATAGCGGCTAGCTTTGATATTAGCAATAATCCACCACTACAAAAATGGCTACTAGAGCAAGAGCTAGATGATGATGGCCAATGTGAATTACGCAGAACCATTAATAAAGAAGGCCGCTCACGTGCTTATATCAATGGTCGTGCGGTTCAATTAGCTCAACTTCGTGAAATCAGTATCCGCAGTATTGATATTCATGGTCAGCACGCACATCAATCGTTAACACGCAGTGAAACGCAACGAGATTTGCTCGACACCGTGGCAGGTACTCAATCCTTATTAGCTGAACTCTCCGCACAATATCAACAATTAAAAGCCACTCAGCAACAGTTAGATACGATAAAACAGCAATCTCAAGATCAAACAGCACGCCATGATTTATTAGATTATCAAGTTATTGAATTACAGGTACTCAATCTCAGCCAAGATTATGTAGAACAACTTATTAAAGAGCATCAACAGCGCACTAATGCATCACAATTAATTGAAGCAGCCCAATCTGCACAACATCAACTATTTGAACAAGAAGCAGGCGCTGCTTATTCATTAATAAGTCAGGCGTTAAATGAAATTACGCTTCATCAAGATATTGAACCGCAATTTGCGAATTTGGTTGAAACACTTAATTCAACCGTTATTCAGCTTGATGAAGTGTCAAATGAATTGCGTCATTATTTAGATAGTACCGATAATGATCCTCAACGATTACAACAAGTTGAAACCGAGCTAGCAACATTACATGATCAGGCTCGAAAGCATCATATCGAAATTGAGCAATTACCGGCACATTTTGAGCAGCTTCAACAAGAGCTCGCTTCATTAGCCAATATCGAAATACATACTGAAGAACTGCAACAGCAACTAAATAAGCAAATGGCGGCATGTCGCGATTTGTGTGACAAAATTAGCAAAAAACGTCAACAAACAGCCAAACCTTTATCTAAAAAAATAAGCGAATCAATTCAAGAGCTCGCTATGCCAACTGGCCAGCTTGAATTTGTAGTGTCACCCATGCCAAATGACAACTTCAACGAAACAGGTTCAGATCAGGTTCAGTTGCTTGTTACCACCAATCCCGGTCAGCCTGCAGGCGAATTAGGAAAAGTCGCCTCTGGTGGTGAGTTAGCGCGCATTAGCCTTGCTATTCAAGTAGTCACCGCCAGCAGTCGAAGTGTCCCTACACTAGTATTTGATGAAGTTGACGTTGGTATCGGTGGTGGTATTGCCGAGATTGTGGGCAATCATCTACGCAAGCTTGCCGAAAACCGACAAGTTATTTGCATCACCCATCTACCGCAAGTGGCTGCCCAAGCACATCAACAGTTACAAGTGAATAAAACCAACCTTAAAGACAGTACCCATATTGATATTACTGCACTTGATAAAGAACAACGTATTGAAGAAATTGCACGGATGCTGGGCGGCGTTACTTTAACGGAAAAAACACGGGTTCATGCTGAGGAAATGCTCGAAAAATCAGCAGATTAATCACTCATACATTTAACTGGACTATTACACACATAGGCTTTATTCAAAAGCGGTAATATTCTATCAATCGGAATTAATAAATAACTATGTTCTTTACGATGATAAAGTTGTTGCCTTAATTCAATTAATTCATGCACAAGTTTATTAGCAATATTGGGGGCAATTAATGGGCCATCATAAAAATTTTCCCATAACCAATTGAGTTGAGGATATTGCTCATTATCATTGATGAGTTCAAAAATACCTTCTTCATGGTGGTCTATAAAAGTACTGTCTTCCCCTAAATAAAAGTCAAAGGCCACTTTACTTCTGACATTTCTGACAAATACCATAGATATACAAGCTATGATCGGTCATTTCAAAACCTTTATCTTTGGCGATAGCGCGTTGGCGTTTTTCAATCACTTCATCAACAAATTCTTCAATGTTATTACAACGCACACATAATAAGTGGTCATGATGAGTACCATCTTCTAATTCAAATACCGCGTGGCCACCATCAATGTTTAATCGTGAAACTAAACCCGCCCCTTCAAACTGGGTTAAAACACGGTATACCGTGGCCAGACCAATTTCTTCGCCCATTTCTAGCATAGCTTTATAGACATCTTCAGCGCTGAGATGCCGCTGTTCTGAATTTTCAAGGATTTCTAATACTTTTAGCCTTGGCAATGTAACTTTTAGGCCGGCTTTTCTTAAATCTTGGCTTTCCATGACGAATACACTCTCTTAAAACTAAGGGCTATTAATGGTAACTTGCAAATGCAGGTTTCAAGTTATTTAGCTATAGCGTATCATTTCACTTTGGAAATTAATATAGACATTGAATATAAATGAAAACTTTTCTCATTTGCATCCTTGCAAGTTGCACCCTATTTGTCAGCGCTTGTAATAAAGATAAAATCCCCGGCGTTTATCGTATTGATATTCAGCAAGGCAATGATGTTACCCAAGATATGATTAATCAACTCAAGCCTGATATGACCAAAAATCAAGTTACCTACATAATGGGAACACCACTTCTAATTGACACTTTTCACCCCAATCGCTGGGATTATATCTACAGTTTCCACCCCGGTAATGGTAGCCGTGAACAACGTCGCATCACATTGTTTTTTGAAAACGGACTATTAGATTATGTTGAAGGTGACACCCGCACCGTAGCGCGCGAAGACCTGCCTCAATCAAACAAAGAAAGTGCTAATGTTATTGTGCCGTTGACTAAAAAAAAGACAGGATTCTTTCGAGGCTTGTTGAACACCATTGGTTTGGGGGAAACGGAACCTGATGTAATTACTGATGAGATAGAAAAAGAGGCCCTTGTCCCTGCGACTGACGAAGCGCTTGAAGAAACAGAGCAATCACTCGAAGAAGCGCTTTAATTTACAGGTTCAAACGCGCCAATTTGCGGATTAAAGTACAACAGTTCACCGGTAGGAATATCAAAATACCAACCGTGCAAACTTAACGAACCCTGCTCTACTCGCTGACGAATCCAATCAAACCCCATTAAATTAGATAATGATTCTAATATTGCACGTTGTTCACATGCTTTGATCTTATCTTGCGGCGATGAATCAGATAAATTATTAATCACCCAATCTTTTGCTGGTTTCGCAATAGAAACCCATTTATGGATAAACTGTGATTGAGTCTGCCCGTTACCACCATCAGTCCATAGCGCGTTGATACCTCCACAATTTGCATGTCCCATAATGATAATATTTTCTACTTCTAGACCATTAACCGCAAATTCTAAGGCGGCACTCGTGCCATGGTGATTACCATCATGTTCACTCGGAGGTACTAAATTTGCCACATTGCGTACAATAAACAAATCACCCGGATCACAATCGGTCACAATGGCCGGGTCAACACGTGAGTCACAACACGCTATCATCATTGTTTTTGCGGGCTGCCCTGAAATCATACTGTCATAGAGCCGTCTATCATCACCAAAGTATTGTTGTTGAAAACGTTTGAAGCCATCAATCAGTTTCTGCGTGCTTGCCATATTATCTCAAAAATTGTAAATAAGGATTACTGGCTAATTCTTGTGCCAGCGTTGTAACAGGTCCATGACCGCTGTGTACTTGTAGCTTACCAGATAATGTCATTAACTTTGCTAAACTTTTTTGTGCTAGCGCGGAATCACCCATTGGCAAATCAGTCCTACCTACACTGCCTGCAAATAAAGTATCACCCACAAAAATATCAGATTCATTATAGTAGCAACCCTGACCGGGAGTGTGGCCTGGCGTTGAAATAAAGTGCAGCACCGTTTCGCCTAATTTAATCTCGTCTCCATCATCCACTAGCTGATCAATTCGGCCACAAGGACGATTCATATGCGGTGCACCAAACCATGTTCCCTGCTCTGGTAATGTTTCAAATAAGGGTATTTCTAATCGAGGTAAATAGGTAGGGACATCAAATGCTTGCTGCAATGCTACTAATGCACCGGCATGATCTAAGTGCGCATGCGTCAGCAAAATCATCTGAATATCAGGGCTAGGCTGTAACGCTTGCAAGCGTTCAACCAAATCATCACTTTCACCTGTGTCAATAATAGCACAGGCTCCCGTTGCCAAATCTTTAATTAAGTAGGTATTAACCTGAAATGCCCCAACGGTGAGGCATTTAGTTTCAATCATTTATTGCTGTCATACCACTTTTTCTGACCTTCACGTGTAGCTTCAAGATTGGCCTCATACCATTTTTGCTTTTCAGCTTTCTTACGTGTAAGAGCAAGATTAGCCCTATACCATTTTTGTTTGGCATCAGCATATTGATCTACATGCGTATTAGCTTCATACCACTTTTTATTGTCCATATTTGTGCGGGCAATTTCAAGGTTGGCCTTATACCATTTTTTCTTTTGTTCCATATGTGGATCAGCATAAATATTGGCTTCATACCATGGCTGACGGGCCTCTTTTTCTACTTGCTGATTAGCCTCATACCATTTCTGTTTCGCCGCTCTCGCTATTTCAAGGTTTGCTCTATACCATTTCCTCTTTGTTTCCATATGAGGATCAAAGTGTGTATTAGCTTCATACCATGGTTGACTTGTTTTATCTGTCGGTTGCTTGCTCGCCTCATACCATTTGGTACGCTCTTCCCTAATTGAATCTACCGCAACTTTTAAATTAGCTTCATACCACTTCTTCTTGGCATCTAAATGGCCAGCCAAATTAGCTTCATACCAAGGTTTACTAGTATGTGTAGCCTTCTTATTGGTTTCATACCAATGTTCTTTCGGTAGTGTCGTCCCTACACTTTCATTAGCTTTGTACCATTTTTTACGACTTTCACGGGCAGTCTTTAAATTCGCTTCGTACCACTTTTCTTTTATATCCATTGTTGTTGTCATTGTGTCTACCTCACTGGTAATTCATTATCTTAATAGTACATGATATAGAGAGGTAACTACAAGCAATAAAATGGCTTATTGCGGGCTAGATCTCAATCAAAGTTTTTTTAAAGATAGCTTATTTTTTATTCAAAACAATGCAGTTCAGCTTTTAACTGCTGCAACATACTAATTTTCTGTTCAACATTTAACATACGTCGGTTTTCTTTTTCTTCAACCATTGATGAATACGTTAAATAGCCTAATCCGAGCAATCCTCCTACAATTGGAATTGAATCCGCTGTGATCAGGGTAACCGCCATGGTATTAGTGTTGTCTTCATAAAACTTATCTTTATAGGTGTAACGATAAGGATGCAAATAGCGAATGGTGTTATCTAGCTCAATACAATTTAACTGTTTTTGTTGCTGTGTCGCTTCAACTATCGGTGGTTCGAAGTAAATAGGCTCAATGGATATCGGTGGCATCGGAACATCGGCTTCAACTACAGGTAAAAATAACATTAAGTTAACGGCCGCTAAGCAAGCTATACCTCGTATAGTTTTCATTGTGATAACACTCCATAAATTTATCGTATGATCATGTTATCGGCAACTCAATCTGAAACTCTACTCCTTGTTGCCAATTTTGAGCGACAACTTGCCCGCCATGCTGCTGCACAATAAGTTTGACAATATATAAACCTAAACCTAAATGAGGGATCTTCGACTGAGTAACTGCTTCACGAATAGAGACCATAGGTTGAAATAATTGTTGTTCCATATTTTCAGGTAGTGATGCTCCTGAGTTTTTGACTATAAGAATAGCGGTGTTTAATTTATGAGGCTTTTCAAGGCTTATCACTATTGATGTTTCAGGCAGGTGAAAATCAACTGCATTCGCAATCAATTTATCTAGCATTTGTACAATTAACTCTTGGCAACCTTTTATCTCAATAGCGTCTTCTGCTAAATTAAATTCAAATGAGACGTGTCGATGAAGATCTTGGTAAACAGGTGCAACATCTTTTAATAAGGCCGTTAAGTTAAACACTTCTAACGCTACAGTATTAACGGTTTGTTCTAGCCGGCTTGCTTCACTCATTCTCGCGATAATATTATTGAGCCGTTCGCTACCTGAGCGGGCACGATCAATATAAACTTGGCTATTTTCAGGTGATTGCTCCAAGTGCTCTAGTGAAGTCCTAATCACCGCAACCGGAGTGCGTAATTCATGTGTCAATCGTGATGATAACGCTTCTAAATAATGGGTATATAAACCCAACCGTTCAAAAAGCTGTTCAAACCCTTGCCGTAACTCACCTATCTCATCATATTCAGCACGTTGCTTGAGCACACCAGACATGCGGCCATCGCCACTCACTATGGCAGAAACATCACGATTTAATCGCCTAATCCTAAAAGAAAGTCGGCTCGCAAAACCAATGAGAACAATGAAGGCTACAGCCATCACCCATAAACTAGTATTGAGTAAGGTTTTCACCGCTTTATTCTGTAAGCCCATTATAGTATTGGTGTTTTTTTCTACAACAACAACACCTACATTTATCCCATCTAATAAAATAGGTTGAGCTGCCACAATAACAGTTTGCTCACTACCTCCTATCTGTCGACGTTCTGTAGCTGCTTTGCCCATTAGTGCTGTTTGTACCGCATCACCCTTAAAAACAGCCCGCTCGTGTCGCAATGATTCATCATCTGATACCGCAATTTCTAAAAACAAGTTATAAAAAAAATCTAGCAATGAATTTAACGGTTGTTCGGCAACTAATACTTCGCCTTGCCCCGCACTTGCAACCGTGTTGCGATTATTATCTATCAACCAAATTCTGGTTCCCTCTGTCGCCATCTCTGACAATACTTCTGCAAGCTGCGTGGAGGGCAATAGCAAATCAGCAAAAAGTGCACTATCACGTACATCTCCTATTCCAATAACTTGGGGTTCTGCTTCATTTTTATCAACATCAATAACGGCTATCGCTATCGACGAATCAATCATTTCTTCCGGTAAAGCAAGTTCTAAGCGATAGCCATATAATGATAACTGCCATGCAGCTTTAATACCGTTTTGTCTTCCTATTACTACTGGGTCGAGATAACTTCCTATGTATTCAAAGGCATTGATTTGACCTGGTGCGCTTGCTGATAATAAATAACGACGGACACGCTGTTTGTTATCCACAACAGCCAAAACAATGGCATCACCACCATGTCGATTTTGTATGCGTGGATCACGAAATACTATCGAATCATCAACCACATCCAACATCATTATTAAAGATCGTTGTTGTTTCGCCCATAAATAGCGCGCTGTCACATCTTGTGGATCAATTTTATGTCCATAGGACAATTGGTTCTCAACTGGAAATGTCTGCATTAAACCTTTGAGATCTGCCCATTCACTTTGGTAGCCATCAATCACAATCGGGCTAGCAAGCATCGATACAGCTATTTTTTCTGTCCGGGTCTTATGCTCTAAAAGCTCAACGCGTTCAATTAACGGCTCAGCATGTTGTGCTATCAATATGGCGCTGGCTTTAGCAATAGTTGCCATTGATTGTGCTTGTTGCTGCTGCAACAAATCTTCCATTGCTTGGATATAACGCACACCCAACCAAGGTAAAAGCAGCAAAACTAATGAAACCAGTAATAACTTGCTTCGTAACTTTAATTTTATTGCAGGCCAAATACTCATTAATAACCGTTATTTTTGTTGCTCGATCCAACGGTATCCCAGACCATATACCGTTTCAATTGCTGAGAAATCTGCATCAACTACTTGGAATTTTTTACGAATTCGTTTTATATGTGAGCTAATCGTGTCTTCGTCAACGTAAATATTGGCCGCCTGCATTAATTGCTCTCGTGTTTTAACGTGACCCACAAAACGCACTAGGGCATGCACTAACCAAAATTCTGTAACAGTCAAAGCTACTGGCTTATTATTAAAATTTACTGCCATCCTATCAGCATCTAATACTAAATCACCTTGAATAATTAAATCTGCTTCTTTAGCGGGTATTTTCCTTGATTCTAATCGGCGAAATAATGCAGCAATGCGCGCTTGCAAATGTGATAAGCCAATATCCTTAGTCAAATAATCATCCGCACCAAGACGAAATCCAGACACGGTATCTAACTCATTATCACGAGCAGTAAGAAAAATAATGGGGAGCGTTTCTGACATGGCTCTTAGATCGCGGCATAAATCAAAGCCACCTTCAGGTTCATCATTAAGACCAATATCAATAATGGCTAATTCGGGCAGTCGCTGCTGAAAGGCATCATAGGCAGATTGCCTATTTGCATACGTGCTCACTTCATACCCTTGGCGTCTTAACGCTTCGGCATAATTATCTCTAATATCAGGCTCATCTTCAACAATTGCGATCCTACGCCCCATTATTTTCTCCCATTGCCATATTTCTGCCTTATTTTATCACCACATTGCCAAGATCACGACGCGTTGTTGCCACTTCACTGCGGTTAAATAGTCACCACTCGGCGCAGAAATGGAGTTCAACACCCTCCTCTATTTGCACAGTTCCATGTGTCATGGATGACCCGCTGAACCAATAACAACCACAAGGATCTTATTATGCATACAAAAACACTATTATGTAGCTTATTACTCATTGCTAGCCCTGCAATTATGGCAAACCCAATTTACCAGCCTGAATCCGCTAGTAGTTCACATCATGAAGCAACTGCTGGCGGTGTAGGTTTAGTTGCCGGCACCCTTATTGCCGGTCCATTTGGCGCTATTATTGGTGGCTCTCTAGGTGTTATGGCAGGCAACCAACAAAGTAAAGCTGAAACTATAACAGAGCAACAACATTTTATTGCAAAACTTGAGTCCGATATAGATCTTATAACGACCGAATTATCGCAATCAAAATTACACGTTTCTCAATTAGAATCTAACCACCAGCAGCTACAAAATGAATTTAATCAGTCACAGCAAACCTATGGCGACGATATTCAGCAATTTATAACTAGTTATCAGTTTGATGTCTATTTTCTAAGCAATAGTGATGCTATTGATTCACATGCTCAGCAAGGATTGTTAAAACTAGCTGAGTTATTAAAAAACAACCCTAGTATTGAAGCAAGTATTGAGGCGCATAGTGATTGGCGCGGTAGTAATGATAATAATTACAAATTAGCAAGAACTAGACTTGATTCTATTGAAAAACATTTATCTTTGAAAGGGGCAAATAGCTCACAATTATTGACTACAAATTATGGTGAAAGCAAGAATGTAAATAATGGGTCATGGGGAGAAGAGTTATTTTATGACCGAAGAGTAACAATTACATTAAATTTCTTTGGGGGGTAGCGTTAGTATGAGTCAGTATTGTTCGATACTGATTTAATATACCAAAGTGAAATGAAGTTGCAGATATTTTAACAAAGCCCGTCATTGATCCTTCGGTTACTACGTTTCCGCGAAAGCGGGAATCCAACGATAGTAGCTATTTACACTGCCCATGGAGCACCGTATAACCAAGACTCCGGCTAAGCTTGTGCTCAGCTTGACTGGGTAAGCCTGCCGGAGTGACGGAAGGAATAAGAATGCACACATTGAATGATCACGGGTATATACCCAAGCTACTTGAAGATGGATGATTCAGCATGGTAAAGTATCTTTGCTATGGAACGCTACCTACAACTTATTTACTCGTTACGGAGCTATAATAATGACTGATTATACCTACGATGAAAAGCGTAATTTTGCCAGAATGAGCATCGATACGCAGATCGCATATACCGTCAAAGGTTCATCTGATACGACTCATCATGGGACTAGCCATGATCTTAGTGCAACAGGGCTGGCAATGACAACTGATTATAAACTTGCAGTGGGCGATGAAATAGAAATTGTGATGAATGCGGCTGATGAGCGCCTTCCACCTTTTGTTGCAGATGGCAATGTACTACGTGTTGTTAAGAACGATAATAAAACGTTTGATGTTTCAATTTCATTAACCGTTAAATAAGGTTTTAAATCCAATAACTTGATTTGGTCATAACCTTAGACATAAGGCCCATAACTAATTTAACAGGTTTTGGAAGTTCTGCCCCTCCCGCTTCCAACGCAATCGTGCCGTGACGAAGTTCATCAATTTTCATTTGTTCTAAGATCGCGCGGCTTTTATGATCCTGTTCACTCAGAGTGTCTAAATGCTCTTCTAAATGCTGCACAACTTGTTTTTCTGTTTCAGCAACAAAGCCCAAGCTCCATTTATCACCTATTTTTCCCGCTACTGCACCGATGGCAAATGAACCGACATACCATAATGGATTTAAAATACTTGTACGACCATCAAGTTCATTAATCCGCTGTTGACACCAAACTAAGTGATCATTCTCTTCTATTGCGGCCTGCTCCATTGCATCCCTGACTTGGGGTAACTTAGCCGTTAGTGATTGTCCTTGATATAAGGCTTGTGCAGACACTTCACCCGCATGGTTTACTCGCATCAATCGTGTTGAATATGTTTGTTCTTTTGGAGATAAACTCTCGGTGCGTATTCCTTCACTCGGGATAGGGCGAGCCGTAGTCTCTGGCCGCCCAAATAACGTTTTAATGGCCCTGTCCGCCCCAACAATCAAATTATCTAGCGTGGTTAGTTGATGAATTATCACATTCTGCTCCTGCTAAAATGGCTCTTAAATACAAGTATTCTACCTAATCATAAAAGATGAGGATATAAAAAAGGCCTAATAACGAGGCCTTTCTAATACTTACATCAACTAAGTTTTAATAAATTTAGTCAGAATTTGAAGCTTTATCAAAAAACTCTTTTAATGTCTCGGCTAAAACTTTGGGTTGGAATTTGGGTACATAAGCATCTGCTCCAACATTTTTACCCATACTCATATTGGCCGCAGCGGTTAAAGATGAGTGCATAATAACCGGCAGTTTTTTCATTCGCGGATCAGCCTTAATTTTCTGAGTTAATACATAGCCATCCATTTCTGGCATTTCCACATCCGTTAATACAAGCTCAATTTCACTAGTAATATCTTGTCCCTTCTCTTCACATTTCTTAGCTATATTATTTAGCATTTTCCATGCTTCAGCGCCGTTTACGGCGCTGCGATGTGCAACCCCCAAATGATCAAGTGCTTTAGTAATCTGAGAACGAGCTATCTTAGAATCATCAGCAAATAATATAGAATGCTTGCCTTCTAGCTTATCAATGCCGTCAAAAAGATTACCTTCTTCATAAAAACCACTCGCATCTGCTAATACTTTCTCAACATCCATAATCATAACTAATCGTTTATCTGCCAATTCAGAAACTGCAGTAACCAAACCACCTAATCGTTTTGACAATAATGGTGGCGGCGCTTTCACCTGTTCCCAGTTTAATCGTTGAATAGTATCAACAGCATTCACCAAAAATCCTTGTACATGGGTATTATATTCAGTAATCATTAAAATTTTAGGTTCATCTTTTGATTTTAATTTACAAAATTTTTGTAAATTAATAATGGGAACCATGTCGTTTCGTAGACTAACAAAGCCTTCTATCCCGTCTGGCATTTCTGGCGCACTGGTTATTTCAGGAATATTTAATACCTCCCGCACTTTAAAGACATTAATGCCAAAAACTTCATCTCGCCCAGTCTCATCATTTGTGCCGAGACTAAATAATAAAACCTCCAAATGATTTGTGCCCGCCAATTTCGTACGTTCATCAATGGAATCAATCAGTGTAGCCATGTTAATATTCTCTATAATTCGTTAAATTTAATGCGCCTTGCCGCTTTTTCGGCAATTATTGCCAGCTAGCTAATAATCTAGCATTCATTACAGCGTTCTTACATCAAGCACTTTTACCGTGCAAAAAGCACGCCGTATTTGCTGATAATCCAGAAAATATTAGGTTTTCGATGATTTAGGTATAGAATGACAACTTATGCCAAATAGAACCGCCGAACATTATCTGCGGTTTTCAAAAAATAAAGACAATTATACTCATGACCAAGAAAAAATCTCACGATCCTTATTCTAAACGCGAAGCGGACAAATATGACAATCCTATCCCCAGTCGCGAATTTATTTTAGAACTTCTAAAACAAAACAATCGGCCTTTATCACGTCGTAGCATTTCAAAACTGCTTGGTATAAAAGGTGAAGAACAAACTGAAGCGCTTCGCCGTCGCCTAAGAGCGATGGAACGCGACGGCCAATTATTACGCAACCGTAAGAATGCTTACGGTGTTATCTCTAAGATGAATCTCATCACTGGGCGAGTGATGGGCCATTCCGATGGCTATGGCTTCCTTATCCCAGATGAAGGTGGTGATGATTTATTTTTAAATGATCGCGAAATGCGTGTCGTTTTACATGGCGATAAAGTAGTGGCTAGAGTGACCGGAACAGACCGCCGTGGTCGCAAAGAAGGGGCTATCGTTGAAGTTATCCAGCATGGTAACGAACGTATTGTGGGTCGGCTTATCGCCGATGCGGGCATGTTTTACTTAGTCCCTAATAATCGTCGCATTAGCCAAGATATTTTAGTTCCGCCTTCTGCGTTAATGGATGCAAAAGAAGGCCAAATTGTTGAGATAGAAATTACTGAACATCCTAATAAGCATCGCTCTCCTTTAGGTAAAATAGTCAATGTACTAGGTGACCACATGGCGCCGGGAATGGAAATTGATATTGCCCTGCGTGCCTTTGACTTACCTCATGTTTGGCCTATTGATGTGTTAAAACAAGCTGAAGGTTATGGTAAAAACATTCCAGAATCAGCTGTTGAAGGTCGCTTAGACTTACGCGCCCTTCCTCTTGTTACTATTGACGGCGAAGACGCGCGTGACTTTGATGATGCTGTTTATGCTGAGCAACTTAAATCAGGTTCTTGGAAGCTATGGGTCGCTATTGCTGACGTATCTTCTTATGTCGAATCTAATTCAGCACTGGATAAAGAAGCGCATCAGCGTGGAACCTCAGTCTATTTTCCGAGCCAAGTTATTCCCATGCTACCCGAGGTGCTATCGAATGGATTATGTTCACTAAACCCTGACGTAGATCGTCTTTGCATGGTGTGTGAAATGGTGATCAATACCACCGGTGAAATTGAATCTTATCAATTTCATCAAGCCATAATGAATTCAAAGGCACGACTTACATATACTGACGTTGCCGCAATGTTAGTTGATAATGACCCAACATTACGCCAAAAATATAACGCCGTTTTACCTGGTTTAGAAACCATGTATGACTTATTCAAAGTCATGTTAACAACACGGGACCAGCGCGGCGCTATTGATTTCGCCATGACTGAAACGCAATTTATTTTTGATGATAATCGTAAGCTAAAAGCCATTACGCCACGTGAACGTAATGATGCTCATCGTTTAATTGAAGAATTTATGGTTGCTGCAAATGTGGCTGCCGCTCGTTTTTTGCTTTCACACCAGCTGCCCACTTTATTCCGTGTTCACGAAACACCTTCCGAAGAAAAACTTTCGGGATTACGTGATTTCTTAGGTGAATTAGGTTTATCTATAGGCGGCGGTAGCGAACCCACACCGGCACATTATGCCGAACTACTTAATAAGGCCAAGAAACGACCTGATGCACACCTTATCCAAACCGTGATGCTACGTAGTTTAAAACAAGCCGTTTATAGCCCTGATAATGCAGGTCACTTTGGTTTAGCTTTAGATGCTTATGCACATTTCACTTCACCCATCAGACGTTACCCAGATCTATTAGTTCATCGCGCTATTCGACATATTATTTCAAAGAACAAGAAGAGCTGGCCTTTGTCACATGAAAACATGCTGCAGTTAGGCGAACATTGCTCAATGACATCACGCCGTGCAGATGAAGCAACACGTGATGTAAGTGATTGGTTAAAATGTGAATTTATGCAAGACCGCGTTGGCGAAGTTCATGAGGGCATCATCAGTGGCGTGACAGGTTTTGGCTTGTTTGTTGAATTAAGTGATATGTATATAGAAGGCCTAGTGCACGTTACCTCTCTCAAAAATGATTATTATCAGTTTGATTCTGGTGCGCACCGTTTAACCGGTGAAAGATCAGGAAAAGCTTACCGTCTTGGTGATAAAATTCAGGTAAAAGTTGTTCGTGTCGATCTTGATGAAAAGAAAATTGATTTGGAACTGGTTTAAATTTAGCTTACTTACCCAAAATGCTTGACCTAAAAAATAAAGGACGTAGAATACACAGCTTAACTTTACAGGCACATCTTATTTGGGTCTGTTAGTGCAAAGACAATGGTGAGTGTAGCTCAGTTGGTAGAGCCCCGGATTGTGATTCCGGTTGTCGTGGGTTCGAGCCCCATCATTCACCCCATTTCTTTTAAGATTATATGAGTTTTTCCTTGCCTTGCAGCAAGGTCATCCGTATAATTTGCGTTCTTCAAGCCGGTGTAGCTCAGTTGGTAGAGCATCTGATTTGTAATCAGAGGGTCGTAAGTTCAAGTCTTATCTCCGGCTCCAATATATGTAAGAAATCTTGAAGCCTTAACTGCTACAACAGTTAGGGCTTTTTTATTGACTAGTTTTCGGGAATGATCAGTGCACAAATTTCTCAAGTGAACTGTCATTCTCATGAATGAGAACAAGATCACAATCACCGGAAACACCCTCACTCGCTGGGGTCAGAGATAACTGGTTCTGGCAGCCTTGCCTTAGAACAGCCAGCTGGAAAATTCGGTAGTGGTGCTTGTTGGCAAAAAGCTGAATATCTTTGAAACCAGTTCCAAAGCGTTGTAAATGCTCCTGAATGTATTCTACCGCGATGATCGGTTTTGCCTGTTCTATAATATTTTCCATCCCCACGAGAACACCAATTTCGGCACCTTCAACATCGATCTTAATGAATCGGGGACTAATATCAATAAGTTCTTCGTCACCGACCTTAATCTCAACGGTAATAGCAATAGTCCATTCTTCGGAATAGTGAAGTGGCTTCAGACTTCCCTCACCAGTGTTGATCTTGGGGAAGTAAAGGGTTGTTTCACCTGAATGTTCATGAAGAGCAAAAGGCTTAATCTCAACATTGGTAATATTATTGATTTTCATATGCCGTTCAAATTTTTCTCGCGGCAGCGGATTGGGTTCAAACGCATATATTTTACCTTTATTACCTGTCTTCGCACGCGCGGCAAGGGTGAACATGCCAATGTTACCGCCAATATCGACAACAATATCATCAGGTTTAATCACCTCATCGATTAGCAATTGCGTCGGTAAATCATACCAACGCTTCAGAAAAAATGCCAAACGTTCTGACCAATGGGAAAGGTCTAATTCCATAAGGTAGCCGTGTCGCTTTCCTCTTATTGTTTTTTTTCTGCATCTTGCCAAAAGCCGTCATTCTCATAGGACCCCACGAAGTATTCGTACACTTTCCCCCACCCCGGTAGCTCATTTTCTATATAAGGGCGCAACATAGAAATGATGAATTTTTGCGAAATATTGCTCATATAATCTCAGCCTCAGGCTAACGAATTTGAAGAAGTTTAGAGTGTACCAATCTTGCCTAAAATTAACTAGGGCTAACATATTGGTATACATGGCTTTATACGTATAGAGTTAGTGGATGTATCCAATCTAGTTTTTTGCAGATGTGCTAAATTGTAATCAAAGATGCAATCTAGCCACCACCTCATTGCCAGTACCTTTGTATTCTAGCTCATCGAAACTGAGCTTATTTGAAATAGCAATCCCTCGGCCATGGGGATCCATTAATCTGGTCGGATCGAACTCCATATATTTTTCCCAATCAAATCCTGCGCCTTGATCTTTTACAGTAACTGTAATCATGGTCTCTAGTAACTGAAAGTGTACGGTCACGCACCTGTCTTTGTATTCAGACAAATTCAATCTTCGTTGTATTTCTTGGCTAAGCGTTCCCTGCACAGTAAATGCTGTTTTTTCAGCATAATCAATCGCTAAATTACCATGTTCTACAGCATTAACCATTAACTCCGTCAATCCGGTAATAACTTTATGTGGTTCTGGATAATTTTCACTCAATAACGACGCTAATGCATGTGCCTGATGAATTGTTTTAAGTTCAAATGTTGCCTTAGTCATTAACCCTAAACCAATTCTATTTTTAACTCTGTGTTTATAACTAAACTGGTGTCTAACCGCAGAATCTACAACCGTTATTAAAAGTGCTTTATCCAAAGGTTTGCTGATGTAATATTGCGCTCCAGCATCACTATTCTCACCGCCCTCTGTTTGCAAAATAACAGTGCAATGTAGTTCATCATGTTGCATTATTTTTTTTGTGAGTTCTACACCATCCATTTCAGGCATCACTTTATCTAATAAAACCACATCAAATTTATCAGGGTCATTAGTTAATAATTCCCAAGCAGCAATACCACTATCAGCCATGCTTAGTTGGTAATTTTGACCATCTAGTATGTCAACGATCAGATCGACATTGCTTGATTCATCATCAACAATCAATATTTGTGATTTTATATCCATTCAAAAACCTTATCAGCTCAATTTAGAAAAATTTCTAAGAACATCTATTGCTTTTATATTCAATTCTTCAGCTTGCTGCTGACTATCTGACTCAGTGTAACAACGAAGTTCAGGGGCATTTCCCGATGGGCGCAAATGCACTATATCGTTATTCTTAAATGTGATTCTTAAACCATCCGTTGTATTTATACTTTTAGGTTCTCCTACCATATTAAAATAGGACTGAATAGTCACGTTCTGTTCATCCATATCACCTTTTGTTAGTTTACTGATGATTTTTTGACTTAACAATGTAGAAAATTCCTTAATTCTATCGCTATGCGTATAACGCTGGGGCAAAGTCATAAGTAATTCAGCAATCGTGAGTTGTTCTTGCTTGGCCAATAAGATAATCGCTAAAGGCACAATAACCGCATCGCGTGTAGGCAATGGCGATAAAATATTGTCATTTTGTTTAAGTGGCGTTTGTTGCAAGAAGCCACCATTAGCTTCGTAACCTACAACGTGTTTGCCACTGCCAGCAGCAGCGGCTTGCATGGCTTCAATAACATAAGGCGAGCCTATTTTTGTTCTGATCACCTCCGTAAAGTAGCCACTTTTTTCTACTGCTGAATTGCTGCTCACAGGTGTAATAACACTCTCGGCACCTAGATATTTTGCACATAATATCCCTGCTACATCGCCTCTCAGCCAATTGCCTTTTTCGTCACTGACAAGTGGCCGGTCACCATCGCCATCTGTTGAGATAATGCAGTCAAATTTATACTGTTCGCTCCATTGTTTTGCTAAAGTGATATCTTCAGGGCGAATAGCTTCGGTATCAACAGGCATAAATGTATCGGTGCGAGCCAGCGAAGTGACATTAGCACCTAATTTCTGCAAAATACTTTTTAAACAATCACGTGAAACCGATGAATGTTCATATAAACCAAGTTGTTGTCCTTGCAAACAATTCGGAGGTAAAAAGTCGATAAAACGCTGAACATAGTTTGTTTCAGCATTAGTATCTACTGCCGCTAAACAATCTGTTTGAATGAGATTCGCATTTAAAAACAAGTCTTTAGGAACCGTAACTTGTTGAGCCCTAATCCCCTCTTCATCTGGCTTTAAAATTTCACCCAATGGTGTATTAAACTTAATGCCGTTTCTATCGTCGGGTATATGGCTTCCGGTTACCATGATCGAGGGAATTGAATGTTTCAAGCCATATAAAGCAATCGCGGGAGAAGGGATATTGCCGGCATTAATAGGCTCAAACCCCATGTTCAAACACGCAGCCGCAGCAGCGTTCATTATTCTAGGCGTACTAGAACGCAAGTCACCCGCTATGCCAATTTTTGTTGTTTTGGCAATCAATTTTTGTTGCTGAAGATATTGTAAAAAAGCAGTCACGTAAGCAAAACAGACTTCATCGGTCATATCTGCCACCAAACCACGTACTCCGCTGGTGCCAAAATTTACCCCGCTTCGGTCCATCAGGTCATTAATATCAATTTTGATAGCTGCCATCCTCTATATGCTGGCACCAAACTTGATTATCAAGGTACCATTGCACTGTCTTGCGAATACCCGTATCAAAGCTCTCTTGCGGCGTCCAATTAAGCTCTTTCGCTATCTTACTAGCATCAATTGCATATCGAACATCATGACCTGCACGATCCGTTACAAAGGTAATCAAATCTTGATATTTATCGACGACACCTTTAGGTTTGTTCGGTGCTAACTCTTCAAGCAATTCACAAATCGTTTTAACCACCTCAATATTCTGTTTTTCATTATGGCCGCCAATATTATAGGTTTCAGCTATCTTGCCCGTTGTGGCAACAAGCACTAATGCACGCGCGTGATCTTCAACAAATAACCAATCTCTAATTTGATTGCCTTTGCCATAAACAGGTAGTGGTTTACCCTGCAGTGCATTTAGAATCACCAAAGGGATCAGTTTTTCAGGAAAATGAAAGGGCCCATAATTATTAGAACAATTAGTGATAATTGTAGGTAACCCAAAAGTACGCTGCCATGAGCGCACAAGATGGTCAGAGCTGGCTTTACTGGCCGAATAGGGTGAGCTTGGGGCATAGGGTGTAGTCTCAGTGAATAAGTCATCTGTACCTTCTAGATCACCATACACTTCATCTGTTGAAATATGATGAAAGCGAAAATTCGCCTTCTTGTTTGCTTCGAGTGCAGCCCAATAATGTCGAGCCTGTTCTAATAAGTTATAAGTGCCCACAATATTGGTTTGGATAAACTCACCGGGGCCATCAATCGAGCGATCAACATGTGATTCAGCGGCAAGATGCATAATAATATCTGGCTGATGTTGTTCGAGAACGCGATTAATTTCTTGTGCATCACAAATATCTACCTGTTCAAAGGCATAGCGCTCGTTATCACTTACTGAAATCAATGATTCTAAATTGCCGGCATAGGTTAATTTATCGACATTCACCACTTTATGAACAGTGTCATTAATCAAATGTCTGATAACGGCTGAACCAATAAATCCTGCTCCACCCGTGACTAAAATAGTTTTCATTCTGAATTTTCCTGTAGTACGCTTAAGCAGTGTTGTAATGAGTCTTTCCAATACGGAATAGTTAAATCATAACGCTGCTTAATTTTAGCTTTATTCAATAGGCTGTAATGAGGTCGAGTAGCAGGTGTCGGGTAATCTTTCGTTTCGATTGGACTGACATCGCACGTTATTCCACTCAGTTCAAATATTGTTTTGGCAAAATCATACCAACTGCATACGCCTTCATTGCTGTAGTGAACAAGTTCACTACTAAAATTCTGTTGAAATGCTTCA
The DNA here is from genome assembly GCA_002733715.2 of Methylophaga sp. Classification (GTDB taxonomy): domain Bacteria; phylum Pseudomonadota; class Gammaproteobacteria; order Nitrosococcales; family Methylophagaceae. Next base: position 39,456 of record NVWQ02000028.1, read on the forward strand.
TTTTGCACAATAGTCATTATTGCTTGGGCTAGATCAGTAGCGTAAGTTGGTGTGCCCACTTGATCAAAGATAACATTTAATGAATCACGGTCATTCGCTAGCCGCAACATTGTTTTAACAAAATTATTGCCAAATTCAGAATACACCCAACTAGTTCTGAGAATAAGGGCATTATTTTCCATTATTCTCAATACAGCTTGTTCACCCTTGAGTTTTGTTAGGCCATAAACACCTTGTGGTGCAACATCATCCGTTTCAATATAAGGCCTGTATTGTTGGCCATTGAATACGTAATCAGTTGAAATATGGATTAATTTAGCTTGCTGTTGCTTGGCTATTTCAGCTAATTGTTCAACTGCCAAATGATTTATAGTGTCGGCTAATTCAGATTCAGATTCGGCCTTATCAACTGCGGTATGTGCTGCACAATTAATAATGAGATCAAACGAATTCTGTTGAAAATAGTTGCTGATACTGTTGTTATCGCTTAGATCCAATTCACCGCGTGTAGCAAATATTATGTCGTAATTATTATAATCTTTTGCTATTTTTTTGAATGACTGCCCAAGCTGACCGTTACTACCCGTCACTAAAATAGCATTAACCTCAGTCATAGTAATTCACTTTGTAATCGAAACACGTTTCTAATTCAGCCAAACTTGGTTGCTTAGTGTCTTTTTCCGACAAGCTCAATGAGTCTTTGGCTAATAACCAATCAATATTCAGTTCAGCATCATCAAAAGCTAATCCTCGATCACATTCTGGCGAATAATAATTATCCACTTTATAGGCAAATGTAGCCGTTTCAGTCAGCACAATAAAGCCATGGGCAAAACCACGAGGAACAAACATCTGCTTTTTATTTTCACCACTTAATTCAACAGCCACATGCTGGCCAAACGTTGGGCTACCACGGCGAATATCGACCGCCACATCTAATACGCGGCCATCAATAACACGAACAAGTTTGCTTTGTGCATGTGGTGCTAATTGAAAATGCAAACCTCGGAGCACGCCTTTAGATGATTTAGACTCATTATCTTGAACAAAATTGACTTTATAACCTAAAGCTTCTTCAAGCATATCCTGACGAAATGTTTCAATAAAATAACCTCGATGATCACCATGAACCTTGGGTTCAATCACAAAAACATCAGGAATTGATTGGGGAATAAACTGCACGTTTAGATACCTTCTTCAGCACGTTTTAACAAATACTGTCCATACTGGTTTTTGGCTAAAGGCTTCGCTAATTCAATAAGCTGTTGTTTATTGATATAACCTTGTTCAAAAGCTATTTCTTCTAAACAGGCCACTTTTAAACCTTGCCGTTTTTCAATCGTTTCAATAAATTGAGCCGCTTCTAATAAACTTTCATGAGTCCCCGTATCGAGCCAGGCATAACCGCGCCCCATTAACGTCACTTTTAAACGTTGCTCAGCAAGATAGGCCTGGTTTACCGAAGTAATTTCTAATTCACCACGCTCTGAAGGGGTAATATCTTTCGCTTTTTGAATTACATCATTCGGGTAAAAGTACAATCCCGTTACCGCATAATTACTTTTCGGCTGATTTGGTTTTTCTTCAATACTAATAACGTTACCCGTATCATCAAACTCAGCGACACCATAACGTTCAGGATCAGCCACCCGATATCCAAAAACAGTGGCTTTATTTTCAGTTTGTGCGTTAGTGACTGCTGTAGCCAATAGCTCTGTTAAATCATTACCATGATAAATATTATCACCTAACACTAGGCAAACATCATCATTACCAATAAAGTCTTCACCAAGTATGAACGCCTGCGCTAGGCCATCAGGAGATGGCTGTATGACGTATTCAAACGTCATTCCTAGTTCAGCACCATCACCTAATAAACGTTGAAAACTGCTTTGATCTTCAGGAGTCGTAATAATGAGAACTTCTTTAATCCCCGCTAACATCAGAACAGATAAAGGGTAATAGACCATCGGTTTATCATAAATAGGAACAAGCTGCTTTGAAACTCCCCGCGTTATCGGATACAACCGTGTGCCTGATCCACCGGCTAATATAATACCTTTCATGCTCTTCCTCTTAATCACAATTTATTCTAATGATACCAATATACCTAAGTAAAATCAGCTTGAAGTTTTTACCGGAGCAAACCACAGCCTGTCATCTCAGCCAAAGCAAACCACAGTATGTCATCTCGACCAGAGGGAGAGATCTTGAAAC